>NZ_JBSWWU010000002.1:0-613573 GCF_056160245.1 Aquimarina sp. AWH4_224 | reverse complement strand
ATTTTTTGAAACTCTACATGTTATTGTATATTACCATATAGTCTGACATCAAATCTGTAGTTATTTATTCATAGAACTTCCCTGCATATAGTAGCAGAGCAAAGTTCTTCCAACTCGCTTTTTCACCTATTGACTCGCTATCTTTTCCATAACTTTCCATAGCATCTAAAAAGGAAGCAATTGTTCCATTCTCCCAACCGTTTGCACCAGGACCGTATGGAGATGAAGGTTTTGTTTTTTCTTTTTCATCTTCATCCATTTTGTCTTCTTTTAATGCCTTAATAAACCTAAAGAAAGACTCCTTTGAATCTACTTTTTCTAATAGCTCATATAAATTCATATTCCTTTTTTATGTATTAATATACTCTTACTCCATTTTTATACTTAGCCAGTTCTCTTCCTTTAGTAAAATTCTCATAAATAATCGCAGTTTCCCATCGATCCTTAAAATGTCTCATCAGCATTCTCTCCAGCCTTCTCATCCCTAAAGCTTTGTTGGGTTTTGAGTTTCTATGACTCTTATCGTAAGAATAAAAAGTTCGTGAGTTTCCATCCTTAAAATATACAATGCACTTGGTAAGGGACCTAAAAGGTAAATCTTTTAAAATCATCATGTAAACAGCTTGATAAGATTTCTTTGTAAACTTTCTTTATATACCTTGATTAAGGCTTCATCATTATAAGCCGACAACCTTTTATGGTGTAAACAAAAAAGCTCAAAGCGAGTTTTGCTTTTGTGTTTACCTACTCCTTTATCGTGATCTTTCCATTCTTGTTCTGTTTGCTGAATCAATAATTGATTTCTGATCTCTTGTTTTACAACCTCTTGTTTTGCAAACCATTTGTAAGTTTCTTTAAAACTGTTCTTATGGTTTTCTGGATGAAAGTATACATGTGCTGGCGGGATCCATCGATTTGAATCTCGTTCAAGCCATCTCGATACCATATCAATACGTTTGTAGAGAATATCCTGATACTCCTTCCAATCTTCTTTGCTTCCTTCTATCTTAAATTTTAGATATACCGAAGCCCAAATGTAATTAAGAATCTCTGTCTCCTCTGGTTCACTATACAATTTGTGAGTATACAAAACCACTCTGGCATATCTCCAGAAGTCCCGAACCAATTGTAAAGAAAAAGCCGAATCTGATTCTTTTTCCAAATCCTTGATTTGTTTTTTCGAATCAAAAATCCGGCTTTCCTCCGTGTTCATGTCTTGTTCTTGTTCAGTTCCTGTAACGCAGTTATCATCTATTTTATGAACCGATAGGTGAACTCCTTTTTTTGAAGTTATCAACTTATCAACACCCCTATTATTATTTACTTGTTCTTGTTGTACATGAACTAATGGGTGTAAATTTTTCACTCTTTGACCAAAAACATCCATATTAACCCATAATTCGATACCTGATTTACCTCTGTTTTGTTCATAACTTATAAACCCTGCTTGCTTCAATCTTCTCTTATGATTTAAGATCGTTTTCACTGTACATCCTTTACAACTGGCAAGGCTAGAGTTATAGGTTCTAAACCCTGGAAGCCCCTTCTTAAAAGAATCTCCTAAACTAATAGCTTGATTTAGCTGTTTAACATACATTCTAATAATTAGTTCTGCAGTAGCTCTATGGCTTGCATTTAGTTTTACTTTTAAATCAAAATGCTTCTCATTATGGATATCAATAAATGCCTTCGTGTTTTTAAAAACTTTAGAGAAATCAATATATCCTAGCGCTTCCTTATCAGCCATGAGATCTGTTTTTAAGGTGTTGTAATTCTTTCAAGGAAGTTAACACAGAATCATAACAAAAGATCGTATGACTTATTTTTTCATTGAAGATTTCGCTGTTACGTTCTCCAAACTGACTCCTTAAATTTTCTAGGGTTTGGATCATATCTTGCCGCTCTTGCTTTAAAAATACCAATTGTTCTTCTAGGGTCAACATAAAAGATAATGTTTACATCGGTTTACATGGGTATATTTCTCTCGAGATACTCTAAAATACTCTTCTTGGAATATCGGATTACCTTTCCTGCTTTAGAATATCGAATCTCATCAAAATCTCTTAGTTCCTGCATTTTAGTTTTGCTTTTCACTCCTAATAATTTCTTGGCTTCTTCTGTGGAAAGCCAATCATTTGCAGGGTCCATATTTGCTAGAGCTTCTTCTTTGGCCTCTCGGATAGTGGTTCTTACCATTTGTAACATCTCTCGTTGTAAATGATGATAGGCTTCCGATTCAAATACGATAATTTCCATAAAATTAATTGTTTACATGTATTTCTAACTGTTCAAGGAATTTGTCTCGAGAGATCAAAATGGATGGGTATTGATAGTTAGTATTGACTAGAATCCAATCACCAAATGGTAGTTCATTTCTTTCCAATTTATACCATTTTATTTGTTGATCTGTTGACATAGTCCCTTGATTAAAACTTATGAGAACAAAGAGAAGCATTTTGATAATACAAAAACAGTGGTAAAGGGGTTTACAACCCCTAAGCATTTAAACCAACATATTGTATTTCAATGGTTTAAAAATTAAAAAAATTATATTTTTGAGGGAAATATTAGTATCTTGCTGCAAAGCACAAACACATATTTAACTTATTTTTTTAATGCATTCTTCTATATTAGAAAAGTCTATACTTAAATCAGAATTATCAAAAGAAATCAAACAATTCGCAAAAATGCACCATATTCAAACTCTTGATGAACTTTTACAAATCAAAGGCTCAGAATTAGTAAACATGAAAGGGTTTTCATATCGAATGCTACAAAGTTTGTTAGACTATTTGAATGATCATAATGGACTACACCTTTTTAAAGAACAATGATTACAAATCTCCTTTCATCTGATCTAATTGCAATAACATTCCACTTAATTTACTCCTTACAGATTTCTTAGAGCTCTCACTCACCGAGTAATAGTTGTTACTAAGACTCTCGGTAGAAATCAAGCTTGATTTTTGAGTTCTAAACACTGATGAAAGAAAAGTAAACACTTCTGTCTTAGGTCCATCTATTAACTTACATTCATATAAAAGCTTTGTCAACAATGACATTTCCGGAACAGACATTTTTAATAACTTCCGTTTGAAAGAATTTTCTTTTTCAATATCATTTTCTAAGATTATTAGTTGCTTATAGAACAGTATTTCTTCGCTAACCCATTCTATTAATTTCTCCTTCAATGAAGGAAGTTCTGGATTCAAACGAAAGGAGACTGTAACCGCTGTAGTCTTTACTTTTTTTAGATATTGCTGATAGATCTGAAGTTTTTCTTCATTGGTATAATAGTCCTTTATACTATCCTTAACCTGCTTTGTCATAAAGAAAAACACTTTAAAAGTATTATAATCCAAGCTAATCAAAACCGAATATAATTTATCTAGTGTAGGTTGATTCTCTTTTGTAAACAAATGATCCAGTACTTTGATCAATATCTTATAATAGTCTCTGGATTCATAGGTCAAATTAGGCAAAGTGTTACTACATATTTGAGATAACACTTTGGAAATTTCCTTCACTATAATCTCGGGAGCCTTTAGCTTATTTAGTTCTCTTAGTAATCCAGATATTGTTTCTTGATATCTATTTACAAACCATAATCGTTGTTGGTAAGGAATAGATAAAGATTGATCCAGATATCTTGGGAATACCTGTTCGATGTACAATAATATAGCATCCAAGGTTCGGTATATCATCTTAAAAATATCAGTATTTGATCGTACCTCAGAGATTTGAAATATCGATTGTTTATCGTCTCCAAATAAGTAATCTTGATCTATAATGTTCATATAGCCCAACACAAACATTTGATAGCTCTTTACCAGGTTTTCGATACTCTTGTTCTGTTCTAAAAATAAAAACAGCTTTCCTGTTAAGTGTCGTTTAAAATTCATTAGTGAATTCTTTAAAAGGTCCTCGTAGTAAAAAAACCTCAACTCTTGATCATCAAAGTTTCCCAGGCTTTTCTGTCTTAAATGTGGATTGATATATTCATCTTTACTTTTTGATTTAAAATAGTTAACATAGTATTCCCTACTTTTTTGGTTGGTCAATGGATGTAGATCCTCATGAAATATCCGGTGAAATACATGCATATGCTCCATAGACAATTTGGTTTTAAGTTTGTTTTCCCTTCTTTAAGTAGTTATTTGCTCATATTTACAGTTTTTAGTTAATCTCTCTTTTATTTTACAGTTTGATGTCTAAGGTCAAGTCAATCGGCTAAAATTACGACAAGCCAGTTTCAAAAAATGAAACTGGCTTGTTGTTTTGTATCCTACCAATCACTATTTACAAACTAGCTGTTGGATTGCAAATCCAAGCCATTAAGCATGCTATGTTCTAAAAAAATCTTCAAAGGGAATTCCGAATTCTTCTTCCGAACCAACAGCTATGCTATATCCTCCTGAAGTAATAAGCTCAAAATCCGAGTTTTTATCAATAATTCTTGTCAATTTCTGTTCACTTTCAATTAATTGTATCTCTAAATAAGCATTTGTAAACTCAAAATGTCCATGAAATCTATCACATGACACACCTGTTAGATATATGACTTCAGGCTGGTCATTAAATGATAATTTCAACATTATTCTCTTTAAACTATGAGTATAACATTCAATTTTAACGTTGGCTCCCTCATATTTTTTGAGATATTCATTAGCCTGTTTTAATTCAATAATTGTTTTCATTTATTTAGTTATAAATTCAGTGATATCTCTGTTACTGCTGATTTACAAGCAGTATTCTTCAAATAACTAGTTAAATTACTCTAAAATATAACAAGCCGGTGTCAGAAAATGAAACCAACACACTCCTCCAAAACACAAAACAGCTAATAAACTATGACTGTTTTGATTTATTTGTAGTTAAAGGATTGGCGACATACGTCTCAGACGAGCACCATTGGGGAATATAATTAAATACTCTATGTTATCTAGGGTAAACATGCTACCCTTTACCCCATAGAACCATTTGTAAACCTGGTTTATTGGGGTTTTATTACTTTTAATTCTTCTCCATACAAACTAGAAATCTTCAATTCTTTAACATTAGAAAAAAGATTTATTAAAACAACAACCGTGTTCTCATTTTTGGACTCAATCTCTTTGACTTCTCCTATCGGTATATTTTTATAGGTTAATAGGTCTCTTTCGTTTAGTTCTCCTTCTTCAACAATACAAGAAATAAAATACAAATCATTATTTACATCGCTATTGAAGGCATTATTTATTATTATTTTCATGTTCAAATATTTTTATCTAGAAAACGATACATTTACCCCATTTTCCACTTCTTTAACTATTGCTTTTGTAAACCCGTTTTTTGCCGCCTGTTGACCCGACCAAGTGTTCCAGGCTGCATCAGTTTTACTAAGTCCATTTTCAATCCCTTTTTGATATTGAACTAAATTATCAGAAATCCCGGTTTGATAAATATCAGACTTTACCCAAAGAGCTTTAAACTCATTCATACCTTTTACAGCTTCCGCAAAAATATCACTACCAATTCCCAATCCCTTTAATTCGCTTGGAATATTTAATTCTATTGACACACTTCCATTTATGCCTTGATCAAAGAAACCAACAGCCTTGTTATTAACATATGCCCAAACTCTTGATCCCATTGTGTTTGAGAAGTTAATTTTTGGAGTGACAACATTTTTAGCTCCTTTCATTAACCTAGCAATTCTACTAAAAACGACTCCAACTCCTTCGCCAGCTAATTCCATTGTTGAATTAGCAAACCTTGCACCTTGCTGGTTTGAAACTGCAGCAATTGGATCATCTGAAGTTACACCAGTTACGATATCATCTAGTATAGCTGCTTGAGGATTGAAAGTGGAAACCGCATCTTTTGCATCTTTGAATAATTTAATTGGATTCTTTACTCTTTCTATATGATTTGTTACAGCTGTTTTAGCAACACCAACAGGATCCACCACTGCCTTTTTAATTGCACTGCCTGCAGTCACATATGTGTTTTTAAAACCGTTCCAAACTCCTCCGTAATACTTTTTTATTGCTTTCCAGCATGTTTCACAATTCCCATCAGGATCCATAAATAGTATTGGGTTGTTTAAGCTATATTTATAAGGAGTCCAATCATAGAATTTTTCAGACATATTGTCAATATTCATCCACCTTCCCAATGAAGCTTCATAGTTCCTTGCACCAAAATCCATCCAAGCTAAACTATATTCATCTTGCTCTTCTTTTCCTATAAATCCATAACTATGATTTCTACCTCTAAGTACTTCATTATAACCCTTATGCCTTAACCCAAATGGATAATAGTTCTTTTCTTGTACAATCTCATTTTGGGTAATGCTACCATCTTTGTTAGCATCCTTGTAGGATAACCTAATATTATCAAGATGATCCTTAAACTGATACACATACTTATACCCATCAGCTTCTTTTTCTACAATACCTTCGGCTTGGTTAAAGAACTCCAGATTTCCATTTTTGTATACATAATTACCCGCATACTCTGTTGTGATAGAACTTCCCTCTGTTACGATCTTTTTTTGTTTCGCTCCAGTGGCGTCGTAAATATAAGCAATTGTTCCTGTACCCTCGCTATTGCTAATCGAAACTGTTTCTGGTAAGTTTAAGTGATTATAGGTAATCGATGAGATCCCTTTGTTACGGTCTATGATCATATTGCCATTAGCATCATACTCAAAATCATTATTGGTATTGGTGCCATCTTTAAAGCCGTAGTTGTCATTACCCGTATCTGTTACTTTTTGGAGTTTGTTACCGCTATCGTAGGTGTACGACAAGTTATCCATCTCATTAAAAGTATTTCCGCCTACAAAACCATTTCTGCTTAAGCTTTCAATATTGCCCATCTTATCATAGGTAATGCTGGATACATCAAAGTTACCACTATGGCTATTGGCTGTAGTTAATCTATTTAAAGCATCATACTCATAATTATACCAACGGTGATAGTTATCATTGGCCGTTTTCCATGAGGTTTGTGAGATATTACCATTATATAACGGATTTGCCCCATTATTATAAGCTATCCCGAAGGCAAACAGATCATCTCCTAGGTTATTGGGATTATTGATTGTTTTTAACCATCCTCTGATGTTGTAGGAGTAGTCTACTGTTTGCAGTCCCGCACTTCGAGTAACCTCAGCGCTCGGTAGGCCGCCCACTTTTTTGCTTACCAATTGTCCTAACTCATCATAAGTGTTGTTTACAATCATCTCTACATCTTGATCATTGATCTTTTGGGTTTGGGTAAGCAATCTACCCGTATGATCATAGGTAAATTTATCAACAGTGATCAAAGGAGTACTTCCATTTTTTACATGCGAGGTAGTCGTCTCTTCTACTCTACCAGTAAAGTCCAGTTTCATCGAAGTCTTATCAATAGTACTTAAGTAATGGTTTCTATTCCCTATCCAAATCGCTCTTGCTTTATTGTCATAAGCCGTTACGGTAGTAATCCAGTTATTGGTTCCTAATACTCTTACCTTGGTTCCTGTAGGCAAGCTTCTTACACGATCTGTAGTTGCTACGCCATATACACTTACTGGCTTATCCATACCATGACGATCAAAATTGTAGTCATCATAGTAGTTGATCGTTAATAACTCTATGTTAGTGGTTGGAAAAGCATTACTACTATAAGAAATCTTTGCTCCATTTATGGTTGTTTCTGCTTTTCGTTTTTCTATAGTTTCAGGATCAACAGTCGTATTAATTTCTATTTGGATCAATTTACGCGATCTACTATCTGTATATTTACCCGTATAGGCTATTCTACCATATGCATCATATTTAGTAAACAGCCAGGTATTTTCTGCTGCTAGTAAAGCATCCTGAGTTAAAATAGGACGATCTTGTTTGTCGTACACTATAGATTCTAATTCCTTACCTGGGATCTTCTTTTCAATCAATCGATTTCTGTAATCATAACGATACTGATAGCAGAGTTCGCCAAGTTCCGTTGCTGACACACCATCGGTTACATTCACCTTTGGAGTAATCACAAAGGAAAGTTGATTAAATCTATCATATACATAATAGGTGTCATGGGCATCTCCATTGTTAAAAACACGCTTAAGAATCACTCGTTCATGTTTATCTCTATACTCTCTGGTGGTGCGATTATCTACATCTGCCGGGGTCCAGTTCTCATCTTTAGTGATACTTACGTACAACTCATTGGCAGTGTAATATCCGTTTTGTGATAAAACGGGTTGCTCAATATCATTAGCAGTAAATGTAACATCAAAACGCATTACTTCATTTGCTATATTATATTTCCAATCAGATTTGATCGTATGATCGGTATCACTGATAGGGTCGGCTTTCCAGTCTTTACCTGGTGCTCCTTGTTCTAGTGTTCTATTTAATGGAGAATCCTCAAAGATCGTCTCACTATAGGCATTTACTTGTGCTGGGTTAGTGATCCCTGCAAAGTCTGCAGCATAGGTATCTAGATAATACTGATTAATATCGGCAGTGATATTTACTGCAGTATAACTACCTTGGTTTGCCTTAGCAAAAGGCAAGTACTGCTTGGCTTGTCTACCCACTTCATCATACTCTATATGGGTGATGATATCGGCTTCGGTAGGCGAGGTTTTGATGGCTGTTTGTTGTTTGGGTCTTCCTAAACCATCAAAATAAGTGACTGTTTCTATCACATCCTTGTTAAACTGAATCTCGTCAGATGAGTTCATCTCTTTGAGATAACTTCTGGTAAATACATAATTTTTGTTACTTGATAAGCTTAGAGAGTGCAGAGTATTTACACATCCTTGGTGTTCTCCATATTCTTCTGGACACTTATCAGTATTATCCCTTATATATCCTGTAGGTTGCATACACCCTATTTGTGTATTATTTGGATCCCCAAAACCGTCATTGTCTCCATCTTTATACCATACTGTTTCAGGATTAATAGTCCCATCGCCATCATTACAATCTGTTAAAGGTAATTCTGTCCTTGTATATCCTGTACCAGGGTTTGTACAACTGTTGACGGTACTAATAGCATATCCGTCTCCGTCACCATCTTTATACCATACTGTATCAGGATTGATCGTTGGATCATCGTCATTACAATCTGTAACAGGTATAGGTGTTCTCGTATAGTTAACACCAGGACTCTTACAAAATTTCTTCGTACTGCTGGCAAATCCATCTCCATCTCCATCATAGTACCAAACGGTATCAGGATTAATTGTGGGATCGCTCTCATCGCAATCACCTAATGGCATTGGAGTTAAATAATAATCTCTTGATGGACGTATACATTGCGTCGTTGTGCCACTGGCAAAACCATCACCGTCATTATCGTAGTACCATACTGTGTTGGGGTGTACGTCAATATTATCGTCATTACAATCGGTTACTGGTTTGTAACTTCTTGTGTATTTACTCCCCGGTGAGGTACATTGATGTTTTATACTACTAGCAAAACCATCACCATCGTTATCATAATACCATGCAGTATCAGGATTAGTAATCTCATCATTGTCGTTACAATCGGTTATGGGTAAAACTTCAGAAGTATATTTACTTCCAGGACTAGTACATTGCGTTTTGGTACTGCTAGCAAAACCATCACCATCGTTATCATAATACCACACTGTATTGGGATGGATATTGACATCACGATCATCACAGTCATTTTTATTAATTACATACCCCAAAGGTTGACCACATTGTTGTTTCGTTACAGAAGGATTACCGCTACCATCCTTATCAAAATCTTCGTACCAAATGGTATTAGGATGGATATTAATATTACCATCATCACAATCCAGATTATTGGTCACATAACCACTTGGACGAACACTATGATACACTCTAGTTGCTGCAGCTGGAGAACCAAAAGTATCCAAATCCCCATCGATGTAAAAGTATCGTGGTGGAATATTGGTGATATACTCATCCCCATCATTGATATCATCATTATTATTTACGTAACCTGAAGGTTTGGTGCAACTCCTAGTAGTAACACTAGCATTCCCTCTACCATCACCATCAACGTCTCTATACCAAACTGTATTAGGGTTTATATTAATATTACCATCATTACAATCGGTTTTATTGGTTACATACCCACTTGGCATTACGCTTCTATATACCTTATTGTTTGGATTCCCAAAACCATCTCGATCATAGTCTCTATAAAAATAGCGTGGCGCGATATGAGTGATATGTACATTATTATCATCTCTATCATCATTATACAATACATAATTGGCAGGCTTTGTACATTGAATCTTCATAGGACTAGTACGCCCTCTACCATCACCATCATGATCATAGTACCATCGGGTAGTAGGATTGATTGCAGCACTACCATCATTACAATCCGTATTGTTAGGTACATAGTTGGTCGTAGGAGTAGTAACATATGCAGAGTTAGGATTACCATATCCATCTCTATCTCCATCATAATAATATTTGGTAGTACCCCCGCCTCCATCAATAGGCCCATCAGTTAATTGCGCTTCTGCACTGTATCCCATTAGTAATAGGAATACAATCATCAATATCTTGTTTTGCATGTCTTCTTACTTTTATAGGATTAGTTTTTGTAATTGTATTTATTCTCAGAAATCAAATTGCCATCAGCATCACGTACGTACTCTAGGCGGTTAAACTCGTCATACTCATAGTAGACCGTATATCCTCTTGGATCGGTCATGCTAGTCACCCCAACCAAAGGATCATAGGTATATGTGGAGACCATCGCGGTATCACCTAGTTGATCCCGCAATTGATCTAGTGCTTCTCGTAATGCCCCTTCTTTTCCCTGATAATACAAAGTGCGATCATTATCATCATTGGATTTTGCAGCAAGCCTTAGATTTACTAAATCGTTTATGAGATCGTTATAAGCAATGTTTTCTATTTTGGCTATTGGGTACTGGTCATTATAACCCCACACAATTGTAATAGGAACTCCATCATTTCTATGGTACTGCTGTATATTTCCTTTTGCATCTCGTCTATCGATGGTAGAAATTTCTTGTAACTCAAAATCTCCTTTACTTCTTGAGATGGTTTTTTGAAGTATCAAACCATTAAAATTGTCATAATGATTTTGATGAGTAGAAACTACCTCATTATTCTCTTTAACGATCTGTTTTATGGGTTCCGCAATTCGATGCTGATTAACCAAATCTGTCATATAAGCCAATCCACTAACCTCCGAATGGAAAGGATAAAATGTATTAGTGATGTACGAATCTCCTTTACTATCAATAAACTCTTTTTTAGTTAAAAGACTATTTTGGGGATGTGCTTCATAGTAAAATCGTTCTGTGGTCTCGGCATAACTATTTTGATCGTTAGTATCAAAAGTTTTGGTAGTGGTCTCGGTTAACTGAGCTCCCGCATTGGTGATGTAATGATATTTAGCCCACCCAAACAAATTGAGTGAAGGAGA
This sequence comes from Aquimarina sp. AWH4_224, assembly GCF_056160245.1. Classification (NCBI taxonomy): domain Bacteria; kingdom Pseudomonadati; phylum Bacteroidota; class Flavobacteriia; order Flavobacteriales; family Flavobacteriaceae; genus Aquimarina; species Aquimarina sp. AWH4_224. Next base: position 602,137 of record NZ_JBSWWU010000002.1, on the reverse strand, counting down.
CCAGTTTCTGCACACAGCTTCAAAGTCTTTATATACCAAACCATATATAAGTTCATCATTATCCCTATAAATAGTATAGGTATACTTTGTCTCCGATACTTTCTTACCAGATTCTGAATAATGAACTGTACTCGATTTCCTCCCTCTTTGATATTCTAAATTAGCCTCAGTCCTGCTCATCGGTGGATATGGCTGTACCATCGTTCCGGTTCTGGCAAGTTTCCCCACGTACATATTTCCTCCTCCTGGTTGGTTGGGATAATCTGGATCATTAATAAAATAACATACGTCTGGATTAGGAGGCAAATTAGTTGCCACGTTACTGTAGGTTGATATACGATAAAACCCTTCCTTCACCACTGTTGGATGCGTATCATAGGTTTCTGGAGCATTAAAAAGGTGAACGGTTTTGCCGTTACCTGTTATACTTTCTGTAACCTTTGTATACAAAACACTATTTCCTTGTCCATTCTCAATTTGATTAAAAGGATGCGAACTCCGTTTTGTATATACATTCCATTCATCAAATTCGGTTTGGACATACGGATCATCTTCATCATGAATTCCCCAACGCAATACTCGAAACGCTCGATCTTGATACACATTACTCCCTGGCTTTCTAAAAAAATTGATCTCTGTACCAAAAATAGGGTTTGCAAACAAGACACCGCTTGAAAGTTCCTCTCCAGCTATTGTCTTATCATAAGAATAGTTTTTTGTAATAGTAGTTCCTTCTTCATCATCATGAATTATCTGTTTGATCCGTAATCCTCCTCCCAGATAATTCTTGTCTGCTTTTTGATCATAATAGGTATTCGATTCAAAAACATAGGTTCTTGATCCCCCCGTTGGAAATATAATTTTGCTTAACATTCCCGCTTTATTTTTTACAGGATTTGGTTGTCTATTCGAGCCATTTAGTATCCATCCGCTAGCAGTGGCAGGGTATATTCTATATCGATCCATACCATCAAAAGAAGGATAAACATGCATCTGAGGGATTAAACTTTGAGCATTGTTATCATTATAATATCCCCACGCATCTTGTTCATAGGAGAATCGATGGGGTAGTTTGGTAGTTTCGTACTCAAACTTGAATCGTGTAATCTTATTTATACCTTGGACTTCATCAATTTTATTAAGGTATAATCTTTTACACCAATTACTATTTTCTAAGTTATTAGGACAATCAGCCGCTGTTTGATAGAAATAATCCAAATCGAACTGTTGTATAGGCGAATTTGGAATAGCGTCTTTTATCGTAATACTGGACAACACTTTACCCCCGTTTGAATCCTCTCTATTGGCTCCGCTAATAAAATCTACAACAATATTATTGCTAGAGATACGCGAGAGAAACTTTGATTTTACTTCGTATTTTGATCTTCTTTCTATACTGGGATCATCATCCAACATTTGATATTTGTTTCTATCCTCATCTGTGGTACAATTAGCTCCTGTTTCACAAAAACCTCGATATACCGGAATTCTTGGCATATCGATAATCAACTCATCTTGATAAGAAAACAATAGTTCTGCTTTTGTAGGAGATTCAATCTTCGACAAGTACCAAGCAGAAATATGCTCTGGTTGCTCTTCATCAAAATTGTAAAACCTAACCGGTCTATCAGATGATAGTTCCAGGTAATGTTTTTTGTGAGTAACTTTCGTCTTTTCAGTGTCTTTATACTCGAAAAAATACTTAAACCCCCTCGGATCTGTTACAATAAACTGTGTAAGATAATGCCTGTAATCTTTTCCAAAATAGTGATCGTGTATATGAAAGTTCGGGTCCTTTTGGGGATTATAAGTCACATCGCTATAATCTGTCATTTCGTATTCAATCTTGTAATCCGCAAGTCCTAATATTTTTGGAATCCCTTGCTCATTAAAAACAAAGTCAAAGGACTGACCGTTAGCATAAAAATGATATAGATCCGGCTCCATATCCTTAACTCGTTCTCCTTCTCCTCTCAATTTTGTTAAATGCCTACCTACTTCTACTCTATAATCAATATGGCTTTGAGCCAAGTTAGTATTTGGGAAATTACTTATCTTTTCCTCTGGTATAAATTCGCTATGCAACCAACCCTGAACAACAGGCGCCAAGTGTGGGTCTCGAGCATCATTGACTGCAGTTTGAAAAAACAACGCGTCATCAGGCACATCCTTTACCGTTCTGGTAATAAGCCCTCCTGCCATTAATTTCCAACCCGTACCAACCCATGTGGATTTGCTATTCACTTTTACACCTCCAGAATTATAACTTAATTGAATAGGTAAATTAATATCTCTATCCTCAATCGTATAAATAGGCACTGTGATGTCGATTTTACCATCATTACTTACTGTCGGATGTGCAACATAATTGTTAAAAGCAGCAGCAGTAGGTGATTGAAAAGAAGGTCCTACTTTATCAGAAAATACTCCATCTTGTTGTGCTCCTGTATAAGTTGCACTATGTTGGCCATAAAAACTGAAAAAACTGAAACAAATAGTAGAAAATACTAAGATTTTCAGCTGGTTAGTGTTGATCATTCTCATTACTTAATTTTTGTTTTATTGTATTAATCCCATAATATTTAAACCAATTACCATGCGCCAATGAATCGGAAAGGGATAAGCAGAGAAATCTTCTCTTTTGGTGCCTACTCCTAATACAACTTATCCCTTATGATTCATTATCTAAACACAAATAATTGTAATTCAATTTTTCCTTTTTGTAATGCAATGTTACTATGTGTTAGTTTCATATTTTGAAACTGTGCTTTATTGAAATGTTAAAATTTTTTGATAATTTTTCCCTTGTTCATCAAAACCGGAGCAAAGCTAATTTGTCATGTAGAAATATCCTTACAGAAATCTGTATTACGAGTGTTTTTTTATAAAATGTATCGTTATAAGTTTTGATCAAAGTTCTGGAAATTAGCCTTTCAATTCCTTGTGCAGTCGGAGTAATCCTTATAAAAGAGGATAGTTCTTGCATAGTAATCTCAAGTTTTATTTTGGGTTTCTTTTCTTGTTTTTGCATGCAAACCTAATGTATTCTCTGTTACCTTATTAGGGGAAAAATACCCTTTTCGATAAAAGGAACAATCCACTAGATCAGAGGCACAGTTAGTCTTATTTTTTTAAATTGATAAGCAAGTATACTTTAAAAAAACACGGCACATTACAACTGATAAAAACATTTTAATTTGAATTCAATCGTGATATTTTTTGATTATTTCAGAATAACCAAGATTTATGTACTTCTAAAACTTTACTCCTATTTGGCTTTGTTAAACTTGAATAAGATTGCAAATCAACAAAACAATTGTTATCCGAAAATCTTCTCTGCAGCTTCATCCAAAACTTGATTTTCAAAGTCTGCAAAATAAGCCTCAGTTGTATAATAATTGGTATGACCGAGCATGTCTCCAACTTGTGCTTTTGAAACTCCCTTATGTAAACCTGCTGTAGCAAAGGTATGTCTAGCTACATAGGTAGTTAATTTTTCCTTGAGTCCTATTTGTTTTCCTATCGTAATCAATCTTCTTAGATGATTTCTACGACGATTCTTATAAACTTCAAATATTCTATCATCAGATTCTTCACGAAAAACGTCTTCTAGTATAGGAAAGATTAAATCATTACTCGATTTTTCTCGTAGATAATATTCAAAAATGGGAGCTACATTTTCTGGGATCAGAATATCAAATTCTTTTACATTACTGCCTCTTTGAGTTTTTCTTCTTTTATATTGAAGTCTTCCTTTATCTACAGCACTAACTTTTAAGTAGGCTAAATCCATAAAATTCATTCCTCTCATATAAAAACTCACTAAAAAGTAATTCTTATGATGCCATAATGGAGAAGCTACAGGGTATTCCTGTTCTACTATCTTGTTTATTACATCAAGTGATACCGCTCGTTTTTTGGTTCTTTGTTGTTTTATTGAATACCCGTTTCTACCGAATGGATAATGCTCCATAGTAAGTTCTGTTTGCGAATCCTTAATCGCCAGATTATATATCCTTCGAATAGATCTTAAATGAACCCCCAAACCATTAAGACTATTACCCTGACCTAAATAATAAGCTTCTAAATCTTCTAAAAACAGCTCATTGATATCTGACATTAATATATCTTTACCATGATTGTATTTCATTAGAAAAACGATTGCATTATGAATAGCATCTGCAGTCCCAAATCGCTTAGCTCCATAATATCTTGTCATTACTTTTCTACCATATTCTTTTAAATATGTCCCTCTTTTCAGAGAAACTATATCGGTATTCATCGACTTCTGTTCTTCTTCATTTTTTATAGCTCTTACTATTAGATCTGCAACTTCATAAACAGTCATGTTTTTCAGATTAGTATGGTAGTCCGCAATTACTTTTGTAGCAACTACCATTCTCGAGCTAATGAAATGATTTGCTCTGGCCGAATTTTTAAATGTTGATTTTATTTGTCTCTTTTCTACATTCCATTCCGCCGGATTTAACTTATATCCTAAAGCAATATTCTTTGGAATTCTTTTATGATAGACTCTAATAACTAGAGGAAATTTAACCGCCTTTTTATTTCGTTTATCCAACATTAAAGTTAACGTAGCCATATGAATATTTTTACATGTCTAAAGTAGGTCATAGGTTCTCGACACGCAAGCAAATTTGCTTGCATTTTGCTTGCATTTTCTGGTTTTATATGGTTTTATAAAATTCCATTTGGATTCAATTTTTTTGTAATTGTTTTATCATCAAACAATTAAGGTTTACTTGAGATTTATTAATATCATTTGTCTATTAACTGTTAATCAAAGGGTCCTTGGTTCGAGCCCAAGAGGGGGAGCTTAAAACAAGAAACGTCATCTATAAAGATGGCGTTTTTTTATTGTAATTCTGTTGGGCGAGAAGTTTATCCTGAGAATTATCGAAGGAAGCCCAAGAGGGGGAGCTTAAAATAAGAAACATCATCTGAAAAGATGGCGTTTTTTTGTTTTTATAAATTTTCATTTTGAAATGATTTCTGATCTCTTCGTTGCTTCTTCTTACTCCAAAGAATTAAAGTACTGTATACCTCTGTTACTAATATCTGATCTTTAACCCTCAATCAACAACTTTAATCAATTTTGTAGGGGTACTTGTAGGGGCAAACTTTAGAGATGTGAGACAAGTACTTTTTATTTTTGCAACACTTAAATCTGTACCGTTTACTACGTGGTTCCCCTTCTTATAGCTCGCTATAAGATATGCCTTTTACAAATTTGTTGCTTTCTATCGAAAAAATTCAAATGAAAATAGGGTATCTAGGGTTGAACTTGTATAAGGTATAGAAAACTATAAGACCATTAAAAGCCCCTTATACTATGAGACAAATTTCTACTCTGTTAATTTTATTTTTAACCTTAATCTGTTCATTACAAATAAGTGCCCAAGAAGCTTATTTGGTAAAAGACATCAACCGTAGCACCAACTTTGGTGCCGATGTAGAAAACCTTATTGAATTTAAAGGACAACTTTTTTTCTCTGCTGATACTGACACTTATGGAGACGAACTCTGGGTAAGTGACGGTACTGCAGCAGGTACACATTTATTTGTCGACATCAAATCTGGAAGTAGAAGTTGTACCCCAAAATCATTAACTGTATTTAACGATAAACTTTATTTTAGAGGAGACGATGACATTCATGGAGATGAATTATGGGTAACCGATGGTACACCTCAAGGTACTAGCCTCGTTGCGGATATTTTCCCTGGAGCAGGCGATTCTGGCTTATCGAATATCACGGTGTACAACAACAAACTCTATTTCAGAGCAAATAATGGGGTCAATGGTAGAGAACTTTGGGAAAGTGATGGAACCTCCGCAGGAACTAAAATGGTAAAAGATATTGTAGTAGGCAGCGGAAGTTCTGGCCCAAATCATTTAACCGTATACGGTAATAAATTGTATTTCTCAGCAAACGATAATACTAACGGTGAGGAATTATGGGTGAGTGATGGAACGGAAGCTGGAACTCAATTATTAAAGGATATTAATACGAGTGCATTTGGATCCAGTTACCCGAGTTCCCTTACGGTATATAATAACAAGTTATATTTTACAGCCAATGATAATAGTTCCGATGCTGAATTATGGGAATCCGATGGTACCGAAGCAGGTACCAAGCTTTCGGTAAATGTTAATCCAATAGCGAGTTCTACCCCTCAAGAACTTACCGTATTTAATAATAAACTTTATTTCCGAGCAAACTTTCCATCTATTGGAGTAGAATTAATAGAAACAGATGGTACTCCAGCAGGTACTAAACTAGTGAAAGACATCAACCCAACGGGAGGGTCTTCTCCTGAAAAGTTTAGGGTATTTAATAATAAACTTTATTTCTCTGCAAATGATGGGGCAACTGGGGCAGAATTATGGGTTACTGATGGTACTGAAGCAGGTACGCAATTGGTAAAAGATATTAGAACAGGAATCTTTGGGTCCAATCTAGATGATCCGGCTGTTTTTGGTGGTCAATTGTTTTTTAGTGCTTCTAGTGAAAATGGAAACAGTCAACTGTGGGTAAGTGATGGCACGAATATGGGTACTTTTCAATTATTAACGATTGGTGGAGAAAAATCAACATCTTCTAACGCACGATATTTTACGACCTATAATGGTGCTGTTTATTTTAAAGCGAGGGACGATATTAATGGTACCGAATTATGGAAGACTGACGGAACCGAAGTTGGCACACAAATGGTAAAAGATAGCTGGCCAGGTAGTTCAGGATCTACTGGTAGAATGCTTGGAGTTATGAATGGTAAATTGTACTTCCAAGGAAGTGAAGGGGTTAATGGACAAGAGTTATGGGAAACTGATGGTACGGACGCAGGTACCAAACTCGTAGCTGATATCAATACAGGGAACGGTGGATCTAGTCCTAGAAATGCTGTAATTTTAAACAATAAGATGTATTTCAGAGCCTATACCCCAACATATGGTGCAGAGTTATGGGTAAGTGATGGTACAGAAGCTGGTACACAACTCGTAAAAGATATTATTCCAGGTGCTAGTAGTAGTGGTCTCAATAATTTAGTAGTATATAATAATAATATTTATTTCAGTGTATATACTCCTACTTATGGAACCGAAATTTGGGTAAGTGACGGAACTGAAGCAGGGACGCAATTATTTGCAGACCTTGTAGCGGGTACATCAGGAGCTAATCCAAGAAATTTTAAAGTATTTGATAATAAATTATATTTTAGAGCTTCGGACAGTACGAATGGAACAGAACTATGGGTGACTGATGGGACAGTTGGTGGAACTAAAATCGTAAAAGATATTCGATCGGGGTCAGGAGGTTCTGGTCCAGAATGGTTCGAGGTCTTCAATAATAAATTATATTTTAAAGCCAATGATGGTATACATGGAAATGAATTATGGGAAACCGATGGAACGGAAGCAGGAACCAAATTAGCTGTTGACGTTAGAGAAGGTTCGAACAGTTCATCACCCAGTCGATTAATAGTGCATTTGGGGCGTCTATACTTTCGTGCCAATGATGGTATTTCGGGGGATGAACTATGGGAAACCGATGGAACATTAGATGGGACAAAATTAGCAGCTGATATAAATCCTGGTTCTGGAGGTTCTTCATTAGACGAAATCGCAATTTTAGGCAATAAAATGATTTTTGATGCCGATGATGGTTTAACAGGAGAAGAAACTTGGGCATTCGAACCTTTTGATTGTACTTCGTTACCAACAACCACCATATATGTTAGCCCAACGGGAGTTGCAGCAAATAGTGGGTATTCTTGGGCAGAAGCGACTTCGTTACACCAGGCTTTAGTATTAGCAAACCGATGCTCTAGTATAGAAGAAATATGGGTGCAACAAGGAACGTATACTCCTGGTATTGATCGTATCGATACATTTTCGATTCCTGATAATATTAAAATTTATGGAGGTTTTAATGGTACAGAAACTAGTCGTACAGAAAGAGATTGGGTAGCTAATCCTACTTATATCAACGGAGATATCGGGATTCCAAATGCGATTTCAGGAAACTCTTTTACGTTATTAACATTTAGAAATACGGATAATGCTATTATCGACGGTTTTATTATAGAGGAAGCCAATGCAGAAATAGACAGAAATGGAAGTCTTTTAGACGATACCAGAGGCGGAGGTATCTATCTAACGAATGCCAATAATAACCAGATCGTCAATTGTATTTTTAGAAATAATCTAGGGCTAGAAGGTGCTGCCGTTTATCATAATTCTGGAACAAATAATAATTATATCAATTGTTTGTTTTACGGAAATGAAGCTCAACAAACTAATCCTGTTTTTGTAGAAGAAGGGAACTCAAGTTTTATTAACTGTACCTTTTTCGATAATACCGCGACTACTAGCCATGGAATTTTAGGAACGAAAGATGGAACGATCACTTTTACCAATGGTATTGTAGAAGGTAATCATGCACTAAATTTTAATACTACAGGAATCGGTAACCTAAATGCAACATACAGTTATCTTAAAGGAGAACATCCTTCTGGTACAGGGAACATTGATGGAACCACAATTACAGATGTACTCTTCAAAGATGCTACAAATAACGATTTTACATTACAAGGAAATTCTCCGCTGGTGGACATCGGAAACAATTTAGCAAATACGCTATCAACCGATCTAGGAGGAAATGATCGCATCATTGATGGAGATGTAAATACCACAGCTACCATCGATATTGGAGCTTACGAATTCAGAAAATCAGAACAAGTCATCACTTTTAGTACTTTGCCAAATGTAACGTATGGGGATGCAGATTTTAATGTAACCGCAACAAGCGATTCTGGCTTAGATATTACCTATTCTAGTTCTGATACTTCGGTAGCTACGGTCTCAGGAAACACAGTAACGATTGTTGGAGCTGGAACAACTACAATTACCGTCAGCCAAGCTGGAAATGTAGCATACCTTCCTGCATTAGAGGTGTCTCAACCTTTAACGGTAATCCCTAGACCAATCACCCTAACTGCAGATGCAGGTCAGAACAAAGTATTTGGTGAAATTGATCCTCTACTAACATATAGTATCACTGCTGGAAATTTAGTCGCTGGCGATGTTCTTAATGGAAGCTTAGAAAGAACGGCTGGTGAAGATGCAGGAAGCTATGCTATCAATCAGGGAACATTAGAAAATAGTAATTACGACATTACTTTTGTATCTGCTGATTTTGAAATTACCAAAGTAGATCAAATCATTACCTTTAATCCGTTGACTGATGTAACCTACGGAGACCAGGATTTCGAAGTAAATACTACCATCAATTCTGGATTAGCAATTGCCTATAGGAGTTCTAACATCTCGGTTGCAACCATTTCAGGAAATCTCATAACCATTGTTGGAGCTGGAAGTACAACGATTACCGCAAGCCAAGCAGGTGATAGAAACTATAATGCTGCTGCTTCAGTATTTCAGACGTTGACTGTGTTTTCGAGACCTATAACGGTAACCGCAGATGCAGGCCAGAGCAAAGTATCCGGCACAGCTGATCCGGTGCTCACTTATAGCATTACCTCAGGAAATCTAGTTGCAGATGATATCCTAAACGGAAGTTTGGAAAGAACTCCGGGTGAAGATGCAGGACGTTACGCCATCAATCAGGGAACATTAGATAATGCTAATTACGACATTACTTTTGTATCCAACGATTTTGAAATCACTAAAGCAATTGTGGTAGCTCCAAGCCTTGGATTGGTTAAACTATACCCTAACCCAGCTGTAGATCAAATTCAAATTGCTGAAATCCCACAAAACAATCGCCTATCGATTTATAATGTGAACGGAAGATTGGTAAAAAGAATAGTGAATTATTCTGAAGAAGAAGTCATCGATATAGCCGCATTACCTTCTGGAATATATATGCTAGAAATCTCATTTTTCGATTTTGGGAATAATCCTATCATCAAGAAGTTTATCAAAAATTAGGAGTGCTACATCTAGCAAAAGTGCATCCTGAACATAAAAAATGGCTTAAGAATAGTATTCTTAAGCCATTTAATTGTTGTTTTAAGAGAATATATCTAGATATCAAATCGATCTAACATCATTACTTTGTTCCAGGCGGCAACAAAATCTTTTACAAATCGCTCCTTGGCATCATCACTTGCGTATACTTCAGATAAGGCTCTTAGTTCAGAATTGGAACCAAAAATCAAATCGGCCCTTGTTGCGGTCCATACTTTATCCTTTGTTCCTCTTTTAAACCCATTAAACAAATATTGTTTATCATCTACAGCTTCCCACTCATACTCCATACTTAATAAATTCTTGAAATACTCATTGGTTAGCGTTCCTGATTTGCTTGTTAAGATACCTGTTTCAGAGGCATCATAATTTGCGCCAATCGCACGCATCCCTCCTACCAAAACGGTCATCTCTGGAGCAGAAAGGGTAAGCAATTGTGCTTTGTCCACCAACAGCTGCTCTGTAGTAAGTGTATACTCCGTTTGTTGATAGTTACTGAACCCATCGGCCATTGGTTTTAGCAGCTCCATTCCTTCGATACTCGTTTGCTCTTGCGAAGCATCCATTCTACCCGGTGTAAAAGGAACCTTTGTTTCATATCCTGCTTTTTTTGCTGCTTCTTCAACACCTACACATCCTCCCAAAACAATTAGATCTGCCATAGAGATTTTCTTATCTCCATTGTTCGCATCAAAATCTGCTTTTACTTTTTCATAATAGGCTAGAACACGTTTTAATTGTTTAGGATTATTAGATTCCCAGTTCACCATTGGCTCTAATCTAATTCTGGCTCCGTTTGCGCCCCCTCTACGATCCGAATCTCTGTAGGTAGCTGCAGAATTCCAGGCAGTACTCACCAATTCACTATTGCTTAAACCAGATGCTGCAATCTTGGTTTTCAATGACGCAATATCTTTTGCATTTACCAGTGTGTGATTTACTTTAGGAATGGGATCTTGCCAAACAAAACTTTCCTTCGGCACTTCAGGCCCTAGGTATGTTGTATTAGGTCCCATATCTCTGTGGGTAAGTTTAAACCAAGCTTTGGCAAAAGCCTTTTCAAACTCCTTTGGGTTTTTGTAAAATCTCTCGGATATTTTTCTGTAGGATGGGTCATGAAGTAAGGCAACATCTGTGACCAACATGGTAGGTTTGTGCTTCTTATTAGGGTCAAAAGCATCTGGATACATCTTTTTGGGATTTACGGCTTGAAACTGATGTCCTCCTGCTGGACTTTTAACCAGCTCCCATTCATTTTCAAATAATCCTTCAAAAAAACCGTGACTCCATTTGTCTGGTGTTTCTGTCCAAATTACCTCCAGGTTAGAAGTCGTAGCGTCTGGACCTTTTCCTGATTTGTAATTGCTTTTCCAACCCAATCCCATATCTGTAATTCCTGCAGCTTCGGGCGCTGGACCGATATGTTCTTCAGAAGCTTTACCATGAGTTTTACCTACTGTATGTCCTCCTGCAATAAGGGCAACGGTTTCTTCGTCATTCATTCCCATGCGACCAAAAGAAATCCGAATATCTTTTGCCGCGGCTGCTGGATCAGGATTTCCATTAGGACCTTCAGGATTTACATAAATCAATCCCATTTGTACTGCTGCCAGCGGTTTTTCTAACTCTCTATCTTCAGAAAATCGCTCATCGTCTAACCACTTTTTTTCAGACCCCCAGTACACATCGGTTTGAGGCTCCCAGGTATCTACACGACCTGCTGCAAAACCATAGGTTTCGAAGCCCATAGACTCATAGGCCACGTTACCTGCCAAAATAAACAAGTCCGCCCAAGAAATTGATTGTCCATACTTCTGCTTAATCGGCCATAATAACCTTCTTGCTTTGTCAAGGTTGGCATTATCTGGCCAGCTATTTTGTGGTGCAAAACGCTGTTTTCCTTCTCTTGTTCCACCTCTACCGTCGCCAGATCTGTAGGTTCCTGCACTATGCCAGGCCATTCGTATGAACAATCCTCCATAATGACCAAAATCTGCAGGCCACCATTCTTGAGAGTCGGTCATTAAGGTTTTTAGATCTTCTTTGAGCGCAAAATAGTCTAAACTCTCAAACTCTTTTTTGTAATCAAAATCTTCTCCTAGCGGATTTGATAACACTGCATTTTTACGCAGTACGGTAAGATCAAGTGAATTAGGCCACCAATCTCTGTTAGACTTAGGCTTACCATTAGTTACCGTACCTGTAGATTTAGCCAGCTTATCAAAACCAAAGGGACAACCGCCCTTCTCGGATTCGCTGGTTACTTTTCCTTCATTACTACTAAATGAGGAGAATAGAACAATTGTTGCTGTGATCGCCAAGGCGCCTACAGTCATCAAAATTCTGGAAAGTGTTTTTTTCATTGTGTGATAAATTAATAGTTGGATTGTAAAATTCTTAAATATTTATCATTGATAAAAACTAATATATAAATGCAATTATTGATGATGTAAATAATTATTATCTTTACATATGAACATTCAACAATACCAATATGTATTAGCAGTTGTGAATTCCAAAAATTTCGAATTGGCAGCCGAAAAGTGCTTTGTGACGCAATCTACCTTGAGCACTATGATCAACAAGTTTGAAAATGAAATAGGGATTAAAATCTTCAATCGTAAAACCAAACCGGTAACGGTCACTAAAGAAGGACAAAAAATAATTGAACGACTGCAAATTATTGTCAACGAAATCGACTTGCTTACCAATGTCATTCAAGAAATCAAAGGAGAGATGATCGGTACTCTAAAAATAGGAATCATCCCTACTCTTGCTCCTTATTTGTTGCCACTGTTTATTACTGATTTTGTAGAGCGTTTTCCGAAGGTTACTATTAGTGTTCGAGAATTAAATACAAATCAAATACAAGAACAACTACTAAAGAGAAATCTCGACATTGGAATTTTGGCCCTCCCTTTAAAACACAAGGAATTAACAGAATACCCGCTATTTGAAGAACCTTTTTTAATCTATGACTGCACTGATGAACACACAAAATCCAAAGTTTCTCCTCCAGATTTAAAATTCTCAAAAATGTGTTTATTAGAAGAAGGTCACTGTTTAAGAACACAAGTGTATGATATCTGCGAATTATCTGCCAAGTACATGAAAACCCATGGCAATTTTAAATTTGAAAGTGGATCTATGGAAAGCCTTATCCGGATCACAGAATCCAGAAAAGGGATTACTATTTTGCCCTTTTTGGCCAACAGCATGCTAAATCATACTGAAAAGTCCCGGATTACTGAGTTTAAGGACCCTGTCCCCGTGCGATCTATTGGACTGGTAACTCACAATTTTTTTGTTAAAAAAGTACTTTGTGAAGAACTAACACGACTTATACAAACTTCGGTTACTCCTTTAATTCCTAAAAAGGAGCAATTTAAAATTGTAAAACCCATTTAAAAACTGTTTTACTATCGCATTCAACCACATTAAAGGTTCACCTTCCAAAACCCTAGATTATTGATAAAAATCTTCGCTATGTTTCGGGCATCATCGATCCCTCTATGATGAGTACCATCTAAGGACAACTGTTCCATTTTTAAAGCACCACCCATGCCTATGGGTCTTTTTAGTTGTTTAATCTTGGCAAATTGATGTTTTAAGCTGATATGTTGCTCCAACCAACCTGTTTCAAGACCATACAACTTACTATCCTTTTGAAATTGTTTTTTATCATAGAACCCCCAGCTGCATAGCAAATAGGGTTCACTAAGGTTGATCCAGTTCTTAAATCGCTCTATGACCTTATCATAAGTATCTGCGCTATCGATATTGCTCTGCTCAATAGTGGTAAGCTCTGTACAGAAATCTGACAATATAGGATGTAGTTTTGGTTTTACAAATTCATTAAACTCATCCGTAATTTTACCTTCAGTATTTACTTTTATTGCCCCTATTTCTATAATTTCGTTTTGTTTTTCTGTATTTCGATCTTTCCAACAGGTCGCTTCCAGATCTAATATAATGTAATTCATTGTTCTCTATCATTCATAAATTCTACCATTCTCCAGGAGCTCTCCAATAAATGACCATTCTAATGTGTCAAAAGAATCTTCACCATCCACCATACATCTCGCTCCACATTCCAAATTTCCAAAAGGATCAAAGTTATACCATCGATTTCCTGTTTCGGAATCAATCCCAAAATAACGAAATTCATCATTTAACTGCTTCCCCCGCATTTTATGCAATTCGGCTATTTGAAATCGCAGTACTGCTTCGGTAAATTCGAACGCTTCAAGTTGTGAACGATTTGTTTTATCTATAGCATCACTAATTTCAGGATTTGTAAACTTCCTACTCATCCTATTAACATCGGGCGGAGTTTCATAACTAAGCCAGCCATCATCAAATATGGCTGCCTCACTAGTAAAAGCTTCAGAAATCATTTTGAAAACAAGGTCATACGTTAGCTTTTCCTCTTTGTACTTTTGTACGTTTTTATATAAGGCCAAAAGATACTCCTCTAGATCCCTATTTTCATGATCTTGTGGTAAATCATCTATTTTCTCATAAAATTCTTCTGCATTCATTATTATAAGATTCTCAACGGCTGATAAAAAAATAATTACTTCCTAAATTCAATTGGAAAATATACTTGAGAGTCTACAGCTTCTCCTTGAATCTGTCCCGGAACAAATTGAAATCCACAATCCTTTACTACATCTATACCTACCTCATAGAATCCAAACTCATCATCCTCATGAGCATCTACAAACATAATCACTCCTTCTTTACTTAAAAAAAAACTTATGTAACTCGTAAATTTCTCTCCATTTTCTTTGGATACGGCCCTTACTTTTTGCTGATAACATATTATTTGTTCCTGGCTAGGTTCTATTAATGTAACTCTACTATCCAAAGCAGAAAATGCAGCTGCGACCGGTTTATCCGGAAGATTAAATTCCTTTATCTCTATTTCTCTTTTTTCTATTTTGATTGCTTGTTGAACTTCAAAATAATTCTCAAATTCTGTAATAGATTTCAACATTATAGCACCATTTACTTCTTTTAATTTATTATACCAGTTCCCAACTTTATGACCTTCAAAATCCAAATAATTCACTCTAATATCATCAGAATAAAAAGTTGTCGTAGTACCGTAATCCGCTTTTGATGTCACCATATAGGTATCATAACCTAACACCTTTGAAATACTATCCTTGAAAATTTTTGAATCAAAATATTTTGTATTAGACTTTCTAGAGTCTCTATAGGTTATATAAGGTTTATCTGTATAATCATCATACATCCTTTTTGTTTCATCATCATAGGTATAGGAATATCGATATACTTCATCTTTATAATATGTTGACTTGTATCGTTTAGGCATAATTATATACTTCGCTATATTACCATGTTTATTCTTAATTATACTTGTAACATCAACAGTATCAGATTTAGGAATAATCTTCGTTTCATATATGATTTCGCCGCTAAAATATTGTGCTTGTAGTACTGTTGGGGAAATAAGTATAATTATCGCAATTAAAGTATTTTTCATATTCTGTATTTCAAAACTTCGTTTACAAGAGATATTTATCCGGATTTTACTTTTTTAACTTCATCAATAAATATGAAAATGCCATTGTAAGAGATCTTGCAGATTGTTCATTGGTAGACGAACCCGCATGACCTCCTTCGGTGTTTTCATAATAAAGTACAGGATGTCCCATATCGATCATTTTGGCCGCCATTTTTCTGGCATGTCCCGGATGCACTCTATCATCTCTGGTAGAAGTATAAAAGTACACCTCTGGATATGTTTTCCCTTTTTTCAGATTCTGGTATGGTGAATAGGTTTTGATATACTCCCACTCTTCTGGAATATCCGGATTACCATACTCTCCCATCCAGCTAGCTCCTGCCAGTAATCTATTATATCTTTTCATATCTAACAACGGTACTTGACATACTGCTGCATTATACAAATCAGGACGCTGGGTAAATGCAACCCCAACTAATAAACCTCCATTGCTGCCACCCATAATACCCAGATGTTCTGGAGCAGTTACTTTTCGGGTAATCAAATCTTTTGCCACCGCATGAAAATCATCGTATACATTCTGTCGTTTCTCTTTCAATCCTGCCTGGTGCCACTTAGGGCCAAACTCGCCTCCACCTCGAATATTTGCCAATACAAAAACTCCTCCGTTCTCCAACCATGCCTTACCAAAAATACCCGAGTAAAAAGGATCCATGGACACCTCAAAACCTCCATATCCATATAACAAGGTAGGATTTGTACCGTCATATTTCATGTTTTTGGCAGAAACTATAAAATAAGGAATCTTGGTACCGTCTTTTGACGCTACTTTGATTTGATTTACTTCGTATGCGCTTCCATCAAAATATGCTTTACGTGATTTTAACACTTTAAAACTTCCGTCACTCGCATTAGCTACAAACAATGTATTAGGTATCAAAAAGTTGCTAAAACTAAAAAAGTACTCATCAGAAAACTCATCTAAATCAATAACAGAAATTGAACCATGAGCAGGGGCATCAATTTGTTGCTGTTGCCATTTTCCATCCACAAAAGAATATGTATATAGTTCTCCACTCACATTGTTCAACATGTTGATCAACACTTTACTTTTTGTAGTATAGATTCCGGATACGCTAGAAAATTCATCCGGTTTTAGTAATTGTTGTATCGTTTTTTTGTTTTGTAATAAGTCTTTAAAATTTAGACTGATTACTGTTCCTTGGGAATAGGTGGTTCCATCGACTTCCCAATCTGATTTTAAATCCAAAATCAACTGGTTATTTAATATACCCGAAATGTATACATCTTGAGGGATATCCAATTTAACCAGCTTATCATTGATCCAGGCAAAAGTTTGATACTCATAAAATGTAATAGAACGACCAAGGATGATATAATTTTCAGATCCGTCTCTAAGCGAATACCCTCTTGCTGCCACATCTGAAGTTTTTGCCTCGTAGATCAATTTTGCATCGGTAAGTGGCGTCCCTCTTTTCCAAAGTTTCACTTGTCTAGGATAACCACTGGTTGTCATGGTATTTTCACCAAAGTCAGAAGATACAATCAAGGTATTCTCATCGATGTAACGAGCGTTACCCTTGGATTCTTCGATATAAAAACCGTCTTCTACAAAGGTTTTTGTGGTTACATCAAACTCTCTTTTGATTGTAGCATCTCCTCCTCCTTTTGAAAGAAGTACTATAAATCGATTGTATTTTGGATACAATCCATTTGCTCCTTTGTATACCCATTTAACACCATCTTCTTTGGAAATTCTATCGATATCGATCAAGGTTTCCCATTGTGGGGTGCCATTTAGGTATGCTGCCTTTGGACTACGTCTCCATATTCCTCTTATATGGTCCTTATCTTTCCAAAAATTATATACAAACTCTCCATAAACGCTAGGATATGCGATCTTTTCGGTATCGTTATAAATTTCTAAACTGCTATTATAGATGGCGTCGTACTGCTTAAACTTTGTTAGTTTATCTACTGTAATTTTGTTTTGTTTTTCAACAAATTCCAGCGCCTTTTTGCCATCTACTTCTTCCAGCCATAGATATGGGTCTTCTTGAGCATTAAGGTTGCCGAATATTCCTAAAATAATGAGGGTAAAGAAAATTGATTTTTTCATCGGTTTTAATTTGAGTTGATAAAGGGGGGGGTATTATAAACTTGCTTTTATGCGTTCGGTTATTTGGTCTATGGATCCCAATCCATCAAAAGTTTTGACTTCGAGTTTTGATTTCATATAGGTTATCGCTGGTCGTGTGGCAGCTTCAAAAACCTCGATTCTTTTGATATGAATCTGTGGGTCTTTATCATCTTTTCTATTGGAGGTCTCTGCCCTTTTTTTGGCTCTTTCCAAAAGCTCTGTTTTAGGTACTTCAATATTCAGAACTTTACTTATTTTCAGATCTTTTTGTACTACCAATTCGATGAGGTCATTAACCTGAGTTTCAGTCCTAGGATATCCATCCAGGATTATTCCTTTATTGCTAAGATTTTCATCCAGAATTTGGCTAAATAATTCTTTCATTATTGCATCAGGAACCAAATCTCCTTTCTCCTCGTATGCAGACATCGTTTTCCCAATTTCAGTTCCATTTTCTTTTTCCAATCGACATCTGTCGCCGGTAGAGATATGCTTGTACTGCAATTGTTTATTCAGAATTTCACACTGGGTTCCTTTTCCAGAGTATGGTGGCCCCGTTATTATTAATATTTCCATAAATTATTGATTATCATCTTTTACCATACCTGTGCGTACAAATTGTGTATTACTTATAAGATGAAATACTACTTATAGGTGTTACGACCACACCAAATGTTACCATTTTACGATTTTGTATTTACAAATATCGAATAAAGGTAAGGTTTGTCAGTTTCATTTTTTGAAACGCTTACTCTCTATTAAGACTTAATCATCCCTTCTATCTTATCTAAAGCAGGTTTTCCTGTACCACGATGTACTATTTCCAGTTTTGAATTCAGTAAGATAAAAGTGGGATACCCCTCTACAGCAAAGTTTTTGATGAGCCTTGGTTTTTCTTTCATATTCGCTTTGGCATACCCTTCAACAAAAACATGTTCCCATGCCATATTGTTTTTGGCGATGTATGCCGCCAGCGGCTCTTTCTTTTGATCGAAAGCGATACTCAACAATGCCATCTTATTTTCATATTCCTGAGACATTCGTACCAGATCCGGGGTAAGCGCTGTACAAGGTCCACACCAGGTTCCCCAAAAGTCAATCAACACATATTCTTTACCATCAAACAGCTCACTTACCTTTTTCTGTTCTGCATCGATATTTTCGAATGTAAAATCTACCGTAGTTTCTCCTGTGCGGTATCCCCATTTTGGAGCTTCGATATCCAGTTTTCGGATAAATAATTGATCCTTCTTTGGGGTAAGGCTATCCAATATATAATAGGCATTTCCTAATTTTATACTATCCTTTATGGTGTATCCTTGATGTTGAGGATCGATTGTAATCGCTTCTCTGGGGCCTTCATAAAATTGCACTTTTGAACCTTGGAACCACTTCATGACATTAACCACATAATGGTTATCCTCTAACTGCAATTGCCCTTCCCAATCTTGCTGATAAAACAGTTTTACAGCAAAACTGTCCTTTAGCTGCCTTGGAGGGATTTGCTTCAGTTGCTCCTTGTTCAAAAACTCTTCATAAGGCAGTTTTTCTGGTAATGGTTTTACTTTCATGGTTTTCTCGATGAGTTGTTCCCCATCAAAATCCTGATACACTATGGTTACAAAAGGAATGCTATCTCGAAGCAAAGGATCTTTGGGAATACGATGTTTAAAATCGTTTTTAAAGTAAAAAACAGTATCGTCTTTAAAACTGTAGTTGTTATTGGCATCGATAACCACAAATTGTTGCCCATCGCGATACCCATTTACGACATATACTCCTCTTTTTATGCTGTCCATTGGATATTTGATACTATCCAGGCTTCCATTAGCATATAATTCCTTTATTTTTCGTGCACCCAAAAATCGAGTTAACCGAACTTCCAAAGTATCCGCTTCTGGAAAATCCTTGAGAAAAGAAGGTGTTTCATCCAGCCAAGCTGCAGGTTTTGCGGTACCAAATTTTTGATTCAATACTTGTTCTGCTTGCTGTTCTTGCAACTGTATTTGATAACTATCAGGATCAGTTGGCGTTGCAATAGCTGTTTCCTTATTCTGACAGGAAATCAACACAGCGAAAAGACAAAGTGGAAGTAGGTGTTTCATTGATGGTATGATTTTATATGCTCCAAACAAAGTGAGCAAGACTAATATATACTTATATGTTCTAACATATTGAAATGTTACCCATCTCAATCACAATCAAATCCTATTGTTGAAGCGTTTTCAACGCATCTTCGTAATTATTCAATAAACTTCGTTCTTGATTATAGAGTTCTCCAAAAGCCAGTTGAAATCGTAATGCCAATTGTCTGGCATTCTCTCGATTAAAGGAATCGGCTTCAGAATAGAAACCAGCAATAATTTTCCAGGTGCTATTGGGGCCACTTTCCTGAACCTGATACAGATTAGAAAGCGTATACAACACCTCATAATCAAAAGAATTGACCACCCCACTTAGCACAGCACTATCCCAGGCGCCGGATTGCATATTGGGGTTGTAAATCCCTTTAGGCATTAACTGAGTTACTGCTTCTATTCCCGAATTGTATTGCAAACTCTCCCACAAACTATCATTGGCCAAATATCTCCCAATCTCTTGAGAGGTTTTGAGATGGTATTTGTATTTTATTTCCAGATCTTTTTTGTTGGCTTCTATTTCGTTTACGATGTTTTCGAGCACTTTATCCACCGTGTCTTGTTCTTTTACCGCGGTACGCCACTCATTAAGCACCAACGCCAATAAAACGGCAAAAACGATAAAAAAGGTTTCGATAAGAAGCTGTCGATAATTGATCTTACTTTTTTTAGCCATGGATCACGTTTGTTTTTATTCCAATACGTTACCAATATAGGGTTTTTGGATGGGATAGCTATTTTGTTTCCCCATATCAAGCACTTACCTGGCGATGGAAAAATCCAAACTGAAAACCCACCTCTTCTTCGTATACAAAGCTTTCAATATATGGATCGTATACCACTGGAGCATTTAGATCTTTCATGGTATTGATTATGCGATACAAAGTGGTTTTTGAAATCCCCAATCGTTTGGATAAACTAACTGGACAACCTGTAGCTTCCAGACGGATCAACTGATCGATTCGTGCTATTAATTCTATTTGTTTGATAATGACATTCATGTTTTTCCCTTTACTGAGTTTGTATTCATTTTTATCGCAATCATAATGTCACTTACTTTCTCGAGATAAGGATAGGACCTTGCGTTTTGTTGCCATCAAAAGTAGGGGGAGAATCATATGTTTTGCAAGCAAAATAAGTCTGATTTTATAAAATCCGACTGTAAAAACAAAGTTTAAAATATTGATTATCAATTATTTAAATAATAAAAGTCAAATTCACAGCAGTTTACGTATCACAGTGTCAAACCACAATAACCCGGACTCGGATTTTATAAAAACCGTGTAGCATTTTAACGAATAGCTCTTAGATTTTTGAATTCTACCTCTTTATTTAGATACTTTTGATCTGAAATAAATGCTATCGTATGCGCTTTAAAAGAAGTATTTCAATTCTGATCCTTTTAATATTTCTATCCTTCTTTGGGTATGGGCAGTCTATTGATTCTTTAATAAATCTAGAGTTTGAAGAACTCTATCAGAAAAAAGATATCCTTAAAAAAGATAAAAATAGAATTTTTGCAGATGCTTATCTTCAAAAAGCAAAAAATCTAGATAGCATTTCTGAAATGGCTAGAGGTTATCATTGGATATCTTATCTGGTTGGTGACGATTACGAAAAACAGATCATTTATATTGATAGTGGTCTCGCAAAAGTTAAAAACACAGAACATGTATTACAAACCGGAGCGATGTGTAACACCAAAGCGATAATAACTCAACTAAGAGGGGATTATAATAGAGCATTGGAGTATTATCTAGAAGGATTAGAAAATTCTGAAAAAATGAATTCTTTGTACTATAAATCTGTTTTTAACTCCAAAATTGGCCACATAAAACGAAAATTAGGGAAATACGAGGAAGCAAAAGTACTTTACAAAAAATGCCTTCAATACGAGAATTTAAAAACAAACAAAAGATTAATAGATTCATTACGATACTTAATGTCTCTTGCTGATTTAACAACTATTTATAGATTAAGCAAGGAAATTGATTCAGCTCATTACTTTTATAATCAAGGAAAGAAAATGTCTCAAATTACCGATATAAAAGGCGTTTATACTTTGAACAAAGGAATATTAGAATACTGTAACAATGACTACAATAGCGCAATACTTACAATTAGGGAGGGTATTAAAGAGTTTTTAAGTTGTAATTATAATTTAACTTATGGCTATCATAATTTAATGAGTGGATATTTTTTTCTAGGTAAATCATATATAGCTTTAAACCAAAAAGAGAAAGCGATAGGATATTTTAAGAAAATGGACTCTTTTGTTAATCTATCCAATGATTTAATTTCGGAAGCTAGGCCCGCATATCCAGAATTAATAAAGTATTATAAATCGATAAACGATAAAGATAATCAGCTCCATTATATCAATCGGTTATTGTATAATGATAGTATCTTTCATGGCAGATATAAGTCCACTACGGATAAGTTGAACAACGAATTCGACACTCCCATTCTCCTTGAAGAAAAAGAAGAACTAATAGCATCCTTGGAACAAGAAAACTCCAAAATTTCAATACAAAATGTCATCATTCTGATCCTTTTGGGATTAAGTTTGTTTGGTATTGCCTATTATTACTATCGTCAACGACTGTATAAAACCCGATTTACCAAATTATTGCAGGAAACTACTATTACAGATCAAAAAGAGGAAATCGTTACTGCAGCAAATTCATCAGGTATCACCAAGGAAACCTTTGATCATTTGATTGATCAATTGCAGCGCTTTGAAGATCAAAAAGGGTATCTAAAATCCAACTTAAATGCCAAAGATCTGGCAAAAAGCTTTGGATCTAACTCTAGTTATCTATCCAAAGTGATTAATACTTTTAAAGAAAAGAGTTTTAGTGCCTACATCAACGATTTACGTATCGAATATGTAATCGATAAACTAAAAACGGATTCCATTTTTAGAAAATATACCATAAAAGCCATCGCCCAGGACATCGGCTTTAATAATGCGGAAGCTTTTTCTAAAGCTTTCTATAAAAAAACAGGGATTTATCCTTCGTATTTTATTAAGGAATTAGAGAAACAGTGCCTATAAACAACCTTTTATTGATGAATACCATTACCAAAATACTTTTTACTGTCTGTGTTACTGTTTCCTGCTTTGGATATGGGCAGTCTGTTGACTCACTAGTTACTTTAGATTATTCAGAATTATTCAAAATTTACAATGATTATAAAAAATCAAACTTGCAAAAAGCTAAATCGTATGCAATGGCAATTCTTGAAAAAACCAAACAAGAAGAGGATCCTAATAAAATTGCCAATGGATACCGCTTAGTTGCGAGCTTCTATTATTCCTCCAAAAATTATGAACAATATTTACCTTACGTGGATAGTGCTATAATTTATGGTAAACAATCAAATTACAAATATTATCCCTCCGTTTTATACGTAAATAAAGGAATGCTCTATTATCGACAAGGAAAATTTGACATAGCACTAGATAACTTTCTAGAAGGTTTAGAGTGGTCCGAAAAAAGAAAAGATCCCGATTTTAAGGCAATAATTCAACATAATATCGGCACCCTAAAAATGATGATAGGAAAGTATGAAGAGGCTAAGCAATTATTTAGAAAATCACTACGCCATGAAGGTTCTAAAAATTGGAAAACCGAAAATGATACTTTAAGTTATCTATCTACTCTTTCTGAACTTGTTGATTCCTACAGAAAAAAAAGAGAAATTAATTCAGCAATTGTTCTTAATAACAAAGGAATAAAAATGTCTAAAGGCAAGACGATTCAAGATCTTTTTAGGTTGCACGAGGGTGTTATTAACTATTACCAAAAGGATTACATCCCAGCTATTTCAAACATTAAAAAAGCCATAAACGCTTTCCATCAACCACAAAACAAATACTTTTCTGAAAAATACAATCTAATTGATGCATACCTTCATTTAGGGAAATGCTATGAGGCTCTTTCGGATCAACAAAAAGCACTTGAGAATTACAAAAAAATAGATTCCATCTCTCAATCTAGCAACTATTTAATATCAGAATCTCGAGTCGCATACAAAGAAATTATTGACTATTACTTAGCAAAAAATGATAAAAAAAATCAACTTTACTATTTGAATAGATTAATATATCTAGATAGCATCTCTGATAAAAATCTAGGTAAACTAAACAATAAAATTTTCAAAGAGTATGATACTTCTGTATTATTTAAACAAAAAGAAAACATAATAGCATCCTTAGAGCAACAAAACTCCAAAATTTCGACGCAAAATATCATCATTTTGGTCCTTTTGGGCTTAAGCTTGGTGGGTATTGCCTATTACTACTATCGACAAAGACTCTATAAAACACGATTTACCAAACTATTAGAAGAAACTACTACTCAAGATCAAAAAGAGGAAATCGTTACTGCCACAACAAATTCTTCGGGTATCACTAAGGAAACCTTTGATCATTTAATTGATCAATTGCAACAATTTGAAGACCAAAAAGGATATCTAAAATCTAATCTAAATGCCAAAGATCTGGCAAAAAGCTTTGGATCGAACTCTAGTTATCTATCCAAAGTGATCAATACCTTTAAAGAAAAGAGTTTTAGTGCCTATATCAACGATTTACGTATCGAATATGTGATCGATAAACTAAAAACGGATTCCATTTTTAGAAAATATACCATAAAAGCTATTGCGCAAGACATTGGTTTTAATAATGCCGAAGCTTTTTCTAAAGCTTTCTATAAAAAAACAGGGATTTATCCCTCGTATTTTATTAAGGAGTTAGAGAAACAGTGTTTGTAAACATCCTTCATCAAGCCCCGCTATGTATCCCATGCCATAGCAGGGCGCTACGTCGAACCCCAATCCTGCCCCATTGGATCAGGGTTCTATCAACACACAACATATTGTTGTTTTGTAAGTCGATGGACAGCTATAGTTTATTTATAAAAACTACGATGCCTATCGTTTTTACTTTGTACCCCTTTAGTTTCAGGAGGGTACAAGGCTTTGCTCATGGATTGAATATAGCTTGCAGCCCACCTCGTCATTGTTGCGGTGATCAACTGCTTCCAACCCTTGGTTCTTGTTTTTTGGCTAGTAACGTGAGTTTCCATTGTTTTATCATTTATGGATTAGACATGGTTTGTATTCTGATAGGAATAGCAAGACTCGAACTCGCATCTCTGGGGTCGTAACCCAACGTTCTCTCCGATTGAACTATATTCCTTGGTGTGTTGCCCGAAAAAATTGGGCATAAAAAAAGACGCCGTGTTCGGGCGTCTTCTTCTAGATCTTAGGATGTGATGCAACTACTACATACGCTTCCTATTTCTTGTTATACTACAGACACCCTTTATGTACACATTAGACCAGTAGATCACCTGCTTAGCTCCCAGGCGATTTAGTCTATGTAGTGTGCAAATTGGTGTCATGATTTTCTGTTTTTAAATGTATTTTCTTTTCTATCTATTGTTATGTGAGCTGTTCGTTTTGATGTGTTTAATCACAAAGCAAAGATGAAAACTATATTTGAAATACACAAGAAAAATTTGATTTAATTTACTGATTGTCAATTACTTACATTTAATTTTAAGACATAGGAATTCCTGTCCGCTTTATGCAGATATTGGATCGTTATCGCATACTACTGTCTCTCTGATGCTTACCTTCCAAATGTGATTTTTATGTATGTATTAGCGTATGTACATTGGATGAAAAAAATTCATAAAAAAAGCGTCCAATTTGTTGGACGCTTCTGGTTATATCTAGTTTTTGTGTTTATTTTATCTCATAAAACAATCAAAAATAGCTATACAACGCCCAATCCCGTAAAGACCCGTTCTGGATCCAACGGTAATTACACTGCTTATGCAGTGAGATCGTTGTGATATTTTTGATTTTTTGTACCATTCTGTTATACAAATATTTGCGATTTAATCCAGACTTCCAAATTTATTTTTGAAAGCCATCTATCCGATTCACTTTTTTGTTTGCTTATTCTACTTAGCAAACTGCTCTTAGTTCGTTGTACATTGGATCCTCTTCGATCATGCGCAACAACTTCTTTTTGGCCAGGAACTTCTTTTTTCGAGTGTACCCTACCGAATAGCCCTTGATCTGCGAGATCTCTTTCATGGATTTCCCTTCGAACACTAAGCCTAATAATTCCCTGTGATCAGCGCTTAGGTTCTGAAAGTGTTTGCGGTACAACAATTCTCGTTCCTGGTTTTCGATATCCTCGAACCCGATCTCATCTACTTCTTCATCAAAGCGATGATGTGCATGATTGACTACCGATCTCATTTTTTTACGCAAACGGTTACGCCAAAGATTCTTGCAGATGCCATAGAAATACGTGCGTACAGGCACTCTGATCTCTAGCAGACCGGCTTTTAGTTTTTGGTACAACACGACCAACGCATCCTGAAAGATGTCCTCTACATCTTCTGCGTTTCCATAGTTGCGAAGAATATACCCTTGTACGTATCGTATATTCTCTTTGTAAAAACAGTTTAAAATTCTTTCGTCCCCTTGAATGATGCCTGTGATGATGGTTTGGTCTTGATTCATCATTGTGTTAGTTTGTACTGTTTCTAATTATGGATCAGCAATTTACTGCTCCGTATATTCCCCATTGCTAAGTTGATACAAACTTAAATCGACAGCACAACATCTCCTTACAGATTTCTGTAAAACGGGTGATTTTTTTTAGAAAATTTTACGATTTGGTAATATTGGTGGGTTTTTCTTTTCAAAAGAATAATCCTGATAAAGCTCCGAGATTCAGGCGTATAGCGCCGCGGAGTTTTCAGGATGGTTTTTAGCGGGAGCTAAAAAATTCCTATGAAATGAGACATAATAATTAGTTTGATACTCATTTACCTCATAATGGCGAATTCTATCTGACAATTGAAAAACAATAAAAACAAACAGATAAAAAAGTGTACTTTTCTTTGGTTTGTTTCTTATTGTATCCGACGAGCATAGCGAGAGGAATACACCACAAAAGAAATGAACACCAGTATTTCTCAAAAAGATAAAGTTATTATAACAACCCCATATCTTTTACAATCGCAACCAAATGTGTAGTATTTTTGGCCTGAAAATTATCAAAAAGCTTACTTACTCTTTTATCTATAGAGCTTTCGCCATTGGGTGTGATGTTTTCGGCGATCAGTTTGAGTCTTATTTCCTTTTTGGTAAAACCTTTGGCCAGTTCTTCTAGCAAAATCATATCCAGGTCGTCTAATTCTACAAAACCATCGTTATCCGCCATTTCGGTAAGTTCGGGCGGTAACACGGTTTGACCCTCGAACACACCACCAACGCAATGGATCAATTCTTTGATGGCATGTTGTCCCTTACACACATAGCCATTGATTTTGTATTTCTCAAACAACATATTGATCTTGTCTGGGCGATCTTCTTGAGAGTATACAAT
This sequence comes from Aquimarina sp. AWH4_224, assembly GCF_056160245.1. Lineage (NCBI taxonomy): Bacteria > Pseudomonadati > Bacteroidota > Flavobacteriia > Flavobacteriales > Flavobacteriaceae > Aquimarina > Aquimarina sp. AWH4_224. The sequence continues at coordinate 574,912 of NZ_JBSWWU010000002.1, read as the reverse complement.
CACCTTGATATCAGGTTGTATCAATCGTACATCTCTGATCAAATCGATGCCTGAGGTTCTAACTTGTATTTTATGATCTTCCCGAAAAGAAAGATCCGTAATAAGCAACTGAAACGGGGCATCATCCTGAAATGCTTTTCTAAACTTAAGATAAGCATCATCACAATATTTGGCTTCCTCAATTTCGGCAATACCAATATTGTCATTCAGTACTTTTATGATTCCTTGATTGGCAATTTCATAATCTTCTGCCACCAATACTTTCGTAAACATTTTGTAAACGTTTTAATTAGGGATGCTGATGTTAGCTTTAAACCCTTTTTCTTTTTCGGATTCAAAGATAAGGGTTCCATCTATAGCACGAATACGCTTTTCTGTATTGTGTAGTCCATTTTTGGATTGTAGCTGTGTTTTATCGATCCCCACCCCATTGTCGGTATACTTGATGTGTAGTGTATTATTATCCTGGTTAAATACCAAAACCACCATACTGGCCTGACTGTGTTTTTGCATATTGGTCATCAATTCTTGTAGTACCCGATAGACTGTGATTTTTACTGGTGCTTCAAATCCTTGCCAGTTGATTTTGTCTAATCCACGAACCAAGAGTTGTATCCCATTTTTGGTATAGTTTTTTAGCATATCACTTAGTTCTTCAGGGAAGGATTCATCAATATCGAACTCATTGTTTTCTCTGGAAATATCTCGTGCCCTGGCATAGGTAGTATTTAGTTTTTCCAGGATCTGCGAATCATGGGGATCGTTTTGATATTGCAACATCACCTGAAAAATATCATTCCCCAGCTCATCATGCAACCGTTTAGAGATCCGGGTTTCGGTTTCATAGCTGGCTTGAAACTGTACCATCTGGTTTTGTTGCGCCAGGTATTTGGTACGCTGTCTAAAGAAATAGATGGCAAAAGTGATTCCCATGACCAACAATAACATTCCTAAGAGATAAATCGTATTTTGACTTTCTACAGCTGCAATTTGCTGTTCTTTTTCTACAATTTCTTGTTCTTTTTCTTCGGTTTCAAATTGAATACGTGCGATTTTATCTCGAAACTGCCGTTCTTCCCTCACCAAACTGTCATTTAGTTTGATGTAAGCTTTGGAATAAGCTAACCCTTCTTCTCCTCTGCTAACTTCAGACAACATTTGAAACGATTTTAATAGATCATCATGGTGATTTAATTCCTTAGCAATACTTTCTGCTTTAAGAGCATATCTCTTGGAAATACCATGATCACCTATTGATTTAAAGTATTCTGCTAAATGCAAATTACTAGTGGTCAAACCATCCTTATCCCTTATACTATCTCTTATTTTTAAAGCTTCAAAAAAAAGCTCCGGTATATTTTCTAAATCATTAGATAGGAATTTTACATACGCCAAATTATCTATTAATCTAGCATTATTTCGAGGATTATCCTTTAAAAAATCTTTAAAAAGTAAAGCTTCAAGGTATACTTTCTTAGCATCATCATATTTTTTTTGAGACTTATAAGTGGTCCCAATATTATTTAAGGAAATGAGAGTTTGTTTTGTTTCCAGATCCGTTCCTTTTCTAATTTCAATACCTTTTTTATGATAAGCTATTGCGTCATCATACCTTTCTAAATATTTGGCAGTGATACCTAAATTTGTATAGCAAATAGTTATATACTTCTTTTTCCCAACTAAATTGAATAATTCAAGTGCTTTAATTGTCAAAGATTCACTCTCTACATAATCTTTTGATTTTCGCTTAATTTTTGCTAGATCTATTAGAACTTTACCATGGTTATAAGCAAAACTTTTAGGGTCTTTGTTCTTGTCCTTTTCAAAAACTTCGTATATTTTTTTCGCCTCATAAAGCTGTTTATAAGCCATTTCAGGATCATTAAACCTATAAAAAACTCCCAAATTGTAGTAAGATTTTGCAATCCTTGATGAATCACCAATAACTCTAGATAATACTAAGGCCTCTTCATTAAGATTTTTGTAACGCTCAAAATCTTTTAGAACATAATAATCAACAGATAGATCTTGAATTTGTCCTACTTTTGTTAGGTTATCAGGTAATCCACTAATGATACTATCTGCAATTTTTAGATGCGTCTTACGCTCCTTAACAGTTAGGCTTTTATCATTTGCAAGCTTAACTTTTTCCTTAATCAAATTGAATTGGGTGGGTTCGCTAACGATTTCTTGGTCCTTGGTCGAGCAACTAAAGACTAGAAATAAAAATTGTGCATACAGAAAGGATCTATACCAAAATTGCATTAGCAAAATTTTTGCTTAAAATTACGCAAAAATAAATAGAGCCTGATAATATATCAAGCTCTAATAAAATTAAGGTTACCCGTCTTTTTCTGGATCTGCTTCCTCATCCTCATCCTCATTGATAGAAACGGTTTCGATTTGATCGATTCCAACCTCATCCTGGATTGGAGGAGCCTCACAAGAGACTAAGTTGATTCCTAGGAGTATTGCTAATAATATGTATTTCAAAGTTTTCATGTTGTTTGTTGTTTTTTTGTTTTCCGTGTTTGGGATACGCCATAGGTATCTACCCCCAGATTGGCATGTATTGCCTACCTGATACCCATGGGAAATGGTCATTTGGTTTTGGGAAAGAGACATCCTGTACAGTTGCGGCACCCTACTTTCCCCCTTTGGGTAACCGACAACTGCAGTTGGATTATTTATAATGGATCAGCGTATTACCAATTCCTAGTCGATCCTTAGTCCTAAGCACTATCTGTGGCAATCGATGTTTGACTAAGTTCTTTTGCGCGAATCAACACACCAAAGAACACCTATTGCGATACGATACGCTTATCGTCTAGGAAACAAGTAACCGATACTAAGGGCAATCAAACCGGCGGGTTATCAAAACCAGCCTATGTGACTCCTTTTACTAAAAACCAGCTTTATGAAATTAAAGCCTTGCGGGAAGTATAATTATCTCTAATTCCTACCTCGCCAGAGTTTTTACATATAGTTGCAACTACTCTTTTCAGTTTTTTTATGCTTTTTGGTTGGTGCATGTTGGCTGGAAGAGGATCAACAACCGAAGTATCTAATCCTACGCCAAGAATGCCTCCAAAAGTATCGGCCAACAGGAAGGCTATTAGCTCCTGATCCTTGTTATAAAATTTACTATACTTCATTGTTTACATTTTAGTTGTTTTTAAATTATATGTTCTACAAATCTCTGCGAGTACTACGCATTCATTTTGCGTAGTCAATATTACAGATATTATTTATTGTTTTAATGAGTACCAAATATCTAAATATTTTCTTAAATCTACAAATTTTTTAACACTTATTTTATTGATTATCAAATAGTTACAATAAATAAAAGCAAAGATATCCCTATTCGCTATTTAGCGAATTTTTTGGGGTTTAGGCAATCATTTACAGATCAGCGATTTGCTTTTTTACAATCACTTTTAAGGTGTTTTTACTTTGTATTCGTTTTTACAATTAAACTACGTTCAAATCATTCAATAGTTGCAATCCTAAATTGCTGTTTTACTCGATAATCGAGATTTAAATCCTCTGAGGTTTGCGTGGTAATCAAAATTATATTCTGATCACTACTTCATGGGTTTCTCCGAGGTCATTTACTTAGGTGTTTGTTGATTTATGTATTTATCTATTTGTATACCACAAAAAAAGCGCCCAATTTCTTGGACGCTCCTGATATATTGATTTTTCTGGTATTCCTTATGTAAAAGAATCACCATAATCTACATACGTCCCGCCGACGGATTTGATTAAAATCCATCTGCTATCACACTGCCCAAGCAGTACTTGTAATTTTTCGATATGTATATTATGTTGGTTCATTGATAGTATTAATATACGAAATCTTACAAGATTTTCCTAATTGTCCTTTTTCGCTTCTCCAGAGGGCTGATTCTCAGTTTTTTTCCTTGGCATTTTGCCTTTGATTCTGTTCTTCTCCTCTTTCAAATCATGAATAAATTGATTGTTATAGGCATTGGTTTTGGCCAACTTCAAACATTTTAAAGCTTTTTTATACTTTCTTTTATGTTCAAAAAGAATGGCTTTTTTAAGATATAACATCGCTTTATCCGTTCCTTTTACTGTTAGTGCAAAATCAATCAATTTTTCGGCTTCTTTGTAATCTTCATTCCATAGTAATACATTGATGTATTTTGGGTACACCTCCAACGTATACATATCTTCTGCCAAAGCTTGCTGAAAATATTCTTTGGCTACTTCATAATTTTTAAGGCTCTCGGCATGGATCTGCCCCAGTAAGCACAACGCCATCGGATTCTTTTCGTTATACGATAGGGCATAGTTCAAAGACTCCACCACCTCGTCGAGATTGTATGGGTATGCATCCAGCGCCTGAAGCAAGTACTTATCTAATAGGTTATTCATTGTTCTAGTTCTTTAATTCGTTACGCAACTCTTTTTTGAGTTGATTTCTTTTTGTTTTGAAGGTCTTTACCTTCTTCTGTTTTTTGAAATCTGATCCCTTGTACACCCGTATGGGATTTCCCCGTTGTACCGAGAGATGATTTTCCCATTGATCGGTGATCGATTGTTTCAATTGCTCCAAGCCAATCGCAATCAGCTTTTCCTGTAATCTTTGGATCGCTACTTTTTTATTTTGATGTTGCGATCTGCTATCCATCACTACCACACTGGTTTTGGTTGGCAGATGGGTTGCCCGTACTGCCGAGTTTACCTTGTTGACATGTTGCCCACCAGGGCCGGTGCTTCGCATGGTTTCAAAAGTGATATCCTTTTGATGTATGTGTTGATTTGCGATTTGCTCCAATTCATACAATCCGATAAACCAATTTTTCCGTTTATGATGCTTCCTAAACCTCGAGGTACCGATCCATTGTATAGTACCGATCCACGTTTTTACAAAGCTATCCAGCTCTTTACCTTCTAGCTGTACCGTAGCCGATTGTACCGTGCCGTTTTCTACTCCGGCGATTCTTTGAATGACAGTATATTCAAAACCTTGTTGTTGTACCTCTTCCAAAAAATATTTAAGTACCTGGGCCACTACCCAGCAACATTCTGCCGGACCTCTACCCGCAGTTATTTGTATTATCTTTTGATTCATAATTCTTTTTCTTTATTTCCTGTTCATTTTTTCCATTGATGAAAAAACGAACCAAAATTTCCAGAGTTATCCCTATTTCTTCCTAGAGATGGAGCGCTTACCGTACACTGAGCCTGTCGAAGTGAACGGTAATGCTCTTTCCTCCTTCTATGTATCCATTCTTACAATTTTTGGTGTAAATGTCCCCAGCACTTCCACCAGTTCTTGTTGATTGGCCATCACTTTATGGATGTCCTTGTACGCCATGGGTGCTTCGTCTATCCCTCCGCCAATCAAGGTTACCTCGTGCGCTTTTAATTCTTTTTTTACTTCGCTACGCGTTAAGGTTTCCTTACATTTTCGTCTGGATAAGACTCGTCCCGCTCCGTGCGATGCCGATTGCAAACTTGCCTCATTCCCCAGTCCTCTTACAATAAATCCTGGCGCCGTCATCGATCCCGGGATGATTCCCAACTCGCCTTTGGCGGCTGGGGTAGCTCCCTTTCTGTGTACAATACACTCCACACCATTTACCTCTTGTTTCCAGGCAAAATTGTGATGATTTTCAATCTTGGCTACTGGTCTTGATCCCAGTAGTTTTCCAATTCTCTTATGAATATCATCGTGACATGCCTTTGCATAATCTCCTGCCAAGTTCATGGCCAGCCAATATTCCTGCCCATCGTGCGTATTGATATCCAACCAAGCTAGTTGTTGCACATGTTTGGGCAACGGACATTGCTTTGTGGCCAGATAGGTATAATGTTTGGCAATATTGGCCCCCAATCCACGAGATCCACTATGTGATAACAATCCTATATAAGATCCCACCGGCAAATCCCAAGCGTTGTCGACATCGGTAATGGTTACCTCGCCAAATTCTACAAAATGGTTTCCTCCTCCAGAGGTTCCCAATTGTTTATAGGCTTTGTCTTTTAATCGCTTTACAAATGGAATGGTTGTAAACTCATCTCGTTCAAACACCTCATGATCATGTTTGATCTTATGGGTTTCGTACATTCCGAATTTGGTATGCTCTGCCAGTATGTTTTCGAGTTGGTGTTTCTTTCCTTTCAAAAAAGAAACTGGTATCGGATATATCGTTAAACACATTCTACATCCTATATCCACTCCTACTCCATAAGGGATCACAGCGTCTTGGGTGGCCAACACTCCACCAATTGGCAATCCATATCCTGTATGTGCATCGGGCATTAATGCTCCTGCAACGGCTACCGGTAATTTTAATGCATCATACAGTTGGTATTTTGCCTGATCATCGATTTCATTTTCGCCATATATTGCAAAAGGAGATCGTGTCGTTTTCAAAGCGTGTCTTTTTACCTCGACCGGGCTTAGTAAACTTTCGGCTACCTTACCCCAAACTCCATCCCCTTTATAATTTTCGGGATTGAGCAGCACTTTTTTGGCTTCAGTTAATATTTGTTCTTTTTTTATTCGTTTATGATATCTATTGATATGACCCAAAGTCACATTAATGCTATTGTTTTTCGGAAAACCCAGTTTAATCAGGTCTTTTCCGCTTAGTTTCTTTCCCATGATTTCAAAAATTTGGGCGTCCCCCTACTGCACTATCGTGACAGTGGGTCGGGCTTTTGGCTGTATCTTTTATGTAGATCCCTTCGAGAACCTCAGGACTCCACACAAAAGGATGCCGCCGTAATCCCTAACGCTTTACGCATTGTTTTGATAAAATCTCGGATGGTTTTGACACACTCACTTCGACACACTTCGGCAGGCTCAGTGTTCAGCTTCAGTGTTCTACAGAGTTTTGACTCTGGCTGATAGCGTAGCAACAAAAAAATCCGAAACTTTTGGGCTTCGGACTTCTTGTACTATCATATAGCAACTATTGTATAGTGAAGTCCCGAAGCGGTAGCTGAAAAGAACCTGGTTCTCCTGCAGCTAAAGTTTTTGATATTTCAACAATCATTGTACTTCGGTTTTATAGATTATTATTTATTCTCTTGCTTACACTTCGACGAGCTCAATGTCCGTCTCAGTATAATCATGTCATGAACATTAATCGTTTTGACGGTGCAAATATGAAATGAGTTTTTGAATTACGCAAATAAAATTTCAAATTATTTTATTGGCTATCAGATAGTTACACTAAAAATTAGGCAATAGAATTCTTGTCCGTTTTTCAACAGATAGTAATCATACATGCAAGTCTCTGTAGGTCTTAGACTTATCCTTCAAGCGGGTTTATTTTAGATTTACAAAACATCATATCATTTTTTTTACAAAAAAAGCGCCCAATTTCTTGAGCGCTTTCTTTTTTATAGTCGTTTTACAGTTTTATACCTATACCTCAGGTTGCATAAACCGCTTTTTAGCGCTCTTTTTATGTATATAAACTTCAGTCATTCGTTATAAAACGTGTTTTTTTGGTTTTCAAATCTGGTACAAATATGTAATTAATCCTTGATTCTGAAAATAAATTCGATGATTTTTAGCCATAAATCATGGTATTTAGAATCATTTCAAGCAAAATTAAAAGATCGTAATGCTATATGTACTGGTATGCGTCTGCCCTTGATCCAAGGTTTGTATCCCAGCTTTTTCTTCTAATTTTTGAGTGGTATCTACTACATCGGCATGACCTAGCCAGGGCTCGATACATACAAACGGTGCCTTGGGTTTTGCCCAGATCCCCAAATCTGGAAAATCTTCAAAATTCATCTTTAGGATGGCTCCTTTTGTTTGATGATGTAGTGTAGCTTCCTTGGCATGAATTCCTTTAAAGATGAGCGCATCATGATCAAACAAGGTATCTGTCAATTGGATTTTCCCTTCTTCAAAAACGGTAATGGTATCCTGTTGTATCAATCCTTCGTTAGACAATAGGTGACTCTCTTGTTCTTTTCCATCACCTAGCGTAATGTAATACTCCTCATAGCTTTCGTCTTCTTTCAAAGGGCAATTAAATGCCGGATGTCCGCCCGCACTAAAATACAACCGTTGAGTATCCTCGTTTTTTACGACATGAGATACCTGAATCTTGTTTTCGATCAATTCGAAAGCCACTTCAAAATAAAACCGAAAGGGATACATGGTCAATGTCTCGGCATTACTCTCTAGTGAAAAAGATACCTTGGTGGGTGATTGTTGATCTACTTTTAGTCCTTGATTGTATCGAATAAAACCATGTTTGGGCAATTGATAAGTGGTATCGTTAAAAAAATAAGTTCCTTCCTTTAATCCCCCGATGATCGGAAAAAGTACTGGGGCCTGACTGCCCCAGATATTTGGATCTCCTTGCCACATATACTCCTGTTGTGCGCTTTTTTTAAAAACACTAGCCAGTTCGGCTCCTACAGGATCTATTTGTACACGTAGCAAATCGTTTTCTATGGTATGCATGATTAGGTTTTAAGAGTTTCTGTCTATTAAAGTATAATAAAACTATAAATTTCTATTCTTTAGTAAGAATAAAAGGTAGTACAAACCGGTTACAACCATTCCGAAGCCAATAAGCACACTTACATAAACAAATGTGCTATCTTTCTCATTTAAAACCCCAAGTATACCTGCAATAACAAAGGGAAAACCAACTAAAAGATACATTAATGCCAAGGATTTAGCTTTCGATATTGATGAGATTTTTGCCTCCGTATATATATTATCAATTACTTTATCATCATATCCTAAACTACCAATATTCTTGTAAGTTTTGTTTTTAGACTCAATATTCAAAATACGGTTTTCTGAATATTCTACTAGATCTTCATAATCTAAAACATTCTTTTGTTCAACTTCAAATATTCCATCAGAAAGATTCAGTAATTCATCTACACTATTCTTTGATTCAAATGCTTCCAAAAATAATCTTGCATATGATCTTACTTGTTCAATTAACTTTTCAGGAGTAATTAAACCAAAACCTCCCTCTATAGCATAGAATTCACAATCAAAATTATTAAAACTAAGAAGAGTAGTATATTCTTCTCCATAATATGAATCATACAAAGACCCTAAATCACTACACACGTGTTTAATCCTATCATAATCTTTGGTTGCTATTAGATCAATACAGTGTGACTTAATCAAAGAAATTAGAAAATCCTCTTCTGAAAAGTAATCTGAAGTCTTTTTCCTTAATTCATATTTCCAATGCTTATCTCTATAATTTATATTGATTAAATTTTCAATAAACTCATTAGATTCTATTTGTCGAATAACATGGGGTTGATAAAGCATTTTTTCAAACTCTTCTTTTGTAATCTTATTGGTAAGAACTTTAAACACGTTCAATTTCAAATTCTCCATTATCTTCTTCTTTTTTTCCTTCTCCACGGAGCGTTTTTTTGCCAATCACCTGCCATGATACTCCCGTAGGGCATTACCTCATCCTCTACTGTACCCAAGCCAAATTCTTCCATCTGGTTTCTTACCGTTTCGGCATTCTTGTAGGCACTTGGGAGTTCGGTAATATCGATCTCTTTTGAAAAGAAGCGTACATCCAATCCTTGAGTCTCTTCAGCAAAAATGGCGTCAAACGTTTTACCCTCCTTGCTTTTTCTATGCTGGGTTCTACTGGTGTTACGCCCAGCACCATGCGGTGCAAAACCAAGGTTGGTTGCTGTAGTATCTCCGTTTACGATCAATACCGGTTCTGCCATATTCAACGGGATTAATCTTGGTCCGGTGATGTCTGGCATAAACTTAGGGTCTAATGGTGTCGCACCCTTGGCATGATAAAATCGATCCTCATCTTTGAACACAAAATTATGTTCATTCCAGTATCGGTCCCATCCATCTACATGCAAAGCTTGCAAAGTGGCATTATGAATCACTTCATGATTCGTCTTCGTCCATTTTCTGATGATCTGCAAAGCTTCCCAATAGATTTGTCCTTCTTCGGTATCAAAAGGAATCCAGGCATTTTGCTTCAAGGTTTTTGGAGACATTTCTCTTCGATAACGTTCGGCAATTTTCATTCCGGTTTTATACAAGTTGGCTCCAACTCCTCTGGATCCATGGTGCGTGATCATCATGGTATTACCCGTTTTTTTGGAAGTCCCCACGAATAAGAAATGGTTACCATCACCCTGGGTTCCCAAGTGAGTTCTTGCGGCCTGGATCATCTTTTCGTTATTCAGCATAAAGTTACCTTCAAAATCCTTAAGCAAAGCTTCTGGAAATCGATATTGCGTATCTCGATCTCTACCTCCAGGACCAAAATGTGTTTGTTGGTCCGCAGCATCCAATACTTTTTTAGGATCCATTTTACCAAAATCGGTAAGCATCACTGAGCAACAAATATCAGCGCTATGCATCCCTGGATGAATGGCATTTTTGGCCACAGCCACTCCACCCACGGGGATGGTACCTTCTGGTCCCGTAGGACACGCATCAGGCATAATCGCACCATCTACCAGGGTTGGTGTCTTCATCAAGGTTTGCATCGATTTCACAACCGAGTTTACATTACTTTCTTCTAACTCATTTTCGGCTTTGATGTTCACCGAAAACGGAACCGTGTCTGCATGTAAATCCACCAATGGAGGTGATTTGAACTGTTCCAGATAGCCCATCATTTGTTCTCCTTGTAATTGATACGTATTGATATGATCGATGGCCTCAGGAAACCACTTTCCTGATCTGAATCCTAAATCGATTAATGTTTTTCCGGTGATGTTTTTCTTGTTTTCCATCTTATTTCTGTTTGGCAATCTTACATTGCCCGTTATAATGTTACTACAAATGTTTGATATAACTACGCAATTAATTTGCGTAGAGATCTAACTTTTTGAAAATAGCGTTTGGAATCTCGATTAGTTATTTCTCGATACAAAGGGTCTCGCTCTATCATTGCCATAAGTTGTTCTTTGGTTTTGAATTTCTTTTTGCGTGCATAAGCTTCGGTATATCCCATCAGGTTTGCGATTTCTTGCATGGATTTCCCTTCTAAAAAATGATCGAGTACTTTCTTTTGTGAGAGGTTTAATTTCAGAACATACTTTTGATACAAACGCTGTCGCTCTTGTTGTTCGAAAGCTTCCATAATATCAGCAGTATCGGCAAGCTTCCGCTCTAGAGGATATGCTGTTGCAAATCTTCTTTTCTTACGTAGTTGGTTTCTCCACATATTCTTACATACTCCATAAAAGTAAGCGTGTATAGAGCTTTCTAACACAAAATGTTCCTGTTTTAATTTCTGAAATAAAAATACCAGGGCTTCCTGAAAGATATCATCAACATCTTCTTCCCTTCCCGAATGTTGAAGAATCATTTTTCGTACACCTTGATAGTTATGCCGATAAAAAGCCTTAATTGTTTTGGTATCTCCATTTACAATTCCCCTACTAATTTTTTGATTTTGTTTTTCCACTAAGCTGTTTGTTTTAAGAGTTTTTTGATTTTGATACCACAAATCTCGAATTGAGCTACGCAATCTTTTTGCGCAGTAAGAAATATGAGTTAATTTTGTGGAAAACAACAGGCTATGGCGCAAACTAAAAATGCATTAATCCGTTACAAAACCATTGACAAGTGCCTGCAAAACAACAATCGACAATGGACATTAGATCTTTTGATCGAGGCTTGTTCTGATGCCTTATATGAATATGAAGGTAGGGATGTAAATGTGAGTAAACGCACGGTGCAACTCGACATCCAGATGATGCGAAGTGACAAATTGGGGTACAACGCCCCCATCGCCGTATATGATCGAAAATACTATCACTATTCGGATCCGGAGTACTCTATTACCGATATCCCTTTGACCGAAAATGATATGAATGTCTTATCCGAAACCGTAGAAATGCTGAAGCAGTTTAAAGATTTCTCTTTATTCTCTGAACTGGGTGGGATCATTCAACGATTAGAGGACAAAGTATATACCGAAAAGACCCATCAATCCGCAATCATTCATCTGGATAAAAACGAAAATTTAAAAGGGCTGGAGTATTTGGATACGCTATATCAAGCCATCCTTAAAAAAATAGTTTTAAAAATCACTTATCAATCTTTTACCGCGCGACAGGCCAATGAATTTGTATTTTATCCTTTTATTCTGAAAGAGTTTAATAACCGATGGTTTTTGGTAGGTAAAATAACAGCCAACAAACCCATACTTACTTTGGCATTAGATCGTATCATACAAATTGATTATGATACTTCTCTACCCTATCTAAATGAAAGTTTTAATGGAGATTTGTATTTCAAAAACACTATTGGAGTAACCGTGCTTAACGATGAGCAATTACAAGAAGTATTGCTCAAAGTGGATCGTAATAATGCCCCCTATGTGATCACTAAACCTTTTCATCACTCTCAAGAACTTATTGAAAAACATGAAGATGGTAGTGTGACCATTAAACTGTATGTACATCTAAATTTTGAGTTGGACCGTTTGATTCTTGGCTTTGGAGAAAGTATTGAAGTATTGGAACCCAGAACACTACGTAAGAGAATTCGAAAAAAGCTGGAAAAAGCGGCTAACTTATACTTATAATTTTGGTTTCTATTTGAAAAGAAACTAGAGAAGAAAAACCTCTCTAGTTTACCCCCTTACATTATAGGCATCTTGGAGCCAGCTTAGTAGAAGTTCTTACACTTATCGATACTGCCTCGGGATAAAGCCCTCTAGCAATATCAAAGGCACACTGTTTTGCAGCACTATATCCGCAAGCAGTAGAACATGGGCCATCCATAAAAACATTTCCTGGTAACCTTACACTAGTACATACCTTGTACTCTCCATTCGAAATAATTTCATCCTTCTCGACTGGAGAACTAGCTTTTGAAGAAAAACCTGTTCCCATAAAAAACAATATCCCCATACATATCATCAACATTGTAAAAATTTTGCTTTTTTTCATTGTTTAAAATTTTAATTAATTATTGATTTGAATTAAAATGTATTCCTCATATCCAACGTAGTGGTCGTCACCAAACATTGCTGTATCAAACCCTATTAACAATTCGATTACAGCAAATCTGGATGTGAAGAAAAAATGCGTATTCCGGAATATTGCAATGACAAGCTATAGACAATTTTAAATGAAAGCAAACAAAACAAAGTCAATTTTATAAAATTGACCTACTCCTGGGTTTGCTATTCTAGCAAAAGAAAATCAAAAGGAATATCCCTGGTAAGCCATACGTCTTTTTCCGTCTTGTAAAATTTCCAGCCTTTGTCTAGTAGTTGAACCGTATCAATCTTGATGATAACCGGTGTGCCATGTCTGCTACCAACCTCGGTAGCAAGATCTACATCGTCTGTAAGATGTACATACTGCCGCTTCATTGATTTTAAGCCCTCCTTTTTGATACTATCGATATATTGTGCTCCCGTACCATGATATAACGTAGAAGGTACAAAAGTGGCATCTTCATGCAGAATAGCAATCGAATGGCCGTGTGAAGATTTGATGGTATTTTGGGTAAGGTCTATTTTCCATTTTACCGGATCAAAATTGGCATTCATTTCGATCAGATCTTCTTTTTCCAGATGAATATCTCTTTTTGCCAAGGCCGCTAATAAATCCTCAATCTTTACCCAACCATATTCGTCTAAAACAATCCCTCCATCATCGGGATTGTGTCGAAGCCAATAATTGATTAGGTTTTCTATATCTAGTTTTGGAGTATTTGTCATAAGCTGGCCAATTTTTGTGTATTAGGTTTTAAACGTACAAAGTTAAGAGTTGACCAATACAAAAACCAAAGAACAGGATTCACAAAATTGTTTTTTGTCATTCGATCTTCAACTTACGATTGCGTAGGATCGTCCTAAGATTTCTTTCTTCTGGTAAAACCCAAATCTAAACCCCACAGCTTCCGAATACACATAACTTTGTACTACTACATCATACTCTACTGGAGCATTCAAGGACTTCATCGTATTAATTAATCGGTACAATTTGGATTTGGAAATTCCTAATCGATGCGCCAAATCTCCGGGAGTTCCCGTAGCTTGTAAACGGATAAGTTGATCAATTCTTTCAATAAGCTCAATGTGTTCAATAATACCATTCATAATTGCTTCTTTTTTCTGACTTACTTCTTTATCTCATTTTATTATGGGAGGGAATTTTAGATAAGTGTTATGAGATTTGGATTTGTTACCCTATAAAGCGATTTTTTAGGAAAAAGGAAGTGCTGCGTACCTAGATTGGAATCCGTATTTTTAAATGATAAAAGAGAATTAAATATGAAACAGAGACTACAACTTAGGGTAGCTCTTCGAGCAGTTTAACGGATTTGTCTTTATAAACACCATTGTATTGGATCAATCCTTCGAGTAAAGATTTTGTTTTTATAGGTTTTCCTAATTTTAGATAGGTAAGGGCCAAATACCACTGCGCATTTTCGTAGTATTTGCTGCTTTTAGCAATACTTTCAAAGACGGGAATCGCTTTCTTTTCTTGATTGGTATTCATGTAGCTATTCCCAAGATATAAATTAAACTGATTTGTGGATGACCGATTACCCAATGAATCGGTTTGCTTTGCATTTACTATTTCCTCTAGTTTGGGAAGAATTTGTTGATATTCTCCTTTGGAATATTTGTTTAATACATCTACAAAACCCTGAGTATCCTCACCACGTGTGGTATCTTCTACTGGAAAAGGTTCGTAGTAAGTAGCGTATAAGTCTTCATTTTGATTCTTACCAAAACCTGAGAACCACAACAAAGCGCTCACCCCTATAATAACCACTATGGAAGCCGCAATTTTCCAATATTGCCAAAACCCGGATGTAGATTTTTGTTCCTCTTCTTTAATCTCCTGACTAATACGAATCAATTTTTCCCGAAATGCCAGGGTATCCGTATCGCTCAAAGTTTCGTGCAACACCCTATGCTTTTCTACCTCTTCTTGCAAGGCAGTACTCGCCAATAGCTCTTTTTCAAAAGCGGTTTGCTCCTCTGGCGTTAAGGTTTGGTTAAGGTAGCCTTCTATTTTTTCAAACAATTCCTGACTTCTTTCCATTACTTTAGTTTTCAGGTTCGGCTTTTAACTCGTTATACATAGGATCTCTTTCGATCATTTCGATCAACGATTTTTTGCAGTCAAACTTTTTCTTTCGGGTATATCCTTCAGAGTATTCCGTCTCACTCGCTATTTCTTTCATACTTTTCCCTGCAAATACTAAACCTAAAACTTTTTTGCAAGTATCACTTAATTTACTAAAATATTTTCGATATAAGTGTTCCCTTTCTTTTTGTTCGATATCTTTACTAATATCTTCACTTAGTTGGTCTTCGGGATGGTCAAGTACTTCGGCTTTGCGAATCATTTTGCTATTTTTCCGCAATCGATTCCTCCAAATATTTTTACAAACCGCATAAAAATAGGTATGTATCGAAGCAGTGACTACCAGCGAATTTGATTTCAATTTTTGATACAACAGTACCATTGCATCCTGAAATACATCTTCTACATCGGCTTCGTTACCTGAGTTTTGCAAAACATACCTTTTTATATGGCCAATATTTGTTCGATAAAACGTTTTTATCACCGCTTCATCTCCCCTAGAAATACCTTCTAAAATGTTGCGCTCGTCTTGTACGCTCATAGATTTATGTGCTATAGCAGTAAAACGTTACTTTTAGGCTTATCGTGTTCTTAATTCTTCCACGGATCTATCTTACGAGATCCATGCTAAATATTTCAAACTATAAAAGTAACATTTTTACGTTCTTTGCTATTAATAAATGAAGGATAAATACATTTTTTAATCCTCTAATCATTTTTATCGTCAATATCACACCTATGCATCTTAATAAAGTTTTATCGTCACTCTTCTTTATGATATTATTTTTTGCTTTATCATTTCTAAATGCCCAAGTCAAAAATGATACTATTATAGCCTCCACCTTTTTTAAACAAGCCGATTCCTTATTACGGGAGGGACAGTATAAAAATGCTATCCAACTATATCAAAAAGCAATTCCCGAATATCAAAAAGCGAATGTCTGGGAAAAGGCAGCGAGTTGTTACAATAAGATTGCAAATACACAAAAACTGACTTCGGATTTCGAAAGCTCTTTGAAAAATGCCAATAAAGCTTTGGAAATTTCTAATCAACATTTACCAGCCAATAACCGTCAAAAGGCGTACGCTTATGACAACATTGGGCATTATTATGAACAAAGCGTTTCTGATTTTAAAAAAGCAGAGGAGTATTTTAAACAGGCTATAGAAATCCGAAGAAAAATCTATCCCGAAAATCATCCTGACATCGCTTTGTCTTATGATAAATTTGGAGTACTCAATCATCGACAAGGTTATATTGAAAAAGCCTTGGAATATTATCAAAAATCTTTGGTCATACGAATCGAAACCCTAGGAGAAGATCATGTTACTACAGGAAGTTCTTTTGGTCGAATAGCAAAGGTATATAGAAGGCAAGGAAAATATCAGCAAGCTATAGAATACTATCAAAAAGAATTAAAAAATGATGAAAAAGAATACGGCAAAAATCATTTAAGAACGGCCTTTGGACATAATAGTTTAGGGGTTACATATAATTATCTGTCCAACCATGAAAAAGCCGAATTTCACTTAAAAAAGTCATTAGATATAAAACTAAAAAGTGGAACTGAAAATCAAGAAAATATTGCACATTCTCATTACGGATTAGGTAATTTTTACAAGGATATAGGGAAATATAAGTTGGCAGAATATCATTATACTACAGCCTTAAAATGTTATATTAAACTATTTGGAACAAATAGTATTAATGTGGCTAATGGTTATTATGGATTTAATTTGTTATACGGCAATATAGGTTTGTTTGACCTTTCGATAGACTATTTACAAAAAGCATTAGACATTTATCTTTCTAAGGAAGAAAATCACCCCAACATCGCAAAAATCTACAATAGTATTGGCACAAAATATCAGGACATGGGTAATTATGAGCAATCGCTTTTATATTTAAAAAAATCCATGGATTTTTCGTTACGTACCGTTGGTGAAAATCATTATCAAACGGCAACAGCCTATCAAAATATGGCTATTACACATAGGTTTAAAAAAAATTATGAGCAAGCCATTTTCTATAATAAAAAAGCTTCATCGATAATATTAAAATTCTTTGATAAGAATCACCCCAAAGTAGCTAATTCTAATCTTGTATTAGGAGATATTTATTTAGAAATGGGAAAGTATCCTGAAGCACTCCAATGCTATACCAATAATCTAAAGGTCAATCAAAATAATCTTGAAAATGTTCATCCACATATTGCTCTTTCTTATGAAAAAATAGGAAATCTTGAAAAAGAACTTGGCAATTTTGACCAAGCTCTATCTTATTACTTCAAATCCCTTACCATCCATAAAAATATATACAGTAGTGAAGTACCTATTTCCTTTTTCTACAATAAAATTGCAGAGGTTTATTTACAAAAAAAAGATTACCAAAAAGCCCTTAATAATTATAACGAGGCCATTACCACAATTACAAAGGGAAATAGTATTCCGTATTTAAACAAAAATGAAGCCTTAATCTCGTTGGAAGGGAAGGGTAAAACTTTAATCAAACTATATCAAAAAGATAAAAATATAGATCGTCTTAAAAAAGCAATCATTACCTATCAAAAAGCAGATACCTTAATCGGCTCAATTCGACAAACACTAACGAATTATCAAGACAAAGTGACTTTTGCCCAAAATGCTAGAGAAGTTTACAAGGGAGCTATTGAAACTGAATTACTATTACACAAGATAACAAAAGACCCAGAACATATTAGCAAAGCTTTTTATCATATTGAAAAAAGTCGAGCAAATACATTAAAAGAATTGTTGAGAAACGCCAATGCCAAAAGTTTTACGGGATTACCTAGTAATATTCTTGATCTTGAAAAAGAGCTTCGTATCAATCACGCTTTTTATCAATCATCAATTACCAAAGAACAATCCAAAGCTAATGTAGATACGCTAAGACTTCGGGACTATGAAAACCGATTATTTGATATCAATCTAAGGCAAGATTCATTGATTACTTTTTTAGAAAAAGAGTATCCTAAATACTACCAACTCAAACATCAAAAAAGTACAATATCTATAAAAGAAATACAACAACAACTTACAGATCAAGCTAGCTTATTAGAGTTTTTTACTACCAGTAACACCACCTATACTTTTGTGATCTCAAAAAATGATATTGTGGTCAAAACCCTAACCACACCTCATCTTGAACAAAAGATAGAAAGCTTCCGGAACGCCATTATTACCAAAAACACCCAAGAATATAAAACTATTGGTTATGAACTTTACTATCAACTGATATCCCCTGTATCAGATTTATTTAAGGGAGACGAATTGATCATCATTCCCGACGGACCATTATGGCATCTTAATTTTGAGTTATTACTTACTAAAAAGGAAGTCTCAAATAATCCAAAACAATTCTCTTATTTGTTAAAGGATTACGCCATCACTTATGTCAACGCTGCTAATTTGTTGTTTAGCAAGCTTTCTCAAAACGAAACTGCAGCTCCCTTACAAGAATGCCTGGCCTTCTCTTTTTCAGACAGTACACAAACCACTAGTACAAATATAATTAGCCTGGCCACCTTGAGAGGAACAGATGACGATTTACCAGGAACTCGACAAGAAATCAGAGCCATAGCCGATATTATTGAAGGACAGTACTTTTATGGCGCAGAAGCGATTGAAGCAAATTTCAAAAAAAACGCTTCAACCTATAACATCTTACATCTAGCCTTACATGGAGAATTAGATCATGAACGACCAGAAAACTCGAGATTATACTTTACAAAAAGTAAAGATACCATAGAAGATGATTTATTGTATAGCCATGAGTTGTTTGCATTAAATATTCCGGCAGAACTAACCGTATTGAGTGCCTGTAATACTGGATCAGGAAAAATAGCTACAGGAGAAGGTATAATGAGTTTGGGGAGTGCATTTCAATATGCGGGTACCAAGAGTTTGTTATTGAACAGCTGGGATGTTTCTGACCAAACTACTCCAGATTTGATGAAGTATTTCTATACCCACCTAAAAGCAGGAATGAGTAAGGCCAAAGCATTACAACAGGCCAAATTACAATATTTAAACACAGCAAATATTAATCGAACAGATCCATTTTACTGGGGAGCCTTTTATCTAGTTGGCGATAGCACTCCTATGCATTTTTCACAAAACACCATCTGGTACTGGGGATTAGGAATAGGAATATTATTAATCATTTTCTTTGGGCTTTGGCTAAAAAGAAAAAAATCACATCCTGCTTCATGATGTTTTGGCTTTTTGCTTAAACTTTCGGATACCCCAGGCTACTTTGTAGGTTCTAAATAGTAGGTCATAAAGCACCATTTCGTGTAATCGATTTTTGGATCTAAATAAGCGGTTCATCAGCATATGGATATAACTGCTCATCAAATTATCTAATCGATTTTTATCTACCTGTGAAGTAATTTCTGCAATGACAGTTTTATTTTGTTCACTTCTGGTTTCCAACACATCAATAATAGGAGCGTAATCAGGATTATTATCTCTGGTAAACACCATAAACTCCTTTATCTTTTCATGCTCTTCTCTAAATTTTTTATCCATTTGCTTTTTCAGGAACTTATTCATCCCAAACTCCTTCCCAAATCCGATTTTTAGCTGTTCCATCAATGCCAACTTTTGATCTTCGTCATACCCAAAATCATCAAGTAAGGTATCCATTGCCCGAATGCTAAACAACCAGCGTAATTCTTCTCCTTCTTCTTCGTCAATCATATCCAAAAAATCCACCATCATCTTACTGTCATAAAAGAAAAGGCTTTCAGACACTTCCATGGTTTGTTCCCCGTAACGCTCAATCTCTCGCTGGTACGTATCGATTTGTATTTTCCAGATCAAATCCTGCTGGATATAGGTTGCCAAAGACGGTTGCAAGGCATTAATAATTTCTCCTACTTTGTTGATATCTGTATAATGAAATCGAACCCGGATATGGTGTTTGGGATCTGCATAACGAATAAAAAACCACTTATCAATCACACCTCTGGCCAATAAATCATCGGTAACAGGTTTGATGATCTGAGCAAGTACCAAATCTGCCGTTTTGGGTCCTGTATAGAGTTTGTAGTATAACCATTCGTCCCCTATGATAAAAGATCGTTGTGTATTACTCATTTGTAGTTCTTGTATTTTTTAGCTTTTGCTCGTTGTAGAATGAAAGTACTACCTGATTGGTATATGCTTGATCACCTTCATTTACAACTCCATTTTGATCATGTAAAAACTCTTTCAATTTAAATGAAGACCTTTTTTTAACTGTATGCAACAACATAGCAGCAGAGGTTGTATTTTTTGTATTGATCAACAACTCATTGTCGCCATCTGCCAACAATACGTAGTTGGGTAATTTTTGTTGATTGACCCAATCTTCTAAAAGAGCAACAAATTGATCCGAAGTTGGCTGTGCTTCTACCAAAGTCTTTATATCCTTGGTGTGAATGTTCCATACAGCCTCAGATAGAATAACACCATTGTACTCTACTCTTGGTAAAAAATCAGATTCGTCTGCCAAGGGGCCCCAATAAAATCCTAATCCTGATCGCATCCGCTGGGTTTGCATATTTGCCAAAAACTGATAAATAGGTAAAGGATCTGCCGAGTAATTGTGGGCATTGGTAAGGTGAGGTAATACTTCTTTGTTGTGCTTTTTTGATCGCAGCAACACCTTACTATCATGATTGGTTGAAATCATCAAATCATCCAAGGTTAACTGATCTTCAGGAGCGACTATAGATTTTGCTAAATAAGGAATTTCATATTTCCTAAAAGCAGGACGCATTAGGATATTTCCAACACGAGACTCTGGAAGGTGTACAATCTCAGCCAAAATCTGATCTGGGTTTTCCTGAGTTTCGATATCTATGATTTCTTGAGTGTATTGTCGCAGTTCTTCGTCCCCATGACAAAAACGCCCCAGCAGATTAGCTGCGCTGGATCCTCCTACACTCGACATCACTATCTTCTGTTCTCCATCTACGGTAATAATTTCTACCATCGACGACATCGTATCTGGTAAATCATCCCAACGAGCCTCAAATCCTTCAAAATCCTTATCGGTAAGCTGGATGATACGTTCCCCTTTTTGTAAAGCAAGCATCATTTTTTTCTGAAGAATAGCATGCACCGGTGACCACTGAATTTCTTTAGTCTGGACACCACTATTTTGGCCAGGCAATATCAAATCATCTACAATTTTGCTGATATCTCCTGCTCCTTGATTTTGTAAAAACCCAATACCCAATTCTACATCTAATGCTTTAGAAAGGGGGACTTCTCTATTTTCATATCTTTCATAAAATGCCTTTTGAAACCTTGTCATCAACGTTTCTCTTGGCGGAATAGAGATTTTGTTTAGTAACGTAATTGCTTTTCTGACCCGATGCAGTAATTTTTGATCCAAGGTATTTACCTGTGGTGTAATTACCATATCAGTCTGAAACATATATTTGAGTTCAAAACCTACTTCGAGTTCCTTTAAATACTCGCTAAGTTCAATATATTTTTGAGGGTCATTACCTATTTCGCTATCCAATTTTTTTAAGACTCGTTGTGCATTTTCTAGAGTAGTGATCAAATTTTCTGTGCCATCTATCCTTTTTAAAACAGGTAAGATTTGATCTAGAAATTCTGGTCCAGATACCGAAGGTTCGAGTTCGCTAATCAACAATTGACTATTTACCAATTCTCCTATAAAATCTGTTGCATCTTCTATAGTGATCTCATCATCTACCAACAACACCGCCAGATCTTTGAGCAGAGCCCCTTCTTTGGCTTTTTCTAGTACCTTTTGTAAATACTCCGAATGTTCTACCGCTACAATATGATGTATCCTTCTACTATTTACGTAATTGTATTCTACATACCGCAACTGATGTCCCGTTTCATAAATACTGGTATTAGGATAAAACAATAATTGCGATCGAATTTGCTCGTCTTTTACGATATGCTGAGACAAGGCTACCAGATAATTCATATCTAATCGCGTATGTCGTTTGTTTTTGGATTTATGGTGTAGATCCAAGACAGTTGCATCAGAAAAGGTACCAACTGCTGTTCCTGCAAACAAACCAAAAGGTGTGCAACGGGAAGACATACGACTTATGTATTTGAGCACCGAATATTTCATTCGATCTGCTTTATCCGGATCTTTGAGATTACCTTGTAACCATTTTTCGAATTCAGAATAAAGAGAAGGTGAAGCAAGGAAAATAGCTTCTTTTATTATCGGATCTTTACAGATGCTTTGCAAAGTTTCATCAGAAAGTGTTGCATCCTTTGTGACTTCCTGATAAAAAGAAAAAGAAAACAACGGGACCCGTAATACGTACTTAGGGAAATTTTTATAAATCATAATGCTGTTTCGCGATGTGCATTAGCTAATTAGTAAACATTCGTCCCACTTGGTCTCAAAAGTAGCCAAAAAAGAGATGAGGGTAAGGCCAATGCCAGAGATTCCCTCCAAAAGATTTAGTTCATTCATCCATTCTTTCTTATCCCCTCTCCACTGTTTAAATCCAGCGTCTCCATCTTTATGTATTGCCATTTTTAGCAATTCATCTAACCAGAAATCAGCCGCTTCCTGAAATGAGGCTTCCTTTGTCTCTTGGAACATATGATTATAAATATTCGCAACACCGCAAGCACCATGGCAATGCCCAGAATCTAATACTACGGCTTCTTTAAGGTCTCTCCTTTTGGTAGAATTTTTTACCATGGCCAATGCTTCATTCTTATAAGTTTCATTGTTGAGTACAGATCCCGCTCGCCACATCGACAGGCCAATTCCCAAGTCTCCGTAACACCAAGCTAATCGTGAATTACCTTCTTTTGGTACATCTTTATGTACCCAACTAGGATACCAGGACGATTGATTAAGGTCTTCCTTTTTATGGCTTAACATATATTGAAGTGCGCCATCAAGCATCTTACCTGCAGCTTCTTTGAAGTCATCATGGGGATAAGCTCTACTTAAAAAGTTGATGATACTAGACATTCCGTGAGAAAGACTTAGATTTCCTCCTTTGGTACCTTCTTCTACGTTGAGATCAAAAACCCACCATATTCTACCATCTTCTTCCTTTTGTGCAGCCTCCCAAAGAGCTTGAACTAATGTATTTACATTATTTCTGTATCGCTCTTTAAGTTCTGGAGATTGGGTATTTTGATATCGCTTTAAAAAATAGAATCCATATCCTGTAGCTCCATGTAAAAAATCGAAATAATTACGTTCAATATCCCCATTCATAGCTTCTAGCAAAAAAAGATCAAGATCAGCCAACAACTCATCGTTATCTATATCCACAAACTCCTGTTCACTCAAAAAATCCAATACCCAGGCAGCACCAGCTATTCCTGAACAAAAAGTAGGAAATGTATATCCGTTGCTAATCGATTCTACAGCCTGAGAGATAATTTCGGCGCCTTTGTCTGCAGCTTCTTCAGAGTCTTTATATCTGGCATAATAGAACTGAAATAAGGAAACTCCAGATACCCCTGCTAAAACTCCTATATTCTGATTTTCGGTTTGATAATTCTGTAAAGCCCTATAGATTTCGTCAAGCTTTTTTTCTAATTCTTTTTTTGTGCTCATATACTATTATATGTCGTTCATTAAGGATTTGTTACTATGCACAAACCAGATTTGTGTCTATTCGCTTCACAAAGTACTAGACTATCTCGTAAATGAAAAATAAAACCACACGAAATTCATGAAAATTGGGCGATTAATTCTTTTTTAGTTTTGGACCAAAAA
Source organism: Aquimarina sp. AWH4_224 (assembly GCF_056160245.1). NCBI lineage: Bacteria > Pseudomonadati > Bacteroidota > Flavobacteriia > Flavobacteriales > Flavobacteriaceae > Aquimarina > Aquimarina sp. AWH4_224. The sequence continues at coordinate 551,064 of NZ_JBSWWU010000002.1, read as the reverse complement.
AACCTCTGAAAAAATCAGAGGTTTTTATTTTCATCTTAACTTATTTCGCTACGCAGCCTATCCCTCCTTGATGAATAGGCACTGAGTTACCACATATTTGTGTTTGACAACCATTAGAATTGCAATCAAGTGTTAAAGCCCCCGTTCCAGTTAGATTTGAACCTCCTCGAATATGACCACCACTCAAAACACTTATAGTTTCTTTTTTCAGCTTTAAGCTTTTTAATGATTTTTTCATGATATTAATTTTAATTGAATTACCCACTCTGTAAGGTTTTCGATACACACTTGATCTCAAGGTAAACAGTTATGAGATAAATTAAAAAAACAAAAAACCGAATTTTGAATAAAACAGGGAGGTGAAAATGGCTCATAACACCTACGATAATATACATTCAGACTGGGAAGAGATAACTATACTTTTCTTTGGAGTTGTTTAAGAAAATAAGAGGGGTAAAGTCCTGTACGTTTATAAAAAGATTTTGCAAAAGACTCCGCACTTTTAAAACCTACTTCTTGGGCGATGGCTTTTATTTTGTATTTCCTAAATACAGGATCTTGTCTTAATCGATTTACCACAAAGTCAATTCGTAAATCATTGATATAACTACTGAAGTTTTTTTCTTTATGGGTATTAATTATTTTAGACAAATACGTGGCATTGGTTTTTAACTTTTTCGCCATTGTAGTTAAGGTACAGTCTACACGTAAAAAATAGTGCTCTAATTCCAGTTGATCTATTTTTTCTAATATGGAAGTTAATTTTTCATCATCGATAACCACAGCTGCAGCCGATTTACCTTTTACAGATAGTTCTTGTTGTTGATTTTCTAATAAATCAATTTTAGCCATCAAATCATTAAAGATGTACTTATTTGATCGTTGTTTTGTTATGTAGATCAAACTCAACGTCAACAATAATATTGAGACTAACCATAAACCAGTATAAGTGTACTTTTTTATTTTCAGCTCACTCTTACGCTCCATTTTTAAACGCTTTAAGTTCATTTGTAATATCTTAGCATTCTTTTCGTAAATCTTGTTTGCTGTCGCATCTTTTTCCTTTTCATAGGATGCATTTAATCGTATATACTCCTTGTTGTATTTTAATGCTTTTTCAAAATCCTTTTGCTCTCCATAACAATTTGCCAATAACAAATAACACTGAATTACGAACATTTTTTTATGATCTTGTTCATCGGCCAAATCGATGCTTTTAAATAAATACGCAATTGCCTTATCAAAGTTCTCTTGACTATAGTGGCAACTCGCTAAATAATAATTCACTAAAACCGTTGGGAAAAAATCTTGACTAATTTTATATCTATTCAACAGATCTTTCGCTTTCAGCAAATAATTAAAAGACTTGTCTATATCACTTTTATAGTAATATGCCATGCCCTTTTCAATATATAGGTGCACTAAAGTCTGCTTAAAATCTATTTCTTTTGATATTTCAATTCCTTTGTCAGCAAAATATAAAACCGAATCGTATTGTTCTAATGCCATATATATCTCATTTGCGGTAGTTAAAACCCGCGCATGATTGCTTTTGCTAAAAGATGTAGACTTATCAACTAAATTGATCATTTTAGTAGTAAGCTTATGCGCTTCTTCTAATTGCCCCATTCTCTTCAAAGTAGTTACTAAACCAGACAAAAGAATTATTTCCTGTCTTACATCACCAATGTTTTGGACTATATCCAACGATAGATAATATGAGTCTAACGCTTTTTGATATTCTCCATCTAATAAATATGAATGTCCTTTTCTGGTAAGAACTTTACAAATAAGACTATCTTCCTTTAATTCCCTTGCAAGCACCAAAGCCTTATCAAATGATTCAATACTTTTCCTATACTCTTCAACGTAATACAGTTCTCTACCCTCATGGTAATGGGACATAACCTCATCTATCTTGGCTTGTTGACAACACCCTATTTTAAATGTAGATAGACAGATACCGCAACATAAGTACAATTGTAAATCCCATCTTTTTTTGGTACTTAAACCCATCGTTATCACAATATTTTGTTAAAAATAAGAATTCATTTCCATTAAGAAAAAGATTGAACAAAAACAAAACAAACCATTGAAAATCAACTCCTTATTCATTGGTTAAACAAGTCGGATTTTATAAAATCCGACTTGTTTTACTTGTATTCTACCTTTTTCTTGATATACTTTTGATTATAAATAGCATGGCCATGCAATTCATCCTTAATTTTTAAAACAACAAATGTAATGAAGGAAAACAATAGGATTAGTAAAGTACTTACTGAAGAAGAAGTAATGGCTATACAATAAAATATCAGTCAACTAAAAAGCGAATTTGATTTTTACAAAATCTAACTCCTAATGAGCGTAAAAGCTTACCAAAGATCAATAGTGCCAATAAAATTTTTGCTGAAGACAGCATCCATATTCTGGAAGGAAAACCCAAATGGATACCTGAAGCTCTTTATGCTACCGAAGCAAAAAAGGATTTAAAACTCTTTGAACAATTAGATCCAATCATCCTGGAACTAGAAAGCTTGCTTAGCCAAATGAAAGATACCCAAATGATTACAGGTAGCGAGGTATATCGAGTAGCACTATTGATCTATAACTTGGCCGATGCTGCTCGCAAAATGCCAATGGAAGATGCACAAAGTGCTCATGAATTATTAAAAGCACGTTTTACACAAACCACAAATACCCCAAAGCTCACTGAAGAAAAACCATCTACTACCTTAGTATTTCTAGTAGATCGGGTAAAAAGTGAGCGGTATCGATCCAAAAATGAATACGAGCAGTTCCTAAAGGTAGTACTGATTACAATTATTGAGCGATCAGATAGTAATAATGTATATCCACCCCTAATTGTGGTGGGTAAATCTATCGGTATAGAGCATCTTGTGACAAAGTTACTAGGTACTTCTATACATTTAGTACTCTATCTGACAAACTTACGTGAATCTTTAACAATTACAGTACCCCAAATTACATATACAGGTGGGGAGGGGTACTTATCTAGTAAGGTAAACACATCGTCACGTGCGTCAAAAATCAGCAATAAAAAGAAACAAAATGAATTTGATTATTAAACAAGTACAACTTATAACCCGTATCGATCAACTTATACGGTTGGAAGCTACAGGGTGCCCAGAATATTTATCAAAACAACTAGGAATTTCTAAAACCTCTTTGTACCGATTAATCAATACCATGAAAGTTCTAGATGCACCCGTAGAATATGACTATAACAGAGAAAGCTTTATATACAAAGAAAGCGTACATTTTCAGTTTGGATTCTATAACAAAGATCCAAGAAACATAATGTCTTCCAGTACTTAATTAAAATATTTTTTTGAGTTTCAAAAAATGAAACTCTTGTGTTGTAGTATTGTGATACAAAAGTTATCTCTTCACAACGTATTGGAAGAGCAAAATTCATAAGATGTTGTAATAAGATGACTAAAGAACACTATTCTAACTTTATGTAAGCCGTATCAATGGGTTCTTATCCTACCTAAACCCATTTGCTTTTAAATGTGATTCTAAATGGATTACAATCGTATGTCTAATAATAACAAATGAAAATATTATGAGTTTTTCTTTCTCATCTTACTCTTATGATAATTGTGTTTTGGTTACTTCGAAACTTACTCGATTACTACAGGTTAAAGTTTCTTTAAAAACTATAAAAGACAAAATTTTAGAGCATCCTAATCACCCATCTCTGTTATCGATTTCGGATGCTTTAGAAAGCTGGAATATTCAAGTCATTCCTGCAAAAATTAACTTCGATCAAATAAGTACGGCAGAAGATCCTTTTTTAGCCCAAATACATAAAAATGGTCAAGACTATTTTATCGTCATTAATAAAATAAATAATGAAGAGATAAAATTTTATGATCAACAAAACAAATACACTTCATTGTCCACAAATCAATTTATAGAGATTTGGACCGGTGTAGTACTATTTGCAAATGTTAATGAAAAATCGGGTGAAGAAAAATATAGAGAAAATGTAGTTCTGAAAAGGTTGAACATTGCGTTAGCATCTTTTATTAGTGTTGCTGTTATTTTTTGGATTGTAACATCATCTTTTAAAATAGACACTACCAATCATCTTATTATCTATCTATCATTTACTGCTCTTAAAATTATTGGAATACTCATAAGTCTTGTTTTACTTTGGTACGAGGTCGATAAACATAATCCTGTTGTAAAACAATTTTGCTCTGCCAGTAAAAAAGTAAATTGTGATGCGGTTCTGAGTTCTAAGCCTTCCCAAATCATAGGAAACCTTTTGAATTGGAGCGAAATAGGGTTTGCGTATTTTGCAAGTACTTTTATTTATCTACTTATTTTTGGCTCAAACCTAAGTGCCCTTTCAATAGTAAACATTCTAGGCATACTTTCCTTACCTATAATTATTTTCTCATTGTGGTATCAGTTTTTTAAGATAAAACAATGGTGCTCCATGTGTATTGCTATTCAATCTGTTTTGTTTGGAGAATTTATGCTTTCTGTTACGACTGGCAACTATTATCCAATGTTTTCCATTAGGGATATCGTTGTGTTTGTAGCTCTTTTTTCTACAATCATATTAACCTGGAAGAGTGTAAAGCCGATTCTATTAGATCAAAAACGTAAACAAATTATACAAAGAAGTTTCAATAAGTTTAAAAACAATCCCAATGTTTTCCAGGGGCTGCTATCCACTACAAAATCTATGGAACATAACTCGACAGATTTAGGAATATTGTTAGGTAGTAATAATGCTCCTTATAAAGTCACCAAAGTTTGTAATCCTTATTGTAACCCTTGTGCTCAAGCACATCCTATATTAGAGAAATTGGTACAATCAGGAAAAATACAATTACAAATTATTTTTACCTCCAGCCCAAAAAAAGAAAATAAAAACTCTTTACCTGCAAGGCATTTAATGGCATTATCGAACACGGAGCTTATCCATAAAGCTCTTGATGATTGGTACCTGAACGAGCATAAAGATTACGAGCTATATTCTAGGAAATATCCTTTAAACGGAGAACTCGATCAACAAACTCAAAAACTTCAGGAAATGTTTGATTGGTGCAAAAAAGAGAAAATAACACACACGCCTACGATATACATCAACAACCATGTTCTGCCCACTGAATACACGGTTAAGGATTTATTAGATGTATTGATTTAAAAAGTAAATCATTGTTTAATTTAAATTTAATATTTATGAATTCAGATTTTTTGAATTTGATGGGAATTGAAGATACTCAATTGCTATCAAGAGAACACCTTAAAAACGTAAGTGGAGGAGGTGAAGTGCATTTAACTCTCGATGGAGATGTTGTAGCTGGTTGCACTGCTAGTTGCACCAATGCGGAGCCTGTAACTTGTAGTGGTAAAAACTGTGTAGCTACCGACGATGTGGGTTGTAAAAGTGACCTTGAGCACCAAGATTGTATTGTAGCATAACCTAAATTTTATATTATGAAAAACTTGAAAAAAAATAGATTAGACAGAGATCAACTGAAGTACATTTTTGGAGGAGGTGAGCAACACTCTTCTTTAGATGGAAAAACAGATTTTGCTTCTTGTGTTGCTGATTGTGGTAATGGATCAGCAGCAGTTTGCCAAGGTGGTGATTGTTGGGCGACCGATCTAGTAGGTTGCGGTGTTGAACCCGGTGTTACCTTACACGCTTGTTGAAATATTTAACTTTAATTATATTTGATTATGAATTTTAAAATTGAAAACGCACAATGGTTGTCTAGAGAAAGCCTTAAAAATGTAAAAGGAGGTGGAGAACAACATTCTGATTTAGATGGAAATTCAGGTGCTCCCTGTATTGCTAGTTGTTCTACAGGTCAAGCAGTCGTTTGTACGGGTAGCTGGTGTAATGCCATAGACGATGTAGGTTGTCAAACTGATATTATGAAAGTTGATTGTGCAGAAGCATAATCATAAATTTAAGGGGTGCGTAAGCACTCCTTATTAAATTTTATTATTATGAAATACTTATTTGTTGTTAGTTTATTATTTATTCTCACTTCTTGTCAAGAAAAAAGTTTGACGCATAGAATTGTTTTAAAAGAGAATCAGGCAAAAAATGTATTAAATCAAAAAGCCGGGACTTATCAACCTTCACGAAGATTTGACTCTTTACCATCTTTTTTAATAGACTTACCACAAGCCGATACTTTAGATATTCGTTATGTGGATTTTTTAAACCAAAGAAAACTAAAAGCTCTACATAAGACAAAATTGTTAGATAGTTTAAGTTATTCTTTTGATACTTTGCAAAGAGGTGTTTATGTAGTCAATGGATATAGAAACGATAAGCAGTTTATAGTTGTTGACGCAAATAATAATTATTCTTTTAAGGATGATACCATAGTCTATTTTAACCAAGATTTTAAGCATCGTATTTTTGATGAACCTGCAATAAAAAATAGTGTTCCTTTTGTTACTATAACTTATGATGATTTTGACGGTAAAGGCATTTCAAAAAAACAGCTTAAAGTAAAGCCTATACCCTACAAATTAGATCATCAAAAATACTGGAGTAAAGAACAAATTGAAAAAGCAGGGCCAAGAATAATTAATGATATTTTTGATACTAAATTATATTATCAGATTGATTGGAGAGGTAAATTAAATTTAGAACAGCAAGAATATGTTGTAAATGTAACCAAAGGATTTAACAAGCCTAGAATAGCATTTTATAAAGATGGGCATCATGTTGCTAATGAACGCTATTATAGGATGAAAGACAGCGTTAATTTAGAAGGTTTATATTATGTAATTGATAGTATTACTCCTATATGGGACACTTTATTTATAAAAAAGTTAAATATTAAAGCTCCTAAATGGGGATATCTCAAAGGAGAAAAGTCAGTAGATTTTATGTATAAAAGTATTACCGGATATGAAAGAAAAATAAGTGATCTCTTAAAGGATAAGGAATATGTGTTAATTGATTTTTGGGGAACCTGGTGTGGGCCTTGTAAAGAACTGACTCCTGATTTAGTGCGAATGTCCAAACAGTATGATAATTTATCATTACTTAGTGTAGCCTATGACAGAAAAATAGAGCCTTTGTTAAAATATATCAATAAGCATAAAATGGATTGGGATCATGTTTTTGTGCAGGGTAACGCAAAAAGCGGTACAGAAAAGAAACCCTCATTAATCAAAAACTTTGCTATAGAAGCATATCCTACATTTATATTAATTAACAAAGATTTAGAAATTATATATAGAGATACAGGAAGACCTGGATTAGAAAAGATAGAGAAAATAATAAACAATCACTAATAACTTTGGTTTATTAAATAGGAGTTCTTTTATAGCTTATTTATAGTATTTATAAAGTATTATTTAAAAAACCTGCAGCATTGCAGGTTTTCTAATTTATTGTTGGATTAATAAACTTGAACACAAGGCCCACCAGGTCGTTTTATGGTAGGTTCTGCTTCTGGAGGTATACTGCTTCCTCCTTTAATCAAGCGCAGCTTTTGAGTATTAATGCTTGCTATAGTAAGCTTTTTGAGCACCATCTTGTTTTGTTTTTGAGTTTTCATAATGATCTACTACTTTAATTAAAAAATTACTGGTGTTATCAGTGTTTCCCTAGTTACAGGTATCGAGTTATAAGGGACTTAATATAATTTTTTACACTCACTAATAGTAATTTGACAACCCTAATTTGTTTAAAATAGGGTTGCTAATCAGGTCCTTTCTTTTTGTAAAAAAATTCTTGTAAAATTCACCTTCTTGTTAGTCATGAAATTATATTCTCTATACTTTTTTCCTGTTTTTGAAGGTTCTTAATATAATAGGATGGATTTAAACCTGTTTTGGCTTTAAAATGTTTGGCAAAAGAATAGTCACTCTTATATCCAATTTCGTTGGCTATGGATTTTATAGAAAAAGATCTAAACTTTTTATCATTTTTCAACCTTTTCAACACATACTCAATTCGAAGATCTCTTATATACTCATTAAAATTCTTTTGCTGATGTATGTTTACAATCTTTGATAAGTAGGTAGAATTTGTTTTTACTTTTTTGGCTACCGATCTCAAATTACAATCTAATCGCAAATAATATTCCTGAGCCTCTAATCGCTCTAATCCTTTTAAGACATCCATAACTTTTTCGTCATCGATAAGAATTGGTTTGGTAGTTTCCTTTTTGTCTGTAACCTCATGTTCTTTCGTTTCCAAATCATCTATTTTTTGCAGTAAACGATCAAATCGTAATTTATTTGTTTTTTGTTTTTTGAAATAAAGTACGGCTCCAATAAAAAGTATTATAAAAAGTAATATGGCAAGAAAATACCCATAGGTTTTGACACGTTCGTTTTTGCGATGTGCATCCTGTAAATCTACAATTCCTTTTTGCAATACTTGCGCTTCTTTTTGATAGATCTTGTTGATCGTTGCTGTTTTTCGTTTTTGATTAGCTTCATTAAGTTCTACGTATTTGGTATTCCACAATAAGGCACTCTCAAAATCTTGTTGAGCAGCATAACAGTTGGCAAGCAATAAATGAGATTGTAGTACTGGCAGATTAAACAAATCTTTTTGTTCTGAAGCTTTGATATTGTCAAGTAATCTTGTGATCGCTTGATCATACTGCCCTTGTTTGTAATAGCAACTGGCGATGAAATAGGCACAGTTGATCGTAGGATAGAATCTGTTTTGTACTTCATTATTTTGCAAAATCTCTTCAGCCTTAAATAATAGAGCTAATGCATCTTCATATTGACCTTGATGATAAAAAACCACCCCTTTTTTGATATACAAATCCACTAACCCTTCTTTGTAATCCAGTGACTTGCTGAGGTCAATCCCTTGCTCAGCATAGTGCAATACAGAATCATATCGCTCCGTATCTAGATACACCTCTATACTCACAGTAATAGCACTAACATGACTTCTTGTGTTTTTGAAAGAAGATTGATCAATAGACCGTAAAATTTCTTTGGAAAGAGCTAATGCTTTATCATATTGATTGGTTTTTTTATACACCAATACCAGACCTGAGTTAGCCATTAATTCTCGATCATAATTTTTCAGGGCTTTAGCAATTTCAAGGGCTTTATAATAGGCATCGAGTGCTTTTTGATTTTGATCGTTCATCAAAAATGAACTTCCTTTGGCAGTAACCGCTTTACAAAGTAATAAGCTATCGTTGACTTCTTGAGCAATCTTTACTACTTTGTCCAGAACGGCAACACTCTCTTTATAAGCTTCTTCATGATATAGCGCCTTCCCTTTTTGATAATATTGCTCTGCAAGTGCCAGGGATTGTTCTTGTCCAAACGCATGCTGCATTCCTAAGAGAAGGAAAAACAAACAAGAAAAGAAATCTACAAATCGTATAGAAGAGCCCTGCATGATAGTGTGTTGATGTGATTACCCAAAAGTAAGAATTTACTTTTTGATATCAGATGGCAGGCATCTAAACGAAATGTAATCCAGAGGTTTACGTCTATCTGAAAGTAATAGTACAACTGCTGGATTGCCCAAACCATCGTACTCTATTTCTAGAAGCTATTTTGTAAATCCCATCTCTAATCATTCTAGGTACAAAAGCCAATAATGCTGCGGCTAACTTCCATCTTGGGATTTTGGAAACAATTTTTAAAAACCCGTCAGAATGGGTATGCGCTCCATTTTGATCGATCAAAATTACTGTTTCTAACTGCTCTAATGGATATCCATATTGTTTTAGGTAAGCTTGACCTTGTGGAGATTGAAAAGGTATAAACTGAAAAATCTCTTCTGGGGCAAATTTTAATAACCACCCTACAACCCCATTACATAGGTTACACTCGCCGTCGAATATAATTACACTTTTATTTGCTAGATTTTCCATAACATTGGTTTTTAACTTGTTATGCATCTATAGTCGAACGGATCCGTCAATCATTTCAATCGCACGGTGAGAATTTTGGTAAATTTTTGAATTATGGGTTGCCATGATCACCGTTTTGCCTTTTTCTTCGGTGATTTTTTTGAGCAAATCAAAGACCATTTCGGTATTTTTTTGATCTAGATTCCCTGTAGGTTCGTCGGCAACAATCAAATCAGGATTATTAATTAATGCTCTTGCTATGGCTACGCGTTGTTGTTGTCCTCCAGATAATTGATACGAAGGACGCTTGGCAAATTCTTGCATCCCAACTTCTTGCAGAAGTAACAGTGCGTCTTCTTTGATTTCTTCTTTGGTTTTGGCCCCCATCTTCATGGCAGGTAACATGATATTTTGCAACACATCAAACTCTGGTAACAAATAATGAAACTGGTATACAAAACCGATATGTTGATTTCTAAAATCGGTAAGATCTCCAGCCGACAGATCCTTAATGTTTTGATCTTTTACCCATAGCGTTCCTCCAAAATCGGTGTCCAAAGTTGAAAGTATATACAAAAAAGTCGATTTGCCACTTCCTGATTCACCATAGATCGAAACCAATTCTCCTTGAGCTATTTCCAGAGAAACCTCATGCAATACCTGATGCCGTTCTGGCTGATCAAAATATTTATCGATATGTGATGCTTTAATGATCATAATCCTCTGATAATGGTTACCGGGTCTACTTTACTCGCTTTTTTTGAAGGGATATATCCTGCCAAAATCGTGGTCAACACCCCAAAGGCAAATCCCATACAGAAATAAATAGGCTTAAAGTTGATAGGATATGTTTCTACAATAATAAAATCTGAAGTGTCTAATGGTGTTGTAGAAATCATATAACAAATGACATAGGCAAACAACAACCCTAGTACTGCGCCAATCAATCCTATGATTAGGGATTGCACCAAAAAGATAAAAACAATATCCTTGCTCGAATATCCCATCGTTTTTAACACTGCAATATCTTTTCTTTTCTGAATCACGGTAATGTTCAGAATATTAAAAATCCCAAATCCAGCAACCAACAACAAAGCAAAAGAAACCGACCAGGTGAGAATATCTCGAACCTTATTACCAATAACAATGGTTTTATTACTGTCTTTCCAATCTTCGGCAGCAATTGATGTTATTTGTTCTACTATTTTGTGTTTTAAACTCACATCGTCCCGGTTTTTTAACTTGACATGTACATGGGTAATTTTTTGATTCTGGCCCAATAATTTTTGTAAGGTTGAAGCCGAAAAATATGTTCGTACATTATCTATGGTGGTAATCCCAAAACTAAAAATCCCGGATACTTTAAGCTTCACATTTTTGCCATTGGGAAGAATCATTTTAAGCTCATCTCCAACGGATACCTTCAAACGATTCGCTAAACTTATACCTAATAGAATAGCATTTTCTTCCAACAAACTTTGAAACCCATTCCCTTCGATCAATCGTCGTTCCAGATCTACCATCTGTTGTTCTTGATCTGGAAATACTCCATTAATACTCCCCGGTAATTGTGTGGAGCTACTTACCAAAATTGCCGGAGTAATCAATTGATATGCAAAAGACTCTACATTTTCGTTCTTTGAAAGGAGATTGTCTATTCGCTGTACATCGGCAATAGTTTTTAATTGATTTCCAAAAACTTGTTTTGACGACTCCGCTTCAGTTTTTGAAGCAACAATAATATCTGGACTTCCATTAAAAACAGCATCATCCAAAAAATCATTCACCCCAGTCATAAAGTTGATCATAACTATGAAGGTCGTTACTCCCAGCATGACTCCCAACATCGCCAAAAAACTCTGCTTCTTACGCGCAGACAAATATTGCCATGCGATAAATAAGTTGGTCTTAGAATATATTGGTGTAGACATATCTGTTAGGTCGGGTAAGTTTTCTATAGATTACAGTGACATTTCTATGCTATTTAAATACAATTTATTTCTATGTTGCTAATAAATATACATTAACTTTGATTTTATATTGCTAGGAATAATCAAATTATTACTTTTGCGCTACGGTTATCACGTAATTTTAATGTGTTAATCATTTCTTCCCCCCGTTGTTAATCAGAATTGTATTGAAAATTAAATCTATAGTTATGGATAAACTATTACGCTGTTTTTTAATTTTTCTTATTGGTGGGCAATTGTTGTCTGCACAAGCCGATTATATCAGCTGGGAGTTTAGAGGAGGAAATTTACTAAACAATCCAGACGGTACTTCTACCGGACCTGGTCCGGAGCCTGCTGGACTGGACGTGGCCGATATCCCCAGCACACCAATTACTTTTGGCCGTTTACAATCTGCGGTACTAGGAGACTTGGATGGAGATGACGATTTGGATTTTATCTCTGGAAGCCAGGGAGGTACCGTACACTATTATGAAAACGATGGGACGCCAACTGCCCCTAATTGGGTAGCGGCTTCGATACCGACCTTGGATACCCTTTGGATTGATCGAGATAACCCCTTTAGAAATCAGAATAGACCTCAACTAGTAGATATTGATAATGACGAAGATTTAGACCTGTTTATTGGTACCGATTATGACTATGAGGGTGATCGGGATAATGATATTTTGTTTTACCGAAATGTAGGTACTCCCGAAACTCCAGTTTTTGAATATGTCCCTGATGGGATCCCTGGGTTAAACGATATTGAAGTGGCAGAATTCCCTGGTTTGGGTTTTGTGGATTTGGACAATGACACCGACTTGGATTTAGTAGCATTAGGAAGTGATAAACTCACCTATTTCCTGAATACGGGTGATCCTGAAAATCCTGTTTTCGAACGCCAGTCTGAAGCCGATAGCCCATGGAGCGATGAAGATGCTTATACCAATATGGACGTCCCCGTTCCTATTTTTGAAGATTTTGACAAAGACGGGGATTTTGATATGTTCTTTATGATCGATACCGGTTTTGTGCGATGGATTGAAAACATAGGAACTGTTACAGAACCACAATTTGATGACCCGCAACTACTTTTTAATGGTGAATTGACTCGAGGAGAAATAGGAAGCTTTGCAACCATAGACTTTGGAGATGTAAATGGTGACGGTTTAAAAGATGCTATTCTTGGAAGTTTTAATGTTGCGCGATTTGCGTGGTTCAGACAAGTACCTGTTTGCGTTGCGCCCAGCACTCCTGTGGTAACTGCCACTCCTGTTACTTGCGAGGGAGAAACTTCTACCATTACTATTTCTGGAGACCTTAATATTGCTTCTACCTGGTCGATTTACACAGATTCTTGTGGAGGTACTCTTTTGGGAACAACTACCACAAATACTTCTACTTTTGAAGTAACGCCTACAGCACCTGGAACCACATATTATATTAGAGGAGAAGACGGGGATTTGACCTGTATTGATGAAAGCACAACTGTTTGTGTAGAAATTACGATTCCGGTTAATGCGATAGATGATCCTACGTTTAGCTATCCTGATACTGATTATTGCTCAAACGATTCCAACCCATCTCCTACTATTACAGGAACTACAGGGGGGACATTCAGCGCTACCTCGGGATTAAGCATTGATCCAGATACTGGAGAGATTGACATTGCAAACAGTACACCAAATACGTATACGGTTACATATACTACCAATGGTACTTGCCCAGACAGTAGTGATCAGGAAATCACCATTATCCGGCAAGATGATGCTACGTTTAGTTATACAGACAGTAGCTATTGTAGTAACGATCCAAATCCTTCACCAACGATTACGGGAACTACCGGCGGAACATTCATTTCTACTTCTGGATTGAGTATCGATCCAGATACTGGAGTGATCAACATTGCCAATAGTACTCCTAATGTGTATACAGTGACTTATACTACCTCTGGTACATGTCCAAATAGTAGTGATCGAGAAATCACTATCATCCAACAAGATGATGCTACGTTTAGTTATACAGACAGTAGCTATTGTAGTGATGATAGCAATCCAGCACCTACAATTACCGGAACCACAGGAGGAACCTTTAGTGCTGCTACAGGGTTGAGTATTGATCCGGACACTGGGGCAATTGATCTTGCAACCAGTACTCCATCAATATACACAGTCACTTACACTACCAACGGTACATGCCCAAATAGTAGTGATCAGGAAATCACTATTATTCAACAGGAGGATGCTACATTCAGTTATACAGACAGTAGCTATTGTAGTAACGATGCCAATCCGACACCAACGATTACCGGAACCTCAGGAGGGACCTTTAGCACAACATCAGGATTAAGTATTGATCCGGATACTGGGGTGATCGATATTGCTAATAGTACACCAGATACCTATACAGTAACTTATACTACATCCGGTACATGCCCAAACAGTAGCGATCAAGAGATCACTATTCTCCAACAGGAAGATGCAACATTTAGTTATACAGCCAACAGCTATTGTAGTAACGAATCCAATCCTGTACCTACAATTACTGGAACCACAGGAGGAACTTTTAGTGCTGACTCTGGGTTAAGTGTTGATCCCGATACAGGAGTAATCGACCTTGCCAATAGTACTCCAGATACATATACAATTACGTATACCACTGCTGGTCTTTGCCCAAATAGTAGTTCGGCAGAAATTACGATCCATCCACTCCCAAATGTGGCTATCGAAAATGATTCCTCAACCATTTCAGTAAATAGTTTGGAAGGAGCAACCTATCAATGGATAAATTGTGATACCGACTCTCCAGTGGCTGACGAAACCAACGCTTCGTTTACTATTTCAGAAAATGGATCTTATGCCGTAGACATCACTATAAACGGTTGTACAAACAGATCTGAATGTGTAACGATCAATATCGCAAACAGTTTGTCTGACTTTAAGTTATATCCAAATCCTTCGGAAGGGATGATTCATGTTACTCTTCCCTCGGTAATCGATATTGCTATCTATAATAATCACGGGAGAAAAGTATTTGAGACCACCAATACTTCTATAGATATTTCTACATTGAAGTCTGGGGTATACTTTATGAAAATCGAAACTTCAGAGGGCACCACCATTAGAAAGTTGGTAAGAAACTAGAAGGTTTATGATTTCTTTTTGCTTTTGCTACTCTTTGCCAAGGGGTTGAAGGCAAGACATAATTGTACCCAATATTCAAGATCGTCATCCAGATCAAAACCATCTGGAGAGACAAAGACAAAACCCTTCATGGGCCTACCCGTAAAATCCATAGGAAGACACCCTTCTTTTTGCATGGCTTCGTTCATAGCATCGGGTCCGATCCTGGCCATAAGCAAATCCATCTCCTTCTTTTTATCATAATGTATCCCACAACACATCTTATCATCAACCATAAAACATAAACCTCCCATCATTTTTTTCTCGAAGAAACCAATACGTTCTTCCCTAAATATCTGACGAATTCGGTCTGCCAAAAATTCGTTGTATGCCATAATTATTGTATTGCTTTGGTTAAATAGTCATTCAGTGGTTGCATGATTTTCCAATATCCGATCAGCTCTTCAATCAACTGCTCACTCAAGATCAAATCCGATGGTTTTTCGGTCACAAAATAAAACTGTTTATTCGCAATATACGGTTCCTTTTCTATCGCTTGTTGCCATTCTTTAGGAATACGTTTCATTGCCTCACCTTTTAGCTCTCCAAAGTGTTCTATAAATTGTTTCTCTTCGATAAGCTTATGGAACGTTTTTGGGTCCTCCTTGATTTTTGTTCTAATCTTAAAAAGCTGCTCCTTATCCGGACCAAAACATCCCCCCATAATGCCAACCATTTCTGGCGAAAAGCGGACAAAAAAACCTGGAATACTTTTGTCCTTCTTGCCTACTCTGGAAATAAACGCGGTGTAATGTAAATTATAAGGAGTTTTGTCTTTAGAGAATCGAATATCTCTATTAATCCTAAGAATACAATCCTTAGGCTCGATCATAAGGTCTGCATCTATTTTCTGTATTTCTTCGATCATCTTACCCACAAACTCAGTAAATGGTTTTTTGACACTCGATTCGTATCTCTTTTTATTTTCATGAAACCACTCTTTATGATTGTTGGGCGCCAACTCCTTGAAAAAGTTTATAAAATCTTCTGTGAAATACTGCATATTTTGTTGTTTACATACTTTAGTTCTACCGACATTTGAGCGTAAAGACCGGTAGACCTAATAACTTTATTATTTCATTGAATGAAAAGCTACTCGATTTCCTTCCGTATCCAGAAATATAGCCATAAAACCATTCTCCCCAAGTGAAGTCTTTGGCATCAAGACCTTACCACCTGCTTTTTCTACTCTAGCTAATGGTACCGATAGATCGTCTCCTCCATTAAGATAAGCAAAGGTTCCTTCTTGAGATGGTTTGTTCCCGTTACCGTGAGTAACACAACCTCCTACTCCTCCATCTTTATAAGGAAAAAAGGCCATTTTAAATTCAGTTTCAAAGGGTTGTAACTCTACGTTAAGAAGTTCGTTATAAAACTTTACGGCTCTTTCAAAATTGGTGCTTGGTATTTCAAACCAGCTAATTGCACTAGACATAGTATTGTTGATTTTTGATTAATAACTACTCAAAGATATTGGATAACAAGTTTCAAAAAAAGTATATTTTTGAAAAAACATAGGTTTCTAAAATGAAGAAAAGCGAAGAATTATTCCATCTTATCCAATCCTTATCTAAGAGTGAAAAGCGTTATTTTAAGCTCAGTGCTCAAGGAAGCGACTCTGCAGAATATTTAGTTTTGTTTGATGCCATAGAAGCGCAAAAAGAATACAATGAACAAGAAATAAAAACCATTTTTAAGGACAAAGCTTTTGTCAATCAACTTACCACTATAAAAAACTATTTAAAACATCGTATTTTACAATCGCTCCGGAATTACCATGCTAAAATTTCAAAAAACACGGAGCTTTTGGATATTCTTCGCAACGTGGAAATTTTATTTCACAAAGGACAATACACTATTTGCGACAGTGAACTGAAACGAGCGGAAAAAAAAGCAAAAAGTTTTCAGCAAGACACCTTGTTGTTTCATATCCAGGATTGGAAAAGAAAGGTTTATCAAGCTTTGAATCCTCAGGATTTCGAAACGCTTCGTACTATTATACTAGAACAAAGAACAACCTTAAAATCTACCAACGAATATATCGATCTCTTGCTCGCTAATATTGACCCTACTCAATTTTCGCTTTCACACAAAAAAAGTGGTTCCCTACAAAACAAAACACTCAAAACCCTTCATAAATACAGGAAACTCTTGCTATCCAAAGATCCGGAAAAAGCGAGACGCACTTTAGAAGACCTGATCAAAGAATGGGAGCAATACCCAGAAATGCTTCATGAGTTTTTCCCGATGTATTTTTCAGTTTGTAATAATTTACTAGGTTTTTTAGTATTCAGAAAGGAATATAAAAAAGCTTTTGTACGCATCTTGCTAATTAAACAAAAGGCATCCCAAGTTTCTACCACTTCGGCAGCATTGATTAAAGAAAAATTACGACTATACAATATAGAACTAGAAATTCATCGAAACCTAAAAGAACTGCACACTACTCATGAAGTCATTCAAGAAATACAGGAATTTATGACACAACACGCTACCCTTATTCCTAATAATTACAGACTTTCATTCAGTTATCAATTTGCCGCTATTTATTTTACCAAAAACGACTACAAAACATCCCTGCATTGGATCAATGCCATTCTAAATCGTCAAACCAAAAAAGATCGAAAAGATTTGATCACCTATACCCATTGGCTGAATCTTTTGGTACATTATGAACTCGGAAACGGATTCACATTACGGTATTTAATCGACAATTTCAAAAAACATCTAAAAAAGCAAGAAAACATAGTTTCTTACCAAAAGATTCTATTGAAATTTTTATCAAAAACAGTAGAATACACGTCGCAAGAAAAAAGAAAGGCATTTATTACATTAAAAGAAGAGCTAATTGTCAACCCGATTCCAGAAGATGTTTTAGGTTATATCGATTTTGAGGATTGGGCAATCCATAGAAAACATTAAATCTCAAGAGTGTCTTTGAGACAACATCCTCATAAAGTTTTCTTTATACGTATTTCCAATAGAGAGTTGAGTGTCTAACACATCTACATAATCAGTACCGTATGCTTTGATCTTATCAAATGCAACAATATATGATTTGTGAATCCGCACAAAATCCTCTTTTGGCAACAGTTTTTGTAAATCTATGAGTTTGTGATAAACGACAAAATGTTTGTCTTTGAGATGAATTTTCACATAGTTACTTAACCCTTCGATATATACGATATCATCATAGTCTATGCGTATGTTCTTTCGATCTACTTTAAAATACTCATAGGTCTTTTTACAAGCTGCAGTTTCTACTACTGGTGTCTCTACCGATCGAGTTACCTTATTTACTGCCTTTAGGAATCGCTCAAAAGAAAAGGGTTTTAGTAAGTAATCGGCAACATCGAGCTCATATCCTTCTAGAGCAAACTCTCTATAGGCAGTAGTAATAATGGTTGTAGGAGGATGATTTAAAGTTTTTAAAAAGCTTAAGCCACTTATCTTAGGCATTTCTATATCAAGAAACAAGATGTCGATCTTGTGCTGTTGTAAGATTTTTAGTGCATCCATGGCATTGTCGCAAATGGCGAATACTTCCAGATCAGGAACATCTTCTACAAACCCTTTTACTATATTTTGTGCAATGGGTTCATCATCTACGATAACACATTTAAGCTTCATCTTGCTGTAGTTTTATGGTTAAATCTACACGAAAAGCATCATTGGTTTTGTCAATGATCAACTTTTTGTTCTCTCCATATAATAAATCCAATCGGCGACAAATATTTTGAAGTCCCAGTCCTCCACAGGCATTCTCTTCTTCTTGGGTAGAAATGCTATTTTCAGCTTTAAAAGACAACTCATTATTGTTAACCCCAATATTCACCTTGATCCATCCTTTTTTTACTTCATTTTTAAGTCCGTGCTTAAACGCGTTCTCTATAAAAGGGACAAGAATTAGAGGTGGAATTTTAATTCCTTCAGTTTCGCCGCTCACTTCAAAATCGATCACTACCCTTTTTTCGTATCGCTCTTTTTCGAGTGCGATAATATTCTCGATCAGTTTTAATTCTTTGGTCAGCAAAACCAGTTTGGTGTTGGACTCATACAAAGTATAACTCAAAATATCAGACAATTTAAGAATTAAGCTTGGTGTTTTTTCAGATTTCTCGAGAGCCAAACCATAAATACTATTTAGGGTATTGAACAAAAAGTGAGGGTTAGTCTGTGATCGTAAAAACTTTAATTCGGCATTGGTCTTTTCTTGTTTGAGCACTTCGGTTTCTCGTCGTTGCTTATACCAATCCATAAAAAGCTTAAATCCTGTGGTAAACGCCACTGGTGAGATAATGATAAGCACTACCTGAATTATTTTGGAAAACGCCAAAGGCTCTATTTTCTGACCTACTAACCATTGTGGGAAAAACTTAGGAAACCCCCAATACAGCACAAAATACCGATGACCCACCGCAATAACCAACAACAACAAGATCAGAATGGTAAAATAGGGTAGTAATTTATTCTTATACAAAAACATCGGAATCAGAATAAACCAATTGATGTACACCGCAATGAACCTGGATGGTAGCACTAGAAGTTCATAGATCAATGCTCCTTTGAACGAATGCATATATCCCCATTCTGAGATGGTAAAAGATGCGGTTACCACCACCCAGAACAAAATATGATAGGTAATATGTTTTATCCTCAACTGCATATACTGATGACCTTCAAAACTATGAGATATCTTTTCAACTTCTGAAATTTTTATGCCTATATCGGTTGAATTTATGCAAACATCCTATTTAGGCAGTTGACATAAAGAACATAAAGGTATGCAGAATTCTTTGCGAAACTTGTATAAAATTCATTCAATGTAACTCATTCTGAAGTACTTTCATATAGCTCCCGTAAAGGTGCATCAATCATCAATCAAAAAACGAACATCATGAATAGATCACAATTCATAAAAACCGGAATTGGCTCAGCGGGTACTCTTATGTTTCCTGTTACATCAGTTTTTTCGCAACCTTTTTCAGAAAAAACACAATTAGACAAAAAAATAGTCGCCGAATTTGTGGGCGCAGGCCATGGCAAATTTGATAAGGTTAAGGAACTTCTTGAAGAATATCCCACACTTCTCAATGCTGCTCATGACTGGAAAAATGGTGATTTCGAAACTGCCTTGGGAGCTGCTAGTCATGTCGGGTATAAAGAATTAGCAACATTTCTTATCGATAAAGGCGCCCAAGCCAATATTTTTACGGCAGCTCTTTTTGGCAGGATCGATATTATAAAACCTACGCTAAGCTTTTTCCCAAATGCACTTCATGCCAAAGGCCCGCATGGGTTTACCCTACTACATCATGCAGAACGTGGGGGAGATGAAGCCAAAGAAGTTAAGGATTACCTCATCTCACTTGGAGCTACAGAAACCAAAATTCAACTTTACTAATATGAATATAAAAGCCACCCTATTTTGTGTCCTGGGTATTATTTTGGGCACAATAGCCCTTGCAATGTTTACCTCTTTTGTACAAGAAATACTATTCAATGGTGCACACTATACTAATGCCAGCACATCGATTGTGATATTTAGTGGTTTTTTTACTTTTCTAGCGGCTATTGCTGCTGGTCATGTAAGCAGAATACTAGGCAAAACCTACACGTTTATCATTCCCTGGATGATTAGCAACCTTATCATAATGGAAACAGTATTCTTAATTTTCTTTGGTAATACTAACGATCCTATTTGGTATACGGTTGTAGGTGGTAGTGGTCTTATTCTTGGAATTTGGATAGGGTATCATTTTCTGGAAATCAAAGATTCCTTTGTAACCGGATCAGAATATTACAGTAAAGAAAAAGTATAAAAAGTGAGTTCTGGAACTCACTTTTTATTTATATCCAATTACTTTTTATACGCCAACGTTCTTATCTTGATTTTAACCTCATTTCCTATAAAAAAGGGCCCATTATCCATCTTTTTGTTGAACATAATTCCGAAATCGAATCGATCGATGACCAAATCGGCTTTAATACCTATAGCTATTTTCTTTGTAGGATCCTTAAAAGGACCAGAAACAGTTATCGGAAACTGAATGCGTTTTGTGATTCCCCGAATGGTTAAATCCCCTTCCATGACATATTGATTTTCCTGGTTTTTGGTCACTGCTGTAGACACAAAGTTAATTTCTGGATATGACGCCGTATCCAACCACATTTTTCCTTTAAGGTGACCGTCTCTTACTTCATTATTAGTATCCAAACTATTGGTTTGAATCTTAATATTTGCTTGTAAACTCTCTATATTTTCATTTTGCAATGAGATGTCACCAGCAAATTCATTAAATCTACCCGTGACTTCACCTACCAGAAAACGTTCTACATCAAAACCAATATAAGTATGCCCAACATCCAATAGGTACTGATCATTTGCTGAGTAGAATCCGAGATTAAGAAATGAGAAAAATAATAGTAATGGTAGGAATGTTTTTGTTTTCATCATAAGGTGTTTTTTGATTATACCTCAATGATAAAACTATCTGATATCCCAGGCGACAACCTTTATAAGTATTGCCAAACTTTATAATTGATTAGTATGAACAACGCTTTTTCGGAAAGCTGAAGGCGTATTCCCATCAAACTTTTTGAAAGCGTTGACAAAAGAGGTTTTATTATTAAATCCGGCATCAAATGCAATCCGCAACAGCGTATATTCAGGATGTTGTTGTATTCTTTTTTTAGCTTCTTCTACCCGACTGCTATTAATCAAATCAAAAAAAGAAGAATTAAAATGTTCGTTAATAATCTGAGAAACATGATGAGAAGGGATGTCCATCATTTTGGCTACATCATCTAACCGAATCTTACTATTCAAATAGATTTTTTCGTTTTCGATTAAATCCTTCAACTGCTGAACGTAGGTTGCTACTTCTTGTGATTTCAAGGTGCTTTTTGCGTACTTTTCTTTCTTAAGTTGAATGGGTTGCCATTCTGCGTTCATCAAATAGTATCCTATTACATAGAATAAAACTCCCGTGGGGAGCACGTATATGTAATCCAGATGTCTTCTATAAATATCTGTTACCAAAAGGAGGTATAAAAACAGTGATGAAAATACGACAACGACCAGAAGTATTCTGTTAAAAAGCTTCGCCCATCGAAGTGCTGGCTCTATGTGTGCATATTCAAATCTCAATGCTCTACTATAATTTTGAATGATGTATAAATTTCTGAAGAGGTAAAACCCTAGGTGAACAAATTGAGTAATAAACACCACAGCATATACATATTGAATAGGACTGATCACTTTTTTTCTATGATCAAAAACCGAAAGCATTCCATAATCAACTTGTCTTTTGTTGATAATATCATCAACAAAAAGAGGAAGAACGACTACAAAGATTAGAAAGGGTAAGAAATGTAGTACTTCTTTGAATCTAGGTTTCCATTGTTGATCCACCATTGATTTGAAATAAAACAACGACAATGGTCCCAATAGAAACCAAGATCCATATCGGGTTCCATAAAAAATGCTAAATGGGATGTGCAATCGTTGTCGGATGGAGAAAAATTCCAGCATGAACCAAATCAACACCAGAAGTATGCCTACAAGGTAGGTATTCTCCTTTCGGATACGTTTTTTGGGCGAAAACAATAGTACTGAAATCAGGAAAATCCCTTGAAAAATAACTATAAGTAATAATGCCGACCAAAAATCAATACGCATTAACGGTTTTTATGTTTTATGAAAAGTAGATATATGTTGCAATTACAATCGCACAAATCAATACACCCACAACTTTGACAGCTTTCCATGGAACGATATCCACTTTTTTGGTGTACTCTAACTCGAACGGAACTGCTCTTGGATACAATTTACCAATAATTAGCATAACTCCTACATTGAAAACAAAAAGTATCGCCATGACATGCAAGAAATGCGGAAATTGATCCTCCATTATCGTACCATCCAACACTACATAAATTATGTACAGCACTGCACCAGAGACAATAGCAATTTTTGCTGCAATAGCTGGAACATTTTTGGTAAGATATCCTACAACAATAATGGTAAGAATAGGAATACTGTAGCATCCATTAACCTGCTGCAAGTATCCAAAAATACTCTCTGCACTTTGTAAGAGCGGAGCAATAATCATA
This sequence comes from Aquimarina sp. AWH4_224, assembly GCF_056160245.1. Classification (NCBI taxonomy): domain Bacteria; kingdom Pseudomonadati; phylum Bacteroidota; class Flavobacteriia; order Flavobacteriales; family Flavobacteriaceae; genus Aquimarina; species Aquimarina sp. AWH4_224. The sequence goes on along the minus strand of NZ_JBSWWU010000002.1, from coordinate 527,964 downwards.
GCAAACAAGGCCAGACCTACTCCAAACAGTTTTCCTGCAAATACGGTTTGGCGCTCTGTCGCTTCTTTATTTACATATTGCTTATAGATATCTATTCCAAACAGGGTAACCGAACTATTTAATGCACTATTAAAAGAACTCAATATGGCACCAAATAACACCGCAGCAAAGAACCCGACCAAGGATAGTGGTAATACTTTACTCACTAAGGTGGGATAAGCTTCATCGGCTTTCTCTAATGTATCTCCAAACATATGAAATGCTATAACTCCTGGAAGCACTACAATCAATGGACCTAATATTTTGATGAAGGCTGCCAACATTAATCCTTTTTGTCCTTCTTTCAGGTTTTTTGCTCCCAACGCTCTTTGGATTATCGCTTGATTTGTTCCCCAATAAAACAATTGCACCAACATCATCCCAGTAAAAATAGTAGCAAACGGTACAGAAGCCTCACTATCACCAATAGAGTCAAATTTCTCTGGATTATCTCTAAACAAAGTAGTCAATCCCTCCCCGATACTTCCATCTCCTATTTCCAGCAATCCAAATACGGGAATCATAATCCCCCCGATCAATAATCCTATAGCATTAATCGTATCCGAAACCGCTACAGCTTTTAATCCTCCAAAAATTGCATAAATCGAACCGATAATACCAATCCCAAAAACACAAATCCAAATAGCTGCATTTTTGGAAACTCCTAATAATCCAGGCACATCAAACATGGTACTTAACGCCAACGAACCGGTATATAATACGATTGGCAATAATACAATTGCATACCCAGACAGAAATAGTCCGGATGCAATGGTTTTGGTCACCGTATCATATCGTTTTTCTAAAAACTGGGGTACTGTGGTAATCCCTCCTTTAAGGTATCTCGGTAACAAAAACACAGCGGTAATCACCATGGCAATCGCAGCCAACGTCTCCCAAGCCATTACCAAAACTCCCTCAGTAAATGCCTGCCCATTAAGCCCAACGATCTGTTCTGTAGACAAATTGGTAAGTAACAATGAACCTGCTATGACCACTCCTGTAAGACTTCGACCTCCTAAGAAATAACCATCCGAAGTGTTTTCATTTGTTTTACGCGAGGCGATATAAGAGATTATTCCCACTAATAAAGTGAAGCCTAAAAAGGAAAGTAAACCCATAATGATTGTGTTTTGAGATTAAATATATAGGAATTATTTTAAACTATTATTAACATTTTCGATTTGATAAATTCTTTCAAAAAGACGCTAAACTCATCTATTTTTGAGAAGCCTCTTCATGATTATTAAATGTTTAAGAAAAAACAACCCTACCTATTTCATAAGTCCCCACAGGCATTTTCATGTACTAAATGAATGTTAATTTTTACATAAAAGAATACTATTATCGCATATTTGCGTTTCAAATCGTGGTATCTATCTTAACACAAACTCAACATTTTTGATACCGCATTTAAAGCTACCACCTGAATCTTAACTTGATACTTATGTGATCGCTGAACCTCGAGTGAAATCTTCATTCGAGGTTCTTTTTTGAAGAGTGATCTACCAGCAAATTCAAAAAAACCGCACTATCTATTGCCAGAATTAGAATGCTTGCCATAAATCCCCTATTTTTGAGTCCTTACCAATAAATTAATATAGTATTGTAATGCGAATTCTTCTTTTTATGGTGATGATTTGTTTTTGTTTTTCTTGTAAAAAGGAAATCAAAACAGAAGCACAAGTAGTTCCTACAGAGAAACCACTGGATAGCCTTTCTAAAGACCATATACGACTAGATCTGTTGAAGCTCTCTTCGCAAGGAGAAAAAGACCTTGAAACTTTTGAGGATTTTCAAAACCTGCGAAATTTAAGCCAAACACTAAAAACCGCTAACCCATACTATGTAAAAAAGTATGCTGATAGTATTCAAATACTAATTCAGGTTTTTGACGAAAATCTTTCAGAAGATTTGAATGTAAACACAATCAATTCTCGAATTTCTGTGCTTATGACCGAATCTGGTCTACTCAAGCAAGTAACGGAAACCAAAAATCCCAAACCCGAGAAAATTCTTGAGCAAAATACGCGTTTGCTTACAGCCTATAATAGTTTGATCGTTCAACTTAATGAATTGTCTTTGGCCATACCAGAAAATATTGAAAAAGAGCTTTTGCGTGATTTGGATGAAGAAAATAAAGATGAATAAATACTATGAAAAATATCCTCCTCATTTTATCCGTAGTTTATTGCAGTGTTTGTTTTGGCCAAGCAAAAACCGACATTGATCAACTGCTTGTATCCTGGCATAAAGCAGCAGCAGATGCCGATTTTGAAGCCTATTTTGGCCGTATGACTAATGATGCCATTTTTATAGGTACAGATCCGACAGAAAATTGGTCGTATGACGCGTTTAAATCTTTTGCAAAACCCTATTTTGACAAAGGTAAAGCCTGGAGTTTCTCGACTTTGGAACGAAACATTTTTGTTAAAGAAGGTGATACTTTAGCCTGGTTTGACGAATTGTTGGACACCCAAATGGGTATTTGCAGAGGAAGTGGTGTAGTAGAAAAAACAACTGATGGATGGAAGGTGAAACACTATGTATTATCGATCGCTATTCCCAACGAAAATGTAGCAGAAATCACCAAACTGAAACAAAACTTTGACACCACGCTTATGCAGCAATTAAGAGCTGGTAAGAACTAGTCCATCGTAGCTTGAAATGCACTAAGATCATCAAAACAATGCGCTGCACCAGCAGCAAGAAGTTTGTTTTTGTTCCGCTCTCCTATCCCTACAAAATCCAGGGATAAATTCTGCGCAGTTTTCAAGTCCCATATTCCATCTCCAACAGATATCACCTGATCAAACTCGGATTTCTGGTAGAACCGCTTTGCCCGATCAATAGCATCCAGTACAAATCCTTCTCTAGACTCATGCGTTTTTGAGGTAGCTAGCAATTGTTCATCATACCAAAGGTTACATTGTTCTAATTTTAGTATTGCTGGCTTAGGTAGTGCGCCAGTAGCAAAACAAAACGGTATTTTTTGATCTCTAAGAAAATCCAGTAATCTTTTTGCTCCATTAATTTCTACAACAGGATCAAATTTGTTCATCTGCAGCACCAAATCCTCTTCAAAATCATGCAATAGCCCCTTTGGCATCTCGGATTCAAAATTACGCTCATAATTGTATCGCAATGCATAACTATCTGTATGATGCTTGTAGTTATTGTAGTCGGTATCGATATCTTTAATTCCTAATGCTTGTAACGATTTGGTGACCGAAATCAAATACATAGGAACACTATCGGTTAAAGTACCATCAATATCAAATATGAAAAGCTTGTTTTTCAGAACAATTATGGTATTAAAATGAATATTTTAACGACGCGATAAAATTTCTTCCCGCACCTGCAATTCCAGAGGAATATGGTCGATAACGTTGATCTGTGATATTCTCTACAGAAAAGATTCCGGTAATATTTTTGGTCACGTTATACTGAGATCTAAAGTTTAAAGTATACCAGGAAGGAGAATACGGATTCCCATTTTCGTCACTTGCATAAAGGGATGGATTATTTTGTTGTGACGGAGCAAGGTCCTCAAAATCAAATGTCCCATTGTATTGCACAAAAGTACTCAACATCAACTTATCATTGCGAAAAGTAAGACTAGAATTACCAAACTGCGGAGACACATGTCTTGACGGGGTGATTAAACCACCTTCTAACTCTTCTTCCCCACCCACAAAGGTATATTGCGAGGCAAACTCAAAGTTTTTAGCAAAGTTATATTTCAGGCCTGCTTCAAAACCATAAATCCGTGCTCTGGCCGCATTTTGAATAGCCTGTACATTACTCAATTCACCTCCAAACAGGATTTCAGTTTCTCCATTCAGATCAAAATCACTTCGCACCAAGGCATTATCCAGATAGGTATAATATGTAGCCAAATCCAATGTAAAACGATTCCCAAATTTAGCACTAAGTCCTAATTCTCCATTATAAGCATATTCTGGTCTTAAATCTGGATTCGGCACCACTACAGAACCAGGTTCTGAATCAAATATTTTACCAACATCATCAATATTTGGAGCTCTAAACGCCGTAGAAAAGTTTAATTTCCAATGAAGGATATCATTTGGCAACCAACTTAACCCAGCTGTACCAGTTAATGCATCCGTATCCAGATTAGCTTCATCAAAAGGGAAGTCAAAAAACTCATCATCATATTGCGAAAACAAAATGATTCTGTTGTATCGTAATCCTCCTTGAAATCTTAGTTTTTCGCTAAAATTATTCTGAATACTCAAATAAGCAGCAATCGATTGCCAGGTAGATCCATCTGGGTATCTTGAGGGTGCATTTTCTACTACACCAGTTTCGATATCTCTACGGGATCCATCAGAAAAGACATTATTCAGTATGTATTCTAACCCGTAGTAAAATGAGGTCTTTGAGCTATATTTTTTCTCGAAATCTACATTTAAAGAGTATACATCCACCTGTTCTTGTGTTCTCTCTAATATGGTACTTCCAAAATTTCGATCGTTTCGACTTTCTTCAAAAAACTGATAGGCCGCTGTGATCTTCATTTTATCATATAGTCTGCTTCTCGATTTTTGAGCTACTTGTAAGTTTCCCATGAACCAGCGTTGTGGACCGTAAAACCATTCTGCCGACTGCAAATTCCCATCCCTACGTCTGATTAATCGATCATACCTGGGATAGTCTGAAGAAGTAGTGTAGATCAAATCCGCATTAAAGTCCCAAGTTTCGTTGGGTGTAAAATGTATTTTTTGCAAAAAATTTACTTGGTCATATCCAGTAAACACTTGTTCTTCTGGATCCGGATTTTGAAGAACTACATCCTGACCATTAATTCGTTCAACAAACTCTGTTCTCAAATAATCATCTGGTCCATTACTCCCCATTCGTAGATCATCAAAATCGGTATAACTTACACTAGTTAAAAAAGCCCATTTATTCAATCCTATGTTTAAGTCTATATGACCTGTCTTTTCATTACTTGCACTTGCATATCTGGCTAACACATTCCCGGTGATCACATGCTCTCCAGTTACCGAAAACTTAGGTTTTTCGGTATAAAAATTCATAACTCCTCCTATGGCATCACTACCATATACCACAGAACCTGGCCCCAAAATAACTTCGGTTCTACCAATAGTAAAAGGATCTATGGATATTACATTTTGCACATTTCCCCCTCTAAAAATCGCGGTATTCATACGTACTCCATCTACGGTAATTAGAAGACGGTTTGTAGAAAAACCTCTAATAATGGGACTACCCCCACCCAACTGACTTTTTTGAACAAATACCTGCCCACTATTCTGTAGCAGATCTGCTGAGGTTTGTGGTGTGGATTGCGATATGTCTTCTGAAGTAATACTCAACACCTTATGAGTGATGTCATCTTTATCCTGTTCCCATTTAGAAACCGATATCACCACTTCAGAAAGTTGATTTTCATCAACGACCATGTATACCGTATTTCCTTTTCTAACAACTTCGGATTTCCGTATATGTAGATTTACATGCGAAACATGATCAAAAAATAAAAGTTCCCTATCTGCAAATGAAGATATATCAGCAACACCATCAAAATCGGTAAGCGCACTTTTTGATTTATCCTTGTTGTAAATAGCAACATTAGGTATCGGTGTTTTCGAAGCTTTACTAAGTACCGATATTTGTTGAGCATTTACAAAAGGAGCGAGAATAAAGAATAATAAAACAGTAAGTATTAAACGCATTACCTATTTGAAAATTTCATTTAAAACCGAAAGTGATTTTGGTTTCTTAAAGCCGTGCAAATGTAGTTCAAAATATAATAATAGCATAGCAAGAACCTCACTTCGTGTCTTCTTCGACAAACTAATATCCATACTCCCCTCAAATGTTGTGCCTAAAAACTCTTTGAACTTGGATATATGCTGCCCCTCGACACAATAAACATTAGTATCCACAGATTGAAATACTCCTTCTTGCATATTAAAATAAGGGGCGTCGATTTGAGACAAATCCGGAAAAAAACCCAAATACTGGGTTAACTTAATTAGAAATGTAATATGGAAATTTGCGATTTTATCATGAGCATCGAGCCAAAGGATTGTAGTTTGAAGATAATCAAACAGATCAACATTAGATTCTTGTTCCTGAATCGAACTTTTGAGAATATCGGCAATAAAAAATACCAAAGCGCTTTTTATATGGTCTGTATGTAGACTGGTATAATGAGATAAAACTCGTACATCTCGTAGTCGTTCTAAAGTACCTTTGTTTTTGTGCGAAGCTTCGATATCCAAAAGCATCAAAGGCTGAAAAAAAGAGGATCTGATTTTGCCTTTTTTAGATTTCAAAACTCCTCTAAGCATGTATGATCGTAAACCATCTTTTCTTGTAAACAATGTCGCTATCAAATCTGCTTCTCCATATCGAATAGCGTGTAGTACTATTGCAGGTGTATTTACAATCATGTTGCAATCAGAATCATTAAGCTATTACAAGAATTCCTTTTTCATTTTACATCTTTCTAATGACTCCTTAGCCCTGGTTAATGTGTTTTTATCCAGGGTGTTCAATGCGCATTTTTTATAGTGTTCGATTGCTTTATCCAATTCCCCTTGTTGTTCATACATAATTGCATATTCGTTATAAATAGTAGATTTTGTAATTCCGGGAATATTCATTGCCGTATCCAGTAAACTCTTTAACTCTTCCCATTTACCAAGTGTAGATAGTAAAATCGCATAGTTATAATAGACACTAGGGTACATCGGACTTTTTTCAAGGCACAACTTATAAAGGGTTTCTCCCTTTTCGTATTCCTTAAACTTTACTTCGTACAGATACCCAAGATGATTATATGCCTTTCCAAAATTGGGATCCATATCAATAATCTTTTCTAGCTTATTGGTCGCTTCGTCATAATATCCATTCTTGATATCATCATTGGCTCGATGAAGCATTTCTTCCAGTTTTGTAAGGTGATCCATACCTTTCTTTTTATACGTTATATAAAGTAATTGTGTTGCAATCAAATGTAATCAAAAATAGGGGTATTCTCTTTGTTTTTGAAACAAGATATTTATGTCATCATTTCTTTTTAGGCGGATATTTTGAAAATGTTTTTTGCATGATTTTCAAAAAGAAGTTTTCTCTATTCTCGGGTTTGGCATTCATATTAAATCTTCCTTCAGAAATCGCTTGCCATACTAGATTGTTACTTCCTACATCCACAAAATCGGTAGTAATCCCAAGAAATGTTTGCGGGCCACCGATTGGGATTGATCCACCAACTCCTACTCCAATCCCACGATTTCCTCCTCCTATACCAACACCTATGTTATTGTTAGATGCCTGTTCAAACAATCTGGTCTTAAAGTTAATGTAAATGTCAGGCGTGTTTGACGGAGTAAAACCAATGGACTGTAGCACTGCTTCTGTACTACGAATCAACCTTTTTTCATCTAACTCGTTTAATCCAGAATTCATTTCGGGATAAAAAGCATACGTTTTATATTTCGAAAAGTCCTGTTGTTCATCATAATCATAGTTCACATAACTACTACCGCAAGAAACAAGCCCTAAGGATAACCACAATAAAATAATCTTTTTCATCTGTACTTTTTTATAAAAGTACACAACAAATTGTTATGTGCTAGATATTTATATGCGATATATTAAAAAATCCGTTTGAGACAAGTCTCAAACGGATTTTTATACGAAATGCTTTGATCAATTATTGCTTACCACTAATTCTGAAACTAAAATGCCATTCATGTGGGTACCAAGTATCCCAGTCTTCCAGACTGGTACCATTTTCTGATTTGGATTCTCCAGTAAACCCTGATCCATTATGAATTTCATCAGCTTCGTCAACATTAGCAGTTGATCCGGTAGAAACACCTAGAGCTTCTCCATTAATTAAGTACCATGTAAAAAAGTAGTTGGTATCATTTTCTAGCAAAAGATATAATGAAGATAAATCAAAATCTACCCAACCTCCATTAAATGGTCCTTGAACCGTGGTAATTTTTGAAGCTATAATATTTCCGTTTGATTCTCTAATATTCAATTTTATTTCAAAATTCCCATTATATGTTGCTCCGGTATTATCTGATCTAAAAGGATCACTGAAATGCACTCCAAATGAGGTCGGATTGGTATCCTTTTTTAATATCACCGTCTGACCAGTACCCACATTTCTAGGGCCAATTTCTGGAACATCAGGGACTACACGGTCATCACCACCAAACCATTTAAATGCATTAGTGATATCACATTGTACATCATAATCCACATCCATGCTTTCTAGCGTTACTGTATATTCTTTTGTATCTCCATTTTCTGCAGTTACCGTAAAGACAATTGGGTTAGTATAATCCAATATCGTCTCTGGATCCGGAGATATGGTTGCTCTATTAGAAATGGTAACTATAGGGGTTAAAGACATCAAATTCACATCAGGTAGAATTCTCTGAAAAATAGTTCCGCTTTCTTCATCGATATCCAGACTTCTCTTAAAAATATCAGTATCGATTTCGAATGATAACAGCTCTTTTTCTGGACTTAAATCTCTTTTGATGTCTACTGTAAAACTCTGTTCATCTCCATTTTCTGCAGTTACCGTAAAGGTTATAGGGTCTACAATACTTTTTACTGTACTAGGATCTGGAGTAATGGTGGCATGATTAGATACCTCAATAGTTAAAGTAACGTCTTCGTCATCTATATAATATGGTGTTCTTCCATTTATTTCATTTTCAACAACTTCAAAATCCTCTACATAATCTCCACTTTTTAAATTGAATGATACTAGATCATTTTCTGGACTTTCATTCCTTTTAATATCAACATTAAATATCTTTTCCTCACCATTTTCTGCGGTTACTATTAACTCTAAAGGTTCTTTAATACTTTTTATCGTTTCTGGATCTGGTGTAACCGTTGCACGATTCGATACTTCTATAGTTAACGTTACATCCTCGTCGTCGATGTAATAAGGTGTCGTTCCACTTATTGTTCCTTCTTCAACTTCAAAATCTTCTTGGTAATCACCACTTTTAAGATTAAAGGATAATATTTCGTTTTCATCATGTAGCTCTCGATTGATTCCTATTACATATGTTCTTTTCTCTCCATTCTCTGCTGTAATTGTAAAATTGGTAAGATCCTTAATTGAAGTAATAGAAGCAGGGTTTGGGCTAATAGCAGCCTTATCAGAGACGAGTATCGTCAATACGATATCTTCTTCGTCTACAAAATATGGAGTGCTGCCTTGAATCGTATTTTCTTTAACCTCAAAATTTTGTTCATAATTACCACTTGTTAATTTAAAAGAAGTAATAAAATTTTCATCACTCAAAACTACTTCTTCATCTTCATTACAAGAATAGGTTAGTACAATTAAGTTAAAAAGGAGTAACATTTTTACTCCTTTGATCACATTTTTCATCATGTCTGATTCGTTGTTTTTTTGATTAATTCTTTATCGCTATAGTTAAGTATCTTTCCTCTCTAATTTGTTACCTAAAAAAATTAATTTTTTTATAAAAAGTTTATAGTCCCTAAAAACTCAACTCAAGTGCTTCAAAAAAACAAAAGCCGCTCGGGAATCCCGAACGGCTTTTATCAAACTATGTTATTTTATTTAGATCACTCCCTGGGCAAGCATAGCGTCTGCCACTTTTACGAATCCAGCAATATTGGCTCCTTTTACATAATCCACATAACCATTGCTATCTGTACCGTATTCTAAACAAGCTTTATGGATATCACCCATAATTTGCTTCAGTTTTTCATCCACTTCTTCTCTAGTCCAGTTAAAACGCAAAGAGTTCTGTGTCATCTCTAATCCCGAAGTCGCTACTCCACCTGCGTTAGATGCTTTACCTGGTGCAAAGAATATCTTAGCCTCATGGAATGCAGCAATCGCTTCTGGAGTACTTGGCATATTAGCTCCTTCACTTACACATGCACATCCGTTAGCAATAAGTGTTTTTGCATCATCTCCATTTAGTTCATTTTGTGTAGCACATGGTAATGCGATATCACATTTCTCTCCCCATGGAGTTTTTCCTTTATGGAAAACAGCAGAAGGGTATTTCTCCACATACTCATGGATACGACCTCTTCTTACATTTTTAAGCTCCATAACAAAAGCAAGCTTTTCTTGGTCGATACCATCTTTGTCGTAAATATATCCTGAAGAATCAGAAAGCGTAACTACTTTTGCTCCTAGTTGAGTCGCTTTTTCTGTAGCATATTGTGCCACATTACCTGATCCAGAAACGGTAACTGTTTTTCCTGCAAAAGAATCCCCTTTGGTTTCCAGCATATTCTGTGCAAAATAAACCGCACCATATCCAGTTGCTTCAGGTCGAATCAATGATCCACCCCATGTAATTCCTTTTCCTGTAAGTACTCCGGTAAACTCATTCTTCATTCTTCTGTACTTCCCGAATAGGAATCCGATTTCTCGAGTACCTACACCTATATCTCCAGCAGGTACATCGGTATTTGGACCGATATGTCTGTACAATTCACTCATGAAACTATGACAAAAACGCATTACTTCGGCATCAGATTTTCCTTTAGGATCGAAATCCGAACCTCCTTTACCACCTCCCATAGGAAGTGTCGTTAAGCTATTTTTGAATACTTGTTCGAAAGCCAAGAATTTTAGAATACTCAAATTCACCGATGGATGAAAACGAAGTCCTCCTTTGTATGGTCCGATAGCAGAATTCATCTGGATTCTATATCCTCTATTGACATGAATTTCTCCCTGGTCATCTACCCAAGGCACACGGAACATGATCACCCTTTCTGGCTCCACCATTCGTAACAGAATGTTTTTGCCATTATAAATTTCATTTTTGGCAATGTAAGGGATCACAGTTTCTGCTACCTCTTGCACAGCTTGTAAGAACTCTGGCTCATATTGATTACGAGCTCTTACTTCTTCCATAAATGCATCGATTTTTGCTTGCATATGTTAAAGAATTAATGGATTCTTATTTGATAAGTAAAATTTGGTCTCAAAGATATGATATTCTTAAAAAACCATGTCTGTTTTTTTGAATTTAATAACTTACCCTATCGCTTGTTCTAAATCTGCAATAAGATCATCTACATCTTCTATACCTACACTCAATCGAATTAACGAATCAACAACCCCGGTTTTTTCTCTTTCTTCTTTCGGTATAGAAGCATGTGTCATACTTGCAGGATGTCCTGCAAGGCTTTCTACTCCTCCTAATGACTCTGCTAGTGTGAAAATCTTTAAGTTTTCTACAATTTTGATTGCACTTTCATAATCGCTGCCTTTAGGCACAAAAGAAATCATTCCCCCAAAACCATCCATTTGCTCTTTGGCAATATCATAATTTGGATGATCTTCAAAACCTGGCCAATATACTTTTTCGATTTTTGGATGATTTTTTAAGTATTTTGCAATCGCCTCACCGTTTTCGCAATGGCGTTGCATACGAATGTGTAATGTTTTTATACCACGAAGCGCAAGGAAACTATCCTGTGGACCACAAACTGCGCCACTGGCGTTTTGTATGAAATACAATTTCTCTGCAACAGCATCATCTTTTACAATAAGCGCTCCCATTACCAGGTCACTGTGTCCTCCTATATATTTGGTAGCACTGTGCATTACGATATCTGCTCCCAAGTCCAATGGCCTTTGCAAATATGGTGTAGCAAAGGTATTATCTACAGCCAACAAAACATTGTGTTTTTTGGCAACACCAGCAATTGCTTTGATATTAATGATGTTCATCATTGGGTTTGTTGGCGTCTCTACCCAGATCAGTTTTGTATGATCATTTACATGACGCTCCACCTTATCAGCATTGTTCATCCCAATAAAATGGAACTTAATGCCAAAGTCTTCAAAAATCTTGGTAAACAAACGATAGGTCCCTCCGTACAAATCGTTAGTAGAAATCACTTCATCACCAGGCTTTAGTAACTTAATAACTGCATCAATTGCCGCCAATCCGGATCCAAACGCCAATCCATATTTTCCATTTTCGATACTGGCTAATGCATTTTCTAAAGCTTGTCGTGTTGGGTTATGTGTTCTACTATATTCAAACCCCTTGTGCCCACCTGGTGTGGTTTGCGCATAGGTTGAGGTTTGGTAAATGGGTGGCATCACTGCTCCATATGCTGGATCGTGTTGCTGTCCTCCGTGTATAGTTTTGGTATTAAATTTCATATGCTTATCATATCGTTTCAAATGTCAAATGGAACTCGTCAACTCATTATTTTCGATTTTGGTCAAAAACTTTGCTATAACTCGTTACATTTATTTGTACATTTTTACGAGAAAAAATAACTTGCTTTTTTGTTAAAAAACTGAACAAATGTATGATTTAATTCGTTCTAATCATATATCAATGAATACCTTTAGTAGATGATTAACACAAAACCTAACAGCCGACTTTTTTCATTATTTTTTGTCGCATTTGTATTGTTGCTTCAAGGCTGTAATACCAATGAATCTTTCACTTTTGAAAAACAAAATATCACCAACAAAACACACTCGATTTGTGAAGGAGAAGATTGTCCTATAGTAGATATTCATCTCGTTAATGTCGTAGATGACAGTCCTATTTGTAAAAACATAAATAAGGAAATTGAAAAAGCCGCTTGCGCAGTGTTGAATTTGGAGGAAAACTTATCTCCTGTAGAAATAAAACAAGCGATCAAACGATTTAACCGATCTTATCAGGAGGCACATCAGGAATTCCCAGAAGAAATTCCTCCGTACGAAGTATCCATAGATTCCGAAGTAAGTTTTCAATGCCAAAGTATGCTCTCTATATTGATGGACTCTTATGTCTTTACCGGTGGAGCACATGGCTACGGAGCGGTTTCATTTATTAATATAGATCGCAAAACCGGATTACCTATTAAAAACAAAAAGTTGTTTAGGGATTATAGCGCTTTCAAAGATTATGCTGAACGTGTATTTCGATCCACTTATGAAATCTTACAGAGTGAATCCATTAATAGCACTGGTTTCTTTTTTGAAAATGATGCATTTGCGCTACCAGAAAATATAGGGTTCACGGATACTGCAGTAATTTTGTATTACAACACTTACGAAATCAGTTCGTATGCCGAAGGACCAATAGAAATTAAAATGAATAAAGAAGACGTTGCTTCTTATTTTGCCTTTGATATTTTATAATCTGGTTTGGTCTCTTTCAACCAGTTTTCAGCTTCTGCAGTATACCAATTCCTAGAAAAGTTATTTGCTTCAACAATTTGACGAAAATGAAAGAATGCTTTTTCAACAGTGCCTTTCCTATCAAAATAAGTCCCCATATACATATGCAGATAAGGATTTTGTGGATCTTGTTTCAGTAAATGCACCCCTATCTTCTCTATTTGTGGATCAAAATCATTAAAAGACTCCATACCCCTATAAAATGTAACATCTTTCAAAAAAGAAAGGGTGTGCATGAGATTGATATCTGCATAATCCAGATAGTTAGGGAACTCAGAAAATATTTTATTAAGAAGCATTTTACTGGTTTCCATATGTTTTACATCATACCGAGCCATAAAAGAAGAGGATAGCGCTTGTGACAACAGTTTTTTTCGATAAAACTCTTGATTTGTATATGCTTGTTCGGTTGTAGTAGATGCCTCTGTCTCCAAAAGTGGCATATCTGCAAATTGGTAGACATAGTTTTTCAAAAAACTTAAGGCAAAAAGTGAAGATGCAACATCTCCATAGATCAATCTTGCCGGATCACTCATTAAGTTATTGTTGGCTAACAAAATAAGAGACAAATTTTTTGAGGGAACTTTCAACCACAAACCTGAATAACAATCATACTGACCATAACCCCAAATTAGTGATTCACCTTGAAATGTCTGACTAAAAATGCCATATCCATAGGGTAAATCTTCTTCAACACCTTTGAACAACAACTCTTTGGATTCCTTAGAAATCAGTATATCCTGATCCAAAGCATTATTAAAAGTGCTTAAGTCCTTCAAATTAGATACGATCCCTGCTGAAGCTGAAGATCCATAATCCACAAAACCTTTTGTAATGGTACCTTCTTCCAGAATGTAGGGCTGCGCTACTGTAAAATTACTTTCAGCTAATTGCAAAGAATCCTTAAGCAAAAAGGTGTTTTTCAAGCCCAAAGGATCAAATATCTCAGCCTTCATATACCCTTCAAAAGTATCTCCAGATGCTTCTTCAATGATTTTGGTTAGCGCTCCAAAACGGGAACTATAGTAAAAATGTTTTCCTACTTCATCACCTTGAGAAGTATGAGATAAAACATGTTTGAGTAATATAGGTTCTTTAATGGGTAGGTTCGGAAAATAGGTTTTTAAGGAATCATCCAAAGACAGTTTCCCCTGCTCGACTAGTTTCATCATTAATACTCCCGAAAAGACCTTGGTCACAGAAGCTATAGGAAATACTACTTCAGCATCAAGGGCAATCTTACGGTCTACATCCGAAACTCCAAAATAGGCTTCTTGCACGATTTCTTCTCCTTCTTGAACGACAACAGCTAAGCCGGGAATCTTAAAAAAATCTTGAAGTTGAAGGAGTTCCTGCTCAAAATTCTTGGTTGCATTAAATTTCGGTTGTTCTTCTTTGCCACAACTAATAAACAACAGTCCTAAAAGGAGAAGATACCCATAGTGTTTCATCATGATTTTTGATTTATTGAACCCTATTTCTTCACCAAAAAATGGCTTATAAGGCCTTTTTCAATGCCAAAACATATCCCAGGTGAATTCCTTCATGAAAATTATTGAAATTCAGGGCATCTTCTATAGATTTTAACACAAAACCGGTACTGGTAGGATACTCCTGAAAGTTCTTAAAAATTCCCGCTTCGATATCTTTTTGGGTTTGATCCAAGGTTGTAAATAAAAGCGAACGTACTTGATCTACTTCTTCTTGTGATACCACACCTTCAGTTTTTGTCCCTTTTCTAAATTTAGCCACCATTTCATCACTCACCATCATCGGTAATCCACTTAATTTATAGGCCAACAGTTGTTGTGTGACAATAACGTGCGCAATGTTCCAGATCAAATTGTTTTGAAACCCTTCTGGAACGGTATTGAGTTGCTCTAGCGAATGAGCGTTAAGAATTTTTTCTAGTAAACGGCGATTCGTGCGTGTAATTTCTAAAAGATGTTGCATGAAGTTCTTAATTTTTAGCCAAAAATATAAGTTTTAATTCTTAAATGAATTTCCTTTGTGATGATTTTGACATTAAATAATTTCAGCTGTGAAAAAATTATACCATCTCTCTACTTGTGATACTTGCAAACGCATCATCAACGAATTAGAACTTCCTTCAGAAGTTGTATTGCAGGATATCAAAACAGAAGCGATTACCAACGAACAAATTCAGGAAATGCACAAGCTAGCTGGAAGCTATGAAGCCTTATTCAGCAAACGCGCACGATTGTATAAAGAGCGTGATCTCAAAAATCAAAATCTTACCGAAGAGGATTATAAAAATCTAATCCTTGAGCACTATACATTCTTAAAACGCCCGGTGTTTATCCACGATCAGCAAATTTTTGTTGGAAATAGTAAAAAAGCGGTAGCCGCCGCAAAAGAAGCCATACATGGATAAAAGAACTGCAGCATTACTTGCTGCCTTTGGCGCTAGTTTGATTTATGCTGTAAATCATACCGTTGCCAAAGGAATTATGCCTATGTACATTAAACCCTTTGGGTTTATTTTGCTACGGGTAGTTGGTGCTGCTGTACTGTTTTGGATTGCCGCTTTATGGGCTCCTAAAGAAAAAATTGACCATAAAGATTGGCCCAGAATCCTGGGATGTACCGTTTTTGGAATGGTCATCAACATGTTGATGTTTTTTAAAGGATTACAACTCTCTACCCCGATTAATAGTTCGGTAATGATTACCATATCTCCTATTATGGTATTTATCCTTTCGGCCATCTTTATAAAAGAAAAAATCACCATTCTTCGAACCGTTGGGATATTGCTTGGATTTTCTGGAGCATTGGGACTTATTCTTTTTGGTGCCGAAGTGCGTCAAGACGCTCCAAATATACCTTTAGGAAATGCGCTTTTTATCATCAATGCTGCCTCTTACGCGATTTATTTGGTGATGGTAAAACCGCTTACCACCAAGTATCACTCTTTTACATTGATGAAATGGTTTTTTCTACTCGCCATAGTGATTAATTTTCCAGTGACTATCTCAGAATTTAATGAGGTAGCTTGGACATCTCTTCCATTTGATGTGATTTTGAAAATGGCTTTTGTGGTAGTGGGTACCACCTTCTTTACCTATTTACTGAATGTTTTTGCATTAAAAACGCTAAAAGCCTCTACCATTGGTGCATTTATCTATTTACAACCTTTACTCGCCATTAGTTTTGCCATGGCTATGGGAGCAGACTCTTTGAATCTGATTAAAGTGATTTCGGCCGTGTTAGTGTTTATCGGTGTCTACCTGGTCACCAAAAAACCTAAGGCTTTACCCTAAATCTACAGGTTTTTTATTAAACCTTCTGGTATCTTCTTTGGTAAGAATTTTAAAATCAGATGGACGCTCTATCTTATCCATAAATTTCATCATCTCTGCTGGTAGTGGGATTAGTTTTCTACTCCCCAGATCCATCCACGCTCCCATCATTTCGCATTGCGCAAAATTTCTTCCTTTATAGTCGTAGAAGTTGTGCCTAAATTCAAAAAACATTCCATCTTCACTAAGGCCAGAAACTTCTAGAGAAACTCGTACCGGAGGTCCATAAAAAACCTCTTTGAAGTAATAGATATGCTCATAAAAAACCACAGGACCAACATTGAACTTCCCTAATAATCTTCTGTCAAACCCCTGTTCTGACAAGAAGGACATACGAGTATGTGCAGCAAATTCTATATAGGCCTTGTTTGCCAGGTGCCGATTAGCGTCGATATCATTCCAACGTATTTCAAAATCTTTTATGTACATATCTTTGTTTTTTGCTTTACAAAAATACGAAACATTTTATTATGCATGCATAATAAAAGAAATTGAAGAATCCTCAAATTAAGCTTGCACTTTGAAAAGGCACTTGGTATTCTTATTTTAGAACAAAAATTCACACATGTATATCAAAAGAAATATTGGTTGGGGGCTTATCTTACGATTCGGATGGAAAAACATTCTGTTCTTTATTCTCTATTCTGGTGTAGTCTTCTCCATATATTATTTTTTGGATTGGACTTTTATTGATATTCCTTTCCAACCGCTAACAGTAATTGGGATAGCGGTTGCCTTTTATATCGGTTTCAAAAATAGCCAGAGCTACGATCGTTTTTGGGAAGGTCGAAAAATTTGGGGTGGGATCGTAAATTACTCCAGAACCTGGGCCAATCAAGTACTTTGTTTGGTAGAGGATGATCATCAAACCAAAAGTGTTTTGATCCATCGTCATATTGCCTGGATCAACGCGTTGCGTATACAACTACGCCAACCTACCTCTTTCTCGATCAAGGAACACTCATCGGTGGAGAATCTTTTCAAAAAACATGGAGAACAACAACCTGCTTGTGATGCAACCAAACTGTTTGTTTCGCAAGAGGAATATGAAGACCTATTAAACAGAAAAAATACAGCCACTCATATTGTAAAAAACCAAGGACTTCATATCAAAAAGTTATGTAAAGAAGGGAAAATAACAGAATTTGACAAGCAATTGTTTCATGGAGTTCTTGAAGAATTATATAACCTTCAAGGCAAATGTGAGCGTATTAAAAATACGCCCTTCCCTAGACAATATGCTTATTTCAGCACGGTGTTTACCTGGATTTTTGTACTCTTACTTCCCTTTGGGATGCTCAATGTTTTTGAATCTGAATTGGCCACAATGCCAGACGAGATACAACGTTGGTTTATCTTTTTGATGATTCCTTTGTCTGTTTTGGTTTCCTGGGTGTTTACCACTATGGAAAAAATCGGAAGCAATAGTGAAGATCCTTTTGAAGGACGTGTCAATGACGTACCCATGACAGCATTATGCAGAACCATTGAAATCGATCTACGAGACATGCTGGATGAAAAAGAGTTACCAGAAAAAGTAAAACCCAAAGACAATATCTTGTATTAATGCCAGTATTAGATTCTTCGTATACCCCCCCGCATCTGTTTAAGAATGGTCATTTTTCTACCATCTATCCTAATCTTTTCAGAAAAGTAAATGGAGTACAACAAACCAGAGAACGAGTAGAACTGGATGATGGGGATTTTATTGATTTGGATTGGAGTTATGCCCCCGGCAAAAACACTCAAAAATTAAGTGTTATTATTCACGGACTTGAGGGTAATGCACAACGCCAATATATGGTGGGTCTTGCCAAGCATCTTAATCAAAATGGATGGGATACGGCTTTGGTGAACTTAAGAAACTGCAGTGGTGAAGTAAATCGACTCTATAGATCCTATAATGCTGGAGTTACCGAAGACGTAGCTCGTATACTACATCATATTTCGACCACTCAACAATATGGCGCTATTACGCTTTGTGGTTTTAGCCTTGGCGGAAATCTAATATTAAAATACATCGGTGAAAACCGAACTTTACCTACAGAACTGCAAGCGGCGATGGCCATATCCGCCCCTTGCGATTTGTATAATTCATTACAGGAAATCAATAAACCCAAAAACTTTGTATACGAACAACGCTTTATCAAACATCTGAAAGCAAAATTATACGAACGTCAACTTGTTTTTCCTGAGCACATTAGTAAATCACAAATAAAACAATGCAAATCGCTAATAGACATCGATAATCTATATACCAGTAAAGCGCATGGATACAAAGATGCTATTGATTACTATACCCAATGTAGTAGTAAACAGTTTTTGAAAAACATTTCCATTCCTACCTTAATTCTTAACGCGAAAAATGATTCTTTTTTGGGAGATCAATGCTATCCCTACACCGAGGCAAAAAAGAACGATCATGTGTTTCTTGAAGTTCCTGTTTACGGTGGACATGTTGGATTTTACAGCTCTGAATCAGTGTATTATAATGAAAAAAGAGCTTTAGAATTCTTCTCAAAACATACGTTATAGCCAATCAAAAAAGAAGTTTTTTCCTACGTGCTTTTTATTTTAAACGAACGTTAAGGGGGTGTTAAAGTATTATGAAGAGTTTTTTTTCACTTGATCGAAAATCTTTTTTTAATTAAGAATATTTTAAGAGTTTTGGCTGTTTTCTGAATTTTTTTCAGAGAATTCTAACCAATACTAACTCAAACTCAAAAAAAATGAAAAAAAGCTACGGAAGTTTTAGCTTAGCTTTAAACTTCACACAAACCAAGTCGGGCGTACTTGCATTTTTTGTAATGCTCTTCCTAACAACCGGGCTTTTAGCACAAACCACTGCAGAAAAAGCCAAAATTGCACAACAAACCAACTTAGCGAAATTGAACCAACTTCAAGCCGATTTTTCAGAAAAGGCGGCTTTAGACAAGAAGAAAGCCATGCAAATGGCACAACGTAATGGGTGGCAAACCAAAATACAGGTAAAAGACAAAAGCTATTCTGAGCTTCAAAAAGTCGTTTCCTTCGGAGGTAAAGATTACACCATCTATTACACTACTCAAAATGTAGATGCTGCTAGATCTACAAGAACAAATCACCTAAACTCTGGAGGATCTCTAGGGCTAAATCTTGATGGTCAAAATATGACTGCTCACGTTTGGGATGGTGGTCATGCTCGTGCCAGCCACCAGGAGTATGATGGTCCTGGAGGAAACAATCGTGTTACTATTCGAGATGCAGCCTCTGAAGGAGGTACACAATTGAATTTCCACGCCGCTCACGTAACCGGAACCGTAATGGCTTCTGGTGTACAAGCTAGTGCAAAAGGGATGGCTCCTCAAGCAAAAGTAGATGGATACATGTGGAATAATGATGTTGCAGAAGCTACTACAGCTGCTGCCAACGGGATGTTGATCTCTAACCACTCTTATGGTTTTAGAAGTGACCTAGTTCCTGATCAGTATTTTGGAGCATATATCGATGAATCCAGAAATTGGGATGAGATCATGTTTAATGCACCTTTCTACCTAATGGTAGTAGCTGCAGGTAACGATGGTAACCAAAATAGTTACAATGGTTCTCCACTAGATGGAAACTCTTCTTACGATAAGTTAACAGGGCACTCAACATCAAAAAACAACTTGGTTGTTGCTAATGCTCAAGATGCAAACGTAAGCAGTAACGGATCTTTGGTAAGTGTATCTATCAACAGTTCTAGTAGTGAAGGTCCTACAGATGATTATAGAATCAAGCCAGATATTACTGGTAATGGTACAGGTGTATACTCTACGTATCAAAATAGTGATACGGCTTATAACAGTATTACTGGAACCTCTATGGCTTCACCAAACGTAACAGGATCGTTACTTTTATTACAACAACACTACAACAACCTGAACGGAAACTTTATGAGAGCGGCAACCTTAAAAGGGATAGCGCTACATACAGCAGACGATGCAGGTCCTTCAGGACCGGATGCCGTTTACGGTTGGGGATTATTAAATGCTAAAGCTGCTGCAGAGGTAGTTACCAATGCAGGAAGTGGAGAGTCTAGAATAGAAGAATTAACATTAAATAGTGGTCAAAGTTATAGCATCACTGTTGATTCTGATGGTGTAAGCCCACTATTAGCTTCTATTTCTTGGACAGACCGTCCTGGTACTGCTACTACAGCCACCAACTCTAATACTCCTGTTCTTGTAAATGACTTGGATATCAGAGTTTCTAAAGGATCTACTACTTACGAGCCTTATAGACTAACTAGTATTACTACTAATGGTACTGGAGATAACAATGTTGACCCTTATGAAAGAATCGATGTTGCTAGCGCTTCTGGAACTTATACGATAACAGTAACTCACAAAGGATCATTAACAGGTGGTAGCCAAAACTTCTCGCTTGTTGTAACTGGATTGACTGGAACTCCTGTAGTTTGTAGTGCAACTGTTCCTACTGGAGTAGCTGCTTCAAATGTGTCTTATGATTCTGCTACTATTGGCTGGACTGCTGTGCCGGCTGCTACATACGATGTAAGATATAGAGTTGCTGGAACTTCTGCATGGACTACAGTTCAGGATGTTGGTGGAACTTCTACTGCATTATCTGGATTAACAGAATTAACTTCATACGAAGTACAAGTAAGAAGTAAATGTTCTGACGGAACTACTTCTAACTATAGCAGCACGGTAAGCTTTAGTACTCCAGAGTTCCAATTGGTATATTGTGATTCTAATGGACAAAGTGTAGCTGACGAATATATTAGCCGTGTACAATTAGAAGGTATTGATAATACTTCTGGAGCAGGAAATGGTGGCTATACTGACTTTACTTCGGTATCTACTGGACTTGCAAAAGGAGATACGTATACAATTACAGTAACACCAACCTGGACCGGAACTACCTATAGTGAAGGATACAGCGTTTGGATTGATTATAACCAAAATGGAGTGTTTACAGATGCGGGAGAGCAAGTGTGGACGCAGTCTGCTACACAAACTACACCAGTAAGTGGGTCATTCACAGTACCAACATCTGCTTCAGATGGAAATACAAGAATGCGTGTATCTATGAAATACAATGGAGTTCCAACTTCTTGTGAATCTTTCCAATATGGAGAGGTTGAAGATTACACGGTAACTATTGGAGGAGCAACACCAGATACTCAGGCGCCTACGGCTCCATCTGCACTAGCTGCTTCTAACGTTACTGAAACTACCTTAACACTGGGATGGACTGCATCTACAGATAATGTAGGAGTAACCGGATACGATGTATATCAAGGAAGTGCTGTTGTAACAAGCGTTACTGCAACTACAGCAAATATCTCTGGATTAACTGCTAATACTGCTTATAGTTTCTATGTTGTAGCAAAAGATGCTGCTGGAAACGAATCTACAGCAAGTAATACTGTAAACGTAACTACAGCTGGTGGAGGAAGTGGTTCTGGATGTACTAATGGAATCAGTACATTCCCTTATGCTGAAGGATTTGAAAATACTATCGGTGCGTGGACACAATCTACATCTGATGACATCAACTGGACTGTAGATGCAAGTGGAACACCATCTAGAAATACAGGACCATCTAGTGCTGTACAAGGGTCTTATTACATCTTTGTAGAAGCTTCTGGAAACGGAACTGGATATCCTAACAAGCAAGCGATCATTACATCACCTTGTTTTGATCTTTCTGGACTTACTGAAGCTGGATTCTCTTTCAACTACCATATGTATGGTGCAAGTGATATGGGAAGTATCGCATTAGAAGCTAGTACAGATGAAGGTGCTACATGGACAAGCATTTGGAGTGAAACTGGAAATAAAGGAAACTCTTGGCAGTCTGCCGATATAGATCTTGCTGCTTATGTTGGTGGAGGTGTACAACTTCGTTTCAACAGAATAACAGGAAGTACTTGGCAAGCAGATATTGCTATCGATAATGTAGAGCTTACGAATACCGCTGGTGGTGGATCTGTTGATCAGTGTGCTGGTGTTCCAGAATGGAGCAGCACCCAAAGTTATGTACTAGGTGATAGAGTTACTTATCAGGGAAGCCTATACGAAAGAACAGCTACGGGATGGAACAATCTTGGACCATGTGGAGCGACTACTTCATTGTATACAACTTTCAACGATGTATCTGGACCTCCTGTAATCAATATCGATCAGTTTGTACTGGCACCAAACCCTGCACGCTCTGTATTGAATATTACTATGAGTAGCAAAGCTAGTTCTCATGACTACCAAATCCTAAATATCTTAGGACAAGTAGTAGATCAAGGTACGTTTACCAACTCTATTGATATTCAAAAATTAGAAGCTGGAACATATTTGTTAACAGTGGACGCAAATATGATGAAACGTTTTATCAAAGAATAGAACGAATAAACAATCAAACAATGAAAAACCCTAAAGTTTATGACTTTAGGGTTTTTTGATATCTAGCATTACTATTTTATACAAGTTGGTAATACTTACAACCATTGCTTATCTTAGAGGAATCAATCATCCAGCTCATGATCTTCGAAACACATACTCTCAAGCAGCCGCTAGACCTTTATCTCGAATCGGTATTTCATTTTAAGCACTTCACTCCAGACCATTCTATTGAACGTGTTGTTCCTACCGGACATCTGTTCCTGATTTTTGAATTGGACGGAATACCTCGTCAAACATTTGACAATAAAACCCTACAACCCAACCGTACCTACACCAAAGTATGGATATCAGGAATGCACAAAAATTACTTATCGATTTCTGCCCATCAGGATTCAGAAATGTTTGTCATGCAGTTTAAACCTTTTGGAGCATATCCATTTTTGCATACCCCCATCAATGAACTCAACAATCAAGTTGTCGATGCAGAAACCATTTTTGGAAATGATATCCTAGAGCTAAGGGAACAGCTTTTTCACAAAACTTCTTCTTCCGAAAAATTTGAACTGGCAGAGCAATGGTTATTGCAACGATATCAAGAAAATAAAACACCTCCAAACATATTGCTAGAGATCATTTCAAAGTTTACCGATAATCCCTTATCCGAGCATAACACCATTGTCGAAACCTACCCCAAAACACAAAAACATCTGATTAGTCAATTCAAAAAGTTCTGTGGTCTTACTCCCAAAGTATTTCATCGCATTGTACGTTTTAATGAAATTCTTCAGCTTATCCATACTCAACAAAAAATTCGATGGTCGCAAATTGCTTATCAATGTGGCTACACCGATCAATCGCACTTTATTAAGGAATTCAAAGAGTTTTCAGGATTCAATCCCAAAGAATTTATCTCTTTAGAATTCAATAATGACGAACCCAACTTCTTCCCTTTGGATCGAAAAGGTTAATTTTTTACTATACCCGTATAACAAGGTTTACCTAATTTGTAGCATTCACTTTAAAATCAAAATTTATGAATGACGCTTTACAAACCATGATCAATAATATGCCCGAAAAAACGGGAAAGTCTCTTGAAGAATGGATCAAAATTTTAAAAACAAAAGCTTTTGCTAAACACGGAGAAGCAGTTAAGTTTCTTAAAACCGAGCATGGGGTTACTCACGGTTTTGCCAATACCATTGTCACTCTTTCTAAAGAAAATAAGGATAGTCCAGATGATCTCGTTACCAAACAATATGAAGGAAAAGAAGCACTGATCCCTATCTATGAAAAACTTATTGACACCGTCACTGCATTTGGGGAAGATGTGATCAAAACACCCAAAAAAACAAGTGTGAGCATCATCAGAAAACGACAATTTGCACTTATCAAACCTGCTACTAAAACTAGAATAGATCTTGGATTAAAATTAAAAGACAAACCTTATACAGAACGTCTCGAAAATTCAGGACCGTTTGGTACTATGTGTACACATAGAGTCAAAATTTCTTCGGCAGATCAAATCGACGACGAATTGATTGCTTGGTTAAAAGAAGCGTATCAAAAAGCGCAATAAAAAATTCTCCTAAAGAAACGTTAACAAAAACACCCATATGTTAAAATAAATCTTTATATTCGCAATCGAAATATCTTCACACTCAATAACATAATTATATTTCGGGCTAACTTCAGAATGAAACTTCATTGTTGAACTATGTATTTGTAGGGCAACGAAACAGATTTCATGTTCTGACTCTTTATGTTAACGTACAATACCAACCATATTTGAAGGCGCAGAACCATGTTCTGCCCTGCTTGCTGGTAATTATATCGAAGGACTTACTCGAATCTACCTGTTTACGAACAAAAGAAACAATAATTCGAGTCTGTTGGGGGGACACAACGGACATATAATTACCGAATTCCCCCTCCTGCTGGAGGGGGTTATTTATCTTAATTCGTTAAAGCACTGTTTGATAACGAAATAAAACGTTATTTTTGATAAGATAGCGCCCTAAAAAAAATTTATGAAATATCTCTTAATTGCCATCCTTCTGCTTACCGTGCTCCCAACAACAGGTCAGACTTCATCGAAGGATAAACCGATTATTTCTAATCAAAAAACGGCAAAACACGTTAATATACCTGGCACAAAACTTTTTATGATCCCTCCAGAAGATTTTTCAGTTGCTACTGCATTTACGGGACTAGAAAAAGGGCAAAATGCCTTGATTCAGGTATATGATCTGGTCGGTGGTAATTTCTATTCCAATGCCAGTAAATTCTCAAAAGAACGTTTTCAACAAAGCGGAGCTACCGTTTTTGATTATCAGGAAATGACAATTAATGGATTCCCGGCCAAGTATATTCACATGCAAGCAGATCCTGACAAAAAAGCGTACAGTCTGGTTTTTGGAGATGAATCATTTTCGGTAATGATCATGGCCTTATATACGCAAAAAGATGACCGTACCCAAGAACAGATTAAAAAATCACTGCTATCTGCTACCTATCAAAAAGATTTACCAATAGACCCTTTTGCCGCGGCTGCTTTTGAACTTGATGATTCGAATACCAAATTTAAGTTTGCCAAATCGGCTGCCAATATGTTTATCTATTCTGTAAATGGAATCGACAACCCTGACACCAATCGGGATTCAATTATGCTGGTGCTTCCTGTCCCTACCGATTCGTCCATGACCGCCAAAAGTATTTCAGAACAAATGGTAGGATCGTTAAAAAGTAACGGGCTAAGTGATGCCAAAATCATAAGCACTTCAGACGATACCCTAAACAACTACTCTGCCTATCAAATTAAAATTGAAGGTGTTATGAATGGAAACCCAAGTAAATTATTGGTTCAAACGGTGACACACGGAAACAATGCAGTGGTATTTGAAGGGTTCTTAAAGGAAAAATCCAGCGCTGTGATCGAGGATTTTGAAGCATTAATTGCTACCTTGAAGATGAAACAATAATGTCGCTTATGGATAATCAAAAATTAGACAAGATCCTCAAGTTATTTGCAGATCAAATTGAAGGTTCATTGGGAAACTGGCATTTTGTAATTAAGGATGTTCAATTTGTTTGTTTATCTGATGCGCTTCATAATCGCATGCGTATCATCTCTCCTATCAAAGAACATGCTGGGATGACCAAAGAAGAGTATCATCAATGTCTGGAAGCAAATTTTCATTCTGCACTGGATATCAAATATGCGATTTCTGGCGATGTAATTTGGGCCGCTTTTATTCATCCCTTACAAGAATTGTCTGTAAGCCAGGTAGAAGATGCGATACAACAGGTGTATTCTGCTGTAAAAACTTTTGGTACAACATACAGCAGTTCTAATTTGTATTTCCCTACTGATCAGGATCGAAAAAACAGAATGAATTAGATCTCGTTGTTGTTTTATACAGAAATCACTTCATTATCATGCAAAAGCTCTTCTTGTCGTAAACGAAGTAATATTTGAGCCACAGCTACAGTATCTTTTTCACAATAATCGATGATGCGATCGATATCATCTTCTTCGTAATATACATTTCTCACCTGACTTCCATCGATATCATCTTTTGGAGAAGGAATTCCCAGGATATGTGTGAGTAATTTGAGCGAAGTATAGTGCTTGTAGTCCCCAAATTTCCATAGATCCAAAGTGTCCAGATGGGGTACCTCCCAGGGCTTTTTTCCAAATAAGTTCAATTTATAAGGTAATGCAATTTGATGTACAATCATTCTTCGTGCGATATAGGGAAAATCAAACTCTTTGCCATTATGTGCGCACAACAAATGTCGAGCACTATTATAATGGGTTTCTAGTAAATTCTTGAAGTCGATCAAAAGTTGTTTCTCTTCGCCATGAAATGAGGTTGTTCTAAACATTCGTTGTTCTCCCTGAAATCGAAAATACCCTACAGATATACAAACAATCTTACCAAACTCTGCCCAAATGCCTGCACGCTCATAGAATTCTTCGGGAGAATATTCTTCTTTACGCTGGTACTTAGTTTTATCGGCCCATAATCCTTTCATCTCTTCATCCAATTCCTGAAAATTTTGATGTTCAGGAACGGTTTCAATATCTAGAAATAGAATATGTTCCAGATTCAGTTTATGAAGCATTCTCTAACATTTTATAAGCCTCTTCGATATAGACAAAGAAATCGTGGGTAAAAGACTCTCCAGGCATAAAAGTCCCACGTTGATGTCCCAATCTCACAATCATAATATTATCTTCAGGGATACAGATTACATACTGCCCAAGTATTCCTCTCATAGCAAAAATGTGCTTATCCATATGGTCTGAGATCCAAAAACCATATCCATACATATCGTCATTAGGAAATCTTGGTTTTGTGGCTAATTCGGTAAAGCTTTCTGGAAGTAATTGTTTGTTGGCGTACACCCCTTTATTTTTAAACATCATTCCAAAACGAGCAAAATCCCTTGCATTACTCGCTATACAGCAATATGCTTTTTCCATACCACTATCTTCACTATCTAATTGCCAGATCGCTTCATTGGCCATACCCATAGGTTTCCAGAAACTCTCGCTCAGGTAAGTCGACAAACTTTTTCCCGTCGCTTTTTCGATGACCATCCCTAACAATTGCGTATTTCCACTCAAATATCTAAACTCCTGTCCAGGTTCATCTACTACATCCAAGCCCAGCATCACCTCTCTTATATCTGGGTCATAATACGCCCTTGCCGTGATAGAAAACGGACTGGTATAGTGCTCGGTCCAGTTCAATCCAGAAGACATGGATGATAAATCTCCCACCGTTGTTTTTGCCGCCAGACCTTCAGAAAACTTTGGCAAAAAATCTCCCACAGGTTGATCGAGATTTTTTATGTAACCATCCATAATGGCTTTACCCAATAATGCGGTTACAATACTTTTGGCCATAGAAAACGAATTCGTTTTAGAGTCTTTCCCAAATCCTTCAGCATAGTTTTCGTACCAAATACTATCATTTTTGATAATCATGTATGCTACCGTTCCTAATTCGGCATTGGTTTTATCCAAACGCTCAGTGCTTTTTGCTTTGTTATAATCATCATGAATTGCCCAGGGGGTAGTTCCATTTCCTTTTTCAATAGTTCGGTTATCGAAATATTCATAATCATCAAGATATGCTGTAGTATGACCTGTCATATAAACCACCCTAACTCCCTTTAGGATATAATCATAATCAAAAATGTATAGTAAGACTACACATAACAGGATTAAAAACAAAAGACCTTTGAGAAATTTCTTAATGATTTTCATAGTAATATCGAATTGGTAAAAACAATGTTATTTAGTTGCTCAACATTAGCTCTACTAAAGTAAGAAAATAAATGTCATCGTAATGCCATATATGCATAAGTAGGAAGAATAGATCTGGAAAAGGGGGTCAACACAAATTTTGTAAAAGAGTAACTTCATTCTACCAATACTCATGCAATAGTAACCCAAAGGAGTTTCAAAAAATGAAACTCATAAAAAAAGGTGTCTTTTGTAGACACCTTTTTACACCTAAACAAATGCTAACGCATTTAAAAATCATCATACAGTGAGCTTAACTCTTGCACGATTTCATTGTTCACACTATTCCTGGAACAAAAAGTAATCGATAACAAAAGTGTTGTTACCACAAGCACACTGATCTTCAAAATAATTCAATTTCATAGCAAATTATTTCATTGAGTTTGCGAAATGTTTAAAGGTAAATACTTGAAGCTGCATATCTCTATTTGATGTTTTAACGGCACTTATCATTGTATAAATGACTGTTTTTATTAAAGAACATTCATTTTATCATATAGCTCTTTTTTGCTTTTTCTTGAAATAGGTAATGATTTTCCGTTCTTCATGATCACAGATCCTCCTTGTTCTTTGATTAAAAAATCGATATGATCCAAATTCACCAAGTAGGATTTATGGATCCGTAAGAAATTAAAATTCTGCAATTTGGACTCAAAGTGCTTTAGGTTTTTTGAAATCACAATTTCGGTTTCGTCTGTCATGACAAAGGTGGTGTAATTTCCATCGCTAACACAGTACAAAACATCGATCGCTTTTACTACATGCACTCCTTTTGCATCGGTAATCGAAATTTTAGGTGTTTCAGTTATTTTAGAGTACAACTCTTTAAAGTCATTGACAATACTTTCTTTGGATTTGAACTGATCCTTTAATCTAGAAGTTTTATCTACCACCTGAATCAATCGTTTTGGATCTACCGGTTTTAGCAAATAGTCGATAGCATCATACTGATATCCCTGGATCGCATACTTATCAAATGCAGTTACAAAAACGATCTTAAAATCGAAACCGCTTAATTCATTAAGCACATCAAAAACCGATATCGCTCCCAATTGAATATCCATAAACACCAAATCAGGTTTCATTTTAGTAAGTACACTTAAAACAGAAGATCTATCATTGGCCTCTCCTATGATCTCAACTTGTGGACAATACGAATCCAGGAGCATTCTAATATTCTCTCTGTCCTTTTGCTCATCATCTATTATGATGCATTTCACAGTTTCTGTCATTTCCTTTGTTTTATTATGGGTAATGTGATGATGACCTCGGTACCTTTGGCGTTGCCGGCATCATCAAAAAGATCATTGATTACTACCTTGGCCTTATCATTACCAATTCGACTTAATATTCGTAATCGCTCGTTTGTATTCCTGGTTGCAATTGACAAATGTATAGTATCGTTCCCTTCTTTTTGTAATCTTTCGGCCTCGTCCCTTCCGATGCCGTTATCTTGTACTTTACATATCACCGCATTATCTTCCTTTTTAAAAGACACCACTAATTTCCCCTTTTGATCAGCATGTGAAAATCCATGAATCACTGCATTTTCGATATAGGGTTGTATGACCATCGAAGGAATTACCGGATTGGTGTATATTAAAGTTTCATCAATATCGTACACGACTTCAAAACTTTCACTAAAGCGTTCTTGCTCGATATTGACATAAGATTTTAAAATTTGTAGTTCTTCGTTGAATGTAATATAAATACTGTCTGAACTAGACAGTACATTTCTGATTAGCCCAGAAAGCTCTGTCATATACTCGTTTGCTTTTAGGTTATCCTTTTTCAAAATAAAATTCTGAAGCGTACTAAAAGAATTGAACAGAAAATGAGGATTCATCATCGATCGCAATGACTTTAATCGGCTTAAACTCAACTCTTCGTTAAGCTGATGAAAACGTACCTTATTGGTATGACCTCTATACAATAGAAAGAATAAAGATACCAGCAAAAACAACCCTAAAAAATAGCTAAACAGTCTACTTTTGCTCATGGCTTTCCCAATTTCGAGATTTTCCTGTTCCAAATCCGAAATTTGAGCCTCTCTTAGCTTTAGTAACTTCCTGCTCTCTACTTTGGCAATCTCTTTACTGATTCTTATATTATCCAACATGGCCATTAAAGGCTTTACTTCTCGTAAAAGCTCTAAGCTTTTTGATAGCTCTCCGGTTTGTTCATATGATTTAGACAGATCTTCTTTTGTGATTATCGTATTGGCGATATCATTCTTTTTAATAAAAAACTCCTCGGCTATTTTGAAATAGTTGATCGCCTTTATGTAATCGCCCAATTCGTGATAAATAGAACCAAGGGTGTGCATTAACGCTGGATACAAACTATCTCGATCATTGTATTCGACATGGTCAAAGTCGATATTTTCGTTGATTATTTTTAAGGCTTCTTCGGGCATCCCTTTCTTAAAATAGGACCATGCCATATTGTTATAAGCGAGATTACATGTTCTCGACGTATTGTCACTCATACAGGTCTTCAACGCACGTTGAGAATAATAAATGGTAGAATCTGGTTGGTTATCCCAAAAGGATGCAGAAATATTAATGTTGGAAAGGCTTCTTCTATAAGCTGCATCTTCATCAAGATGCGCAATGGCTTTTTTAAAATCAATTTTACTTTGATCCAGATCTCCGATATCCATAAAGAATAACCCTCTGGCGGTAAGTGCTTCCCACTGGTTCGTTGGATTTTCTGCTTTTTCTGCTTGTTGCAGTGCTTCATTAAAGTACTGGAGGGCTTTCATAAATTGCGATTGCCTATTATACAACTCTCCATAACGAATCGTAGTGATCGTTACACAATCCTGATCATCTATTTTGATACAAAAATCCTTAACAAAATCAATGATGTCTTTGGACTCATTGTGTTTTCCTTCAATAGCAGATAAGAATCGTTCTAACCGTAATCCAGAAGAGATAATGAGTTTTTTATCTCCTATTTTTCTAGCTAATCGAAAGGCTTTCTTATAACTTGTCTCGGCAAGAGTGACCTCTTTGGTCTTTTGTAGACTATCTCCTCTTCGGATTAAGAGTTTTATGGAATCATTTTGAAGAGTAATCGATTTTTTTAATTCCCGATCAATAACACTTTGTCCGATTACAAAATTACATACCAATAGCATGCAACTGACCGCTATGATGCGAATTTTTGTCATAGCAATCAGAACACCTCGTTTACTATCACCAAGTGCACTCCCTGTAATCAAAAGATCAATTTATGTTAATTAACTCATTTTCAGATTAAAACAAAACTGTTTTTATCCAAAAATAGACGTCGGCCATACCTAAAACACACTGGATCGGTTTTACCCTACTTTTTTTTTCATTTTTTTTGGAAAGTCACAAAAAAAACTGGCTACTGCAAAAAAGCAATAACCAGCCACATATATTGAAATGATTTGTGAGAGTCTAATTCTTACTAATTCTTTAACCCATTTTTATAATTCAAAAACAAGCAAATTTTAGATCTTCACTAAAGGGGATTATGAAAACTAAAGTACCGCTAATCTCAGGAACCACATCATTTCATTACATTAAAAGCACAAATCACTGTATAAAATGCATAAAACTATGTATAAAACGAATCTAGAAAGGTAATAGGATCAAAATAGAGATTGTTGTTTTACCGGACTCTCATGTTCTAATAGCCATTTTTTGCGCCATAAACCGCCTGCATATCCTGTAAGAGACCCATCGCTACCAATTACTCTATGGCAGGGTACTACAATCCACAAAGGGTTTTTGCCATTGGCACTTGCTGCCGCTCGTATGGTTTTCGGATCTCCCAACTTTTTGGCGATATCGAGATAAGAAACTGTTTTCCCAAAGGGAATCCTAAGTAATTCTTTCCAAACTCTTTTTTGAAATTCGGTACCGGATGGATTTAAGTTCAAATCAAAGGTAGTACGTTTCCCCCCAAAATATTCCTGGAGTTGCTGTACGGCGTCCTTTAAGTGCAAAGGAATCTTTTCACTAAGTAAGTTTTGATTTTCTTGAGTTACTGAAATGCTGGCAATACCATGTTCATCTCCCGATATAGAAGCCACTCCCAATGGGGTTTCTATATACGCGATATCCATTATTGATCTTCTGGTTTATCTTCTAAAATACCAAGTCTTCTGGCACGCATTTCCCAATTCTTGCGAGCAAGCTCCTGCATATTAGCATCGGTATCGCTCTCGTCCATAATTTCCAGACCAAGAAGGGTTTCTATTACGTCTTCCATACTTACCAGACCACTCACCGAACCATACTCATCAACTACCAAAGCTAAATGCTCTTTTTCCTCTACCAGCTTTTCAAACAAGGTAGGAACAGGGATATTACGATCCACTACAAAAATCTTTCGATTAAGATCTGCAAGTGTTTGATGATCTTTACCTTCGGCTACAGATTTGAATACATCATCCTTAAGTACATATCCGGTAATATTATCTGCATTAGCTTTAAAAATGGGTACTCTGGAGAAACGTAAGTTTTTATTCGCTTCAAAAAACTCTCGAATATTGGTGTCCTCCGAAGCCGTTTTCATCACCGTACGAGGTGTCATGATACTTTTAGCCGGAATAGATTTAAAATTAAGTAGATTTCGGATCACTTTGGATTCTGATTCTTCAAAAACACCTTCTTCTTCTGCAATATCAGCCATGGCAGAAAAATCTTCTCTGCTTAGCACTGATCCATGGTGTCCTTTACCACCGATGACCTTGGTGGTTAACTGTAATAACCATAAAATCCCTGTATACTTCAGCGGTGCTATCAATATCAACAAAGCCTTTGAAGTAAAGTTGGCTAGTTGTTTCCAGAAGGTTGCTCCAATCGTTTTTGGTATAATTTCAGAAACTACCAAAATCAATATGGTCATAATCGCAGATACAATACCTACCACATTTATACCCCATATTTCAAATTTATAGGGTAACTGCTCTGCCTGCACCCCTACCAAAATAGCACCAACGGTATGCGCAATCGTATTTAAAGTAAGAATAGCAATAAGCGGTTGATCTACATCTTTCTTCAGGTTTTCTAAAGTAGTAGCATATGGCTTCCCCTCTTTCTTTTTTACATTAATGAAGGTAGGTGTTACACTCAGCAGTACCGCTTCTAGTATCGAACATAAAAACGAAAAAAAAATAGATAATACAGCGTAAATAAGTAATAAGGTCATGGTTGTTGTATAGTTATGTAGCTAAAGTACGGATTTTAGGTATTTATCGCGAATAAAAAGATTACCAGCCCACATATCGTGGTGGTTTGATGCTATTAAGGTTAAGATAAACCACTAGTTGTCCCCGGTGGTGAGTTACGTGATCCTGCAATAAATTTAGGATTTGTAGTTTTGATTTTCTTCCTGCAAAAAAATCGACTTCTTGCGTAAAATCATCTTCGTCTGTAGCTTTGATACGTTCTAAAACATAGTCAAAAGCTTCGCTTAATACTTTGATGGTTGCTGCCTTGGTTTCTGGTACATTTTTCTCAAGTGCTTTACGATCAAATTTCTCTTCAGAAAAATGTGTGGTTCCTAACCATAACATATTACCGCGAATATGTAGCAACTGACTTTTAAAATCCATTTCGCGTTCGGTAGGTTGAAATCCGTATTGTTCTTCTGGCATTAATTCTGCAATTTCTAAAAGGAAATTTTTGGAGTTTTTCCACTTTTCTAAAAAGGCAGTTTTGGGTGAAAATTGTTGAGCCATAGTAGCGCTTGATATTAGGAGAAAAATCCCAAAAAATGTAAATTGTTTGATCATTATTTCTTACTTATTTCTTGCATGTACACCTTCAAAGCTTCTAACTCCTGGTCAGAGAAGTTCTTGATAATCGCAAAATTGGTTTTCATAACGGTATAGGTTTCCGGATCTACAATAGGTTCTGCCTCTTGCTTCAAAAAGGCAATCAAATCCCCATCTTGTTCCTTGTATATCTTCATGATTTCTGCTACTCCAGGACCAATAGATTTTTTATCGATCTTATGACAGGTATAGCATTTTCCTTTACCATTAAAAATAGCTTTCCCGGTATCAAAAGGAGTTTCTTTGACAGGTTTTTTACCGATGACAATGGTGTTTTCTTTTTCTTTTTTCTCAGATTGACAGCTTGCCAATAGTAGTATAGAGGCAAGTAGTAACGCAATTTTTTGCATGAATTTGTGTGTGTTTATCTATATTTCTCTTTGATGTTTTCGATATCCTTAATAAATCTTTCCAGCAGATCTTTTGAAAAATTATTGATGACCTTTTCTTCCTGATGAGTTACCCCTTGACTGGCCTCTGCAATTTTGGTTAAGGCATAAATCATAAAGTCGTATTCTTGATCTGGCCCATTGTCTGAAAACACTTCGATCACCTTTTTGTACAAGGTATCGATATCACTTTGTTGTTCACTTTCGTAATCAAAGGACCATTTGATATCTTTTCCTTTGGGATGCCCTTTTAGGATATCTTCCAGGGTTTCTACTTCCTCTTTCTGGATCACACCATCGCTCATCGCAATAACATACAATAACTCACCAAAAGTTTGATACAAACGTTCTCTGCTCACCATAACTATTAATTTTAGGTTATACTAACCCAGCAGCTTTACCACATCTTTGGCAAAGTAGCTGGCAATGATATGCGCTCCTGCTCTTTTAAACGCCATGATCTGCTCTAGCATTACAGCATCGTGATCCAACCATCCCTTTTCGGCTGCAGCTTTCAGCATGGCATACTCTCCGCTTACCTGATATACTGCCACAGGTACATCTACAACATCTCGTACATCTCTCACCAGATCCAAATAGGCCAACCCTGGTTTCACCATCACGATATCTGCTCCCTCTTCGATATCCATCAAGGTCTCTTTGATGGCTTCATCCCGATTGGCAAAATCCATTTGATAGGTTTTCTTATCTCCAAATCCAGGTGCAGAATCCAAGGCATCTCTAAACGGACCATAAAACGCCGAAGCATACTTGGCACTATAACTCATGATCCCAGTATTTTTAAAGTTCTCCTGCTCCAACAACTCCCGAATTGCCAAAATACGACCATCCATCATATCGCTGGGAGCAACAAAATCTGCTCCTGCCTGTGCATGTGACAAGGCCATATCGGCTAATACTTTGCAGGTATCGTCGTTAACAATATACCCATCTTCTACAATACCGTCATGCCCATAAGAAGAATATGGATCCAAGGCTACATCGGTCATCACCAACATATCCGGAGTAGCTTCTTTTACAGTTTTGATAGCGCGTTGCATTAATCCTTTAGGATTTATGGCTTCGGTTCCTTTGTTGTCTTTGAGTGCATCGGGCACCTTTACAAACAGCAGTACCGATTTTAGACCCATGGCCCAAAGTCCTTTCACCTCGTCTACCAAGAGATCCAAACTATATCGATAATATCCCGGCATCGAAGCAATTTCTTCTTTCACACCTTTTCCTTCTACTACAAAAAGGGGAACCAAAAAATCATGAGGAGTAATTGTATGTTCTCTAACCAACGAACGAATGGTATCATTGGTTCTTAGTCTTCTGTTTCTGCGAAGTTGTTGCATTATATGTTATCAGATTTAACGCCGTAAAGATACTCATATATCTTGGTATGGAATATAATTTTAATATATGATTAAGTCATAGAAGTTCTTACATCATATGATAAGTTATATATTGTTACTCGTTTAGTTTCTAAAAACAGTTCCTTTCCCTTGAAGGGAAAGGTGTCTACCTAAGGTAGACGGAAAGGGTAACAGCACTCAAACATGAAAAGAAAAATACATAACAAGCCTGAACTAAAAGCCAATAGAAAAAACTTGCGTAAAAATCTCACTTCGGCAGAGGCTTTTTTATGGAGTCATTTACAACAAAAAAAGTTAGACGGAAGAAAATTTAGAAGACAACATAGTATTGAAAATTACATTGTTGATTTCTACTGTGCCAAAGAAAAACTGATCATCGAACTAGACGGAGAAGTACACATGAGTTTAAATGCACAAGAGAATGACCAAATTAGAAGTAAAAAACTTGAATCTTTGGGTTTCACTGTACTTCGATTTGAAAATTATATGGTTTTTGACCACCTGCCCTCGGTTCTTAAAGAAATAAAAGATCATTTTAAGCAAGAGTAAGCACCCCTTCCGTCCTGCAGAATGCAGGCCACCTTCCCCTCATTAGGGGAAGTAGCTTTTTTATAAAACCCTAATATATTTTTAGGCCTTCGATCTGTAACAAAACCCCAATACTTTATACTAATCCACAAAGAATAAATTTTAATCACATGCTCAACATAAAAAATCTGAATAAAACCTATCCCAATGGTACCCAAGCATTAAATGATGTAACGCTTACACTTGATAAAGGAATGTTTGGTTTACTAGGACCCAACGGAGCCGGAAAATCTTCCCTGATGAGAACCATTGCTACCCTGCAATTGGCTGACACAGGAAGTATCGAATTTGATGGTATTGATGTTTTCAAAAATCCTGAAGAACTTCGTAAAATGTTGGGGTATTTACCACAGGATTTTGGGGTATATCCCAAAGTATCTGCCGAGATGATGCTGAATCATATAGCAAAAGTAAAAGGGATTACCAACAAGACAGAACGCAAGGGATATGTAGCAGATTTGTTGAACAAGGTGAACTTGTACAAATTTAGAAGTCGTAACCTTGGAGATTTCTCAGGAGGGATGCGCCAACGTTTTGGTATCGCACAGGCCCTGATCGGAAATCCAAAGTTGATCATCGTGGATGAGCCTACTGCTGGATTAGATCCTTTGGAACGTAACCGTTTTCATAACTTATTGAGTGAACTGGGAGAAGATGCAGTGGTGATTTTGAGTACACATATCGTGGATGATGTGACCAACCTTTGCCAGAATATGGCAGTTTTTAACGAAGGGAAAATCCTGGAGCAAGGGAATCCGCAAGAGTTGTCCAGCCGATTAGACGGAAAAGTATTTAGAAAACGTATTGAAAAATCAGAACTCGAAGCCATCGAGAATGAATTTACAGTATTGTCTAATTATTTACGAGGAGGACAATTCTATGTAAATGTTTATAACGAAACCAATCCTGGAGATGGCTTTGAGACCGTAAATAATGATCTGGAGGATTTCTATTTCTATTGTATCAACAAAAAACAAGAACAGGAGGTTGCCCTATGATGGAAATATTTTCTTTTGAACTAAAATATCGTTTAAAGCGACCAGCTACCTGGATCTATATGGCGCTTGGTATGGCAATCGCGCTTTTGGTTTCGATTTTACAACGATCTGCTACCGCAGAGTTGGTAAACAGCCCAAGCAGTATCGCGGGAATCACTAGCGGATTATCGGTAATTTCCATTTTCTTTTATGCCGCCATTATGGGGGTGCCTATTTTTAGAGACCAAGATCATAAAACTGCACAAACCTATTTTACGTTTCCGATACCAGAAAAATCTTATGTATTAGGCCGATTTTTGGGGAGTTATACGATTGTAACTCTTGTGAATTTATCCATATTATTTGGGATCATCCTGGGATTTGGTATTGGTGCTTTTTTGGACCGTCCTGATTACGGAACATATGATGGATTTAATTTTACTTCGTATATCTTACCTTTTATCTTCTTATTACAAATTAACTCCTTATTAGTAGGGTCCTTGTTTTTTTGTTTGATGGCTTTTTTCAAGAAAATGCCGATCGTATACCTGGGCGGGATTTGTTTGTTTATCCTTAGTGCATTGTCCGAAAATCTATTAGCAGATATTGATAATCAATGGTTAAGTATTTATTTGGATCCTTTTGGAGGTGAAGCCTTTAGCTATATCAAAAAATACTGGTCAATTAATGAGTTGAATACCTTACAACTTCCTATATCAGGTAAATTCTTATTGAACCGTATGTTATGGTTAGCCGTAGGATTAATCTTGTTTTTGGTGACACTCTTCCGATTTGATTATAAGAAGTTTTTACTTTCTGGTAAAAAAGCTAAGAAAACCGATAATAGCACGTATCAACCTTCATTGGTTGGTTCAATTACGCAAGTGTTTACCAAAAAGACAGAACGACAAAATTTATGGTCTTTAAGCAAGATCGAATTTTTATCCATTATAAAAGATCCTGTATTTGCCATCCTATTGATCATTGGGATCGTAGTTGCCGTATTTATTGTATACCTGGCAAATGAAACCTATGGGACGCCTAATTTACCATTAACCCGATATATTGCACTATTTGTGGGAGCTGGTATTTCTCTGCTATCTGCTGTGATCCTGGTTTTGTTTTCAGGAGAAGCAGTACATCGTACCCGTAAAAACAAAACCTTTGTTTTTTATGATGCTTTACCAATCAACAACACCAGTTTATATTTTTCTAAAATCCTCGCCTTATTAGGAGTAGCAGTTATTTTGACACTGGCAAATGTGGTTGTAGGTGTTATTTATCAAACTGTTAATGGGTATTTTGCCTATGAATTGGATATGTATTTGATTTACAATTTTGGATTTGTATTTCCTGGGCTTATTACAACCATTTTACTTGCATTTTTTATTCATGTGATGGTCAACAATAAGTTTTTGGGGCACTTTATTGTAATCGTGTTATATTTAGGTTTGCCATTATTGATCACCCTAGGTTTTAAATCTACCAACCCTATGCTTATCTATGGAGGTACCACTCCATTTTTCTTAAGTGATTTAAATGGGTTTGGACACTACCTTACAGGAGCAAGTTGGTTGAATTTGTATTGGATTTTATTTACTGCTATACTAATGCTTGTTGGTTTGGTGTTTTGGACACGAGGATTCTTTTCTTCCGCCAAAGAAAGACTATCATTGGCCAAGCAACGATTTACCGCCAAAAACATCATGGCCTTAGTAGGTGTAGTAATTGCGTTTATCTCTGTAGGAGGATATAGCTATTACAATCTTAATGTACTAAATAGTATGTCTAGCGGTAATGAATCCGAAAAGATTCAAGCGGATGCCGAAAAGCAATATGCTAAATACATCAATGCTCCACATCCACAGGTTACCGATCTTAAAACCTATATAGATGTATTCCCAAAAGAAAGAGGCGTAAAAGCTAAAGGAGATTTTAAAATCATCAACAACTTTGATGTGGCTATTGATACCTTAATGCTAGAAATGCAGTTCCCTGGTAAATATGCAAAGCTAAATAAAGTGATCTATAATGGAAGTGAATTGACTCCTGTGGTGTCTGACATGGTATATCGTATGTACTTTTATAAACTACCACAACCTATGCAACCACAGGAAACAGCAAAACTCACATTAAACGTGTCCTCAGAAACCAAGGGGTTTGCTAATGCGATGGAAACACAAGTATTGCACAATGGAACATTTTTTAATAGTGACATTTTTCCTAGGTTCCATTACCAGCAAAGTCTTTGGGATAATGGTGTGCGTAAGAAGTACGACTTAGAAAAAATGGATTATTTGTTTGCCGCAAGAACTGATTCTACCGGATTAAAAAAGAGTTTATTTAATGAAGATGGTCATTATATCAACTTTGAAACCGTTATAAGTACCGCGAAAGATCAAACGGCACTGGCACCTGGTAAATTGGTAAAAGAATGGGAAGAAAATGATCGATCTTATTATCATTATACACTAGAATCAAAGACATTACTATTTTTTAATATAGTATCAGCAGAATATGATTTAGAACGATCCAGTTGGACGGCGCCTAGCGGTAAAAAGGTGGATATTGAAGTGTATCATTCACCAAAACACAAACGTAATCTAGAACATTTTATTCGTGGAGCTAAAGTAGCCTTAGACTATTGTTCAAAAAACTTTATCGAATACCCTAACTCGGTATTGCGTATTGTTGAATTTCCTGGACATACATCATTTGCACAATCCTTTGTTACTACAATTCCATATTCCGAAGATGTTGGTTTTGTTGCTGATTTTGACAAGGCTGAAAATTACAATTATGCCTTTACAGTTACAGCCCACGAAGTAGCTCACCAATGGTGGGGGCATATGGTTGCTCCAAGTAAGACCAGAGGTGCTAATATCATTGCTGAAACTCTAGCTGAATATACCTCGCTAATGGCCATGAAAAAGGAATATGGTGAAAACGGAATCAAAAATTTCCTAAAATATTCTCTTGATCAATATTTAAGAAGTAGGGCCTTTAGTTTTAAACCTGAGCGATCTCTTATGAATGTGGAATTTGGACAGCATATTTGGTATCAGAAAGGGTCGATGATTATGTACAACCTACAAGATCTTATCGGAGAGACTAAAATAAATAATGCACTAAAAGGTTTCCTGGA
Source organism: Aquimarina sp. AWH4_224 (assembly GCF_056160245.1). NCBI lineage: Bacteria > Pseudomonadati > Bacteroidota > Flavobacteriia > Flavobacteriales > Flavobacteriaceae > Aquimarina > Aquimarina sp. AWH4_224. The sequence goes on along the minus strand of NZ_JBSWWU010000002.1, from coordinate 487,393 downwards.
AGAGTACAAAAACTTTGAAAAAGGTGTATATCCTACTTCAGAAAATTTCTATCAGGCGATTTATGATGTAGCTCCGGATTCTTTAAAATATGCTGTAGATGATGGGTTTAAAGAAATTGTATTGTATGAGAATCGCGTTTCTGATGCTAAAACTAAAAAACTAGACAATGGATCTTATGAAACTACGTTTACTGTAGATAGTAAAAAGACCTATTATGATGATGAGGGGAAAGAGAAAAAAGTAGGAGAAAAATCCAACTATATAGAGATTGGATTGTTTGGAGAGGACATTGTAGACGAACAGGAAGTCCCTTTAAAGAATCCATACTACCTGGAACGCAAGTGGTTGCAACCAGGTGAAAATACTTTTACCATCACCACCAAAGAAAAACCTGTAAAAGCAGGAATAGACCCTTATAACAAACTTATCGACAGAAACTCTGACGATAATTTGAAAGTAGTATCTGAATAATCCTTTACTACCCAAGGGAACCAAAACACGATCAAAGAGCGCTGCTTTGATCGTGTTTTTTGTTATATGCATGTCATGATAAATTACTACCTTAAAGCAGTAAATCATCTTTGGGAATATGAAAAAAATCAATTGGAGATACGCATTAGGGGAAACCCTGATCGTGATCATAGGGATTACTATTGCTTTTAGTCTTAACAAATATTCTGAACGCTTAAAAGATCGAGACCTAAGAGCCGCTTACCTCACCAACCTAAAAAACGATATCCAAACCGATAAAAAGACACTAGAAAACAACCTGCAAACCCTAACCGATTTTCAAAAAAGTACCAACGAGATCATACCACATCTCAATACTGATTCGCCACAAAAAATGAGCATCATAAGAAAGGTGTTTCAGATCTCTAATTTGGTAGAGTTTGTTCCCCAGGATGTTACCTACAATACCTTGATCAATTCTGGAGATCTTACCCTTTTTGAAGATCTGGAGCTCAAATCGGCTATTCAGAAATACTATTCTGGCGATTTGCATACCATCCTAAAAGCCTATGAGCGGCAAGAAATTATCCATAAAGAATACCTGGGCAAGTACTATATCTATCATGCCGATTTTGATAAAATGAGAAGTAATGAGTTTCCCTTTGAAGATGAAAAACTTCTAAAAAGAATTGTACAAAGCCTGGCGGGTAGCTATAAGATACAAATGGATGCCACCGAAAAAGGGATTACACAATGCGATAGCATTATAGCTATTTTTGATCGGGAGTTGCGTTAGCCACCTTTTTTAAAGATAATATCTTACCTGTTTGGATTCCTGTAAATGATAAGAATACACATAATAGGGCTTGCAATATCCGCGAGACATTAAAAACTTTCGTCATAAAATCCTTTACAGGATCGTGAGTTACTAATCCATCATGCGTATTATCATATCTAATGATTTCTTGTCCTATTCCTATAACAAAAGTAAGCATCACGATAAAAGATATGGTTGTGATCATGAAAACCACATTCCCGAACATATTCCTGAACCGTTTTATTAGTACCCTAACCAGATATACCAGAAAAAGAAATAATACAAAATAGAGAATAAAGAAGAATGACTTAGGAAGTACAAAATAAGTATCGTGGATATTAATATCGGTATGTGCTGTATTCTGTAAGCTATCCCATCCCAATAGGATAAAATTGAGAATACATATTGTAATGATTGACCCAACTAGCCAAAGAAGTTCTTTTTTGTTCAAAGGAATTTGAATTTATATCGTGTTCTCTCACAAGATACAAGATTCCTGTTTTTTTACCTTCTATTTCACCTTTTAGATGATAAAAGCGTATTCGATGAGGTAAAATCATAGATTTTACCATCAAACTCGCACCATTTGGATTGATTGATCACTTTTGTGAAGGTATTTTTTAAGGCGGTAAGGGTTTGGGATTGCAATTGGCCATTTACCAGATATATGCCATTACACAAAAAGAAGACATTGTCATCAAGGTCTTTTGCGATCAAAGCATTGCTATCTCTATAGCTCATTTCTATCATGGTATCCAAACGTGACCTATAGTGCAAAGGCCGCAGCATTTTCTTTTTCATAGCCGTTATTTTGGGGCGGGTAAAATTACATCATTACAGGATTTATAGACTTTACCAAATCGTTAACTGTTTGTCATATAATCGTTTATTACTTTTTTCGATGTTTGGGGGGGTAGGTGCAACCAACAATGAAGCGTTATATATAAAAAAGCAATGATGATTTTAAAAAATGTATTTAGAGTACACCTTCCTTCGATTATTAAATTTATAAAAGAACTGCCCGCTGCTTGTTCGCATTCGATTCATCGATAAGGTGGCGAGTTTTGTTTTTAAATAGAGTTGGTGAAATAAATAGCGTGGATGCATACTCCACGCTATTTTTTGTTTTATCGACAGCAATCCTACCATTCGTCTACAGCAAATCGGGTTTGACCCGAAATCAACCGTTTACGAACAATGGATGATCTACTTTTATACCATAGAAACGAAAAAACGGTTTGGTTTTGTGAAACATAAAGTAAGTAACCCAATGTTGCCTCTAAAAAGAAACATAAGTCCAGCCTAAACATATTGATCCCCAAGATCGCATATCGTCATAAAAAACAGCCGCTGGATAGTGGCTGTTTGTTTTTTGTTGGTACTTCAGAAGTACCCCTCCCCACTTATTACACCACCCCCAACTAGTAATCGCAGTGGGTGCCTCCTATTGTAAATACAGGCACATCATATGTTGAACACAGGTGCAACTTCTGTTTTAGCTTCGATCCGCCTCTGTCGGTACTACCCTAAACTTCTGTTTGAAGTACCCCTAGATATGTTTTTGACTATATGTGGGTACTTGCCGTAGTACCCCAGATGGATCCTATACCAAAGAAAGGGTACTTATACCAGTACCCCTCTCCCTGTTGCCTATGTACCCTATATCGTATTTTTTGGCCTCAATTGTTGCTAGTTTGTAACTAGTGCCTACACAAAACTAGACAAACCACCCAAAAATATAACAAGCCAATTTCAAAAAATGAAACTGGCTTGTTTCTTTGTATCTTACTCTTACCCGGCACTAGTCACAGACTAGCGCTAGCGGGGGAAGTCCGAGTTGCAAAATCGAACTAGCAACGCATACTATGACCCAGCTGGGGAAATATAAAAGTTATATAACTTCATCGAGCTTCTAGAGACGAATGCTAGTAACAGGAACCCTTCTCTTTGACTTCGAATCTTCAATAACGAATTCCTTTGTTTTTTTATCAAGAACAATAAAATGATACTTTGGGTCTAGTCTAAATTTTTCTGAAAGTATAGGGTTATCTTTTACATATTCTGTAATATAATTTCCTTTCTTTTCTTTTTCGTTAATCCCTGACCTGTAAAAACTTAGTCTCAATTCATCATTAGAATTACTATTCATATTTACAGAATCGCAATAGTAAAGGGATTCCAACGGAGTAGAAAAGACCAAGAAAAATTGTTTTTCATTATAAACATATAGTCCATGAATTGAAACCTCATCAACGTCATAGATTATCTTATTCTTCTGGCAAGACAAACTTAAAATGACACTAGTTATTAAAGCTACTAGAACTATTTTGTTTTTCATAGATAGAAGATGGTTTTTTGATGTTATTCTTTTATACTTTTTGACTAGCTGCATCATTATATTTAGGAATCCCCTGCTGGCAAAAGTTTACAACTTGTACTTCACACAAAACTATGCAGACTACCCAAGAATACAACAAGCCAGTTCAAAAAATGAAACTGGCTTGCTACTTTGTATCTTACCTTTCTCGGCACTAGTTGCAAACTAGCGCTAGCGGGGGGTATTTTTAAAGGACATTACTGCCTTGTCCTGATAAATCTAATATTGGTATTGATAACAATATTGATAAAATTATTACTATCCACTTAATAGTATTAATCTTTATATATCTTACAAGAAGATAAAAAATTATTGCTAATATTAGTATAAACAATATTTTGAAGCTTGTACTATTTAATTCATCTGTAATCTCAATTGAATATGCATAAAGCAATTTATGAACACTAACTTTTAAATTATTTACAGAATCGCTATAACTAAATGAAATAAAGTTTATTACTGTTAATAAAATACCATAAATAGGGTAGATTGATTTTTTTAATAATTCATTGTTCATTTCCTAGTTATTATTTAGCGACGCACGTTGTGCATCAATATTTTGTTGTATTAAGCTATCCAAATTGTCTAATGTTTCTTGACTACAATTAGAACTATTACACACATTATCTCTTAATTGAGTTAACATATAATTGTTAATTGCCCTATCATAAAATTCTGTATTTCCCGATCCTATTCCACTCAATGGAAAATCTAAATCGGCTCCTCCTGCATTTTTAACTAACGAGTTTACAAAACCATTTGAGTTTGGGCCAAAGGCATTATAACTGGGTAACTCTGAAAAATCTAATTTACCTTCTGATGTTCTCGTCTCACTATTCTTAAATAGGTTAGCAAACTCTATAATACTATTCTCGAATTCAAAATTATCGTTATTGTCTTTAGGTTCTATAAGTGTGCCAGAACTTACCGAACTCCTTCCGTTAACATTATCCCAACTAAAAGAATCAACACGAGGTATACCCGTTCGAGTTTGCTCTCCTGTACTAGGGTCTGTTGGCCCCCACAATTCAACTATGACATCTTGTTTATCAGTCTGTACTCTTAAAAAAGCGTGCCTACCGACAATTACATTAACTCCTGCAATTTCTTTTCTTACTGCCTCTGTAAAAATCCAAACAGAATCACCTTGTACTTCTCTATAAATTAAGGGGTTATTCTTGGTAAAGTGATATGGTGTCTCAGAATGATACTTTTCTGCAAATCTATCAATTTTACTAAATCTAGCAATTGTAGGATCATAATCTCTTTGCCCATAAGCAATTGTATTTAATCCTAAATCTTCCTCTAATTCCTTATCGGCATATCCATAGTTATGTTCCCTGCCAACAATAGTATTGTTGTATTCTTTGTGTTCGAGCCCAAATGGATAGTAATTCTTTTCTTGTATGATCTCACTTTGAACAACAGAACCATTCTTATCAGCATCCTTATAACCCAGTCTAATATTGCCTAAATGATCCTTAAATTGATATACATACTTATACCCGTCTGCTTCTTTTTCTACAATACCTTCGGCTTGGTTAAAGAACTCTAGATTCCCGTTTTTGTAGACATAATTACCTGCATACTCCGTTGTGATAGAACTTCCCTCTGTTACGATCTTTTTTTGTTTCGCTCCAGTGGCGTCGTAAATATAAGCAATTGTTCCTGTACCCTCACTATTGCTAATCGAAACTGTTTCGGGTAAGTTTAAGTGATTATAAGTGATGGATGAGATCCCTTTGTTGCGATCTATGATCATGTTGCCATTGTCATCATACTCAAAATCATCGTTGGTATTCGTGCCATCCTTAAAACCGTAGTCCTTACTACCAGTATCTGTTACTTTTTGGAGTTTGTTTCCGCTATCGTAGGTGTACGACAAGTTATCCATCTCATTAAAAGTATTTCCGCCTACAAAACCGTTTCTAGTCAAGCTTTCAATATTGCCCATCTTATCATAAGTAATGTTGGATACATCGAAGTTACCACTATGGCTATTGGCTGTAGTTAATCTATTTAAAGCATCATACTCATAATTATACCAACGGTGATAGTTATCATTGGCCGTTTTCCATGAGGTTTGTGAGATATTACCATTGTATAACGGATTTGCTCCATTATTATAAGCTATCCCAAAGGCAAATAGATCATCTCCTAGATTGTTCGGATCATTGATTGTTTTTAACCATCCTCTGATGTTGTAGGTGTAGTCTACGGTTTGCAACCCTTCGGCTCCGCTCAGGGTTCCTTGGGTGCTGAGCGTAGTCGAAGTACCGCCCACTTTCTTGCTGACCAGTTGCCCTAGTTCATCATAGGTGTTGTTTACAATCAACTCTACATCCTGATCATTGATCTTTTGGGTTTGGGTAAGCAGTCTTCCTGTATGATCATAGGTAAAGGTATCCACTGTGATCAAAGGTGTACTTCCATTTTTAACATGCGAGGTAGTCGTCTCTTCTACTCTACCGGTAAAGTCTAGCTTCGTCTCTATAATATCGGTAGTCCCTAAGTGGTCATTTTTACTGACTATATAAATCGGTCTTCCTTTCTGGTCATACCAGGTTACTGTAGTAATCCAATCATCAGTTCCTAATACGCGTACTTTGCTTCCTGTAGCTAATGATCGGGTATTGGTCGTCACTGTTTGACCGTATACCGTGATTGGTGCAGTAATCCCTGCCAAATCGAAACTGTAATCATCATAGTAGTTGATGGTATGGATTTCTGCAATCCCCTGTGGGATGGCATTGTTACTGTAATGTAATGCTGTACCCGCTATAGTCTGTGTACTGCTTTGTTTACTTTCATGCTGGGTATACACCTCTGTGTTATCTGCAGATTCTTGCATAGGGCCACGATCACTGCTATTGCCTATCAAACCTGTATAGGTAACCCGACCATGTCTGTCGTATTTGGTAAACAACCATTGGTTCTTACTCCTTAGATTTGCATCCTGAGTCATTACCGGTTGATCCAGTTTGTTGTAGACAATATACTCCCATCCTTTGCCAGGGATCTTCTTTTCAATCAATCGATTTCTGTAATCGTATTTGTATTGGTAACACAGTTCGGCAAGCTCACTCTGACTTACGCCGTCAGCTACAGTCACCTTTGGGGGTAGTACAAAAGTGAGATTCCCAAAATCATCATAGACATAATAAGTGTCATGTGCTTCTGCGCTTGCTGAGCTTGTTGAAGCAAAGGTGCGTTTTAGTACCACTCTGTCTTGCTTGTCTTTATATTCTCTAGTGGTATGATTATCTCCATCGGTCGATGTCCAGTTCTCATCCTTGGTGATACTTACATACAACTCATTGGCAGTGTAGTATCCGTTTTGTGATAATACCGGCTTTTCGGTATCATTATTGGTAAAGTCCACATCAAAACGTACTACTTCGTTGGCTGTGTTGTGTCTCCAATCAAACTTGATGGTATGATCTGCATCACTATTTGGGTCTACCTTCCAATCTTTACCCGGTGCTCCTTGTTCTAGTGTTCGGTTTAATGGAGAATCCTCAAAGATTGTCTCACTGTAGGCATTTACTTGTGTTGGGTTAGTGATCCCTGCAAAGTCTGCTGCATAAGTGTCTAGATAATACTGGTTGATATCATTCGTGATATTTACGGTAGTATAGCTACCGTTGTTTGCCTTGGCAAAAGGTAGGTACTGCTTGGCTTGTCTCCCCACCTCATCATACTCCATATGAGTGATGATATCTTTTTGGGTAGGAGAACCTTTGATGGCAGTTTGTTGTTTGGGTCTTCCTAATCCATCAAAATACGTTACTGTTTCAATTACATCACGATTCACCTGTATCTCATTAGGAGAGCTCATTGGGGTTTGGTAGGTACGGGTAAACACATAACTCTCGGTATCTGATAAGCTAAGACTGTGTGGGATACCTGTACAGCCCATCTCCTCTCCATACTCTCCAGGACACTGATCTGTATTATCGGTCACATAGCCTGTAGGTTGAGCACATCCTGTTTGGGTATCACTAGGATCACCAAAACCATCATTGTCGCCATCCCTATACCATACGGTATTGGGGTGGATATTAGGGTTGTTGTCATTACAATCCTCTCCATTAAGAACATAACTATAGCCATCACTTGGAGCTGCACTGCGATAAAATAGAGCATTTGGATCTCCAAAGGTATCTGTATCTACATCTCTATAAAAATTCTTCGGTGCAATGTTGGTGATAAACTCGGTGCTATCATCATAGTCATTCAGGTTGGTAACATAGCTATATCCATCTTGTGGTGGTGCACTACGGGTATATCTGATATTTGGATCTCCAAAAGTGTCATTATCCGCGTCTCTGTAAAAGTTTTGGGGAGCAATATTGGTAATGTACTCATCACTATCGTTATAATCATCATCATTAGTTACATAAGCATACCCATCTGCCGGAGGGGCACTACGATAATAGTGAAACACAGGATTACCATAAGTATCATTGTCTGCATCTCTATAGTAGTGCTTTGGTGCAATGTGAGTAATAAACTCATTACTATCATCAATATCATCACTGGTTAGTACATAACCCAAAGGACGATCACACTGGGTTTTAGTAATCGAAGAGGTTCCTCTATTGTCTCCATCTCCATCCTTATACCAAACTGTGTTGGGATTGATATCGCCTTCTCCATCATCACAATCCAGATTATTGGTCACATAACCACTTGGACGAACACTATAATACACTCTAGTTGCTGCAGCTGGAGAACCAAAAGTATCCAAATCCCCATCGATGTAAAAGTATCGTGGTGGAATATTGGTGATAAACTCATTACCATCATTGATATCATCATTGTTAGCTACATAACCCGACGGTTGTGTACAACTCTGTGTGGTAACAGTCGCATTACCCCGACCATCTCTATCCCAATCACGATACCAAACCTTGTTGGGATTAATTGAAGCATTACCATCATTACAATCATTCCCATTGGTCACATAAGTATACCCATCACTAGGAGGAGCACTGCGATAATACTTGATACTAGGATTTCCAAATCCATCTCGATCTCCATCTCTATAATAGTTCCTGGGAGCAATATGAGTGATATACTGATTGTTATCATCCCTGTCATCTTTATGTAATACATAATTAGCAGGTTTAGTACACTGGATCTTCATAGGACTGGTACGTCCTCTACCATCACCATCACCATCATAATACCATCGGGTAGTAGGATTGATCACTGCACTACCATCATTACAATCCGTGTTATTAGGCACATAATTGGTCGTAGGAGTAGTGACATATGCAGAGTTAGGATTACCATATCCATCCCTATCTCCATCATAATAATACTTAGTGGTACCTCCTCCACCAATAGGCTCGTCAGTTAATTGTGCCGCTGCACTGTATCCCATAAGTAATAGGAATACAAGCATCATTATCTTGTTTTGCATACCTTTAAAATTCCTTACAATTTGTTTTTGAAATGATATTTGTTTTCTCCAATAGTAATTGAATCAGAAAGGGATAAGAAGAGAATTTTTCTCTTTTGGTGCCTACTCCTAATAAAACTTATCCCTCGTGATTCACAATCTAAACACAAATAATTGTAATAGATCTTTATATATTTTGATGCAATAGTACTATACGCCAGTTTCATATTTTGAAACTGTACCACACTAAAGTGTTAAAGTTTCGATGATTTTTCCCTTACTCATCAAAACCTCAAAGCAAAACTAGAAGTTCCCTTTTTGATATCCTTACAGATATCTGTATCAAATGCATTTTGTTTCATCTACAGTAATCCTACCATTCGTCGACAGCAAACGGGGCTTCATCTCAAACCAACGGTTTATCGACAATGAATGGACTACTTTTATACCATAGAAATAAAAAAACGGTTTTGTTTTGTGAAACATAAAGTAAGTAACCAGGAGGTGCCTCTAAAAAGAAACATAAGACCAACCCTAACATATTGAGCCCCAAGACTACATATCGTCATACCCCTAAAGACAGCCACTACAAAGTGGCTGTTTCTTTTTTGGCAAAAAGTGTGTAACAATTTCCTTTCAAAAAAGTCTTCTTTATGGTTCTGGCAACCTTTTTGATAGAAATTACGTCTTAGCTAATAAGACTTTTAATCAACAAATTTTGACACTATGATATTTCGTCAAGTAATTTTACTTTCTTACTGCTTATTTTTCGGTTCCTATCTCGTAATGGGGCAAACGATTAGTTCTAAAGTTTTGGATCAAAAAACAAATGAACCCGTACCCTTTGCTACTGTGCAGCTTTCAGAAAATCAGGGAATCATCACCAACGAAGAAGGACGTTTCAGCCTTACTATTGATGAAACACTAAAAGATGTAGATTCTATTTATATTTCTTCAATGGGGTATGAAAAATTAGCCATCGCCATTTCAAAAGATACCGATAGTATCATCTATCTTCCTCCAAAAGCGATTGAGTTAAAAAGTGTATTTATTTCAAATAAAAACCTTACTATCGACGAAATCATGGATAACGTGAAGGATAGAATTAGTGAAAACTACAACACCGAGCTGTCCAAAAAGAGACTATTTTTTAGAGAATCTGAGTTTAATACGCTTAAAAGAATGAATGTAGATTTCAAAAAATCTACCATCAAAGAATTAAACAAAAAATTAATCGATAGTGTGGTATCATTGATCCCTAGAGAATCTTCTTATTACACCGAAATCCTATGTGATCTATACGGAGATTTCGACAAGCAAAAATTACATATCACCAAAGCGGCAGAATTGTACGACAAGAATAAGACTGTATCCCTAGATGCCATGTCCAAACGTATGGAAACCATTTTTAAAGAAAATGTAAAACGCGATTCATATTTAAAAATTAAGTCTGGATTATTTGGCACCAAAGTACAGGTAGATTCTATCTTAGAACAAACTGAAGATGCCCAAGCCGTAAAGGATGAAATGGACAAACAAGACAAAAAAGAAGATAAGAGTAAATTCCTGAAATACAGAAAACAAGGTCTGGAAAGTTTGATGTCGAGCCTATTTTTTAACGATGGAGTGATGTCTAACTTCATTAATAAATCAGGGAGATACGAATTTGAATTGATAGACTATACCTATATCGATGATCACAGTGTATACATCATTAAATTCGAACCCAAACGCAACGAAGATTTTAAAGGAACACTGTATGTAAACACCGAAGACTTTGCCATTGTTCGAGCCGACTATCAAAACGCCAAAAATCTCAGAAACTTTAAGCTATTTGGTGTGCAGTATCAGGATAATCTATATCGCGCAAAAATGGGATTCACCAAGGGTGCTAACAACAAATACGATCTAAAATATATGGAAATGTATCGAGGTGGTTTCTTTGGGTTCGATAGACCGCTTAAAGTGATCGAAAAAAACAAAAACGTAAAAGGTAGACGTAAGCAAAATGAACTCTCACTTGGTATCGATGCCGTAAATACCTATAAGCGTAAATACGAAATTGTAGTTTTTGATTCTGAAAAACTAAGCGAAACTGATTATGAAAATAGTAAAGAAAACAACAAAATAAAACCACAATATCTATCTAGCTATGATCCAGAATTTTGGAAAGGTTATAACATCATTGAGCCTAACTCTGCGATCAAACAGTTTACTGCTTCACCAGATAGTGAATAATCATCATTTTACAGTTCCTTCCTGAATAAAGCAGGAAGGAACTTTTTGATGTTATTGGATGCTACCATCTAATAAGTTGATCACCCTTGATCCGTAAGCCATATTTTTTTCAGAATGGGTCACCTGGATAATAGTTACGCCCTCTTTATTGAGTTGGGTAAAAATATCCATAATCTCTTCTCCTTGTTTTGAATTTAAATTCCCTGTAGGTTCGTCTGCCAATATCAATTTTGGGCTGGCGATCAACGCTCGGGCGATCCCTACTAATTGCTGTTGTCCTCCACTTAATTGGGTAGGAAAAAGATCTTTTTTGCCTACAATATTAAAACGATCCAACATATCTGCAACCATGGCTTTGCGTTCTGAACCACTATACTTTTTGTACAACAATGGCATTTCCAGGTTCTCTTTTACGGTAAGTTCATCTATCAAATGATAGGATTGAAACACAAATCCGATATATTGTTTATACAAATTAGCACGATATTTCTCCTTTAAATTATGAACGGATTCGTCTAGAAAAGTATACTCTCCTTCATTAAAGTCATCGATCATCCCCAGTATATGGAGTAATGTTGATTTTCCTGATCCTGATGGCCCCATAATCGAGATGAAATCACCTTCGTTTACCCAAAAGCTGATATCTTTTAATAGATATACCTTTTGGCCACCAGAATGTACCCATTTTGATATGTTATTGAGTTGTAAAAGCATATTTGTAAAATTTTATATTCAATTTATTCTGTTCGTAAACTCTTAGTTGGATTGGATAAAGCAGCCTTTACTACATGAAACCCAACTGTAGAAACGGCAATGCATACCGCCAATAAGGTAGCGACCGCAAAATGTACCCAGCTTATTTCAATTTTGTAAGCAAAATTTTCTAACCACCTATTTCCAATATAATACGCCAAAGGACTTGCCACCAACATGGCTGTAAATACTAACTTCAAAAAGTCTTTGAGGTGCAAAGAGGTAATTCCTAAAACCGATGCTCCCAGTACTCTTCGTATTCCTACTTCTTTCTTGCGTTGTTCTGTGGTAAACGATGCCAAACCAAACAAACCGATACAAGCAATGAAGATCGCTATAAACATGAACCAAAAAACCACTTTCGAAACTCGTTGTTCTGCTGCATAGTTGCGATAAAAATCCTCATCCAAAAATGAATATTCGAATGGGATATTAGGGTGTAGTCTTTCCCAAAGTCCTTGCACTTCTTTTATGGCTGCGGCAAAATTGGCTTCACTTAGGGTAACTACAAAATAATTTGGATTTGCCTGCCCCAGAGTGAGCAACGCATAAGGAGCTATAGGTTCATGAAGACTTTTGAAGTTGAAATCTTCGATCACTCCAATAATCTCGAAATGATTTTTTTCTTCTGCATTTCCATAAAACACTTTGCGACCCACCGCAGTTTCTGGAGTATATCCAATTTGTTCGACCGCAGTTTTATTAAGGATAATCGAAAGTGAATCATTAGCCCTATTTTTTGAGAATGCTCTACCATGCAGTAGGGTATATCCTAATGTTTCTATATAGTCATCTGCCACTTGACCATATCGCGTATACACATTATCCTGAATCGTTTTATCCTCTGCATAAAAAGCATTGTCGCTAATCACATGTAATCCTGGATAAGAATCCCCTGCACTAGCAGAAACTACATTAGGGCTTTTTAGAAGCTCTGTCTTAAAAGTAGTATAGTTTTGTGCCACTTTAGAACTTCGAAGCGGTATTAATAATTGATGTTCTTTTTTGAATCCTAAATCTTTATTTTTCAAGAAGTTCATTTGCTGCCAAATCATTCCAGAAACCAATATCAACGCTGCCGAAACCGTAAACTGAAAAATAACCAATCCCTTTCTTATCGATTTTGCAGAGATGGAATTCACCAAAGCACCTTTAAGCACGGTAACCGGAGCAAAAGAAGACAGATACAGTGCAGGGTACAGACCAGACAGCACACTAGTGAGCACGGTTAATCCAACAATAATCAACAAAATCCCCGGGTGTGCAAAAAGATCTAGTTGTTTATTGATAAGCGTATTAAAAATTGGGATCAGTGTCCATACCAAAACCAATGCAATCAATAATGCTAACAAACACAACAGCAAAGACTCCCCAAAAAACTGAAAAATTAGTACTTTTTTCTTGGCTCCCAATACTTTTCTCACCCCTACTTCTCTCGCTCTTTTTTCGGATCTTGCCGTAGATAAGTTCATAAAGTTCACGCAAGCAATCAGTAATAAAAATGCAGCAATAGCACTAAAAATATAGATGTAAGTCATGCTCCCATTTGCAGAGAGCTCCCATTGCATATTTGATTTTAGGTAAATGTCTTTCAAAGGTTGTGTCAAGTAGCTTCTTTCAAAATTGCTCTCCGCCAATTGTGCTCCTAAGTGCCGTTGTGTAAAATCTGGTAGTTTACGTTCAAAATTGGCTATATCGCTTCCTTTTTTAAGTTTAATATAAGTGTAAAACAGGTTATTCCCTAGTATACCTTCTTGACTGTCTACCCATGTACCCACATCATTATTCCTCATAGAAAGTAACAGGTTTGCACTAATATGAGATTTATAAGTGTCCTTTCGAAATACACCCCCTACGGTGTACTTGGTCTCCCCATAGGGAATTTCAATATCGATCACTTCGTTGATCGGATTTTTGTCTCCAAACAACTTAATAGCTACGTCTTCAGAAAGCACCACCATATTAGGTTGGTTTAACGCAGTACTTGCACTACCATACTTGAAATCATACGTCAAGACATTAAAAAAAGTAGAGTCTACATAATACCCGTTGGTTTCATACAGTTTGATATTTTCCTTGTTATTTTTCAAAAGGAACTTATCGATATTAGGAAATTTAAGTACTCTTGTTGCTAATGCTATTTCTGGAAATTCGTCTTGTAACGTTTGTGCCATAGGACCTGCAGTCGTTGCCAATTCTGTATCTGCGGATTCCATAAAGACACGATAGACCTGATCTGCATCTTTGTGATGTATATCATAACTCATCTCGTCCATGATATACAAAGTAAGCAATACACAAGTCGCTAATCCAACTGCTAGACCAAAGATATTGATGAAAGAAAACAACTTATGCTTCAATAAGTTTCTCCAAGCTATTTTGAAATAATTCTTAATCATAATTACGCTACTTCAATTTGATTATTCTGTTCCTAAACTATCTATAGGATTCGCCATTGCAATTTTCATGGTTTGAAAACTTACGGTAACTATGGTAATCACAATTGCACTTAATGCCGCTGTAGCAAACACCCAAAATTCTATAGGCGTACTATATGCAAAGTCTTTGAGCCACTCCTTGACCAAAAAATACGCTAGCGGTGATGCCAATACCACAGAAAGTATGATGAGTTTGGTGAATTCTGAAGAAAACAGCATAGCCAACTCAGAAACCTTGGCCCCCAGTACTTTTCGTATTCCTAATTCTTTAACACGCTGTTCTGCAGAAAATGCTGCAAGACCAAACAATCCTAAACAAGCAATAATTAATGCTAAAACAGTAAAAATGTTTAGTATCGTAGCCATTTGTTGTTCTGTTCTAAATGTATTTTCGAATTCCTGATCCAAAAAACTATATTCAAACAAAACTGAGGCATCCATCTTTTTCATTTCTTGTTGAATATCATCAATAATACCTTGTAGTTCTCCTGTATTGCTGACGGTCTGGGGATTAATTCGCGCGGCCAAATAGGTACGCCCTCGACCATAATTCCAAACCCAATCATTGTCCTTATGAAGGATAACCAATGGTCCTATTTTTTCTTTGGTAGAACTGAAGTTAAAATCCTTGACCACTCCCAATACCTCCATCTTACTGGCGTTTTCATTGGTCATGGCTACATATTTTCCAACTGGAGAATCGTTACGATAGTTTTCTTTGTTACCCCAACCAAACATCTTTACGGCTTCCTCATTCAAAACTACTCCGTATTTATCGGCTTCTCTTAAAGGATCAAAGTTCCTACCTGCCAAAAACTCCACTCCCAAAAGGTCCAAAAAGTCTCCTTCGGTTCGAACATCATCAAAATGCAAAGCTGGATTTTCTGGTCCAAACGCTCTGTATTTATCCCCAGAAGTTACATTAGGAGGGATGCCATAAGACATCCCTACATGTGTAAATGCAGGATTTGCTTTTAGTTTTTCTTTAAGGGTTTCCCCTTTATCTTCAAGTTGCTCGAAATTGTGAATCTGCAATACATTGTCTTTTAGTAATCCAAGATCCAAAGACGAGGTATACGACAATTGTTTTTGAACAAAGAAGGCAAAAATGATCAATGCGATTGAAACTGTAAATTGAAATACGACCAATCCATTTCTTAGATTTTTTCCTTTAAATACCGAAGACACCTTTCCTTTTAAGGTTTCTATCGGACGAAATGCGGATAGGTAAAATGCAGGATAACTCCCTGACAAAATTCCTAATACAAGGATAAACAATACAATAAGTGTGATACAAATAGGATTACCTAACACTGGTAGCATGGACAAGTTCTTATCGGCTATCGAATTAAATACACCCAAGAAAAGTTGTACCAACACAAGCGCAAAAATTGTACTTACCGTTACAAAAAGGGTAGATTCCAGTATAAATTGTTTGATTAATCTCGTTCTTTCAGACCCAAGTACTTTTCGAATCCCTACTTCTTTTGCTCTTTTGGAAGATCGAGCTGTAGATAGATTCATGAAGTTAATACTCGACAAGAAAAGGATCAAAATCCCTATAGCTATGAATAGTTTTACGAACTGTGGCTTACCGGTAGGACCAAAAAGATGACTCTTGGGATCGTTTGAAAGGTAAATACCTCGTAAAGGTTGAAGGTATAACCTCCATTCATTCTCAGCGGTAAATGCTTCATAAGACTGATTAAACAATCTTTGTGTAGTAAGTGCTGCCCATTTTGGAGGGATCGCCTGAATCTTCTCCTCGAGCACCTCAACATTAGTTCCTTCTTTTACCAGCCCGTAAGTAGCAAAACCTGTCCAGGCCCACAACCAATTTTGTCGATCCAATCTATTTTGGATAGTTGATAGTGACATCAATACATCAAACTCTAAATGAGAATTGTTGGGTAAATTCTCTAATACTGCAGTTACCGTAAATGTACTCCATTGATCATTGGATTCTCTTACCTCAAGTTGCTTTCCCAGTGCATCTTCATTTCCAAAATAGCGTTGCGCCATTTCTTCGGTAATAACCATACTCATAGGTTCTTTGAGTGCAGTCTGAATATCTCCTTCTTTAAATCGAAAAGAAAACACCTCAAAGAAATTTTCTTCGGCCAAAAAAGCTTTCTCTTCTTTAAAGAGGTCTCTATCCTGATTTTCACTTTTTCGTCTCATGGTTTGAGCACCTGCATCCAACATACGGGTTATCTTTTCGAACTCTGGAGCATCTGCTTTTAGTGCTTCTGCTACATTAGGACCGGTAGATGCATATTGCTTATTCCAATCTCCCCATATATAGGATTGATTCACTCTATAAATACGATCTCCATTTTCATGAAAGGTATCATAGTTCGTTTCGCTATATACATACAGACCTATCATAAAGCAACTGGTAATACCAATGGTAAGTCCTAATATGTTTAGAAAAGTAAATTGCTTTTCTCTTATCAAATTCCTCCAGATAATCTTGAAATAATTTTTAAGCATGATTTACATTTTTTTGATTGATTTTTTTATTCATCCCGTAGCGCATCTACAGGATTTGCACTTGCCGCAGCAAAACTTTGCCAGCTTACGGTAAGTAATGTGATACCCAGTGCAATAATTCCTGCCAACCCAAAAATCCACCAACTCAAACTGGTTTTGATGGCAAAGTTTTGCAACCAGGCATTCATTGCATACCAGGATATGGGCACAGCTATAAAAAAGGCTACGCCTACCCATTTGATAAAATCGATATTAAGTAGTTTTAGTATTTTGAAAATAGTGGCTCCATTAACTTTACGGATACCTATTTCTTTTTTTCGTTGTATACAGGTATACGAAGTCAAACCGAACAGACCCAATGCTGCAATAAATATGGCTAAGGCTGTGAAAATTTTGAACGCATCCCGAAATTTGTTGTCTTCTTCGTACTGTTTTTGAAATTTCTTATCCAAAAATGTATAATTAAATGTACTCGAAGGAAATACTGAAGACCAGGTTTTTTGCAATTCATTTAACGCAGTATTGTATCCCGAAACTGAAGTAACACTTGGGTTCAATTTCACCAATAGCACATCCCGTGTTGGTGTATATCGCAATATCATAGGTTCTACCGAATTTTTTACCCCAAAATGATGATAGTCTTTGATAATCCCTACAATATTCCAATCACGACCCCAAAACTTTACTTTTTTATACAATGCTTCTTCCACATTAGTGATCCCCACTTCTTTTACAAACTCAGCATTGACAATTATATCTTTGCTATATCCTTTTGGAGTTTCCTTGAACGTTTTCCCAGCCAAAAATTCGATGCCCATAACCTCAAAATAATCCGTATTTGCTTCATATGTATACCATACCTTTTGTTCATTTATGGTACCGTCGGGATAGGTCATCCCCATAAAAGAAGACAGATTATCATATCCGTCACCAGGGTATGTGTTTGACAAACCTGTACTGAGTACTATGGGATTTTGTTTAAGTTCCTGAGATAGCACCGAAAAATCAGCTCGCAATAAAGAATCGGATTTGTTGGTTAGGATTTCACCTTGTATGGCCAATACATTATTCAAATCGGAACCTATGGGTTGATCATTGATAAAATTAATCTGCTTGGTAACTACGATAGTTCCTATAAGCAGTATGATGGTCGCCAAAAACTGAGTAATAATCAGGGCTTTTCTAACATGCAATCCCTGAGCAGAAGTACGCACCTTCCCTTTTAACGCTTTTGAAGGCGCATAGCGACTTAGCACAATAGCAGGATACAACCCTGCCAACATCATACCTAGCAAAATAATCCCCAAAATAGGAAGTAGCTTTTGTATGATATCAATCTCAAAACGCAGTGTTTTTCCTGTAAATTCGTTATAGATTGGTAATATGAGCGTTGCTATAATTATGGCAATAATAATTGCTGCCATATTGAGCATAAAAGACTCCAACAATGACTGTACGATAAGCTGTTGTTTTTGTGCTCCGGCTACTTTTCTGATTCCTATTTCTTTGGCTCTTTCTAAAGACTTGGTGGTAGAAAGATTGATGTAATTCAGCCAGGAAAGAATCAATATGATAAATGCAATGGCTGTGAGAAATTTAATACGGGTAATACTACCATTTGCCTCTGCTTCGTAAGGTTTATTGGAGTACAAATGAATATCTTCAATAGGCTCGATATTCATTCGCTCATCTTGTACTTCGGTCATGCCTCGATCTACAATCTTTTTTTGTAAAAGAGTGACATCCGCTTTTTCATCAATTTTTAAATACGTAAAGAACGTATTGTTATTCCAATTGGGTCGTTTAATATTATCTCCAACAGCCTCTAGGTTGGGAAGAGTGCTATAAGAGATCAAATATCCAATTTTGAAATGTGAGTTTTGATCCAAATCTGGAAGCACACCAGTAACCTTTACCAAAGCAGAAGAACCCTGAAAAAACTGTAGCGTCTTCCCAATAGGATTCTGATCTCCAAAAAGTGTTTGGGCTAACGAAGCCGTGAGTACTATAGTATTCGGTTCTGTTAACGCAGTACGAGTATCTCCATACGTTAGATCCTGACTGAAAATATCGAAATAAGTAGGGTCTGCAACACAACCATCACTTATTTCAAGAATGTGATGCTGGTTTTTTAAAGTTGTTTTTCCCAATCTGTAGAACCGCACGTAATCTTCAACCTCCTGAAACTCCTTTTTTAATGTAGGGCCTACCTGATTATATGTTTGTGCATCCCCAGCCACATAGGTATCTCCTTCAAGATAATCCATATAGGCCCGATAAACATTTTCAGAACCATCAAAACGGTCATAACTATGTTCATATCTTATATAGACCATCAAAAGAATAAACGAAGCAACTCCAATGGCTAAACCCGCTATATTGATAAATGAATACAGCTTGTTCTTCAAAAGATATCTCAATGCTATTTTAAAATATAAGGTATACATGGTACATTCTAATTTTTCTAATTACTATTCTGTCCTAAGACTCTTCACTGGATTTTGCAATGCAGCCTTAATAGTCCCAAAGGATATCGTGGTCAATGCGATCAACAGTGCTACGATTCCAGCTCCCGCAAATAGCCCGATATTTAAGTCCATTCGGTAAGAATAGTGCTCTAACCATTGATTCGCATACCACCAGGCTACAGGCACTACAATAATAAAAGCAACCACTACCAACTTCATAAAATCCTTGGCTAGTAGTATCACCAATGAAGGTACATTGGCGCCTACTACTTTTCGAATTCCGATTTCTTTGGTTCGTTTGTTTACGACAAGCAAAGAAATGGCCAAAAGACCAATACAACTTAGCAGTATGGATATGATAGCTCCACTGGTGATAATGGTGATCATAATTCTTTCACGTCTGAAGGTTCTATCGATATTTTCATCAACAAAAGACCCCAGAAACTCCGAATTTGGCTCTAGTTTTAACCATGCCTTTTCTATAATATCATAGGTTTGTGAAATATCAGAAGGTGCTACTTTAAGGTAAGCATATCGCACTTGTTTTTGCGTAGATAGAAATATGGTAAGTGGTTCAATCTCTCTATCCAAATCTTTGAAATTGAAATCCTTGACCACACCCACTATCGTATGTTGAATGCTATCACTTATGATATTAAGTCTTTTTCCTATGGGATCAGGTTCCTGAAGCTCTGCGATCATGGATTCATTGATGACAACAGATAAACTGTCTGAGGCAAAATCGCGATCAAATGATCTTCCAGAAAGCAAAGAAATTTCCAAAGTATTAAGATAATCATGATCCACTACCAACATATGTGTTCCTACCTGTCGATTTTTGTAATCAAACCCCAACGAGCTAGAATAGCGGCTTCCATCTCTACCTCTACCCAAATTATCATCAGACGCGGTGATTCCAAGAATATTGGGTTCATTTTTCAATTCTTCTCTAAGGAGATTCACTACTTTATTGCCTCCTTGTTTACCATTAAGAGGTACCGAAATCACTTGTGTCTTATTAAACCCCAAGTCTTTGGTTTGCATATATCGCAATTGTCCTCGAAGTACAAAACTTCCGCTGATTAATAAAATCACAATAGCGAATTGAACAATCATCAATATATCTCTTACTCGATCACGGCCATTGATTTGTATTTTCCCTTTTAGCGCTTGCAGTGTCCCCAGTTTACTTAGTAAAAGCGCCGGATACCCTCCTGCCACTGTAGTCAAAATAAAAAATACCACAACCAACACGATTACGGTAATCAGACTTAAAGTGTTTGTAAATGTAGCTCCTGTGTTGAATAAGGATTTGAATTCATCAATAAAAACAACACTGAGAATACCTCCAAAAATTAAGGTTGTAATAAAAATCAAAACGCTCTCACTCCAAAACTGCATAAACACATGCTTTTTTGCAGCGCCCAGTGTTTTGCGCATTCCAATTTCTTGTAGTCTTGATGTACTTTTGGCGATGCTCATATTTACAAAGTTCACACAAGCAATAAACAGTAAGAGTATAGCAATACTCAGTACAACATAAGGTAACGCTCGACTCACTATCAACTCCCTATCGCTGTAACTTGTAAAATACAGATCCTCAAACGGGTGTAATTTTATTTGAACATACTCCCCATTTGCGTTCAGAGGTGATCCATCTCTTTTTGCATTTTCTATTTCTTCAGAAAAATGAAGATTCATGAATGCTCTTGTGCTTTCTTCGAATTGAGCGACGGAAACACTTTCACTTAACTGGACGTATACCTCATGATTAGAATGATCCCATTCATCTTTATAGTCTTGATACTGAGGAGAATTTTGGAAGTTGATAATTACCTCGAACTCTATGCTGCTATTATCCGGAATATCCTGTAAAACTGCCGCAACCTGAAAGGGTTTCTTTCTTCCTTTAATCAAAAGATCTACGGTTTCTCCCACCACATCAGTAGTACCAAAAATGGTATTTGCCATTTTATGTGTAATTCCGATCGTATTTTTTTCTTGTAACCATGTGCCTTGGTTCCCTTTTTCCTGAGGAAAAGAGAACATATCCAAAAAATCTGGATCCACCCAATTGATATCTGCGGTTATTTCCTTTTCATCTTTTAGTAACAAAATCTTTCCGTCTTGATATCTTGAAATTTTATGTATCCCTGGCACCTCTTGTTTTAGCGCATTGGCCAAAGGCATAGGTTGAGAAATATAAATGTCTGATCCTTCAGGAATTTGCCATTGGGTATATAGCTGATGGATTTCTCCTTTATTTTCATGAAAATTATCGTAAGAAAGCTCAAAAAAAGCAGCCATACTCAACAAAATGGCCACTCCAAAAGCGACAGAAAGCCCAATAATATTTAGGATCGTAAACCCTTTGTTTTTCCAAAGGGTACGCCACGCTATTTTGATATAATTTTTAAACATGTTGTTTCTTATTTGCAATTATTCACTTCTTAGACTTTTGGTTGGGTTTGCAGTTGCCGCCTTAATGGTTTGATAACTTATAGTTATCAATGTGATCAGTAATAATCCCGAAATAGACATCACAAAAACCCACCAGCTTATTTCGGTATGGTAAGTATAGTTCTCCAACCATCGCTTCATAAAAAACCAGGCGATTGGTGTGGCGATTGCTCCGGCAATTAGAATTAGTTTACAAAAATCCTTGGCAAACAGGATTAATATTCCCGAAACTCCACTACCCAAGACTTTACGAATTCCAACCTCTTTTGTTCTTTGCGCAACGAAAAATGAAATCAGCCCGTAAAGCCCTAAGCAGCTGATAAAAATGGCCAACCCAGAGAATAATTTTGAAAGAGATAATAAGCGTTGTTCTTCTTCATATTGATCTTGAACACGCTCATCGAGAAAACTAAACTCGTAGATGAACTTTGGAAAAACCTGCCTCCATTTTTGTTCAATTTCATTTAATGTGCTTTTTACATTCTGATCATTAATTTTTACCGCAATCTCATGAAATGCATTAGTTTGTGGAGCAATGAAAACTGGACTAATATCCAAATGGAAGTTTTGGTCATGAAAATTGGCTATAACTCCTGAAACAGTGGCTTTTATAAACCCTCCGTTAAGTTCCAGTTGTTTGCCTATCAACTCTTCTGGCGAACCTAAACCTAGTTTCTGTGCAAGTTTCTCGTTGACTACCACCTCGGTAATAGAATCCGACATTCTAAAATTTCTACCAGCTACCAATTGTAAATCAAACGTACTGATGTAATCATCGTCAGCCATTTTTGCTGATATTGAAAACTCTTCATATTCTGGTCGGTTATTATATCTTAAAATAGTTCCCCAATTGTTATACCCTGCTCCTGGACTAGCTAAACAGGCAGTTACATTTTCTACTCCTGGTAATTGAAAAATTCGTTCTTTAAGACCTTCGAGTTTGATATGTTCTATATCTTCTGGAACACTAAGCATAACAATAGCATCCTTATCAAACCCTAAATCCGCGTTTACCGCATAGTTAATTTGTTTACCAATCACGACAGTACCCACAATCAAAAGAATAGAAATCACAAATTGTGCGGTTACCAAAATTTTACGTGTAATTTGACCTCCAGCATCTCCTTGGGTAAGTTTTCCTTTTAGGGCAAGCGTCGGAAGAATTCGTGCCAATAAAATACCAGGATAACTTCCTGCAAAAAGGGAAACAAATGTCAATAAAGCAAGAACCAGACCAGCCACTTTAATGTCCAAAAGTGATTGTAAAGACAGGTCAAGTTCAAAAAGGGAATTAAATGAAGGAAGCACAAGTAATGTGATAAACAAGCCTACTAGCATTCCAAAAAGACTGATAATAAAAGTTTCAGAAATGAATTGCCAAAATAAATGTTTTTTGTTGCTCCCCAAGACCTTTTTTATCCCAATTTCTTTTGATCGGGTAAAGGCTTGTGCTGTTGAAATATTGATGAAATTGATACACGCAACTCCAATTAAGAATATACCTACCAAACCAAATATCCAGAGTAAACTCACATTAATCCCATCATATCTGTTATCAAAATGAATATTGGAAAGAGCCTGAAGTTTGTAACGGTGTACATTTTTACTTCTTGGTCTATGTTTATTTACCAATTCGATTAAGGTTTGCTCTATATGAGCGATATCCTGGTTTGGATGTAACAATGTAAAGCATCGCAGTGACCCATTAATACCTCCCCAACTCCCACTATATATAAAATCATCATACGCTTTGATAGAAGGATAGGAAATAAAAATAGGGGTAGAGATCATCGAATTTGCTGGCAAATCTTTAAGAATACCTATTACCTCGATAGTTTCCTGATTCTCTAATACAAAGTTTTGCCCCAACGGGTTTTGTTCTCCAAACATTTTGATCGCAAAACTTTGAGTGATATACGCTGTATTTGGTTCTTCTAGTGTTCTCCCACTAAGTTGATCTACCAAAGGAAAGTCAAAGATTCTGAAAAATGAAGATTCTGAAAAGGCAATATCTTCTCTAAACCGTTTTGAATTTTTTTCATCTGCACCATCGATCTGCCAATCTTCTCGATAATAGTAGCTAGCTACTTCTTCGGCAAAATCATAATCAGATTGAAAAGCTTTTGCAAATCCTGGTGGTACCGCAGATTCGTACTCCACATCATCTCGACGTTCTTCGGTAACAACACGATAGATTCTATCTTCATTGTTATGAAAATTATCAAACTGGAGATGGTGATTTACAAATAAAAAGATAAGTATTCCGCATGCAAATCCCAATGCCAGACCTAAAATATTGATCAGAGCAAACACCCTTTTCTTTCTAAGGTTTCTCCAGGCGATTAATAAATGAGTTTTAAACATAACTTCGTTTTTTGATGATATTTATTCGGTTCTTAAGCTCTTTAAAGGCTTAATAAATGTGGCACTTATGGATTGATAACTAACGGTAAGGATGGCAATGATGGTTACCAACACCGCACACCAAACAAATACCTGCCAATTAAGCGTCACTTTGTATTCGAAATCTTCTAACCAACGTTTCATTACAAACCAAGCGATTGGTGATGCAATCACTATAGATATGACTACTAGTTTTAAAAAGTCCTTACTCAATAATTTGTAGATCGTAAAATGTGAAGCCCCAAGTACGATTCGAATACTGATCTCTTTGTTTCGTTGTTCTACCATAAAAGCAGATAGTGCAAATAGCCCTAAGCAAGCAACGAATAATGCAAAAAGGGCAAAACTGTTAAAGATGATGCCTAACCTTTGTATATCTTTATGCATTACCTCGAATCGTTGATCCAAAAAGGTATATCTAAGACTTTGATTTGGAGATAAATCATCCCAAATTGCATGAATAGATTTGATCAAGTCTTTTGGACTATCTCCATTGATTCTAGCAGTAACAATAGAAGATTCGTTTCCTATCGCCATACAAAGAGGTTGTATAGCTTCTTTTAAAGAGTCAAAATGGAAATCTTCTACGACTCCAATCACTTCAAAAACTTGTCCGCTATTGGTTATTTTTTTACCCACCGGATCTGTTAAACCTAATTGCTCAACCATTTTTTCATTGATAATAGCTCCACTCTCTGCATCATCACTTCGATCTTTGGAAAAATCTCTCCCCGAAGACAGTTTCATTCCCATGGTTTTGATGTAGTCTTCATCAACGCGCCACATTTGTCCGGCTACACCTTTGTTTTCACCAACACGACCTTCTTTCCAAAAAGCATTACCGTTTCTTTTGGTTTCTGTAATGGGCAGGTAATCACTGATCGAAACCTGATGCACTCCAGAAAGGGATATCAACTCTTCTTTAAAAGTGTTGACTTTATCACCCAAGGTATTCGTTCCTTTAATAACAAGCACCTGATCTTTATTGAATCCTAATTCTTTATTCAGGATGTAATCCATTTGCTTGTAAATCACCAAAGTTCCTATTAGAAGAATTACCGATACCGAAAACTGAAAAATTACTAATCCGCTACGTAGGTTTCCACTTTTACTCCCCAGACTCAAACTACCTTTCAATACATCAACAGGCTTAAACGAGGATAAATAAAATGATGGGTATAAACCTGCGATAATCCCAACTACAATGGACGCTAAAACGATAAGAGGCAAGAACCAGAGCGCTCCCCATGGAATAAGTATTTCCTTGGATGCAATTTCATTAAAATAAGGCAACAACATCCAGGCAAGAAACACCCCCGAACCAAATGAAATAAAGCTAAAAATTACCGATTCTATTAGAAACTGAGTTACCAGATTTTGCCTGAAAGCCCCCACCGTTTTACGAAGTCCTACCTCTTTTGCCCGGTTGGCTGATTTTGCTGTAGAAAGGTTAATAAAGTTGATACATGCCAAAAGCAAAATGAAAATAGCAATCCCTCCAAATAGCCATACGAAACGAATATCGCTATGAGATAAGTTATCTTGTATGTCTACAGAGCGTAAATGAATATCGGTTACGGGTTGTAAAATAAATCGGGAGCTATTACGCATTTCACGTATTTCTTCTTCAGAAGCATTGCCCTGTAGCGCTGGCACTGCATACTTATCAAAGGTCTGCATTAATTTTTCCTCGAGAGAAGCTATATCTGTACCTGGTTTTACCAACACATAATTGGCGTAGTTACTAGACAGCCAATTCGCACTTTCTCCCTCCCAAAACTCATGATGCGCTTTGGTAATTAAAAAATCATACTTAAAATGAGTATTTGAAGAAATGATCCCCATAACTCCTCCAATCGTGTACGGGTTTTCGACGTCATTGTCTAATATAATTTGTTTGCCCAATGCATTTCCTTCTGGAAAATATTTATCCGCCTTTTCTTTAGAAAGTACGATCGAATTGGGGGCAGATAGCGCATTTTCTCTAGACCCTAAAACCAAAGGAATATCTAATATTTCTAATAAACTCGGATCCACAAACACAAATTCTTCTTCAAAATTACTTTGTGTCTGATTCAGAGTCCTTAGTTCTTTTCCAACAGGACTTAATAGTTCATGTTTTAGAAATCTTCCGGATTTTATAATTTCGGGATAATCGTTGGTTAATGCTTGAGCAAAAGGCGACGGGAAAAATACATGTTGTCTTTTTTCTCCATTAAGCATAATCTCTCCAATCACACGAAACGCCTGATCCTTTTTGGTATTATGTGTATCATAACTTACCTCATCTCTAATGAATAAAAAGATCAGGATACATGCTGCTATTCCTATAGCAAAGCCCCCTATTTTGATAGTGGTAAACATCCGATCCTTGCTAATGTTCCTCCATGCTATTTTTAAATGATTCTTAAACATGACTGTTCGTTTTTTGATGATTTTATTCGGTTCTAAGACTCTTTACCGGATTGGCTAAAGAGGCTTTCAGGGCGTGAAAACTAACCGTTGCCAGTGCGATGATTATTGCACTTGTACCCGCTAGTAAGAACATCCACCATTCTATCGAGATTCTATAAGCGAAACGAGATAACCAATCGTTCATCACATACCAAGCCAACGGTGATGCGATTAAAAACGCCGTGGTTACTAGCTTTAGAAAATCAGTAGATAGTAATTTTACTACTTGGGCCACGGAAGCCCCCAGTACTTTACGAACCCCAATTTCTCTTTTGCGTTGAAGCATAGAGTACGCAGCAAGACCTAGCAAACCAAGACATGAGATTAAAATCGCCAAGACCGCGAAATTGAGAAACAAACTTCCAAAGCGTTCCTGACTACGATATTGTTTATCAAAGTTTTCATCCAGAAATTGGTAATTAAAAGAATCGTTTGGTAAAATGGCTTCCCATTTGTTTTGAATATCTGCTAGTGTCTGTTTGATATTGTTCCCGGTAATTTTGATAGCTAATAGATCAGTCTCGTCTGGCTTCATGGTCATGGTGAGTGGTTGTATATTTTCTTGTAGTGATTTGAAATGAAAATCCTGTATCACCCCAATGATCTGACCATCTTTCCCCCATTGCGAGAAGGTGGCACCCAACGCATCTTTTGGAGAAGCATAACCCAAAAATTTCACGGCTTTTTCATTAATGATCATCCCTTGAGCAGAATCGGTAACAAAGTCTCTGGAAAAACCTCTCCCTGCAATCACTTTAAGACCAAATTGAGAAATAAAGTCATGATCAACGAAGTAGGCATTGATATTTGCAATCTGACCTTCTCCCTGGCTATTTTGAATTACAGAATATGCCGAATTATTGTATGCTCCAGGAACAGCAGAAGCTAAAGTTGTCGACACCACACCTGAGATATTATCGATATTATCCTTTAACTCTTTTTGCGCTGAAGAAACGGTTACTGGTAAAAGAACGGTATGCTCTTTATCAAACCCTAATTCTTGGCTACGCATATAATTCATTTGGTTGTAAATGATAATCGTGCCTATAATTAGCGTAATTGAAATAGTAAACTGCGTAATCACTAATCCTTTTCTTAAGATGATCCCTCTAGTTCCTGTAGAAAAATTACCTTTCAATACATTTACAGGCTTAAAAGAAGACAATACAAACGCAGGGTAGATTCCTGCAAAGGCACCAATGGATAAGGCGATTAAAAACAGATAAGCAATATTGATGGGGTTGGTAAAAATCCCATCACTGATCACTTTCCCTGCAATTTCATTAAACGCTGGTAAAACCAAAGCTGCCAATATCGAAGCAATTACAAAAGCGATCAAGCTTATGATAATAGATTCGCCTACAAACTGTAGAGATAACTGACGTTTTTCGGCTCCGATTACCTTTCTTACTCCAACCTCTTTGGCTCGCTCTACTGATCTGGCTGTAGTTAGATTCACAAAGTTGATGCATGCGATCAACAGAATAAAAATTGCAATAATGGAAAAGATATAAATAGTTCCTAAATCCCCGCTATACTCTCCTCCTCTTTCAGAACGTAAATACACATCTTCCAACGGTTCCAAGAATAAGGAAACAAACATTTTGTCGCGTCTCATCGTCTCTCCTGAATTACGTTCAAGAAAGTCTGGAAATTTTGCTTCTAGTTGTTTAGGATCTGTATTAGGATGCACAAGAATATACGCGGCAGGATCATACAATCCCCACGCATCATTAATTCTTGGTAATACCCCTTTGCTATAGGTAGTCATAGAAATAATCATATTCGCTTTGATATGAGAATTCTCCGGGATTTCATCCATAATACCGGTTACTGTAAAGGGTAAGTCATTGATATCTTCATCTTTAATACGTATGGTTTTACCTATTGCAGATTCATTACCAAAGTATCTATTTGCCGTTTCCTGGGTAAGCACCACACTATATGGCTCCTGCAATACAGATTTCTTATCTCCTTGAAGTAACCCAAAATCGAACATTTCAAAAAACGCTCTATCTGCTGCTGCAGCTTTATCTTCAACAAGTTTTATTTCATCTTTTCGGACCGCCAGTTCTAAACGCATAAAACGCACTGCCGAAATTACTTCGGGAAACTCTTCTTCCATATGCGGAGGTACCGCACAAGCAGGTCTACTACTTTCCATCTTTCCAGAAGAAGGCGTATCCAGATCTGCTACAACTCGGTAAATGGAATTTTTCTTACTGTGAAACTTGTCATAGCTATGCTCAAAGTTTACATATTGTAAAATAAGAAATCCTGCAGTTAGCCCAATTGCCAAACCTATGATGTTGATTCCAGAATACACCTTATTCTTGATGAGGTTTCTCCAGGCTATTTTGAAATACATTTTAAACATGACTGTTCGTTTTTTGATGTTGTAAGTTGATGAGGTTTTAGATCTCTAATTCATTTTTCGTATGGTTGCATCTCCTATAATAATTCCTTTATTTACAGAAGGGTTACCATCGTATGTCACATTCGCTTCACCATAGGCAGTTACTTTGAGATCATCTTTAACATTAACTCTGAAATTACCTTCTCCATAAGCAGTGATCTTGGTGCTTTCATTATTGAGTCCTAAAGCATTTATTTCTCCTTCTCCATACACCGTATATTTTTGACGATTTACGGCTCCTCCTTTAAATTCAAGATATCCTTCTCCATACATGGTTACCCCTAATCTGTCTACACTGATTTCTTCTAAGGTAACTTTAGGTTCTCCATACAGTTTTAATCTAAAATCTTCGGTTTGTATTGGACTTAAGCACTTGATCACTTCTTCTCCTCTGATGGAAAGTTCTTTAAGGTTCTTGTAAGTAACCGTCGCAGTAATCATAGTTCCTGGATAAATTGGTTTTTTCATTTTCCATCCATTTTGATGATGCACTTTTTTCTGTTTAGTCACCATTTTTGCACCATCCAGATAGATTCTTAGTGTTTTTCCTTCTACTTCTACATTGATTTTATGATCTTCTACTTTTGAATTTTCGATAACCACACTCTCGGTATCTCCCTGCTTAAATACCACCTCAACATGTGGACTAATGATTGCTTTTTCAAAAGGATCAACGGTAATGTTCTTTTGAGCATAACCTACTGTAGTAGCTATAAGCGCAGTGGTAAGCGTAACGATTTGAATAACTAATTTTGTCATGAGTTTAATTTTTTGTGTTTATACTTTATGCATTTACCTCGAAAGGTTTATTTTGACTTTCGGTTACAATTTGTCCGTCAAACAGATTGATGATTCGATGTGCGTAATGTGAATCTCGATCAGAGTGTGTAACCATAATAATCGTAGTTCCTTCTTGATTGAGTTCGGTTAGTAAATTCATCACCTCGATCCCATTTTTGGAGTCCAAATTACCTGTGGGCTCATCGGCAAGTATTAATTTGGCATTGGTAACCACAGCTCTGGCAATTGCAACTCTTTGTTGCTGTCCCCCTGATAATTGTTGAGGGAAGTGCTTTTCGCGATGTGCAATTTTCATACGTTCTAGTACGGCATTTACTTTTTGCTCCCGTTCGCTCTTTTTCATATTCAAATAAATAAGAGGTAGTTCTACGTTTTCAAAAACGGTGAGTTCATCGATGAGGTTAAAGCTCTGAAATACGAATCCCAAGTTTCCTTTTCTGATTCTGGTTCTTTGATTTTCTCGTAATTTCCCTACTTCTTCTCCACCAAAATGATAGCTTCCTTCTGTAGGATTGTCGAGCATCCCCAGGATATTAAGAAGTGTAGATTTTCCGCAACCGGATGGACCCATAATGGCTACAAATTCTCCTTCTTCAACGGTAAGGTTCACATTATTTAAGGCCAGAGTCTCAACTTCTTCAGTTCTAAAGCTCTTTTTTAAATTCTTGATCTGTATCATTTCTTGATTGTTTATTTTATGTTTATTTAAGTATGATTTTTTCGGCATCACCAAAATTATCATAGTTTGATGTAATTACCTGTTCTCCGGTTTCGAGTCCTTCTAATAACTCATAGTATCTAGAGTTTTGTTTTCCAATTCGTATCGGTCTTCTCCACGCTACATTTCCAGACTCATCCAATACGAAAATCCATTGTCCACCGGTACTCTGAAAGAAACTTCCTTTTGGCAACAACAAAGCATCATTAGATGCTCCCAATTGTAACTTTAGGTTATAGCTCTGTCCTGAACGAATAGTTTCTGGTTTTTCATTCACGAAGACTAAATCTACATTAAATCTTCCATTTCTTACCTCTGGATATACCTTTCGAATTCGCAATTCATACTCGGTACCATTACGTTCTAATACAGCAGTTAAGTTTCTTTTTACTCTATCAATATAATGCTCATCGATTGAAGCTTCAATTTTGTAATCGGTTAGCACATTTACCTGCCCTATACGTTGTCCTTGTTGGATACTTTGCCCTATTTCGGCATCCAAAAATCCCAACTGACCATCTGCAGGAGCTCTTACATTAAGATGATCAATCCGTTCGTATACCATGGATAGTGTTTTTTTCATTCTCGCCAGGTCCCCATCTAGCTCTTTCAAAGAAGTATTACGAAGTACATTATCCTGATCCGTTTGGATTTTTATGATTTCGAACTGTTTAGCTGCTAACTCATAATTTTCTTTTGCAGTTAAATACTCTTCTTTAGAGATAAGCTCATCTTTATACAAGGCCTCGTTTTGCTCGTAGGCTCTTTTTACTTTCTGCAATTCGTATTTTGAGTTTACCAAATCTTTTCTTCCTTCTACCTGTCTAGCATCAAAAGTAAGTTTGGTGGATCGCAGATCATTCTGTTTTAAGGCCAGGTTATTTTCGCTTGCTAAAATTTGCTCATACAACCCTCTATTTTCCAGCTTTAAAATAATATCTCCTTTCTTTACCATGGCACCTTCTTCGATCAACTTTTCGGTTACTCTTCCTCCTTCATAAGCATCCATATAGATCGTACTTATAGGAGCCACATTACCATTGATGGTGATATAATCATCAAATTTTCCGAAGGATACTTTTGCAATAGAAAGCTTTTCCCGATCTGTTCGAAAGGTAGATGCCGTATTGCCAAAAGCCATTTTCCAACCCATAAAAAGTAACAGTATACCCCCAACAATATACCCATAATGTTTAGGTCTTAATCCTTTTTTCTTTTCAATCTTTATATCCATTTTATTGTACTCTTTTGATGTTAAAAACTGGCAATCCTCTATAAAAATCCAGTGTACTCTTATTTATTTTTGATCGTAACCGTACCTGTAAAAACTCATTTTGAGCATTGGCCAATAGGTTTTTGGATTGGTTGAGCTCTATGATACTAATGAGTCCTTTCTCATATCTTTTTTGTGCAATATCAAAAGCGACTTGTTGTGAGTCTCTTCGTAAATTACTTTGCTCATATTCTCTTTGCAATGCATTTCCATCTTGTACCAATTGCTGTATGATTTGATACGTTTCCTGTTTTTGAATATTAAAATTATTCTCAGCTCTCATCATCGCCACCTTTTGCTGTTTTACTCGAGAACGATTAGACCAACCATTGCTGATAGGAATGCGCAATGAGACTCCCACAAACTGAGCGGCATTATCCTTGATTTGCGTATTGAAAGGAATCAATTCTCCAGTATCGCTATCCAAGTTATTGTCTACATATCGAGAAGAATATCCCGCAGAGAAGACAAAAGAAGGATACAAAGCTCCACGTGTTGCAGCCAATTGCTTTTTGGCGGCCTCGATTCGAAGTTCCTGAGCTTTGATAATAGGCACTACCGTCTGAGCAGTGTTGAAAATAGAATCTTCGTTTTTTTCTACTATTTCTACCGAAGACTTTTTTTCTATCCCTAAATCAACTACGGTAATAGTTCGGTCTTCGTTCAAATTCATTTCTTGCATTAGTGCTAGCTTTGCAGCTTCCAGATTGTTCTCACTTTGCGTAACCAAAAGTTGATCAGCCAACCAAGCGGACTCAGCTTCGTATAGATCTGCTTTGGCTTTTTGACCTAATTCTACCTGTCTTTTTACCAAGTTATAGTTTTCTTGAGAAACCTGAACCTGTTCTTTGGAAATAGCAAGTAACCCTTTCATAAACTGAATGTCATAAAAAGCAGACATTACTCTGAATGCCAGTAAATATTTTTGATGTAAAGTTTCCTCGTACGATGCCTGATATAAAAACTTAGTGGCTTTGATGGTATTTACCTTTTGAAAACCTTGAAACAAATCAATTTGCGCATCAAGGCTATAATTGTTGGAAACGAATTCGGTATTCACAAAGCTATTGGTATTTGGATCTACAGATCTACCAAAATTGATACGATAATTAGAAAATGCACTTACACTAGGTAACAAGTTTCTAATCGATTGTTTGTAGTCCTCTCTATTCGCTTGCTCAGAGTATTCAAAATCTTTAACCTGAAGATTATTTTGAATCGCATAAGATACGCACTCATCCAATGTCCAAGTTTGTTGCCCCTGAATCGCTCCCGAAAGCAAGCAACAAAAAAAGAATACTACTGTGGTCAAATATTTCATTTGTTTATAAAATTGTTTTTCGATGCCAAACTATAGTCTAATCACGTGCCAAAAACATAAGTAATTGATTTATAGGTTTTTAAATAAAAAGATAAAATATGATCGACAGGATACTGTAAAATATTTATACAAATAGTGTCTAATTATTTTACAGTATGATCATATTCTAATTCTCAATTTGTAGTTTTAAGGTATTAATCAAAAGATATTATGCAAGAAGGAAAAGTATTGATCATCGATGACAATAAAAGTGTACTAAGTGCACTGGAGATTCTATTGCAGTTTGAATTCAAACATGTTGAAACCATTTCGAATCCTAATCAGATATCATCTTTCCCTAATCTTCCGGACTATGATATCGTATTGTTAGATATGAATTTTTCTGCCGGTGTTAATACGGGTAATGAAGGCCTTTTTTGGTTGAAAGAAATTAAAAAGAAGGCTCCTTCTATATCGGTAATAATGATGACAGCTTATGGCGCAGTCGACCTTGCTGTTAGAGCGCTGAAACTTGGAGCAACGGATTTCATTTTAAAGCCATGGAACAATGAAAAATTATTAGCCACAATCAAATCATCTCTTTTACTTCGTAAATCACAAAAGGAAGTTCAAAAATTAAAACAAAAGGAAAGCAGTCTTAAACAGGTAATTAATCAGGATAGTAATTTTATTATCGGCAACTCTTCGGCATTGTCTTCGGTTTTAAATCTTGTAGGCAAAGTTGCAAAGACCGATGTTAACGTATTGATCACCGGTGAAAACGGTACCGGTAAAGAACTTATTGCAAGAGAGCTACACCGTTTATCCTCACGCAAAGATGAAGTATTTATAGGAGTTGATATGGGTTCTATTTCAGAATCCTTATTTGAAAGTGAGCTCTTTGGTCACATCAAAGGTGCTTTTACCGATGCTAAAGAAGACAGGGCGGGTAAGTTTGAAGCTGCCAATGGAGGTACTTTGTTTCTGGATGAAATAGGAAATTTATCGCTACAAACTCAGGCCAAATTATTATCTGCCATACAAAGTAGAACTATTGTACGAGTAGGTTCCAACAAACCTATTGAAGTTGATATACGCCTTATTTGTGCCACCAATTGCAACCTCACACAAATGGTTGCTGATGGAATTTTTAGGGAAGATTTGTTGTATCGAATCAATACCATTCATCTTGAAGTTCCTGCATTGCGCGAAAGAGAAAATGACATTTTAATTCTGGCGGATTTTTATCTCAAAAAGTTCACGGCAAAATATGGAAAACCTGCACTTAGGATAAACGATGCGGCTCAAGAAAAGTTACTCGGCTATTCCTGGCCCGGAAATGTAAGAGAACTACAGCACACCATGGAGAGGACCGTAATTCTTGCTGAAAGCAATATTCTGAAACCCGTAGATTTCTTGCTCAATGCAAGGAACGAACTGTCTTTCGAAAATGTTCCCGAAACCCTGGATGAAATGGAAAAAATAATGATCGACAAAGCCTTACAACAACACAATGGTAATTATAGTGCTGCAGCAAATCAATTGGGCATATCGAGACAAACTTTATACAACAAAATCAAAAAATTTGATCTCTAATGTTAAGCAAAAGATTCTATATCCGGGTAGTCATTAAAATATTAGTTATTGTAGTAACTACTCTTGCAATGGTTTTTCTTTTTTTGAGAGGAAGTTATGCCATTTCTTTTATTCTTTTGTTATGTCTTATGGTACAAACCGATTTACTGATCAAATATGTAAACCAGAATAACAAAAAAATAATATTCTTTTTCAATGCTATTAAAAATGAAGATTTCACTCTTCAATTTCCTGAAGAAGGTAATGACTCTTCTTTTAACGAACTTAACACAAGCTTGAATAGACTCAATAATGGAATTCAAAAAATATATCTCCAAAATCAGGCGCAGGAACAGTACAACAAGAAGATTCTTAATCAGGTAGAAATAGGTATCCTAACTTTTAATAATAAAGGACACATCCTTTTTTCAAATCCAAAAATGGAAAAGTTATTGAACTATAAGCCTCTCAATCATATTAAACAAATTCAATTAGTAGATCAAGGCTTGTTCAATATTTTTAAAAAAATTAAACCGTTTGAGCGTAAACTTTTTCAGCTATCTAATGAACGCGAAAGTATTCAACTTGCCATCAAGTCTAGCGAAATTATTTCTAATGGAGAATTGCTTACTCTAATCACAGTTCAAGACATTAAAAATGAATTGGATAAAAAAGAAACCGATTCTTGGATAAAATTGATTCGAGTACTTACCCATGAAATTATCAATACCGTGACACCCATTACTTCTATCTCTGCTTCGATTCTGAACTACTATAAAGATGAAGATAAAATCTTACCGATCGAGGAACTTGATGAAAGTAAGATAAGAATGACCGCAAAGGGATTGGAGGTTATTAAAGATCAAGGTAATGATTTGATGAGTTTTGTTAAGTCTTATAGAAGCTTTCTCAACGTACCTGCTCCAGACAAAGCTCTTATTAATGTAGACAAACTTTTAGAAAAAGTACTGGTTCTAATGACTCAAAATAAGAATGAACACGTAGTAGATATTACCATAACCAGTCCTGAAGATACCATAGAAATTTATGCAGATGAAAAATTGATCACTCAGGTTTTGGTCAACCTAAGTAAAAATGCTGTACAGGCTCTAAATGGTATCGAAAATGCGAAACTTGAACTCATTACCGGGGTTAATGAAAATGGAAAAAAATACATCTCTGTAAAAGATAATGGACCAGGAATACCTCCGGACATTCTACAACAAATTTTTGTCCCATTTTATACCACCAAAAATGAAGGTACCGGTATCGGACTCAGCCTATCCAAACAGATCATGCACTTGCATGGCGGAAATTTGACTGTGCATTCGATGCTACACAAAGAAACTGTTTTTACACTTTTGTTTGAATGATACAGGTACTTTTACTCATTTAATCTGTGCAGGATCCAGTTTCAAGGTTTTTAGTAAAGCATCAAAATAAAAAGCCTCCTGTTCGGGAATAATTGTCACTTTATATGCGGTGTTTTTAATCACGTAATAGGGATGGTTTTCTCTATCCAAAGTTGTTGAATGTTCATTAACAATCTTTTGTATATAGTCATTGATGAGCACTACCTCTTCATACTCAATACCTCTGCGATAAGTAGGGAGATCACTTTTATACACCACATAATCATTGCGAAAACTTAGGGATCGACAACTACCATCCGGTTGATGAAACTCGAAAGTAAAATCTTTGGACTCAAAAATTTTATTGATATTTTCTACTGTAGGTTCTACCGAACGGGCACAACTCAAAAAAACCAAGGATACTAATATCCCAATTATTGTATACCTCATAAGCGATTCAAAAAACTAACGAAAACAAAAATGCCGTACTCAAAATTCCATATAGAATTCTAAGATACGGCATTTAAAATTGTTAGCAGACCTATCAAATAAGTCTAATCAATTTTACTTTGAGGCTAAACGTTTCACTGAGCTTTCAAAATCAATATCCTCAAGGTTACTGATAGAGATACCAACACCTCCAGTTTTTGAAGCTACAATGTATTCTGTTTGAAATTTCTTTTCTTTCTTATACGCTTTCAGATACTTTAACTTCACCACTTTTGAAGTTGGCGTAAAGAAATATCTACCATGAATTCTTTTGTAACGAACGTCTTGACTGTTCGCTTCGTCTTTGATTTGTTCACTTAAAGCCTGCACTACTCGAGCGGCGCGGTGTTCATCAAATTTGTAGTAATCACAATTGTAGATAAATACGTAGTTCTCTACATTATTCTCGTCAACAAAGATTTCGAAGTCTACTTTCTTGTCCTGAATCTTTTTTAACTCAGCAAGGGCAACGTTTTGAAATTTCGGTTTCCCTTCTATCATTTCGATCTTCGCTTTGAAGTCTTCAGGATTAGATTTTACGTAGTCACTAGTAAGAACAATCGTATTGTTTTTGAATTCAATTTTATTTTTTGAAAATTTAGCAAATCCTTCCTTTTTAGGCTCAAACATCTGGCAACTAACAAGTAGGATTGAAGTAAGCAATAGTAGAAATTTTTTCATGGGCATTTGTGTTAAAAAGTTTACATCGTAAATAGGTAAAACTTAAATAATTACGCCGCAAGATAATAAAAAAAAATCAAATTATTGCCATTCAACGGGTTTTTTGAGCACTTCAACTAGTTTTTCTTCTTCGGTTCCGGTTTTTGGATGGTGGTCATATCGCCACTGAACCCTTGGTGGCAGGCTCATCAGGATACTTTCGATACGTCCATTTGTTCTTAACCCAAAAAGTGTCCCTTTATCGTGTACCAGGTTGAATTCTACGTATCTACCACGTCGAATTTCTTGCCAATTGCGATGATTTTCGTCAAATAGAAGGTCTTTTCTTCGTTCAACAATTGGTACATAGGCATCCAAAAAACTATCCCCTACATCGGTAACAAAGTTGTACCAATCTCGCATAGTCATGTCATCCTTTTTCTTACAATAATCAAAAAACAATCCACCGATCCCTCTGGCCTCTTCTCGATGCGCATTATAAAAGTACTCATCGCACTTTTTCTTGTAGGTTTTATAAAAATCAGGATGATGTCTATCACAAGCATCCTTGCAAACACTATGAAAATGCCTGGCATCTTCTTCAAATAAGTAATAAGGAGTTAAATCCTGTCCGCCGCCAAACCAACTATCTACAATTTCTCCTAACTTATCATACATTTCAAAATAGCGCCAATTAGCATGAACGGTAGGCACCATAGGATTGATAGGGTGTAATACCAATGATAAACCACAGGCAAAAAAATCGACATCTCCCACATTAAAATAACTCTGCATCGCCTTTGGTAATGGTCCATGTACCGCAGAAATATTGACTCCACCTTTTTCAAAAACAGCACCATCTTCGATCACACGAGTTCTTCCTCCCCCTCCTTCCGGACGTTTCCAAATATCTTCCTGGAACTTCGCCTTACCATCCACTTCTTCTAATTTGGCAGTGATCCTATCCTGCAAGTTTTGTATATACTTATAAAATGTGTCTTTCATCTGTCTCTTCTATTTTTTCAAAGTGAAATCTACTCGGTGATAGCTTCAGTTGTTTTTGGTGTATTTGATTTTGCTATCAGTTTCTTTTCTTCCAAAATCTTTACGGTTTCCGTAGACGCTGCTACTACCGAAATTGGCAAGGTGATAATAAAGCCGATTATAGGAATAAATAGCATCAGTACGAAAACTGTACCATTCCCGATAGCTAGTCCTCTATGTTTTCTTACAAACTGTATGCTTTCTTTATATCCAAAATGACGTTCCATGGTATAATCCATATTTCCAAATCCAACATAATACGCCTGAATCAGAAATATAAGAATCGTCGCAATAATCCCTACCACCGGGATAAAACTTAGGATAATCAAAGGAATCATAAATAGCAATTCGCGAATTAAATTTCTACCATTAATTCGGATACCTCTTGATAACTGTTGACGGAACGAAGTGTTACGATGTTCATGTGTGGTTTCTCCTAATAAATGAGCTTCTACCCGTTCTGAAACTGGACTCATAAATGGAGCAGATAAGGCCATAACAATATGTTTATACAGGACCAATCCCAGAACCAATATCAAAGCGCCTCCTATAAAATTACTAATCGTCCCAAAAGTTTCAGATCCCCATTCCCATACCCAGACTTTAGCGATTAGACCTCCCAAGCTATCCGCAAAAAAATAGGCTAGTGCGATAAAGGTCAGGCCAGTTACAATACTAATGAGTATAGGTATGGCAAAGTATTTCCAAAGTCCCAGTTTTGAAATTAACCCAAAAGTACCCAGATATGCTTTTACTCCATTAATGATATTCTTGAACATATGTTGTAGTTTTGATTGATTAGCTTCTAATTAGTAGTGCAATATCAACTTTTGTTTCAACTGTGATTTAATTTTCTTCTGCAAGATATACTAAATCCTTTTTGTATTGTTCGATATCCAGGATTGTACGAATTACACCTCCTCTTTCTGCTCTTTGTTTCACATCGGCTACGATCTCATTAAGAGTATGGTTTTTTAATCTCTCAAAAAAAGCTCGTCCTACGGCATTATTGTGCAAATCCATGGCCTTCTCCAAAGAATTATTAGGGGCTAATTCTTCATGTAAATCGGTAATTCTTTCTGCCCATTTTATTGATTTTTGCACATTTTTATGGATCCTAGAAGTGTATAAGGCTATCAAAACATTCCATAATGCATGCCTAAAGGCATTTCCTTTACCATGCAAATTATGAGTATCCTTATATTCTTTGTTGCATATGGTTAATGTTTCCTTCGTAGCTCGAAGCGTTGGTAAAATGTATAATGGATATTGCAGTGCTAAAACGATCAACGAAAGTATTTCTTTCAGACTTAATCGTCTTATTACTGCTATCAAATTCATTATTTACTATAATTCTTTACCGCATCCACAAAAGCTTGTGCATTCTCTACTGGGATATTTGGTAAAATCCCGTGGCCTAAATTCGCTACATAACGATCTTTACCAAACTCATCAATCATTTGTGTTACCATTTTTTTGATCTGATCCGGTGGAGAAAGCAATCTCGAGGGATCAAAATTTCCTTGTATCGTAATATTCCCCCCAGTAAGGTAACGAGCATTACGAGCAGAACAGGTCCAATCCACACCTAGTGCAGCAGCTCCTGATTTTGCCATATCTTGTAAAGCAAACCAGCACCCTTTACCAAAAACGATAACTTCTGTTTCTTCTTTTAGGGCATCTACGATTTGCTGAATATATGTCCAGGAAAACTCTTGATAATCTGTTGGAGATAACATCCCTCCCCAGCTATCAAACACCTGAACGGCATTGACACCACTTGCTACTTTTGCTTTTAGATAAGCGATCGTAGTATCTGTTATCTTTTGCAAAAGTGCATGTGCAGCTTTGGGATGAGCAAAGCAAAGTTCCTTGGCCTTATCAAAATTTTTGGATCCCTGACCCTGTACTGCATAACACAATATAGTCCAAGGAGATCCTGCAAAACCAATAAGGGGTACCCGATTATCTAACATTTCTTTGGTAAGCTTAATCGCATCAAACACATATCCTAATTCTTCATATACATCAGGGACAACAACTTGTTCTACA
Source organism: Aquimarina sp. AWH4_224 (assembly GCF_056160245.1). Classification (NCBI taxonomy): domain Bacteria; kingdom Pseudomonadati; phylum Bacteroidota; class Flavobacteriia; order Flavobacteriales; family Flavobacteriaceae; genus Aquimarina; species Aquimarina sp. AWH4_224. Next base: position 446,954 of record NZ_JBSWWU010000002.1, on the reverse strand, counting down.
TCTTTTAAAGATCGAACTGGATTTGGTAACCACGGACCTATGCCATCTTTCATTTCTACCTCAATATTCATAGCCTGTGGGATTACCAGAATATCACTAAACAAAATAGCTGCATCAGGACCGATGATATCTATAGGCTGTACCGTAATTTCTGCAGCTAGTTCTGGAGTTCTACATCTCGTAAAGAAATCATACTTCTTCTTGAGCGCCATAAATTCTGGCAAATATCTTCCGGCTTGACGCATCATCCATACAGGTGGACGTTCTACAGTTTCTCCTTTTAATGCCTTTAGGAAAAGATCATTTTTTAGTGTTGTCATATGTTCTTTCTTTCACTCCCAATAAAGGAATGTTAGTTGTTTTTAAAATATTTTACCGCCTGAACAATTACATTCTCGACAGTAGGTTTGTTGGCTATTTGTATTCGATCAGTGTGTTTTTTGATCGATGATGCCGTAGTGTTTCCTATACAAAAAGCTACACTTTTGGCAATATCATTTTGGGATACATAACTCTGCACACCCGAGGGGCTAAAAAACAGTATCCCATCAAAAACTCGATCAAATTTCTTTGGAGCTAATACAGTTTTGTACACCATCTCTTCTGAAAATTGAACATTATTTTCTCTCAAAATCTGAGGTAACTCTTCTCTTCTTTTATCTCCACAAAAAAACACAAAAGTGTCATTTTTGTGCGTTTTTGCAATGATTTTAGCCAAATCCGAAGCATTTTGAGCAGTTTCTATTACTTTTTGCCCATTTTCTTCCAATAGTTTTTTTGTGTTTTGTCCGACACAAAAACAATTTGAAACGGTTATTCTAGCTTGCAAAACTGCCTTTACTGCATTTTTGCTTGTGAAAATCGCATTCTCCACTGCCCCATTGTATTCAAAACTGACCGATTCGATGGTGATTGCATCATAATCTACAAAACCTAAGCCTGCGTTTAATAGCAACTCTCTTTGCGAAACAGATAATTTTTTGGTAGACAATACAGTAGCCAAACTCATTACTTCATCATGGATTTAATCTCTTTCATCAATGCTTCCCCACCATTGTTCAATATCTCTTTTGCACATTGTTCTCCTAGCTGTTGCTCATTCCCGATCTTGATCTTTTTCTCTACCTCGATCTTTTGTTTACCATCCAGACTAAACAACACTCCTTTGAAATCAATGATGTCTTCATCTATCACTCTTGCCAATGCTCCTATAGGTGCAGTACATCCTCCTTCCAACACTCTTAAAAACTCTCTTTCTATGTGCACACATAAAGCGGTAGTAGCATCATTAAGATGATGTAAAGCTTCTTGACAATAGGTATCTTCTTCTTTTGCCACAACCAGCATTGCGCCTTGTGCAGGTGCAGGTGTCATCCAATCTAGATCGATGTAATTTTCGGGTTTTAAATTGATACGCTCTAATCCCGCAGCAGCAAAGATGGCTCCGTTCCAGGCATTATCGGTTAACTTTTGCATCCTTGTGTTTACATTTCCGCGTAAATCAACAACGGTATGCTCAGGAAACTTATGTAACCATTGTGCTTTACGACGCAGACTCCCTGTAGCGATAATCCCTTGTGTATCTAAAAAATCAAGCCCTTTATGAACCAAAATGTCATTTACATTGGCTCTTTTCAGCACTGCAGCTTCAACAATACCATGTGGTAATCGTGTAGGAACATCTTTCATCGAATGCACAGCAATATCGATGTCGTTATTCAGCATAGCAACATCCAAAGTCTTTGTAAAAATCCCTGTAATCCCTAACTCATATAAGGGTTTATCCAAAACGATGTCACCTGTAGATTTTACAGGAAGTAATTCACTGTTATATCCTGCTTCCTGTAGTAGTTTCTGAACAGTTTTTGCCTGCCAAAGGGCTAACTCACTATCTCTGGTACCTATACGGATTATCTTACCCAAGATTATTTATTTTGTAATTGAAAAACTTTTTGAATCAGTTCGATGCTCTCGTCTGCAGAAGTAGTAGCATCTTTTAAATGGTTTGCAAAATGATTCGTAATTTTTTGAATAATACGATCACTAATCAACTCCGCCTGTTCTTCATCAAAACCATCGTATTTCTTGCGTTGCAAGTTGATTTCAGCTTCCTTAAACGAAGCTAATTTATGCTTCAGTGCCTTAATGGTGGGCGCAAATTTTCTGGTATCCAACCAGCTATCAAACTCTGTTTGTACCTCTGCTATAATTCCTTCTGCATGAGGTACATGTTCCTTTCTCTTTTTCAAAGTCTGATCCGTCATTCTTGATAAATCATCCAAATGTACCAAGGTAACATTAGGATGTTCTGTAACATCTAACGAAACATTTCTTGGTATGGATAAATCAAGGATTAACAAAGGTTTGTCTGAATGAATAAGTGCTTTGGAGATAGTAGGTTTTTGTGCTCCTGTTGCTACAATAAGCACATCAGATTTGGTGATCTCTGATTGAATGTTAGCGTAATCTTTAACTACCAAATTGAATTTGCCTGCAATTTCTTCGGCCTTGGTTTTTGTTCTATTGATCAAAACAATATGATCGTTCTTGGTATGCTTAACCAGATTCTCGCAAGTATTTCGGCCTATCTTTCCAGTTCCAAAAAGCAACAAATTCTTTTCAGAAACATAAGGAACTCTGGCCATAATATATTGTACAGCTGCAAAACTTACCGATGTAGCACCGCTAGAAATTTCAGTTTCATTTTTAATACGTTTGCTAGCTTGGATTACCGCATTTACCAAACGCTCCATAAAAGGATTAAGCATGTTATCTTTCTTGGATTGTTTGAAGCTTATCTTTATCTGACTGATAATTTCAAAATCTCCAAGGATCTGACTATCTAAACCTGTTCCTACCTTGAAAAGATGTGAAACCGCCATGCTGTTTTTATGTACATAAGCTACCTTTTCAAACTCTTCGACGGTACCTTCAGTATGTTCACAAAGTAATTTAATCAATTGGAAAGGATGTTCTGCAAAACCATAAAGCTCAGTTCGGTTGCAGGTAGAAATGACTACAAGAGAAGGTATCCCTTCTTCCTTAGCCTGAAGGAGGATGGTATTCTTGGCTTCGTCATTAATGCTAAAATGTCCTCTTACTTCTGCATCAGCTTTTTTATAACTGAGTCCAATAGCATAAAAATGTTTTCCTTTAGCGCTCAAATGGGGCTCCATGTACTGTCTTTTCCTTTTACCGCACAAAAATATTCTACAAACGGGTTATAAAATAACGCTAGAGGAACAATAAGTAACGAAATGCGGTATTATCGTTAGTTTTTAGGTCAATACTCATCGGAAACCATTATTTTTGTAGGGTAAGTCAAGAATCTTTTTGCGACAGTTTAGACTCTTTCTAAATAAAATACGTTTCAAGGTATGAAAATTGAACTAAAAAATAACGCTCCAGGAATTTTGGAAGAAACCCAAATAGAGGATGGTTTTCGCATTCTCGCTTTCCAAAATGAAATCGATGATAATCAGAATGTTATCCGCGAAATCGACAGTAGTCTTATTCAATTTCACTTTTGTATCAAAGGCTCGGTTAAGTTCAATTTTAACAACGGAAGTTACTCCATTAATCTAGCTGAAGAAAATTCTTTGTTGCTCTATAATCCGCAACGTGACTTACCCATGAATATCGATATGGAAAAAGATTCCTGGTTGATCACCATATTGATTTCAATAAAAAAATTCCACTCCTTATTTTCAAAAGAAGCAGACTATATTCCGTTTTTGGGAGAAGGCAATAGAGATAAAAAGTATTATACCGATGCGATTATCACACCATCGATGGCTGTGGTTCTTAATCAGATTATGAATTATGGTTTGCACCCTTCTATAAAACAATTGTATTATAAAGGAAAGGCTTACGAACTGCTAAGTCTTTATTTTAACCGGCCTGAAGATGCCAATATCGAACAGTGTCCTTTTTTGGTGGATGAAGAAAATGTTTTAAAGATCAGAAAAGCTAAAGAAATTATCATCGCTCGTATGGCAGAACCTCCTACGCTGCAAGAACTGTCTAAAGAAATTGGACTGCCTTTAAAAAAGTTAAAAGATGGGTTCAAGCAAATCTATGGGGAGCCAGTATACGCGTTCTTGTTTGATTACAAAATGGAAGTTGCCCGGCAATTACTAGCTTCAGGAAGTCATAATGTAAACGAAGTAGGACTAAAAGTAGGCTATAGCACTGCGAGTCATTTTATTGCAGCATTCAAAAAGAAGTTTGGGACGACTCCCAAAAAATATGTAATGGCTTTGTCTTAAATTCACCTTTACTATCTTTCTTTTTGAGATAGCAAATACTTTTCAGTCTCATTACCGATAAATTCCCCTTTTTCGTTTTTGATTATAAAATCGAAAACGTCTTTTTCGTTAACTGATACGACTACACCTTCCTTGAGATGTGCATTTCTGGAAGACGTATTATATAAACTTCCTTCTATGAGCTGTTTTTCCCACCGCAGTACTTTGACCCACATCCATTCTTTATTTGAGTCCTTGGTAATTATTGGTGCTTTTATGAGTAGATAATCATCCACTAATCTATCTGTATTGAATGCTTGTTTTAATGTTGGCAATTCTTTTTTGGCCAAAGCACTAATCTCTAGAACCTTATGATCATGCTGTACATACTGCAAATGCCTTTTCGTATCAAAAATAGTATGCACTAATTTGGTAATTGAGTCGGAGTTAATTTCTAATTGCAAGTTGTTTTTATCGCCTATTTGCGGATTAGTTTTTTTAAGCTGAATACTAAATTCCTTAGCTGGATTTATTTCAGAAAAATAATGATTCCACTTTTCGTTCTTAAGCTCCTTGGGCTGTATGGATAGTATTGAATCTTGACTTACAGCCCTTTGTTCTGATAAAGTTTGAGCGACTAGCAACAATACATCTGTATATTTTTTGGATTCCTGACAGGAAAACTGACGTATAGAAATATCTGGCAGACAAAATTTCTCCATTCCAAAAGTAACTGCTCGGCATCTCGAACTATCTATTTTCTTCATTTTAATAAGGATTTGATCCGCAACATTTGCCTTGGTATCCTCAAAGTACTTTACTCTTCTTTTGTTCCAGGTATCTTCATTAAAATATTCCAGCGTCACAAAATCAGCAATGATATAATTACTCTCTTTATTCAATGTCCATAAAAATTTATGAATGTTGCGTTGTTCTTTGCTGATATTTTGACTGCCTCCATAGAAAGTAATCGCCAAAATACGTTTGCAACTCTGTAGTGCGACTTTTTCTGCAGGAGCTAAGTTTTTCCCAAAGGCTTGTAAGTAATCCAAGCTTGGAGGTTTTAGAACACCGCTCAATTCTTCGATCACCTCTTTATAATATCCAGGTTCAGAGCGTCTCGCATTTCGTAGTGTGTATTCTTTGTAGTTGGGCAGCATTATCCTGATCAAACTGTCAAGTTCTTTTTCAGAAGGTAAGGATTCATGGTCAAGTGCGTAAATACCATAGCTAGTTAAAAAATCATTCGTACTGATGTCGATTTTTGATTGCTCATCACCCAAAATTTGATAGTTCTTATCGGTTTTACAACTATAAAAAAAGATTAAGCTGAATATAATACTATAAAATCTCATAACACTGATTTACAGATATTTGTTATCATTAAAGAAAACATCATTTGATGCTTCTATCTACTATTTTAAACTTCAATTTACTAAGTAGTCTTCGATTATGAAATCCGAATTCTTCGGTTTCATACGGTTTTGCCCATTTCTATAAGTTTTGAGTGGTAAAAACGTAGGTTATAAGAGTTTTAATCGTGCTCATATTTTTCAGCAATTATCAATGTCGCATTAATTTTATCAAAAATTTAAATAGTACATATTCAGACTCTTAAAAATCTGGATTTTTCACACAAACCAACAAAATCATGAGGCACAAAACCCAAACAAAGTCTTCAACCCGAAGAAAAGGTAAATTACCTTATAGACGGTTAGAACTTAAACCTCTATTTATTCTAATCTGTATTCATGTATTCACTTTCAGTAGTCTTTTTTCTCAGACTAACGACACAAATAGTGGTATTGAAGTAGATGGAGGAATTGCTACCCTCTATTTCGAAAATCAACCCGAATGGACCGATAACTTTAATTTTCTCTGTCTCAATGATGCTTGCGTATCGGGAACATTAAACACAGCTGCCAATCGATGGGAAAGACAAGTTAATGCCACCGTAGGTCAAACCTATCAAATTCAAATAAAAATAAGCTCCTCGGTAGGTGGACAATACATCTCTGATCAAATCGCGGTGACCGCACAACAAGCAGGAAACAATGACCCAGATCCAGATCCACAACCTACCTGTAACGATGGTATACAAAACCAAGGTGAAACCGGTATTGATTGTGGCGGACCTTGTGCACCTTGTGATAATCCTAATCCAAATCCAGGAGAGGAAACTGTGATTCAAGCAGAATCAGGATCTCTACTTGGTAGTGCTCAATATTACAACGATGGTGCAGCTACAAACGGACAAGGAGTAGCCTACATAAGTAGTCCAGGTGCAGGATTTGCATTACAAAACGTTCCCTCTGCAAGCTCAGTACAACTAAAATATGCCTCGCAACAATCTGGTACATTGTCCATATTTGTAAATGGAAACGATGCTGGAAACATCAGTTTCTCTTCCAACGGAAGTTGGGTGGGTAACTATACTACAGCAACGATAGAAGCAAATGTTCCTCAAGGAGCTACTTTCGAAATTATATATCAAAGTGGAGATGCTGCCATGAATGTAGATGAACTTACATTTATCGGTCAAGGACAAGATCCAGATCCAACTTGTGATGACGGTATCCTTAATAACGGAGAAACTGAAATCGACTGTGGGGGACCTAATTGTGATCCTTGTAACAATCCCCCGCCTCCAGTTACAGGACCTGTTATTGCACTTACTAGTAATAGTGAAAAAGGAACCTTTTTGGTAGGAGGACAAGATGCCAATCAACCAGGTTTCAGTCTATATACCTTTGATAACGATAACGACTCTTTGCCTTTTAGCGATTGTTACAATGGCTGCGAAACAAATTGGCCTCCAGTAACCGTACAAAACCCAGAAGACCTTATCATTACCAATCAAGTGAACAATACATTTACCAATGGATTTGGACTCTCTGCAAGATGTGATGGATCTCTACAAGTTACCTATGATAACAAACCTCTATACTACTTCGCAAACGACAATGCCGCTGGAGATACCAACGGAGATAATGTAAATGGAGTATGGCACTTGGTGACCAATCAAACAGATCCAGTACCCACTTGTAATGATGGAATTCTTAACAACGGCGAAACCGAAATCGACTGTGGCGGTCCAAACTGTGATCCTTGTACTACCAATCCTCCTGTAGATGGTGGAACATGTGGTGACTATGGACTTACTATTGTAGACGGTCAAGGTGTTATTTATTCAAGAGAGGATTTAGGTCAAGTACTATATATGTGTACTGGCCCTGGATTTAATGGTTGCGTAGCTCCAGACAAATTAGAAAATGGCTATTATCAAAGAGCGATCAATATCACTGTAGGCGAAACCTATGAACTTGGTATACAAGGTGGACCAAATACTACATTTACAGTAACCGCTGGAGAAGATCGTTGCTATTTTGTAGCCACTTGTAGTGATGGAGTACAAAACGGAAACGAAACCGGAATCGACTGTGGGGGGCCAGATTGCGACGTCTGCCCTACCTGTGATGATGGTATACAAAATGGAGACGAAGAAGGAGTAGACTGTGGCGGAAGCAATTGTACTATAGGTTGTGATGAAGTATGTAATGGTACTCCTAATCCTAATGCTGTAGTTTCTGTAACTAATGAAACTGTTGAGAATGAAAATGATGGAACTATTCGATTTACTTTTGACAATGTAGCTTCAAGAGATAATTTAGAATTCAGCATTAATAACGGAAGTAGTTACCCATATACTACTCCAGATAATGCAGGATCATTTACGATAGACAATCTTTCACCCGCTACGTATAATATTTGGGTACGATGGGGAAATAATGAATGCCCTATCTTTTTGGGTGAATTTGTGATTCTTGAAGGAGGACCAGCTCCTACCTGTAATGATGGAATTCTGAATCAAGGCGAAGAAAGAGTTGATTGCGGAGGGCCAAATTGTGGCCCTTGTCCAGATGACCCTTGTGGCGAAATAGCACTAGTCAATTACCCACGACCAGCCCTTCCTACTCCAATTATTGGGTCGGATGCTGCTCAAGGATTTGCTTTTGATCTGGCTAACGATCTAAGTACAGTTAGCGTACGTGTTGGACCTGTAGTTCAAATTCAATCTGGAGGAAATCCTGACTTCGAATTTCACTGTTCTTGTAACCAGGTTACATTCAGCAGTGTACGAGTAAATGGTACGGTAGCTGTTCCTGAAGCATGTAGAAATGCTGGTGATTTCTATTACTTCTTCAGATATAAAAAACAAGGAAATACTACCAACGATCCAGGAGACATCTATGTATACTCTGGTTTATTTACCACCGCTGGTCAACGAATTGATCCAGACAACAGGCCTACAATTACAAGAGAAGGGGCCAACTGGATGCGCTTTAGACACCCACATGCACAAGATGGTATTACTGAAGCTGTTTTTGATGCGCAACACAATTCTGATCTGCTCAGAAATATGGATCGTTACAACACTATTTTTACCGATGCTGCCAGTGGACTAATTATAGACCCTAGATTAACCAGAGGTGATGCCAATTCTGTGCACCCTCATGGCAATGTAGACAATGCCGAAGTAGTTCGTATTGATTATATGGAAAAGGGAGATTCTTCTCCTCCAACTTACGCAAAGAGCGCCGGACAGGATGCAGGAAAATGGGGATATGGTAATATTGTAACCTACGAAATCACTGCAGTAACAGGAGGTAGTGGAGCTCAAACCTATAACACCTTCCAAAACTACGTTGTTGGTGAAGGATTGAATACGCTGGGGGATCCTAGATTATCGTTGGCAGGTAGAGCAAGTACCTATATGGTACTACCAGGATTTGGGTCACATGTAGATCTGGAAGCAGATGCCATATTTACACAACACATCATTACCTTAACCAGTGAAGACGATGTAGATGATTTCTTAGAAGGACATCACCTGTTCCACGGGGTGAGACACAGACGAAATGGAAATGATCCAGGAAACATTTTAGGAGAAATCAATATAGGATCTACTAACTGTCAGGAATGTCATTTTAGAGATGGTAGAGGTTCTAAATTAGAGAGAACTAGAGATGGAGATATGAGAGTACCACCTCCAGTATACGGAGTAGGAATTCTTCAATATATCGCTGGAGCCCAAGCAAAACTTGCCTGGAAAGGAGATGTACCTACGGTAGAACAACAAGTGAAAAATGCTTTAATCAATGACCATGGTATCGATCCTGAAACGGATATCTCTTCAAAAGATTTACGACAATTGGTAGCTTACACAGAATTCTTAACGGTACCGACCAGAAGTCCTGGAGCTTACGATATACCAGGTGTGGAAGAAGGAGACAAAACGTTCCACCGAATTGGGTGTACAAGTTGTCACTCTCCTACACAAATAACAAGTAGCTCAGCACCGGCTGAATTCAGAAATCTTACTATAAGACCTTATACAGACATGAAACTGCATACAGTTACAGATGAGCCTTATAGAACTCCACCTTTATGGGGATTAGGAAGAAACATTGATCTTCTGGAAAGAAATGGTAAAGCCCTGATCTTGATGCATGATGGTAGAGCAACAACCCTAGATGGAGCAATTCAAGCTCACGGTGGCGAAGCCAATGGATCAAGAGCGGCTTATAACAATTTAAGTCAGCAACAAAAAGACAATCTTATCAAATTCTTAAAAACTCTTTAACCAACATGAACACTAGGTATTTATATCTCATACATTTCGATACCTAGTGTTCTTTAAAACATATAAATCATGAAAAAGCTACATATAATCGCAATTTTATTCGCTCTCGTTTCGGTTAGCGTTACCGCTCAAGTAAATGTTAACGCAACCGTTTCATGTCCTCCTTGCAGGCCAGTTGAAGGTTGCGGAGTCTGCTGGGAAAATCAACAACAAGCAAACCAATGTGAACAAAACCGAATAAACAATAACGTTTCAAAAGAGAAAATGGAACTTATCGTTAGATCGAACCCAATATCCGATGGTAACTTATCGCTAACAGGTTCATTTATCTTATCAGGTAAAATCGTAATTCTAGATCAATTGGGCGCTACGGTAAAAACTATTGATTTGAAGAATAGAAAATCGAATCACTTGATACTCAATCTCAATCTAGAGTCCGGACTTTACTTCATGGTATATTATGATTACGATCGCCAACAAAAAATCACCAAGAAGCTAGTATTTACGAAGTAATACTTCGATAAAACGTATTTGACCTTTCACATACTACCTTTTATGAATGTTTTTATAAAAGGTAGTATTTACTATCCTTTTACTAAAGGGTTTTTCACTCTTAACCAACAATTTAATATCATGAGTATGTCTGTTATTAATCAAACTCATAGCTATATTTCATCCATAAACAAAGACTTTTGTTATGGTACATCCAATTGTATAGCAAAACTTAATATATTCCTTTTCTTTCTATTAATTTCTTTCTCGCTTGTAGCGCAAAGCAACAACACGAATAGTGGTATTGAAGTAGATGGAGGAATTGCTACACTCTATTTCGAAAATCAACCCGAATGGACCGATAACTTTAACTTTCTCTGTCTCAATGATGCCTGCGTATCTGGAACATTAAACGCAGCTACCAATCGATGGGAAAGACAAGTTAATGCCACAGCAGGTCAAACCTATCAAATTCAAATAAAAATAAGCTCCTCAGTAGGTGGACAATACATCTCGGATCAAATCACAGTGACCGCACAACAAGCAGGAAACAACGACCCAGATCCACAACCTACCTGTAACGATGGTATACAAAACCAAGGTGAAACCGGTATTGATTGTGGAGGACCCTGTGCACCTTGTGATAATCCTAATCCAGGAGAGGAAACTGTGATTCAAGCAGAATCAGGATCCCTACTTGGTAGTGCTCAATATTATAACGATGGTGCAGCTACAAACGGACAAGGAGTAGCCTACATAAGTAGTCCAGGTGCAGGATTTACATTACCAAATGTCCCATCCGCAAGCTCAGTACAACTAAAATATGCATCCCAACAATCCGGTACATTATCCGTATTTATAAATGGAAACGATGCTGGAAACATCAATTTCTCTTCCAACGGAAGTTGGGTGGGCAACTACACTACAGCCACAATAGAAGTAAATGTTCCTCAAGGAGCTACTTTCGAAATTATATATCAAAGTGGAGATGCTGCCATGAATGTAGATGAACTTACATTTATCGGCCAAGGACAAGATCCTGATCCAACCTGTAACGACGGTATCCTTAATAACGGAGAAACTGAAATCGACTGCGGGGGTCCTAATTGTGACCCTTGTGACAATCCCCCGCCTCCAGTTGCAGGACCTGTTATTGCACTTACTAATAATAGTGAAAAAGGAACCTTTTTGGTAGGAGGACAAGATGCCAATCAACCAGGTTTCAGTCTATATACCTTTGATAACGATAACGACTCTTTGCCATTTAGCGATTGTTACAATGGCTGCGAAACAACATGGCCTCCAGTAACCGTACAAGACCCAGAAGACCTTATCATTACCAATCAAGTAAACAATACATTTACCAATGGATTTGGACTCTCTGCAAGATGTGATGGATCTCTACAAGTTACCTATGACAACAAACCCCTATACTACTTTGCAAATGACAATGCAGTAGGAGATACCAATGGAGATAATGTAAATGGAGTATGGCACTTGGTGACCAATCAAACTGATCCTGAACCTTGTACAGGTATAGATATTCCTACCGCCAATGTCACCAAAACTAATGAAACTACTCCTAATGCCAATGACGGTAGTATCACTTTCAATTTTGAGGATGATGCCAATAATGGAGGAACAAGAACCAATATCGAATTTAGTATTGATGGTGGCAACACCTATCCTTACAATGTACCCGATAACAGTGGATCAACCACGGTGAATAACTTGGCTCCAGGAACCTACCAAATCTATGCCAGATGGGGTAATAACGAATGCCCAACATTCCTGCAAAATATTACAATAAATCAGGGTGATGACACTGATCCGTGTAACGATCCAAATCCAGATCCAGGAGTAGAAGGAGATAACTTTATCATGGGATTAAATTCTGATGGTGTTGCTTATCATCAAAATGTATCACACAACCCTAGTTTCTTTGTTATAAATCTCAATGGCCAGGGAGGTAACGTAACCATCAATAATGAAAAAGGAAGAAGAGAAGCTCAATTCAGTAATCTTGTTGCTGGACAAACCTATACGCTTGAGGTAAGAATCCAAGGTGATAATTATGGTACTGGGCAATGTATTCATAGTATTCAGGTACAATTAGGGCAAGGAGTCGATAGCACTCCTTGTACTACGAGTAATGATGGTGGTGATCCACCGGTTACCTTACCTGATCCTGTTTTGGCGGTAGGCAGTAACACTCAATTGGGTGCATTTCTGATTGGAGCTTCAGGATCAGAACAACCTGGGTTTTCTATGTACACCACTTCTGAAGATTGTACGGGTGATTGTCTTGACAACTGGCCCCCAGTACTTGTTGATGATCCAGATTTGGTAAACAACCCTGGAGGAATAACCAATACAGTAGATGCGGTTCCATTTGGAGAAGTCAATTGTACTCCAAAATTCCATGTAACTTTAGATGGTCAAAAATTGTATTTCTACAGCGGCGATACTACATCAGGAGATACCAACGGACACAATCTAGGACCATGGAGAATAGCTAGTGTAAATAGGCTACCAAAAGCACCAGATGCCAAATACCTGATGAGTGCACTTAAAACACCTATCAATGGTCGTACTCCAGGTAACTTTGGATGGGTTCATGATATTAACGGTAGAAACGTAGCGGTTAGAGCAGGTTCTGCCTTACAGTTACAATTTCATGCCTCTCAATTTGTAGGCGGTGTAGGATCCGTACTTACCGGTTTTGGAGACCCTGATTGGACCTTTGTTTGCTCCTGTAATCAAGTAGAATTTTATGAAGCCGAAATGACGATTACTGACTATGGCCGAATGACTGTTGAAATACCTGGTAACTGTTATGATAAATTCTATTATTTCTTCCGATATAAAAAAGCAGGTCTACCCACGGATGATCTTGGTACCCAAATGGTTTACTCTACCCTATTTGAATACGATGAACGCAATCCAAATGATCGAATAGACCCTGCTAATCAAGGCCAAATAACCAGCAATTCTGCAAATTGGATGCGTTTTAGACACCCTAGAGCGCATGATGGAAATACTGAATTAATTTTTAACTCTCAAAACAATGCTGGTAGAGTTCGTGCATTAGATCGATACGCCACCACCGTCACTACTGGAGGAAGTGGAACAACTATAAATGCAGATTTACCAAATATTCTTAGAATTGAAGCTTTGGATAACGGTTTGATCAGAAACTCTAATCCTGCATATGTGTATAATACCAACACCTGCTGTGGTACCAATTTCGATTACGGAAATGTAATTACCTACGAGATCACCATTGGCTCTGGTGCTCAAATCAGCTCTCAAATCTACAATACATTCCAACATGTTATAGTAGGTAAAGGTTTTGATAGTTCTTTGGGAGATCCTAGATTAACAATGGCGGGCAAAGCTTCTACTACAATGGAGTTTTCTACCTCAGGATCTCATGTTGATCTGGAAATGGATGCCATTTTTACACAACATTTAACCACACTTACCTCTGCTCAAGATGTTGATGATTTCTTAGAAGGTCATCATTTATTCCACGGTTTACAAGATCAATTTGAAGTGGTACAGACAAGGCCTAACTTCGGGTCTGCAAAAATAGGAACAAGGGCTTGTCAAGACTGCCACTTTAGAGACGGTAGAGGTTCTCAGGTCGAGCTTACCAGAGATGGAGAGCAAAGAGTTCCACCTCCTGTTTATGGAACTGGTTTATTACAATACATCGAAGGTGCTGAAGCTGGGTTGACCTGGAATGGAGATGTAGGTACTGTGAGACAACAGGTTAGTAATGCATTGCTTCAAGACCACGGTGTTCAATCATCCAGCCTGGGTAACGATTTTGATTTATTGGTAGCCTATACCGAATTTCTAACCGTGCCGAATAGAAATGCAGCTGCATATCTGGACCCTGATGTGGAGGATGGAGATCGAATTTTTAGAGAAGTCTCTTGTACTTCATGCCATCAACCAACGCAAAAGACTAGTAATTCTGCACCTGCAGAATTTAGAAACCTCATTATCAGACCTTATACTGATATGAAAATGCATACTGTTACTGATGAACCCTACAGAACACCTCCTTTATGGGGATTAGGAAGAAACATAGATCTTCTTGAGAGAAATGGCAAAGCTCTAATCTTGATGCATGACGGTAGAGCAACCTCACTTGAAGGCGCTATACAAGCCCATGGTGGAGAAGCTAGTGACTCTAGATCTAGATACAATGCGCTTAGCGCTTCGGATAAAACCAAACTTATTAAATTCTTAAAAACCCTTTAAGAAACTTCGGTAAAGTCATAAGGAGAAAGGCAAACACAAACTCAACTATACTTCACGATCATACAAAGTATATCGTACTTTCTCCTTTCTTTACTAAGTAATCACAAGTTTTCAATCATGAAATCCTATAATTTAGATATTTGTTTCGAGGATATGATTCAAAAAACAATCAAAATAGAAGAGAATTTTGATCTGTTAGTTTATAAACCTACAATAGGGTCCCTTATCTATATCCCACGAAAAAAGAATAGCGAAAAGCTGATTCATTTTATTCTTTGTTCTTATGGAACTTTCGAATTACAAATAGGATCAGAACACCATTTGACATTTGGTAGTGATCAATTTATTATTACTTATAACACTCCATCGATAATTTTCACCCAAGAAAACACCCAACTATTTGTGCTTCAAATTGAACTCAAAAAGTTTCATCGAATGATTTTAAATCAAAGTGATTTGCTGGATTTTTTATTTGAGTCTGACGAGATCAAAAAACCCATCTTCAAAGTAGCAAGAACGTATTTTTTACATTGTTCGATTGCAAAGCAAATCATGCAAAGTCTTCACTCAAAAAGTGAACTAGTGTATTTAAAAGCCAAGACCTATGAATTATTAAGCATGTTAACTCATTTCCTAACGAAGAACTCTGAAGCAGCATGTCCCTATTTCTTAGACCAGAATACTAGAAAAAAACTTGAAAATGCAAAAAACATCCTTGAAAACAATATTGTAGAGCCTCCCTTAACTTCAGAATTGTCAGAACAGGTACATCTATCTCTTCAGAAATTGAACAAAGGATTCAAACAGGTTTATGGAATGAGTATCCAAGACTACTTGATCAATCGTAGAATGATTGTGTCTCAAGAATTATTAATTTCAAAAAAATATACAGTAAAGGAAATAGCGTTAAGAGTAGGCTATAGTACTTCAAGCCACTTTATTGCAGCATTTAAAAAGAAATTTGGAACTACTCCCAAAAAATATGTGATGCGCCTGAATTAAAGGCTAACTAATCTAGAGATTCTACTCGTGGAATCCCCACACCCTTTTGCAGAGAAACAATAGAGTCATACATCCCTTGATCTTCTTCAGTTGGATCTGCCAAAACAGATACGAAGTCGAATTGCTCTAATAGTTCCAGGACAAAAGGTAGCTTATCTTTTTCGACATCTACGATAATACGTTTCATGTGTTCTAATAATGTTTGTTAACGTTCACATGCAACCTAGCATAATCAAATACTATTTTTGATCATACAAGATTCATCTTTGCTTTTTCACTATTTAAAAATACTAAAATAAAACTACTCAACTTTCAGTTTGTCAGAATTTAACGTATTTCTAAGTTATGTTTTATTTATAACTATTTAATAATCTCTTTTTCAGTTCATTTTTTCAAATCTCACTATCAAAAAGTCTTATGGTTTTTGTTAACGCAAACCGATATTTAGTTCGTATTTTTGCTTTGCAAAAAGAAAAATTATGAGCAAAGGCGTTCTTCTGGTAAATCTAGGATCTCCTGATAGTACCAATCCAAAAGATGTAAAAAAATATCTTGGTGAGTTTTTAATGGACCCACGTGTTATTGATCTCCCGCTATGGGCAAGAACATTGTTGGTTAAAGGAATTATTTTAAATACACGTCCAAAAAAATCTGCAGCTGCTTATCAAAAGATATGGTGGGAAGAAGGATCACCACTAATTGTTATTTCAGAGCGTTTACAAAATAAGGTTGCCGAAAAAACCAACATCCCCATCGGTCTGGCTATGCGATACGGTTCTATGACGATCAAAAAAGGATTACAGGAACTACATGATCAAGGAGTTAATGAGGTGATGATCGTACCCTTGTATCCACAATTTGCAATGGCTACCACCGAAACTATTTTGGTACTGGCAGAAGAACTACGAGCAGAACATTTTCCTGATATGAAAATTATCGATGTTCCCGCCTTTTACAACAAACCCGAATACATCGAAGTACTATCTAATAGCATTGCAGAACATTTGGAAGGTGTGGATTATGAACATATTCTTTTCAGTTATCACGGTGTACCCGAAAGGCATATCCGTAAAAGCGATATCAGTAAAGGAAATTGTAAAATGGATGGGAAATGTTGTTTCAAAAAAGGGTCTATACAACACGAGTTCTGCTATCGTCACCAATGTGAGATGACAACAGTACAAGTTGCCAAAAAACTGGGACTTAAAAATGGCACTTACTCTACTTCTTATCAGTCCAGATTAGGTTTTGATCCATGGTTACAGCCATATACAGATCGCACTATAGAGCGAATGGGGAAAGAAGGCACCAAAAAAATGGCTATCGTAACGCCCGCCTTTGTATCAGACTGTCTAGAAACCCTGGAAGAAATTGCCATGGAAGGAGAAGAAATATTTCACGAAGTTGGTGGTAAAGAATTTACTACCATTCCTTGTCTAAACGATAGAGACGATTGGGCTCAGGTACTAGCTAATTGGATCAATGAATGGTCTGCTGTTAAAACCGAAATGGTGTAATGGCAAAAGTAAGCTCTGAAGCCCTTGGCATTGAGCCCATAGGTAAGTTATTGATTAAACAGGCTGTCCCTGCTTCGATAGGGATCCTTGTGATGTCTCTCAATATTCTTATCGATTCTATTTTTGTTGGCAATTGGATCGGTTCTATTGCTATTGCTGCGATTAACGTTGTATTACCGGTTTCTTTTTTTATTGCTGCTTTAGGAATGGCCATTGGTATTGGTGGTTCCAGCATTATATCAAGAGCCTTGGGAGCCGATAACAAGCAAAGAGCCTTACATACTTTCGGAAATCAGATCACCCTCACTTTACTTTGTACCGTTTCTTTAGTCATTCTTGGATTGGCTTTTGTAGATGATATTATCCCACGATTTGGTGGTAAAGGCGATATTTTTGACCCTGCCAAAATCTATTATGTAATCGTACTGTACGGAGTTCCTATCCTTGGATTTGCGATGATGGGAAATACGGTGATTCGTGCCGAAGGGAAACCAAAATTTGCCATGACTGCCATGATTATTCCTACGGTAGGAAACTTAGTAATGGATTACATTTTTATTAATGTGCTGGACATGGGTATGCATGGTGCTGCATGGGCTACTACAGGATCCTATTTGGCATGTTTTTTATATATCTTTTGGTTTTTTACCTCAAAAAACTCTGAACTCAAAATTCGTTTTAAGCATCTCGTATTACAAAAGGATATCGTAACTGAAATAGGCTCTTTGGGAGGAGTAACATTAGCTAGACAGGCCGTTGTGAGCATCACTTATCTACTAATGAATAACATCCTATTTGATCTAGGGCAAGAAGGATTAGTAGCAGTCTATGCAATTATTGGTCGAATGTTGATGTTTGCATTGTTTCCGGTTTTTGGAGTTACACAAGGATTTTTACCGATTGCAGGATACAATTATGGTGCAAAACAATACGATCGTGTTAGAGAATCCATTAATACAGCCATCAAATACGCGGCTATAGTTGCCTCTTTAGTATTTATTGGGTTAATGATTTTCCCTTCAGAAATCGCTTCCCTGTTTTTGAGTGACAACCCTGATATTCCTGCAAAAGAATTAGCGGTAAATCAGTTTGTACTTTCTCATGCTACAGAACCTATGCGGTGGGTATTTGCAGCTACTCCTATCATAGCATTACAGCTGATAGGAGCAGCTTATTTTCAAGCAGTAGGCAAGGCTATTCCTGCCCTATTGCTTACCCTATCTCGACAAGGATTTTTCTTTATTCCTCTAGTCCTGATCTTGCCTAAATTTTATGGAGAGCTTGGTGTTTGGATATCGTTTCCTATTGCCGATGTATTAGCTACCATTGTTACTGGTTACTTTTTGAATCGGGAAGTGCGTACACAACTCCTTGCTCCCAAAACTACTTAGTTCGTGTAGCCGCTTTACTAATGATTTGCCATTTTCCTTTTATTCTTTTCAGTAAAAAGAGATCAATGTATCTCGTCTCTTTTCCTTCGGAAAGTATCTCAACTTTGGCAATAGCGATATCATTTTCCTGATCGATTGAAAGCACATTTCCTGTTCTACCATTAAACTTTCCTTGCTCCTTTTTTTCAAACCAGGAAGCATACTCTGCTATGGGCACAATCCATAGTTCTTTTTCTTTATGAGAAAGGAACAAATTGGCTTCTTTATAAAACGCCTCTTTGATAACTTCAGGTTGGTTATACGAAGTTCCTTTGATATAGGTTTGTAAGCTAGATTTGATTTGATCCTCTTCAGATTGTGCAAATGTTACATTGAATGCAATGCATACTGCAATTGATAAAAAATAAGTTTTCATGTGTTTCTAGATTGTTTTGTTTTTGATTCTTACAATTTTTCCGTTGGGCTCGTCGGTAAGCATGTATAATTTTCCTTCTGGACTTTGCACAACTTTTCGGGACCGAACTCTATCATTCGCAAAAAGTTCTTCGGCACTTTGTATGGTATCATTTGCTATCCGAAATCGCCAAAGACTTCCTCTCGACAATCCTGGAACCAACAAATCTCCTTTCCATTCGGGAAACTCATCTCCTGTATAAAAAGTCAATCCTGTAGGTGCAACAGTATGTTGCCAATACCATTTGGGATCGGTAAACGTAGCTCCTTCTATTGTTGGGGGTACATAGTCCCTACTTCGATATCCACCGGTGGTAATCACCGGCCATCCATAGTTTGCCCCGGCTTTTAATAAATTAACCTCATCCCCTTGTCGGGTACCGTGTTCACTAAACCATATATTACCACTTTTGGGATCCACTGCAATGCCTTGTGCTGCTCTGATACCAATAGCGTAAACGCCAGGCTGTGCGTCAGGACCAAAATCTGGATTATCATCCGGGATACTTCCATCGGGGTTTAATCGATAAATTTTCCCTCGCTTGTCCGTTAAGTCCTGTGCAATGGGCATTTCGGGCTCATCGATTTCTCTGAATAACCGCTCTCCAATAGTTATGTATAATTTCTTGTCCGGCCCAAAAGTCATCCCTCCGCCATAGTGATAGTACCCTGGTGTATATGGCCCGGCTTCGAGTATGGTTTTGATATCTTGCAAAGAGTCTTTTTCTAGCCTTGCGCGTATGACTTTTGTCGTCTTTCCCTCTCCTACTTTTTTGGCTGCATACGAAACGTAAATAAATCTGTTACTCTGAAATTCGGGATGTAAACGCACTTCAAAAGTTCCTGAATTATCACCTCGGTATACTACTCGGATACTATCGGTTAAATCTCTCGGAAAGCCTTTGATGATCGTTTTCTTTTTGGACTGCAAGTTGACTCGCAACAAGTCTCCATCTTTTTCTGAAACCAGCGCTTCTTCTTCAGATATAAATGCGATACTCCACGGATGTTTAAGACTATCAATTACTGCTTCCTTAATAGGTGTGGTTTGGGTAGGTTTTGCAATGGGTTGTTCTACTTGGGCACATCCCATAGCGATAAGAATCATCAATACAAATGTTTTTTTCATTACTGCAATTTTGGTGTGATTTGGATTGCAAAATGAAAAGGTTTGTGTCAAAACCCTTTAAAAAACATGATTTTTAAAACGAAAAAGGAGGTTTAGAAGTTTTATTATCTTTTTCTTTTAGGAGAATTAATTATGCTTGGATCTGATATCATGATTTCTTTAGCTCTGTAAAAATCAACATTCGTGCTGTTTTTATAGAAATCATAAAAAAACAGAAGAGAATTATGATTAGCAATCGAATAATCCAATATGGAATTTTTTTCTCCAATTTTTCTTACTTCTTCTATTTGAATAAGATCTTCATGTTTCTTAAAAAAGAGCAAGGCATCATTTAGATTATCCTTTAGATAACTTGTGATCAAATTCAAACGACTGGTAATATACACTGCATATTCTTCTACTTCCAGTGTAGTTGCTAAATGACCTTTATGAATTACTTTATTTCTAAATTTTTTTTTATTTGTATCATCTCTCCAAATATCTTGTGTAAGCTCTAAATATTTGCAACAAAAAGCTCCATATTGTCTTTCAGATTGATTACTTAGTTCTTTCCAAAAATTTCTAATATTATCAATTGAAATACCGCTGTTTACTAAAGAAGTTTTTATAAATAATTCATATGCACGTTCCAAAGAGCTAGAAAAACTTGCTACGCTTTCAGATAAATTTCCATCTAGGTATGACTTCATAGCAGAAAAGTACAAAATATCGAAACGATATCCATTTAGTATAACTATTTCCTTATGTCCTTTGGGGCATTCACAAAGAGCAATAAAATCATTATTAACATCACCCCAAGCATATGTAACTTTCAAACCAATTGCATCTTTAGGTTTTTCCAGGTTCCTTAATTCTGGGGTACAAGTTCTACATACAGCGTAAAGATCCATCTACTTTTATTAATAATTTAGTCTGAAGTTATCAATTTAATGAAATTAATCAAAAGATATTTTTAATCAAGCTACTTTGTACTGATTTCGATATTGAGAAGGTGTAATTTGAGTTTCAGATTTAAAA
The DNA here is from genome assembly GCF_056160245.1 of Aquimarina sp. AWH4_224. NCBI lineage: Bacteria > Pseudomonadati > Bacteroidota > Flavobacteriia > Flavobacteriales > Flavobacteriaceae > Aquimarina > Aquimarina sp. AWH4_224. The sequence goes on along the minus strand of NZ_JBSWWU010000002.1, from coordinate 425,790 downwards.
GCCAAATTAAATGAAGTAACATTTCCAAACCCACAATCATACGCAATGGTTGCTATTTTCTCATTAGCATATTGCACATCGGTCAACAAGGATTTTGCTTTTTTAATGCGATAGTGATTTATAAATTCTGAAAAATTTTTGTGTTCGTTCTCATTAATCACTTGTGATAATGCTCTTGGTGTGATTTCAAGTAGTTTGGCCACACTTTGTAATGAGGTTTCACTTTTTAAGAAGAGTTCTTCTTCTTCAAGCATATGTTTAAGTCGCTCCAAGGTATTTCTTGAAGTAGCTCTGTCCATTGTTGAGCTGCTATACTTTTCTAATGCAAAGACATGCTTTTTCAGCAACAAAAAAGTGAATAAATACATTAAAAATGAAAACGAGATGGCTCCCAAAATGTAAAAAGGAATCCACCGTAACAAAATACCAACATACAACGCCCAGGTAACACTCACTCCAATGGTAATGTTACGATACCATTTCAGGAGTTTTACCTCTGTTTCTTCCTTTATTTCAGAAATATATTTCCAACAGACCCCTAGATAAACCCCTAAATGCACAAAAACAAGGGAATATGCTATATAAGAAGCCACGTCTCCTCTATTGGGAATAATTGGACTAAACACCAAAAACAGACCAAACGGAAGTAAGTGCCAATAGTGTTTTTTTGAAATGGGCTGTTTTTCGAAAAGTGCTTTTCCGTAGAACCATAGAAAAGGACCCACAGCCAAAATAGCTGCAATAGCCATATTTCTTATTCTTGGATCAACCTCGATATAATTATGAAAAATTGATTTCCCTATCCGAATGGTTAATCCTAACAAAACAAAAGCCAGAAACTGATTCGCTTTTCTGTTTCCCTTTTTTACGGTAAACAAATAAAAGCATAAAAACATTGCCTGGATTACCCCCAGACAACTTAATACCAATACTACTCCTTCTAATATCATGGTGTCAAAGTTAAAAAGGATCTTATTGTATACAAGGTTAAAATTACGTGAAAATCTTTCGCAACAATTTTTATTTATAGACTTTAGTAGGCCATCAATTCTAACGTTTGACCTTTACCTACTCTATTTTGGTCTTTTCAACACAAAACTCAACATCCATGTACTCAAAATTTATCAAAGTAATTTTTATTCTTTTTGTTTTTATTACCAACGTTCCGCTTCAATCACAAACCTACGATCCAGCCTTATATGATGCGCTAGAGTATCGGCTAATTGGTCCTTTTCGAGGAGGGCGTAGCGCAGCAGTAACCGGTGTGCCCGGAAAGCCTAATTTATTTTATTTTGGAGCTACCGGAGGAGGTATCTGGAAAACTTTGGATGGAGGAAGAACCTGGGAAAATATCTCTGATGGTTTCTTTGGAGGTTCTGTAGGTGCTATTTCAGTATCCAAAAGTGATCCTAATGTGATATATGTAGGAGGAGGTGAAAAAACACTACGAGGTAATGTATCTTCTGGGTATGGTGTTTGGAAAAGTGTAGATGCTGGTAAAACATGGATTCAATCTGGTTTACCTAAGAGTAGACATATCCCGAGAATTGCCATTCACCCTACCAATCCCGACATTGTGTATGCGGGAGTACTAGGAAATATTTACAAACCAACACAAGATCGTGGGGTTTATAAAAGTACTGACGGGGGTAAAACTTGGAACAACGTGCTTTTTGCCAATGCAGATGCAGGAGCCGTAGATCTTACTCTGGATCCTAACAACCCCAGAATTATATATGCTTCTACCTGGAATGCCCGAAGAACTCCATACAGTCTTAGTTCTGGCGGTAAAGGATCTGCACTTTGGAAAAGTACAGATAGCGGAAAAAGTTGGAAAGAAATTTCTACCAACAAAGGATTCCCAAAGGATACGCTAGGAATAATAGGAGTTACTGTATCCCCAGTGGATAGCGAACGTGTTTGGGCCATAGTAGAAAACAAGAAAAAAGGAGGTGTTTACCGAAGTGATGATGGTGGTGACACCTGGACACTTTTGAACAGCGAAAGAAGTCTTCGACAAAGGGCATGGTATTATACACGCATTTATGCCGATACCAAAGATAAAGATGTAGTGTATGTGGTAAACGTATCCTATCATAAAAGTAAAGATGGAGGTAAAAACTTTACCAGTGCCAGAGCTCCTCATGGAGACCATCATGATCTATGGATCGCTCCCGAAAATCCAAAACGCATGATCATGGGGGATGACGGGGGTGCGCAAATCACCTACGACGGAGGAGAAACCTGGAGTACCTACCATAATCAACCCACTTCACAGTTTTATAGAGTTACTACCGACAATCATTTCCCATACCGTATCTATGTAGCACAACAGGATAATTCTACGATACGTATTAGTCATAGAAGTTCTGGTAGCTCAATTACCGAAGATGATTGGGAAAGAACTGCTGGTGGAGAATCTGCGCACATTGCTGTGGATCCAAAAAATAATGATATTGTTTATGGGGGAAGCTACGATGGTTTCTTAACCAGAGTGAATCACAAAACAGAAACTATTAGATCGATTAGTGTATGGCCTGACAATCCAATGGGACATGGTGCAGAAGATATGAAATACCGTTTTCAGTGGAATTTCCCTATTATATTTTCTAAGCATAATCCAAATCGACTATATACCTTTTCTAACCATGTTCATGTCACCGAAAACGAAGGGCAAAGCTGGGAGGTGATCAGCCCGGATCTTACCAGAAACGACCCTGAAAAACTAAAATCTTCGGGAGGACCGATAACTCAGGACAATACTTCTGTAGAATATTATTGTACCATTTTTGCCGCTGCTGAAAGCCCTCTTAAAGAAGGCCTTTTGTGGGTAGGTAGTGATGATGGGTTAGTACATGTAAGTCAAGATGGAGGTGCTACCTGGAACAACGTAACGCCAAAAGGAATGCCGGAATGGATGATGATCAACAGCATAGAACCTAGTGCTTTTGATACCGGTACTTGCTATATCGCAGGTACCAAATACAAATCCGGGGATTTTGCTCCTTATTTGTATAAAACTACCGATTATGGAAAGTCCTGGACAAAAATTACTACTGGTATCCCCTCCGAACATTTTACCAGAGTGCTACGAGAAGATCCTAAAAGAAAAGGACTTTTGTATGCGGGAACCGAAACTGGGATGTACATCTCTTTTGATGATGGTAAAAGCTGGCAGTCTTTTCAACTTAATCTGCCTATTGTTCCTATTACCGATCTAACCATCAAAGACAATAACCTTATCGTAGCTACGCAAGGAAGAAGTCTTTGGATTATTGATGATCTTACCCTATTGCACCAGCTTAATAGCAGTCTAAAATCACAAAATCACATTTTGTATAAGCCCAAGGATGCGTATCGAATGCCCGGAACCCAAGCGAAAGATTCTAGAACAGAAGGTAAAAATCATCCGGCTGGAGTAAGCACTTATTTTTATCTAAAGAATTTTGACAAGGAAAAAGATACGGTACAACTCACCTATTTTAACTTGAAAAACGATACCATCAAATCCTTCAGCACTGGAGCCAAAGAAAAAAAAGATCAATTAAAAGATCTAAAAGCCGGAGGAAATCAGTTTAGTTGGAACTTGAGAGGCGATGGTGCCGAAAAACTAAAAGGTATGATCTTATGGTGGGCAAATCTCGATGGTCCTAAAGCGGTTCCTGGTTCTTATCGGGTAAGCCTAAATGTAAATGGAACTGATGTAGGAAAACAAACTTTTACCATTGTTGCTGATCCCAGAGCTGAATCCACTCAACAGGATATGCAACAGCAATTTGATTTTATTACCGATGTAAATGCCATTGTAGACAGAGCGCATCAATCGATCAAAAAGATTCGAAAAATCAATAAGCAACTCAAAGGTTTTGAAACTCAGTATAAAGACAATGAAAAAACCAAAGAGCTTGTACAAAAAGCAAAAGATTTACAGGAAAAGTTTAGCGATATAGAAAAAGCACTCTATCAAACCAAAAATAAGAGTAATCAGGATCCTCTAAATTTCCCAATCAAACTTACCAATAAACTAGGACACCTGAACTCTTTGGTGGGTATGGGAGATTTTGGACCAACAGCTCAAGATATTGCTGTAAAAAATGAATTGACCAAAAAGATCGAACAACAATTGAATACTTTTGATCAATTAATTTCTCAAGAAATTAAGGGCTTTAATACCGAATTCAATACCTTGCAGCTTAATTATCTTTTTGTAGAAGACTAATCTAATGCTAGAATATTATAACTACATAAAATCCCTGCATCTCATCTTTGTAATCACATGGTTTGCAGGGTTATTTTATATCCCCAGATTATTTGTCTATCAAATCGAAGCCAGCCAAAAACCTTCTCCCGAAAAAGAAATTTTGGGCATACAATTAAAGCTTATGGCCAAGCGTCTTTGGTTTATCATTTCCTGGCCTTCGGCTATATTGGCCACCTTATTTGCCATATGGTTGCTTATCCTAATGCCTGGGTGGTTAGAACAATCCTGGATGCATGTCAAACTCGGATTTGTGGTATTGTTATTCATGTATCACTTGAAATGCCACCAAATTTATAAGCAACTACAACAAGACATTGTTAAATGGTCCTCAAACCAGATGAGAATGTGGAACGAAGGCTCTACGCTCATTTTATTTGCCGTTATATTTTTGGTCATTGTACGAGATGCCGTAAATTGGATTTATGGAGTCATCGGAATTGTCTCCTTATCTGTGGCCTTGATGTTCGGAATCAAATTGTACAAGAGAATTAGAGACAAAAATCCTAATGCCTAAGTTCATTGCATTTTTTACCAAAAACATATCAAACCAAATCCGATCATGCTGTCATCATTAGGGAAGCACATCCCGACGATGCCAAACAATTGCTTGAACTCAAACTACAGTATCTAAAAAATACGAATACTATTCCGTTGTTTGATTATGAGTATTCTAATAATATTACCGAAGAAAATCAACTCATCAAACGCTATCAAAAAGAAAACAATAGTCTACTCTTAGTAGCCGAACATGATGGAAAGCTTATAGGTAACATTGATCTCACCGGAAGTTCAAGAGAAAAAATGGTTCATACGGCTATGATTGGGATGGGGATACATACGAGTTGGCAAAATCAAGGAGTAGGCACTTTTCTTATTCAAAATGTATTGGATTGGTCGAGAAAAAATAACACGCTAAAAATAATCTGGCTAGAAGTATATGCCACCAACCCTGCCGGAATCGCTTTGTACAAGAAAATGGGGTTGGCGGAATCTGGTAGAATGAAAAATTTCTTTTACGAAGAAGGGAAATATATCGATAAAATTATGATGACAATTGATGTTTCCTGATATCTAGTCATTTCAACTTTATACTTTTCCGTATCTTCGTGCCACTTATTAAATTGACTCTATGATTAAATCCATGACCGGCTTCGGGAAGTCTGTATTACAACTACCTACAAAAAAAGTCACTATCGAGGTAAAGTCGCTCAATAGCAAGAACTTAGACATCAATGCTAGAATTCCATCTCAATATCGAGAAAAAGAGTTACCCATGCGAAATACCATTGCAAAATCATTGGTACGAGGAAAGGTAGATTTTGGGTTGTATGTTGAAATCACTGCAGAAGAAACTTCGACCAAAATCAACGACGCTGTGGTTAAGGATTATATGAAACAATTACAAGGCATACACAACAGCGGAGAAACTGGAGAATATCTGAAAATGGCAGTTCGTATGCCGGACGCTTTAAAAACCGTGAGAGAAGAAATTGATGAAGAAGAATTTAAAGCTATTAACGAAGGACTACGTGACGCTTTGAATGCTATTGATACCTATAGAGTCGATGAAGGGAAAGCACTAGAAAAAGATTTTGTCATACGTATACAAAATATAGGCAAATTACTAGCCGACGTGATCGAAATGGATCCAGAGCGTATCGAAGGAGTACGTGAGCGACTTCAAAAAGCAGTATCTGATATTAAAGAAGAAGTAGATCAAAATCGATTTGAACAAGAGCTTATTTATTATCTGGAAAAATTCGACATTACTGAAGAAAAAGTGCGTCTCTCTAATCATCTTGAGTACTTTACCACTACACTAAACACTCCAGAATCTAACGGAAAGAAATTGGGATTCATTACTCAGGAAATTGGTCGGGAAATCAACACTATAGGAAGCAAATCTAACTATGCTCCAATGCAAAAGTTAGTGGTGCAAATGAAAGATGAGCTTGAAAAAATAAAAGAGCAATTGCTAAACGTATTGTAAATGAAGCAAGGAAAGTTAATTGTACTTTCTGCCCCATCGGGTAGTGGAAAAACTACATTGGTAAAATATTTATTGGATCTCCAAGAACTCAATCTTGGTTTTTCTATTTCTGCAGCATCTCGCGAACCTAGAGGAGCCGAAGTACATGGTAAAGATTATTACTTTTTATCCTTACGTGAGTTTAAGGACAAAATCAAAAACGACGAGTTTTTGGAGTGGGAAGAAGTATATAGAGATAATTTTTACGGCACTTTAAAAACTGAAGTACAACGCCTTTGGGATAATGGAAAGCATGTTATTTTTGATATTGATGTCGTGGGTGGATTAGACATCAAAAGAATTTATCCTGATCGTACCCTTGCTATATTTGTAAAACCACCTAGTATAGAAGAGCTAAAGATTCGACTTAAAAAACGCAAAACCGAATCTGAAGATAAAATCAATATGCGTGTTGCCAAGGCCTCTACAGAAATGGCAACAGCCCCACAGTTTGATGCTATAGTTACCAATGATGATCTGGAAAAGGCAAAAGCCGAGGTTTATCAACTAGTAAAGAAGTTTCTTTTAGGATAGTACAATGAAAAAAATTGGATTATACTTTGGGACATTTAATCCTATTCATGTTGGCCATTTGGCAATTGCCAATCATATGGCGGAATTTTCGGATCTTGACGAAATATGGATGGTTGTCACCCCTCATAATCCTTTTAAAAAGAAAAGCTCGCTATTAGACAATCATCATCGTTACGAAATGGTCTACAGAGCCACAGAATCGTATCCTAAGTTGAAGCCCAGCGATATCGAATTCAAACTACCACAACCCAATTATACGGTACATACGTTAGCACACTTACAAGAAAACTATCCCGAGTATCAATTTAATTTGATTATGGGAGAAGACAACTTGAAAAGCTTTCATAAATGGAAAAACTATGAGGTGATTCTCGAAAATCACCATATCTATGTGTACCCACGTATTTCTGAAGGGAATATTGAACATCAGTTTATGGATCACCCAAAAATTCAACGCGTAAGCGCACCAATTATGGAAATCTCTTCGACCTTTATTCGAAATACTATTGGTGAAGGAAAAAATGTACGTCCATTACTCTCTCAAGAAGTATGGGAGTATATCGATCAGATGAATTTTTATCGATAAAGGAATTTAGTACTCATTATAACTATTCTCTGGCTGAAAAGCTTCTTTGACTCTTTTTATTAGTCTGTGCATACGATCACTTCCTCCTGCAATAATACCAGCTGTAAGGATAATATCTATCGATTGGATAATGGTAGATTGTATCTCGGATAAGTTATCACTGGTTTCATTAAACAGTATACCAGACATCAATCTAAAACCCGAAAAAGATAAAATAAGTCCAATAATAAAGGCAATCACAATGGTTCGCTGTTTGCGTTTCATACCTTCTTTGGTAAGGGTATTTTCTAGCCTTCTTTTCTCCTTCATCATGTTTGCCACTTCCGGCACAGAAACTTCTTCTGTTTCCGAAGCAGCTTCCTCCCCCACCACCGGCTCATTCATACGCTCTAATTTGCGATCAATCTCATCAATACGTTCTTTACATTCTTTCTTAAGTCTCTGATTGTAATCATGAACAAAAATTTCTATAAACTGCTCTACTACAAACATAATTACCGAAGTGTACCCTAATACAGCCACTACATTTCCTGGAGTAAGGTGTGCCAAATTTATAGCTGGCAATTGCCCTTCAAGTAATACAAAACCTACCACTGCAAAAACAATGAGAATAATGGCTATAGGATTTTTGTACAAAGCTTTCATGAAGTAAGGAATAAGAGTGTTTAGTAAAAATACAAAACTATTATGGATTACTCCTATTCTTGAGATAAGAAGCAAATAAAAATCCCAAAAGCGATTGGCCCTTGGGATCTTCTATTTGTATATGCTGGTTTTATTTTCCAGGGAAATCTGCCTTACGTTTTTCCAAAAACGCAGTAGTTCCTTCTTTAAAATCTTCGGTACCGAAACAATTCCCAAATTGTTCTATTTCTACTTTAAATCCGTTTACTCCGTCTTCAAAAGCAGCATTAACAGATTTTATAGCAGCTGCAATTGCCACAGAAGAGTTTCTCATGATCTTTCCTGCCAACTTTTCTGCCAATGGTAATAGTTCCTCTTGTGAAGTTACATGATTTACCAAACCATACTGCATCGCCTGATTAGCATCTATCATTCCTGCAGTCATAATCATTTCCATGGCTCTTCCTTTTCCTACTAATTGTGGCAAACGCTGGGTCCCTCCATATCCAGGAATCACTCCTAGAGATACCTCAGGTAGTCCCATTTTGGCATTATTGCTGGCGATTCTAAAATGAGCTGCCATTGCCAATTCTAGCCCTCCTCCTAAGGCAAAACCGTTTACAGCAGCAATTACTGGTGTTGATAGATTCGCAACAAAATCAAAAAGCAGTTCTTGACCTTTTTCAGCTAGTTTTCCTCCTTCAGAAACGGAAAAATCAGCAAATTCGCTAATGTCTGCTCCTGCTACAAAAGCTTTCTCTCCACTACCGGTAACAATAATTGCTTTGGTAGCAGCGTCCAAATCCGCTACTCTAAAAGCGGCATGAAGTTCTTGAATCGTCTCTTTATTGAGTGCATTTAATTTTGAAGGACGATTGATCGTTATTTTGGTTATTCCACCTTCTTGAGATGTAAGAATGTTAGTATACATTATGTTGGTATTATTTTATGTGAGCTATTAATTTTTATCTCTTTCAAAATATAGATAGAAGTACATTCCCAGTCCAAAATCTTCAACATCTGTAGAAACCAAACGCCAGCCTTCACTAGAATATTCATCCAATTTAGCCTGAATGTCTTTGGAAGAAGATTTTAAGATATGTTCTTTGTCCAACGTTAGTTTGGAGTAATAGACCAGAGATTCTAGTTTGTATTCTTTCATCTGTTTTTACATTAAGTACTTTTCAACTGTCGGATAGTATTCACCAATAATCATGGCTCATTTCACGCAGTAGTTTCTATTTGTGATTCTCTGGGAAAAGAAACTTTAAAGATGGTTCCTTTTCCTTCTTGCGAGGTAAAGGTAATACTTCCTTTATAGGTTTCCACTATATTTTTCACCATTCCTAAACCAAGCCCCATTCCGCTTGATTTTGTGGTAAATTTAGGTTCAAAAATCTTCTTTTTATTTTCTTCGGTGATCCCTATTCCATTATCCGCTACTGTAATAACTACGTTCCCATCCTCGGTAAATACATTTACAATCACTTTTGGAGTGCGATCCCCCGGGATAGCCTGTATCGCATTCTTAACCAGATTGGTAACCACACGTATCAACTGTGTTCTATCAAACTTGGCAATAATCTCTCCTTTTTCTGAAGGGGAAATAATGTAGTCTTCGTTAAAAATATCTAGTGCCAACCCTACAATTTTTACCACATCCAATGTTTCACTTTTTTGCGCTGGCATTTGTGCAAAATTCGAAAATGCCGAGGCGATCGAACTCATGGTATCGATTTGTTGAATAAGGGTATTACTATACTCCTGTACTTTTTGTTGAATTTTGGGGTCCTCGGGATCAAATTTTCTTTGAAAACTCTGTACGGTAAGTCGCATAGGTGTCAGAGGATTTTTGATCTCGTGTGCTACTTGCTTTGCCATTTCCCGCCATGCAGCTTCCCGTTCACTTTTGGCAAGCATAGCTGCACTTTCTTCAAGCTCGTCGATCATGCTATTATATGCACTTACTAACGAATATATCTCTTCACTGGCATCAATAATACCTATCCGTTTATTACGCTTGTCTAGTCGGGTTTGATCAATGGTTTCTGAAATCGTTTTTAAAGATCGTGTAATGTACTTGGATAAAAAATACGCCAAGGCAATAGCAATCAGCAACATTAACAAATACACTTGCCCCAATCGCTGTAAAAATTCAAACAACTCTCGGGTAATCAAATCGTCGTCCTCCAGATAGGGTAAATTTAAAATTCCCAGAGGTTTGGACTTAAAATCAGTAATAAACGTATAAGAAGAAAGAATACGAATTCCATTTTTTTCGGATTTCACCAAATACTTCTTATCATACAAAGAAGCTAGGGTATCCAATATTTTAGGGCTTAGCTGTTTATCTGTGGTATCTTTGGCAAAAATTCCTTCAGACTTAATTAATAGTTCTCCAGACAATCCGTAGATGTTAATAGGCAAAGAATGTTCTTCAGAAATTTGATAGATCTTTTGTTTATACCCAAAGATTTTGGAGAGGTGTTCTTCATCTACAGGATAGGTTGTACTACGCAATGCATTATTGATTGCGATTTGGATACGAGTTTCTTTTCGTTCTAAACGCTCTCTGTGATAATCTTCGGCTTCTTCTTTGTATTGATATATGGTAACCGCCGCAATTAGTATCGAAGCCAACAAGACCAAAACGGTCATCGAAATAAAAATCCGTGTACGGAGAGAGAGTTTGTATAGCTTCATATCCAATTTTGATAGGTAAATATAACAAATATCGCACCAAAAAATAGTGCTAAAAACAAATCCCAAGGCACAGACCATTCCTTAATTTTAATTAGCTTTACAAAATGAGTCAAGAAATACTGCTTTCTGTACAAGATCTTTGTGTTTCCTTCTTTTCAAAAAAAGAAGAAAATAAGGTACTTCATAACATTTCGTTCGACATCTATAGCAACGAGATATTAGGTGTTGTTGGAGAATCCGGAAGTGGAAAATCGGTTGCTTCACTTGCCATATTAGGACTCTTACCTCAAAAAATTGCCAGAATATCTCAAGGGAATATTCTTTATAACGGTACTTCTCTATCGTCACTTTCTGAAAAAGCATACCGTAAGATTCGTGGAAACGAAATTGCAATGATCTTTCAGGAACCTATGAGTTCTCTCAACCCCTCTATGAAATGTGGAAAACAAGTTGCAGAAATATTAGCGTTGCATACCACACTTTCAAAGAATGAAATTAAAACTGAAGTACTTTCTCTTTTTGAAAAGGTGAAATTACCCGATCCCGAAAGAGCCTATGCATCTTATCCGCATCAATTAAGTGGTGGGCAAAAACAACGTATTATGATTGCCATGGCAATTGCTTGCAAACCCAAACTTTTGATTGCAGACGAACCTACAACGGCTTTGGATGTTACTGTACAAAAGGAAATCATAAGCCTATTAAAAGCATTGCAACAAGAATATAAAATGAGTGTGTTGTTCATTTCTCATGACCTATCTCTTGTTTCGGAAATCGCAGATCATGTGCTAGTGATGTATCAGGGGCGATTGATTGAATATGGAGAAACCAATGCCATTTTTAATAATCCTCAAGAAGATTACACCAAAGCACTCATCAATGCAAGACCCACGTTAGATATACGATTCAAGACTTTACCTACCATATCAGATTATTTGAAAGACACCCATGGTGATCGAGAAGTGATTACAACAGCGCAACGTGAACAACAACATAAGGAATTATATAGCAAGCCACCATTGCTAGAAGTTGTAAATGTTGAGAAAACGTACTTCTCTAATGTCGGTTGGTTTGGGAAAAGTGAATTTAAGGCGGTAAATGATGTGAGTTTTCAATTATTTGAAGGAGAAACCCTGGGGTTGGTAGGAGAATCAGGATGTGGTAAATCGACCTTGGGAAACACCATTCTTAGACTTGATCAAGCCAGCAAAGGGCAGATTTTATATAAAGGGCAAGATTTGACGCAGTTATCCGATACTGAAATCAGATCGCTTCGAAAAGAAATACAACTTATTTTCCAAGATCCTTTTGCTTCGCTAAATCCTAGACTAACTGTAGGTAAAGCAATTATGGAGCCTATGAAGGTTCACGGACTGTACACATCAGATACAGAGCGCAAGGAAAAGGTGATCGAATTATTAGAACGTGTAGGATTAGAAGCCAGTCATTTTGATCGGTACCCTCATGAATTCAGCGGGGGTCAACGCCAACGTATCGGGATTGCCAGAACCATCGCACTACAACCTAAATTGATTATTTGTGATGAATCGGTAAGCGCACTTGATATTTCTGTACAAGCACAAGTATTAAATCTTTTAAATGAACTTAAAGAGAATTTCGGATTTACCTATATTTTCATATCACATGATCTAGCAGTAGTAAAATACATGTCTGATCAATTGCTAGTAATGAACGAAGGTAAAATTGAAGAAAGCGGAGATGCAGACCAGATTTATAACCATCCTGAAAAAGCGTATACCAAAAAACTAATCCAAGCCATCCCGAAAGGAATGTAACACACTTTTATTTTAAATTAGGAATCTTACTCCAAATATTGTTTCCTATCCGTATAAAACACGAAAAAACCTGTTAAGCTTAGTAGATTAACAGGTTTAATTCATCGCGACTTGGGGAGGTTGCGATTGATTAACAACAAAAAATCACATCAACAAAAATACTTTTTTCGCTAAATACACACAGTTAGAAAGTAATTCCATAGTTGGTTTAACTGACTTCTGTAAGCGATTTATACGTTTTTTCATAATAGGGACAATATGTGTGGGTTAATACTTTGTTTAATCTTAAAAAATAATGTGTAAAGGGGACACGATTTTCTAAGGGGACACTAATATGCAAAATATTTTCAATAATTACGTTTAAATGCCTAATAAATCGACAAAAAACACAAAACTTTAACATTTAACTTTTGAAAGCTTGTTTTTACAGGTTAAAGCAAAGGTTTAAGGGAATAAAAAATCTGAAGAAATTGTAGTATTTTTCTTTCAAAATTGAGTCTACGAGATGTATATCACTATAACGATACACTTTTAAAATTATTATTCGTAGTACCTCAATTATTATTCGTAAACCTGTATAAAGAATTAGTCGAGTACCATTTCGGGGATTTCTCCCTCAACGATCAAATTTCCTTCGGTTGCTTTCTGGATATCTTCAATACTTACCCCAGGAGCTCTTTCTAATAACTTAAAACCTCCGTCTACAACTTCCATGAGTGCAAGGTTAGTAACAATCTTCTTTACACAATTCACACCTGTAAGTGGTAAACTACATGCCTTCAGTAATTTGGACTTCCCAGCCTTATTGGTATGCATCATTGCCACGATAATATTTTCTGCGCTAGCTACCAGGTCCATAGCTCCACCCATTCCTTTTACCATTCTTCCTGGTATTTTCCAATTGGCGATATCTCCGTTTTCTGAAACTTCCATAGCCCCAAGTATGGTTAGGTCTACATGTTGCCCTCTAATCATCCCAAAACTCATTGCAGAATCAAAAAAAGATGCTCCAGGCATCGTTGTTATGGTTTGTTTCCCTGCATTGATAATATCAGCATCTTCTTCTCCTTCAAAAGGAAAAGGGCCCATACCCAAAACTCCATTCTCACTTTGGAACTCTACTTCTATTCCCTGAGGGATATAATTAGCCACCAAGGTGGGTATTCCTATCCCAAGATTTACAAAATACCCGTCCTGTAGTTCTTTGGCAATGCGCCTTGCTATTCCGTTTTTATCTAGCATAACTATCTTCTTCTAATTTTATAAGAATTAAAATGACTAGTGGATCTCCCTTCTTGTGCCCACATCATCACTGGAATTAGTCCAGTTACAGTACCTATAGCTCCGTATAGACTCCACAATACCAAAGTAACTGCTGCACTAATTCCTAAAGCAATAAGGATTTTTCTATGATCAACAACGGCATCAATTCTATTGATATGCTTCTTATCTCTTTTCCCACAATGAGTACAATGCACATCTACCTCATCTCCTACTTTCATTTGTAGTTGTCCCCTAGTAGCGGTGACAGGTCTATAATTATTTTGTTTCTTACAGCCTGAACAGGTGTATTCCAATTTCATTCAATAATTTATTAATTCAAGTTAGGTTGCGGCGTAGTTCTTAAATAAGGTTTAATCACTTTATGTCCCTTTGGAAACAAGTTTGGAATTTCTTCTGTAGCCACAGAAGGCACCACTACGCAATCGTCTCCTTGGTTCCAGTTAGCAGGTGTAGCAACTTTGTGATAAGCCGTTAACTGAAGTGAGTCAATTACACGTATTAACTCATCAAAGTTTCTTCCTGTAGAAGCTGGATATGTTATGGTCAATTTTATTTTCTTATCAGGACCAATAACAAAAACCGAACGAACGGTAAGTTGACTATCAGCATTAGGATGAATCATATCATATAATTCTGATACCTTTCTATCCTCGTCCGCTATAATAGGGAAATTTACTGTAGTTTGCTGGGTTTCATTAATATCTTTGATCCAACCATGATGTGAATCTAATCCATCTACACTCAACGCGGCTACTTTTACATTTCGTGCATTAAATGCATCGGTATACTTTGCCACAGTTCCTAATTCTGTTGTACATACAGGGGTGTAATCTGCAGGGTGTGAAAAAAGTACCCCCCAGCTATCCCCTAGCCAATCATGAAAATTTATTTCTCCTTCTGTAGTTTGTGCTGTAAAGTTTGGTGCTTCGTCTCCTAATCGTAATGCTGACATGATTTATGTGTTTTTAAGGTATTAAAAGTATCTTTTTATGCTTTTTGGCGGACAGTTCGTTGCTCGATTCGTTTTTCATATTTTTCTCCTTGAAAAATACGCTGTACAAATATTCCAGGAATATGAATCTGATTCGGGTCTAGGGTTCCTGCTGGAACTAATTCTTCAACTTCGGCAACGGTAATTTTTGCTGCTCCGCACATACAAGGATTAAAATTTCTTGCAGTTCCTTTGAAAATCAGATTTCCAGCTTCATCTCCTTTCCAGGCTTTTACAAAAGCAAAATCCGCTTGAAACGCATGTTCTAACACATACATTTTGCCATTAAATTCTCTTGTTTCTTTTCCTTCGGCTACTTCGGTACCGTAACCTGCTGGAGTATAAAAGGCAGGAAAACCACCCTGAGCAGCTCTACAACGCTCTGCAAGGGTTCCTTGAGGAATCAATTCGACATCCAATTCGCCACTCAACATCTGGCGTTCGAACTCATCATTTTCTCCCACATAAGAGGAGATCATTTTTTTGATTTGTTTCTTCTGAAGCAAAAGCCCTAATCCGAAGTCATCAACTCCGGCATTGTTAGAAATACAGGTTACATCGGTAACGTTTAATTTAACCAGTTCGGCAATTGCATTTTCGGGAATACCGCACAATCCAAATCCACCAAGCATAAAGGTCATTCCGTCCTTTACACCAGATAAAGCTTCGGCAACATTGGGTACCGTTTTACGAATCATATTGTTCAAATTTTAGCGAATTAAAAGTACTAAAAAAATAGTACTAAATCGTTTGAACAATGAGAGTTTTATGAATAATTTAAAGGTCTAAAAATTCTCTTTACAGAGAGAATTCATCATCAATATTTTCCTCCGGAGTAATGCTCTTTTTAAATTCCTCGCAATCCACTTCGATAGTAAGACCTTCAGGTTTTAGAAATGCATCTTTTGACACATTCAAATCCTTGTCTTGGTAACATTTTCTCATATATAGTGCCCATATTGGCAAAGCCATAGTTGCACCCTGACCAAACGTTGTAGTTTCAAAGTGTGTAGCACGATCGTCTGCACCTACCCAAACCCCTGTACAAAGGTTAGGAACAATCCCCATAAACCAACCATCACTTTGGTTTTGCGTGGTTCCTGTTTTTCCTGCAATTGGGTTATTAAACTCGTATGGGTGCCCTGTTACTACATTCTTAATATCATATCTTGTAGAAGGGCCTGTTCTAAGTCGAACTCCAGATCCAGATTGTGTTACCCCTTCCATCAAATTGATGGTAACATAAGCTGCTTCTTTACTGATTACATCTCTGGTTTCTGGCACAAATTGATAGAGTAGCGTTCCGTTTTTATCTTCGATACTAGTAATCATTACAGGCTTGGTATAGATTCCCTGATTAGCAAAAGTACTGTAAGCTCCTACCATTTCAGACAATTTTAAATCTACAGATCCTAAACATATAGATGCTACCGGAAGTATTTCTGACTTTACTCCTGTATTTTGAGCAAGACGAACAATAGGGTCTGGACCAATTCTATCCATCAAACGTGCAGAAATAGTATTTACTGACTTTGCTAATGCGTCTTTTAGACTCAGGTAACCACTGTATTCTCCATCACTATTTTTAGGAGTCCAGTCTTTATCTACTACTCCATGAGAATCCACCGGAATAGTAATTTGCGATCTTGGCAAGGTATCACAAGGTGATAGTTTTAATTGATCGATAGCCGTGGCATACACAAAAGGCTTAAATGTTGATCCTACCTGTCGCGCTCCCTGATCTACATGATCGTATTGAAAATGTTTATAGTTGATTCCTCCCACCCAGGCTTTTACATGACCTGTTTGCGGCTCCATAGACATCAAACCAGATCTCAAGAACTTCTTGTAATACAAGATCGAATCTTTGGGAGTCATAATGGTATCTATTTCTCCCTTCCAGCTGAAGATCTTCATCTCTGTCTTTTCCTCAAAAGACTTGCGAATTTCCTTATCGCTTTTTCCATTAGCTGCCATGGATTTCCATCGAGCAGAACTTTTCATCGCTCTATTGATGATACCTTGTGTTTCGGCCTTGGTAATATCTCTAAATGGAGTGGTTTTATTCTTTGTTTCCTGTTTATCAAATTCTTTTTGAAGATTTGCCATATGCTCACGAGTAGCTTCTTCGGCATATTTCTGCATTCTAGAATCGATGGTTACATTAATCTTTAGACCGTCTCTATAGATATTAAAATACACTTCCTCTCCCTCTTCGTTTACACCTTTCGGATTTTTCTTTACCCAGTCGCCCATCCAACTTCTTACATATTCTCGAAAGTATGTGGCTGTTCCATCAGAGTGACCCTCTGGTGCATAATCTAACTTAAGCGGTAATTGTTGTAAGCTATCTTTTTGTACGGTGCTGATGTATCCGTATTTTGCCATCTGGCTTAATACAACATCTCTTCTATTCTTAACTAATTCTGGTCTTCTTAGTGGATTAAAAAGAGATGAATTTTTAAGCATCCCTACTAACACAGCTGCCTCTTCGATCTTAAGATCTTTTGGGGTATCTCTATTAAAATAAATTCTGGACGCAGAACTAATCCCAATCGCCTGATTTAAGAAATCATATTTGTTGAGATACATGGTCATGATTTCATCCTTGGTGTATTGTCTTTCTAATCTGGTTGCAATCACCCATTCTTTTGCTTTTTGAGTAATCGCCGCGAATATATTTCTTGACCTTACCCCTACAAACAACTGTCTCGCCAATTGCTGTGTAATCGTACTCGCTCCTCCTCTTCTCCCTAAAAATGTAAAAGCTCTAATGGTTCCTCGTGCATCAATCCCAGAATGATCATAATATCTGGCATCTTCGGTAGCCACTAATGCATGTACCAAGTTTTCAGAAAGTTCATTATAACTAACCGGAGTACGATTTTCCTTGAAAAATGTACCGATCTGTGCACCATCCGACGAGATGATTTGCGTAGCAAGATCGTTTTGAGGGTTTTCTAACTCCTCAAAAGTGGGCATTTCTCCAAATGCGCCCCAACTTGCTAATAAGAATAATAATACCACCAAAAGGATCCCGGTTCCAAATGCGATCCAGAATGCCTTAATAAACTTTAGCGTGCTAGTTCCTGCCTTTTTTTTTGGTGTTCTTTTTTTTGATTTGGGTGTTGCCTTTGCCATTTATTTAAGGTTTTGAGCGTCTTCTATTCTAAATCCAATATCGGTAATTCCTTCTAAAGCGTAAATCCCATTCACTTTTCCATTTTTACGCATTGCGTGCTGTAAGGTAATCTGGTAAGTACCATCTTCAATAAACTTTACTTTCTCTTTATACCAAAGTTTATTCTCTTTTACATCAGAAAAACCAGTTCCCAACCATTCTCCATTGGGTGCTGCCATATCATATTCTAAGGTGTCAGTCACTACCTTCCCGTTAGGAAATCTCATTTCACTGATCAAGAACAAATTGCTGTATTTGTAATCGTTAGTATTACGCACATTGATAAACAAATTGTATTCTTTTTCGGGATCGAGTGAAGGTAATGAAAAGTTTATTTTTTCATCCCGTTCCCATGATTCTGCCACCGTTTGGTATTGATCAAATATTTGTTGATCATCACATGACGACAACAGTAGTATCATACAGATCCAACCTATACCTTTAAGATTTATCATTGTTTTTATTACGTGAACGATGTCTTTTGTTACGTTGGTTCTTTGACTTATTGGTGTTTTTCTTTTCAGGGTTCCCTCCTTTTGATGCATTCGATGTGGCCATTTGCTTTTGCGAAGAAGCATTACCAGCGTTTTTCTTTCTGTTTCGATTTTTTCTCCTTCTTTTGCTTCGTTTTGGCTGATCGAATCTGGTTAAACTATCTTGTCCTACAACGTTTTCAAAATCGGTTTTAGTGTTTTCTATCAATTCTGAGGCGAACTCTTCCAGGCTAGCTACTTTTTCATCGTTGTTATTTGCTGCAATAATTTCACTTGCATCTTCGGCAGATATTTTGTGCCAGTTCATCCATTCTCCTTCATAAGCATACCATAATAGTCCTTTGAAAATATCTATTTTCTGGCATACTGCTGTTCCCTTTTCTGTTTTCAGTTTTGTTTCTAGTTTAGGAAAACTATTTAAAGCTTCGATATAAGCGTCTAACTCATAATTCAAACAGCATTTCAACTTACCACATTGCCCTGCAAGTTTTTGAGGATTTAATGACAATTGCTGATATCGGGCTGCACTGGTATTTACAGATCTAAAATCCGTAAGCCAGGTAGAACAACACAGTTCTCTACCACAAGATCCCACACCTCCTAATCGAGCGGCCTCTTGTCTAAAACCAACCTGACGCATTTCGATACGGGTATTGAACTCGTGTGCAAATTCTTTGATCAACTGCCTGAAATCCACCCGTTCTTCTGCGGTGTAGTAAAAAGTAGCTTTAGATCCGTCTCCCTGAAATTCGATATCCGAAATTTTCATTTGCAATTCCAGTCGAATTGCAATTTCTCGAGCTCTCACCTTCATTTTTTCCTCGCGATCCCGAGACTTTTGCCAGATATCTATATCTTTCTGAGAAGCTTTGCGGTATACTTTTTTGATATCGTCCCCTTCTGCTTCTACCTTCTTCTTTTTCATTTGGATACGCACCAATTCTCCTGTTAGGGACACCATACCCACATCATGACCGGGAGAAGCTTCGGTAGCGACAATATCTCCGATACTTAAGGAAAGATTTTCTGTATTTTTGAAATAGCCTTTTCTACCATTTTTGAATCGTATTTCGGCAAAAGGAAATTGTGCGGCTCCATTGGGAAGCGACATATTTGACAACCAGTCAAAAACTGTTAATTTATTACATCCATCGGCACCACAGGTACCGTTATTCTTACATCCTTTCGGTTGTCCGTCTTTTCCGGAAGAACAACTACTACACCCCATATGTTCCTACTATATTGAAATTTGTACATGATGATTTACATCACTACAAATATGGTTCTTACTAAAGCCAGAAAACACTGGATTTCCGGCATCTCAATCGTTAAAGATACTATGAAAAAAATTATCAACCATAGTATCTTTCGCATTTTAGCATTACTTCTTGTAAATCAGCGCTTCAGAACGACCTTTTTTGAAGATTTGGTTACTATTCCCTTTTCCTCTTCTTAAAGCTTTTTGTTCTTCATAGGGCAAACGATTTACCTCTTTACAAGCATCAGAGCAACAGTTTTCCATAGCTGCCGCACAATCCTCGCACTGGATAAACAACAAATGACACGCTTCATTTGCACAGTTTACATGGGTATCACAAGGTTTACCACATTGATGACAATTGGCAATAACATCATCTGAAATACGTTCTGCTCGACGATGATCAAAAACAAAGTTTTTACCCAAAAACTTGTTTTCTAATCCTTTTTCTTCGACTTGTCGGGCATATTCGATAATACCACCTTCTAACTGATATACGTTTTTGAATCCTTTGTGTTTGTAATAGGCACTTGCTTTTTCGCAACGAATCCCACCCGTACAATACATCACAAGATTTTTATCTTCTTTATGTTCTTTCAGATCTTCTTCGATAATATCCAAAGAATCTCTAAACGTATCCACATCTGGTGTTACGGCACCTTTAAAATGACCGATTTCACTTTCATAATGGTTACGCATGTCTACCAACACGGTATCCGGGTTTTCGATCAACTCATTAAATTGCTGGGCATCAACATGCACTCCTTTGTTGGTAACATCAAAAGTATCATCATTCAAGCCATCGGCTACAATTTTATGCCTTACTTTCACCTTCAATTTCAGGAAAGATTTCGAATCCTGTTCGCGAGCAATATTCAAACGAACATTTTCAAGAAAAGAAATACTATCCAGATGCTCTTTGAAAGTCAAAAAATTAGGAGCTGGTACAGAAAGTTGTCCGTTGATCCCCTCTTTGGCTACATAGATACGTCCTAGTACATCGAGTTCGTTCCAACGAATAAAAAGGTGGTTTCTGAAAATTTCTGGATTTCCGATATGTGCATATTGGTAGAAAGAAAGCGTAAGCCGATCCGTACCGGCCTCGTCGATAAGAGCTGCTCTTTCTTTTGCACTTAATTTATTGTACAGTTGCATGCTATACTAATGTTTTAAGTTAAAAAGATATTTTGCGCAAAAGTACAAATACTCTACGGAATAAAAAATGCTTAGAAACTAATGCAAGATATTTTTCAGGTTAGCCTCGTACTTTAAGTATATTATAGTATAACCCCAATATTTAAAAAGATTGCTTTATTTTTAGTTTACTTTAATTTATACCAAGTTATTAATGTCCATAGAAGTTATACAAACCGTCGTCGAAGTGATCTCTGCTATTTTAATACTGATCGCTTTTGAGTTATTAAACCGAAAACATTTACAAGGCTATTCTTTTATGGCTATTGGCCAGTTATTAGCAGCAGTTATCTGTGTTGCAACTTCGCTTTGGTTTTTAGCATTTATGCATCTTGTGAATTGTTTATTGATGGTCCGTGGTTATCTTAAATGGAGAACTCATTCTACCTAGATTTATCCGAAATCTTTGTGTTAGTTATAAACTTTGCTCCAAAAGGAATGGCCATCGTACTTAAGCCAATAGCCATTCTATTTGCATCTTATTTTTAAATGTTCTCAAGGCTGATTATACCACCATTAGATCATCACATACTTGTTATTACCTTTTGAAAAATTTTACTCTGGCATTATTCAAACTGCCAAAATGATTATAATAGTTCCGGTTTTTCTCGACATACTTAAACAGATCTACCTTATCATCTTCTATCCCAAAATAAATAAACTTCTGGTAGATCGCATCCAAAGCTTCAAACTCACTCATATTCGCAAACTCTCCATCTACAAATTCGTTGCGAAAATGGCCAGAACCAAAACAACAATCATGTTCCCATAATTCAATTCTTACTGTATTCAACTTGAACTCAGTCCAATCAACTAGAACAAAGTTTTCTGGGCGATAAATCCTCTTATCGTGATCCAAAAATTTTAGTTGTACCTTTTTTACCAGTGGATTTTTCTGTTCGTCTTTAAATCCTGAAATAATTGCATAAATGTCTGCCTTTCCCCGTAATCTATTTTCCTTGTCATCAGATAAGCGAATTTCATGAAGCACCATTTTTGTTGGCGATGGTCTAGTTGATAATGGAAATGATGCTGTTGGATACATTTTTTGACTCTCGGTGATGGATGTTTCCGTTTGTAATTCTTCTAAGGCTTCTTTTTCACAGGATATTTGTGCTAGTACCAGTATCCCAATGATAAAAAATAGTTTTTTCATGATAATGAATTTTAAATTTAGATATCAGATCTAAAAGTAATCGACTATGAGAAAGCTTACTTGAACATATGTTTCAATATCATGTACTATTGTTCCCTATTTAACCTATATTTTGTTGATTTTATTTATCGCTGGCAAAAGACAAATACCATTATGAAATAAAAAAAGCCTTAAAGATATCTTCAAGGCTTTTTTTTGGCTAATTCGTTATTGATTCTTTCTAATCTATTAACGATAAAATAATTCAATAACGAAGCTAGCCACCTTCTACTATGCAATTACTAATTTTTGTAATCACATAGCCCGCATGGTTATGTCTTGTGACCTTTTTAAGAAATTTCATCTACTATTAAGTCGTTCTACGGTTTTGTTCTCTTTGCTTTTATATGATAGATGCAACATGTATTGAAGGGTTGCGTAACGACAAAAAATAATTTATTGAGTTTCATTTTTTGGTACTCCCATCTGCTAATTTTGTTGTTAATAACCATTTGGAAATCTATAGACCAACTACGAAAAGAAATAGTACTTTAGCAAAAAGTTAATTCCAATGTCAAATCCCGATATATTTGAACAACAAATGAGTACAGAGAAAGATGCAAAACTAAAAGCCCTCAAATTAACCTTAGATAAATTAGATAAAGCCTACGGAAAAGGAACTGTAATGAAAATGAGTGACAGTTCTGTTCAGGAAGTAGATGTCATCCCAACCGGATCACTTGGTTTGGATTTGGCACTAGGTGTTGGAGGGTATCCACGAGGGCGAATTGTAGAGATTTACGGACCAGAATCTTCGGGTAAAACTACCCTTACATTACATGCGATTGCACAAGCACAAAAAGTAGGAGGGATTGCTGCTTTTATTGATGCGGAGCATGCTTTTGATCGTTTTTATGCAGAAAAATTGGGTGTAGATATTGATGATCTTATCATATCACAACCAGATCACGGAGAACAAGCACTAGAAATTGCTGATAACCTGATTCGATCTGGAGCTATTGATATCATCGTTATCGACTCGGTAGCGGCATTAACTCCAAAAAGTGAAATTGAAGGTGAAATGGGAGACTCCAAAATGGGGCTTCATGCACGATTAATGTCTCAGGCACTAAGAAAGTTAACCAGTTCTATCAGCAAAACCAATTGTACGGTGATTTTTATTAATCAGCTTCGTGAAAAAATTGGTGTTATGTTTGGAAATCCTGAAACTACAACAGGAGGTAATGCACTGAAATTTTATGCTTCGGTACGATTGGATATTCGTCGTTCTACGCAGATTAAAGATAGTAATAGTGAAGTAAAAGGAAATAAGACCCGTGTGAAAGTTGTAAAAAACAAAGTAGCACCTCCTTTTAGAACTGCAGAATTTGATATCATGTATGGCGAAGGTATCTCAAAAACTGGTGAAATCATCGATATCGGTGTAGACTATGAAATCGTAAAGAAAAGTGGATCATGGTTTAGCTACGCAGATACTAAACTCGGACAAGGTCGAGATGCTGTAAAGGCATTACTAAATGACAATCCGGAGCTTATGGAAGAACTAGAAGAAAAGATTAAAGAGGCGATAAAGATTATTAAAGAGCAATAAATATTTTTAATCATCATATTAAAATCCTGTCGTGAACGTGATCGCGACAGGATTTTTTTATACCTTAAAGCAACCTTATCTGTTTACGTTCATCTATATATTAGATTATATATGTTTATTACTCTAACCCCATAATGTTTATGAAGACGATTAAGATCATTTTGGCTTTTTTTATCATCGCAATGACTTCGGGATGTGGTGTTGATGACAATACTGGTTTTTTCTATGAGTTAGTCCCTATAGAAACTGCTACAGTTCCTGACACCTTTGTCAGAGGAGAAACGTACACCATAAGTGTTACTTTTTTCAGACCTACTTCTTGTCATGCTTTTGCAGGATTTGATTATACCCCCGACAACAATGAACGCACAGTAGCTGTTGTTAATTTAGTGGTAAATCCAGATAACTGTAGAGATCTGGAAGATACCGCCAGCGTAGAAGAATCCTTAGAATTTTTTGTAGGAAATGAAGAATCCTATGTTTTTAGGTTCTGGCAAGGTAGAGATGACCAAGGAAACAATCAATATCTTACTATAGAAGTACCCGTAGAAAATTAAAAGCAAATCAAAAAGATAGTTAGTGGGGTTGGATCAACTCATAAAAAAATGCAAGAAAAAAAACGCTGCGGCTCAGGAGCAATTGTATCGATTGTACAGTAGTAAATTATTCTCTATTTGCTTGAAGTACTCTACCGATTACTCTAGTGCCGAAGATACTTTACAAGATGCTTTTATAACTATTTTTGATAAAATCACACAATACAAAAGCAAAGGTTCTTTTGAAGGTTGGATGAAACGAGTTACAATCAATACCGCCTTACAGAAGTATAGAAAACAGAAAGTTTTTGATATTGTTAACGAAGAACAAATTGAAGAAGTTGAAGTAGAAATTGAAAATGAAGAGGTATCATTAGATTATCTTTTGAGTATCATCCAGGAACTACCCGACCGATATCGGTTAGTCTTTAATCTTTACGTTTTGGATGGATATGCTCACAAAGAGATTGCCGAAATGCTGAGCATATCTGTAGGTACTTCCAAATCAAATCTGGCAAGAGCCAGGAACATTTTAAAAACAAAAATAGAAACCAATCAAGAACCGTATGTACGGGCAATTGACGATAGATAATGAGCGATAAAAAGAATATAGACCGTTTGTTTCAGGAGAAATTCAAGGATTTTGATGTTACTCCGGATGAATCGGTATGGGAAAAAATAAAAGCCAGAAAAGACGATGATCGCAAACGGGCATTTATACTTCCTCTTTGGTATAAAGTTGGAGGTGTAGCCGCCGTAGCTGCTATTTTGATTACTATTGGATACTTTTCCTTAACAAAAAATACTGGTACCGAAAACCCTGCTCTTGTAGAGTCCGAAACCAAAGAAACTCCTTCAAACCCTATAGATTCTACAACAAATCATAGTATCCCAAACACTACAGTAGTTTCTACAGAACAAACCGACGAAAATTCGTCCGAGTCAAAAACACCACAAGAAGATGAAGTAGTCACTTCTTCTCCAAATACAATAGCTACTCCTCAAAAAGGAAAAGCAGCAGATGCTAAACCCCCTAAAGAAAATAGATATACAACACCTAAAGGATCGTCCTACTCGCAAACCCAAAATGCAATTGTTGAACAAACTTCTGACCAGAAAACAAATACTGCGATTTCAGAAAAAGAAGAAAACTCATTAATTGCTCCGCAAGACCCTTCAAATGCAACCACTGGTTTAGCCGAAAATCAGCATACAGATCCTAAAACCACAACCCAGGAATCTAATGTAAAACCATTGGATTCTAACTCTGGTCAAGATTCGAAACGCATTGCAGATAATGTCACCTTTGATAACAATAAGGATAGCAATGAGAAATCCATAGCTGAAGACGTTAATACTGCTACTGAAGAGCCCATTAAAAAGTCCATTTTTGACGCTATTGCGGAAAATGAAGAAGAAGATACAGAAGCAACTGAAGAATCTGGCAAAAAATGGACTGTAGCTCCTAATGTAGCTCCGGTATATTATAACTCTGTTGGTAATGGTTCGTCTATCGATAGGCAATTTGCAGACAATGAAAAAAGTGGACAGGTGAATTTAAGTTACGGGGTACAAGTAGCCTATGAGATCAATAAGCGATTTAGTATCCGTTCTGGAGTGCATAAAGTAGATTTAAGCTATAATACACTTGATGTGGGGTTTTCTCCCTCTGCAACAGGTCAAAATATTTCAAGCATTGATTATGCCCCTAGTGCGCAAGCTATTTTGGTATCAGATATTGGAACTCAAGATGTCCCTGGTTTTAATGCTTCAGAAGTGAATCGTGATGCCATTAATCAACGACAAAATGCTGGTTTATTAAATCAGCGAATTGGATATATCGAAGTGCCTTTGGAAATGAAGTATGCCATTGTGGATAGAAAAGTTGGAGTCAATATGATTGGTGGAGTGAGTACCCTGTTTCTGGAGGACAATGAAATTTCTTTGGAAGCTGGGGATTTTGAAACTGAAATTGGTCAAGCCAATAATCTGAACGAGGTAAGTTTCAGTGGTAATATTGGTATTGGTATTGATTATAAATTATCAGATCAATTTCAGATCAATCTAGAGCCCATTTTTAAATATCAGTTTAATGCTTTTAATGATGCAGGAGATTTTAGACCGTTCTATTTTGGAGTCTACACTGGGATGAGCATAAAATTTTAAATAAGAAATCAAATGGTTTAGTTGGTTAGGTAGTTATTGCTTTAAATGGCAATGATGAACAAAGCCGTTTCTACAGGGAACGGCTTTTGTATTTAATCTTTCAAATCCGCTTCTAACTTTTCAAGAATGATACCTCGTACTTTTTCCTTCAATTCCTTTTTGTCAGATTGGGTCAATCCCTGGGTTGGGATTTCTGTATGAACATACCCTCTCATCTCTCCCGGGCTACCACTAAAAAAAGTATACGAAAAGCGTTTTTTATTATCGAAAAACGTTAATGGTAAAATAGGGATTTGATGATCTATCGCTAGTCGAAAAGCTCCATCCTTAAATTCGTCAAGTATAATAGTTTGATCATCGGGAACACCTCCTTCAGGAAAAATACAGATACTGGTTCCGTTATGTAATCTCGCATGAGCTTTATCAAAAACTTCTTTTCTACTTTTTTGACTATTTCGATCTACCAAAATACAAGTGCGTTTATAGAAAAATCCGAAAATCGGGATCTTTGCTAGCTCCTTTTTCCCTACAAAGACGAATGGGTTTTTTACGCAGTAGAGCATAAACATGATATCTGTCATCGAACCATGATTAGCCACAAACATGTAACTTTTTTTGCGATCTACCTTGGTTTCTTTGGTAACTTTGGGAATAAATCCGCTACCATACAAAACGATTTTTGCCCAAAATCGAGCCACAACAAAAAACTGAGGATACCATTCTTCTCTAGAAGTAAATATCAATAAAATCGGAAACATAATGATGATAGGAACGCCAACAAGTATGTAAAACCAAATACGCCAAAGCAGTATGAGTATGTTTCGAATCAAAGTCATTTCTCAAAAATACATAATTGCTTCGAGCTAGTGTAATACTTTTTGCAGACACCCTTACTTTGATGATAAAAAATATCTCTTTAGCAGATAAAAAAAGATCTTCGGTTCGCAAAAAAAATTACCTTTGCCACAAATTAAAAAATACTATGTCTAGAATTCTAACTGGGGTTCAAAGTACCGGAACTCCACATTTAGGAAACTTATTGGGAGCAATACTTCCTGCTATTGAAATGGCAAATCAACCAGAGAATGAATCTTTTCTGTTTATTGCCGATATGCATTCTTTGACACAAATTAAAGATGCCAAAGAGCTAAGAACAAACACCTACTCTACTGCTGCCACCTGGTTAGCATGTGGTTTGGACATAGAAAAAACTGTTTTTTACAGGCAAAGTGATATTCCTCAAGCCACTGAACTTGCTTGGTACTTAAATTGTTTCTTTCCTTATCAAAGACTAAAACTGGCACATTCTTTTAAAGACAAAGCAGATCGATTAGATGATGTAAATGCTGGAATTTTTACATACCCTATGCTAATGGCTGCGGACATACTATTGTATGATGCAGAAATAGTTCCCGTAGGAAAGGATCAGGAACAACATTTGGAATTTACACGAGATGTAGCCAGCAGAGTTCATAATAAAGTGGGAGAAGTATTTGTTTTACCACAAATACAACTTAAAAAAGATACCATGTATGTTCCAGGTACAGATGGAACCAAAATGAGTAAGTCTAAAGGAAATATTATCAATTTGTTTTTGCCAGACAAGAAGCTTAGGAAACAAATCATGTCTATCGAAACCGATAGTACACCTCTTGAAGATCCCAAAGATCCAGACACCTGTAACGTATTTGGGCTGTATAAATTAATTGCTTCTCCCAATCAACAGGAAGAGATGCGGCAAAACTACTTAGGGGGAAATTATGGATATGGTCACGCAAAGCAAGCTTTGTTTGAGTTATTGATAGAAAAATTCTCGAAAGAACGCGAACGATACAATTACTACATGGAAAACCTTGACGAGGTAGATCAAGCTTTAGCAAAAGGAGCTCAGAAAGCAGCTATTATCGCGAATAAGGTTCTTGCCAGAGTACGGGAAAAAGTTGGGTATTAATTTGCTTTGGTCATGATATTGATAATACAGTGAAAGCTCTTTTTGAAGTAGTTTATGATTTTTTAAAATTCCTTGAAAAACTTACAGGGTTTACTTACGAAGAGATCAATATCATTATTTGGTATATCCTTATTCCATTTACATGGATATTTTTGCTCGATAAGATTTTAGACAACCATTACCTCAAAATAGCATTTTTACTGCTATTAACTTTGTTTCTGATATGCATCCCAGATTTTGAGTTATTTGCTTTATGGCTATTTAACTCTTCGGTGGACTTCTTAAATCTGTTTAATCACTTAGGTAGTAGTTATAAAACTTCCTCAGTAATTGTCTGCATATTTATTCCAATGGCCATATACTTTATCTTAATCAGAAAAGCATATTTCAGGAAAAAGTAAACTTTTGTTACTTACATAAGTGACCCGAATACAGCCTAATGTTCTTTTTTATAGACTGTATCCGGGATAACAAATCACAGTTGACACACTAATTACTGTACTTTTAAAAGCACATTGTAAGTGCTGTTTTTTGGATTAAGGACTACTGGATACTCACCGGGTTTGATGATATTACTTTGTAAGCCTAGTTCTTGAGATAATTTTTGATCTAGCTTTATCGTATTTTTCAAATGATAAATGCTTGGTTGCGGAGAAGGGTCTCCTAAACCTACAGCATTTATATTCATCAAATTGTTAGGTTGATAAAACTGTAATCCCAGAATTTCTTTGTTCATTACAAATGGAAAGGCAGTGGCCGTAGGCTGTTGCACAACGACTTGCAAATAATCCCTAATCGATCCAAATTTCCGAGGATCGATCTTGTCATAAATAATCCATGGGTCATTATAATCCCATCCACAAGGAATGATCTTACAAGGATCCCAAACTACTGGTGGGACATTGATTTCAATAGTTGGATCTGCATAACATTCCATGCTGATTCCACATAATAATCCATTGGTCTCATGGCATATACAATTATTACCCATTGGATCGCAAACCAGATTACCATACTCAAAAACAAATCTACATAACCTTCCCGAAGGTCCTTTTGAGCTAGATTCACCTCCAGAATAGGCAACAAATACTTCCTTGCTAGTTTCCTGAACGATTGGATCATTCTCATTTTGACATGACCAACAAAAAATAATGATCAGCCCCAATACTACTTTTTTCATAATTAAAACGGTTTTAAGTTAATACTGTATGAATCACACTTTGCACAAAAAGAACAAAGTGATCCGATAGGTTAATGTGTGATTTTGAAAAAGGTTAACACAAATTCAAAAAAAGTTGTTTTTTATTCGGCTGAAATCCTGAGACTTAGAAATTATTGATGCTATTAATTACTTTATTTTCTGGGTATTGCGGAAAGCCGTAAGAATTTTCTGTTTTTTTATAATAGCTTGGCCTCCAAATTTTAAAAGACACTGACTCAATTTGAGAATTAGCAGCCCTAAAATCTAGCTCAACTTATGTTTATCACGCCCAATTTTTATAGATTCAGAAATAGTGAGTTTATAGAATACCTTTCTGAAATACAACAGATTATTACCATAAACGACCCCAAAACATTGCAAGTTGTACCTCAACTAATTGGATTACATGATCATTTAGTTCGCTTAGAAGAAGTTTACAAAAAGCAACTCGGAAGCTCGGTTACCGCTACACATGAATTTTTGGACAAACGCAGAGACCTTGCTATTATAGGAATACGCATAGTGACCGAAGGATTTACCAATCACTTTGAACCAGCAAAACGTGCTGCTGCCCGGGTATTATTGCAAAGTATAGATCAGTATGTCGATGTGATCCATCAACAAAATTATTATGATAAAACGAACCTCATTCACAAACTCACCGAGGATTGGGGAAAAATAACGGTACTACGAGAGGGATTAGACACTTTGCAAATCACTGTATGGGCACAGGAGCTAAAACAAAGCAATATTTCTTTTGAAGATTTATATATCGCACATAACACTCAGTTTACAAATACGAGTAAGGTAAATACCATTGCATTGATTAATACCGCTAAAGAAAGCTTTACGGAACTAATTAATCATCTTACAGCGCAATCTATTCTTGAACCTCAAAAAGTCTTTAGTAAAGTAATTCATGAAATAAATATGCTGACCAAAAAGTACAATGCTTTGGTAGAAAAACGAGTCAAAGTTCTTTTGGACGTAGTCGATATACCTGAAAAAACCAATCCAAATTAGTTTCCCCAGACTAAGATATTTTTAGTAGTGGTTGCGTCTTTATTTGATTTGTACATGAGCCCTACTCATTTTTATTAGTGTAAAAGCAAATCATTGAAAAGACGAAAAAGCCTGTGTAACGTGCACAGGCTTTTAAATTAAACACTAAAAACAATTAAAAATTAAACTTTTGAATAAATAAATTTAAGCATCGTTCTAGGTCCCATATCCCGGTCTGTATATACTGCCGAGATAATAAGGTCCCCGTTTTCGAGGGTTACTTTGGAGCCTACAAGCGAAAGTGCATTATCTTTATCATAAACAAAAAGAAACATTCCTCCTGGTCCTTTTTTCCAGTCGCCTCTGGTATCATTACTGTTTTTTGCACATTCGCCAGCGATACTGGAATTTTCGTAGTAACTTTTCTCTACAAATCTTCCACTTTTCATGATCTCCAAGGTCGTTGCCTTGTCGCATATCGACAAAGGAAACTCCTTCAAAGGGGTATCTCCTCCTTCATTGCTATACTCTTGCTTTAGTTTCCATGTTCCTACAATAGTAATGTCTTGTGTTTTAGTACCACTACTACCGCAGGAAAAGAACAACACGCCCAGTATAGTTAATCTCGCTACATAAGAGAGTAAAAGTTTTTGCATATATTCTATTTCCAGTTACCATGCAAAAATCCGAAAAAAAATTCAAATTAACAAAAAATTAACGCTAAAATGTGTATTTCATCGTTTATTATTGCATTTTATCGTGTTGAATTCAAAATAAATTACTCTCATTAATCCTATTAAAATCCTATCATATTGTTATATTTTAGAATAAAAAAAAGTATAAAAACCACTTCCTTTTTTGAATCATTATTAATTTGAAAAACTTGTTTTATACTTTTTTTAGACACGTCAAGTTGTAAAGCAAAATAAGGAACTTTACAATACGTTTAAATTTCAATCAATATATTTGCTATAAGCAACAAGTTTGACAAATCAACCTAAATTGAAACAAACAACGGTCACGTCATTCATAATTTCCTTAGTTTACATCTCGCTAGGTACTTATGATTATTTCTCTGATTTAAAATTGTCAGAATATGTTGATTCCATTTCCGATGGTTTGGATTTAATTTTGATACTGCCCTCAAACCTTTTTGGAATTCTATTTCGGAATTTAGGAATGCTCATTACTGATTCTGAGTTGTTTTTCTTTTTTGGACAAATCATTGGACTCATTATCTATACATCAGCATTATACGGGATGATTACCTTAATGAAATTAGTACTAACCAAAAACCCCTAGATATGGTAATTTTTTATGGTAGATACTCAATACGAACAAAGACATATACTCATCAAGAACTCAATTTACCTGCCGAGTATAGTCATCTGAAGTTTCAGTTATATCAGAACTTTTTCTTTTTATTTTTTATTCCGGTATTCCCTATTACCAAATTCTGGAAAGTAAAAAACAATACTACCGACAAGGAAGTAGGCACTGATGCTCAATTAAGAACCTTGCTTAACAAGGCTGAAGCCCGAATCAAAACTCCGTATTGGGCGTATACAGGTTTTATTATTCTTATGATCCCAGTACTACTGCTAATTGGTCTATTGGTAACTAACATGACCAAAGAAGTTTCGAGATCGGTAGGTAGAGGCTTTGAATCTGTTGAAAAAAGAAAAGAAAATGACAAACTCAACGAAGAAACCGTTGCATTAATCAAGTCTGCAGCAAACAAAGATATGTATCATATCAAAATGATCGAAATGATTCCTAAGATCAATGTTGCAGGAAGAAGAGAAGGATTTAAACGGGGAGAAAGAGCAGAGTTAACCTACACTTTATCTAGTTCCTCAGAAGATAGTGTAGTACTTCAACTATCTAAACACGACTACCATTGGGACAAAGTCGTTCTAAAAGAGGAGGTAACTGTTGCCAAACAAGATTTAATCAACATTTCCGGAAGCTATAAAACCTTATACCTTTATGAGAAGATCAAAATCAATGACCAGCTTATAAAAGCCGAAGCTGTTTTTGCTATCGATAGAATTGAAAGTGTTGACCCTTATTAAGGAATTATTTTACCAAAACACCGCGCTGATCCATTACCGGAAGTTCTTGGAAAGCATTTTCGTTGATGGTATTTTTTCTGAAGACATATTTTTTGTCATACAATTTACCATCGGCAAAAAAGGTTACTGTAAATTCATTATTCATACTGAGTAATTCTTCCTGAATCATCTCAATTTTTGCAGAAGATTTTGCGGCTATGGTGCCAATACCATGTCGTAGTAATGATGTTTTGCGATCACCGTCATATCCTTTGGTCACCACCAATACCATTTCTATAGCTGTATCTCTGTCGTTAATGATATACGAATTCCAGTCCTGAGCCAGAAACTCCTCGTTCCATTCCTTAACCACGGCAACATATACATGTTCTACAACAGGTATTTCGATATCTTTCTTCATTCTTCGGTATCTTGATTAAGAGAAGATTTATAAAGTAGGTTTGAATTGCTCCAAAAACCGAACGTCATTTTCGCTCAGCATTCTGATATCAGAAATTCCATAGAGCAATAATGCGATGCGATCAATTCCCATTCCGAAAGCAAAACCACTGTACTCTTCTGGATCGATATTACAGTTTTTAAGAACATTAGGATCTACCATCCCGCAACCCATAATTTCTAACCAACCTGTTCCTTTGGTCATTTTATAATCAGTTTCGGTTTCTAGTCCCCAATATACATCTACCTCTGCACTAGGTTCTGTAAAAGGGAAATAGGACGGACGTAATCTAATCTTAGACTTTCCGAACATCTCAGTAGTGAAATATTGTAACGTCTGCTTTAAATCTGCAAAGGATACATTCTTATCAATATACAAACCTTCTACCTGATGAAAGAAACAATGAGATCTTGCAGAAATCGCTTCATTTCTATATACTCTTCCCGGAGATATCGTACGTATCGGAGGTTGATTGTTTTCCATATAACGCACCTGTACAGAGGATGTGTGTGTACGCAATAAAATATCAGGGTCAGTCTGAATGAAAAAGGTATCCTGCATATCTCTTGCAGGATGGTACTCCGGCAAATTCAATGCGGTAAAGTTATGCCAATCATCCTCAATTTCAGGACCTTCACTTACATTAAACCCAATACGAGAGAAAATTTCGATGATTTGATTTTTTACCAAAGATATAGGATGTCTTGACCCTAGCTGAATAGGTTCTGCTGGTCTAGAAAGATCTCCATACATTCCTTTTTCTTCATCTTTGGATTCTAACTCATCTTTTAAAGACTTTACTTTACTTTCAGCAGCTGTTTTAAGTGCATTGATCGCTTGGCCAAATTCTTTCTTTTGATCATTGGCTATATTTTTAAATTCTGAAAAAAGATCATTAACCAATCCTTTTTTACCAGAAAATTTAATTCTGAATGCTTCTACCTCTTCTTTGGTTTTTGCACTGAAGCCTTCAACCTCAGCGATGTATTCTTTAATCTTGTCAATCATCGATTATCCTCTTAGTAAGAAGGCAAATTTATAGCTTTTAGCCTAAATTATGAATGTTTTTAAAAGGATATTCTCTAGATTCAAAAACAGCCAGTATGATTCATCTCTGGATTCTTATTCAGAACACTTCAGAAAAATTGCTATCTTTTTTGTAGCATAGCTACACTTTTTGTAGCTTTGCTATGTTTTTAATAGCAAATAAAATCATATGTCATTCCCAACACCAGGAAAACCCGTAAGAGGATCCAAATCTGGTAACCATTTGATGGCGCTCTTCGATCTATTAGGACGTAGCTGGGCCATGGGTATCATTTGGAGATTGAATGAGGGTCCTTGTACTTTCAGGGCGCTTCAGGAACGATGCGAATCCATATCTCCCTCTACTCTTAATAAAAGATTAAAAGAATTAATCACAGCTGCTCTTATCCAAAGAACTGTAGAAGGGTATGGCTTAACAGACAAAGGAGAAGAAATTTTTCAATTGTTGCATCCTCTGGAAACATGGGCCAGAACATGGGCAAAAGAGTTTAATCCATAAAAATAATGTTATGAACAAAGTAAATTTAGTAATCGTTGGGACAATTAATCCCAACGAAAAGGAAGCCTTATCCTATTATGTAGAAAAAGTAGGCGAGCTATATCAAGAGGTAAGTGCCAAAAATGTAGGAAAATACAAGGTTTCCAAATCACTTATTGGCGAAAACACGCCTAGTTTGGTTTCGGTAATGGAATTTAATGATATGGATTCGTTGCAAGCGGTCTTTGAAGGGGCTGCCTACCAAGAATTATTGCCATATCGCGAAAAAGCGTTCTCCAAGTTAGAAGCGTACATAAGTTAACATCCATTGCAAAATGTTTAGGGGCTGTTGTATGCATTGGTTTGATCCATACAAGAGCCTCTTTTTATTTGGTTGTAGAAACTGTTTTTCTGTATAAACTATCTCTATACACATATAGCATCAAAAAGAAAACGGATATTCCTCCAAACAAATGCCATAACCAGTGGGTACCCATATACAACCAATCAACTTGTAAGAGTTTATCTGCACTTCTGAAACTTACTGCAATTACAAAACTGACGACACCCACAATTACCAACTCTTTGTATCTCCCTCTGGTTTTTACGAGGTACAAAGCAATTGGAAGAAGTACGGTAATTGCGGTAATGACATATCCCAAAGATATTCTTATCAGATCAGGCATTGGTAGCATCCTTACCACAAATGACGCAGTAAAAATGAGTACAATTGCAATCAACCGTTTCCACCAGTTTGTGTATAGTTTGAATATAAAGTAAAATACGGCCGACATGCATAACACCATAATCGGAACCCAATCCATCAATAACCAAATATCATGACTACGAGTGCCATGAAATACAGTCCCACCAATAAACCCTATGGTTAATACAGGCATACAGAATGCTAAAAAAGCATGTCTTTTCAAATCCTTATAAATATGAATCGAAAAATAAATGATGATGAAAAGAAAGATAAGATTGCTAAACGTATTGAAAGGCTCTACCGGTAACCTTCCCATCAAAGTTTCTCTATAAATAGGCCCGGAATCATTAGGAATATCAGAAAAAAGTAAACCTAATATCATAGTTTATTTTACTATAAATTTAGGTAAACTAAACTGAATCTACCAGCATTTTTATAGGTTGACTTCTAATCTACGTCCCACAATGCTAAAAGAGTGATTAGTTCTTTATCAAGATATCCCTTTGCAATATCTCTTCTCCCTGAAATTCAAATTGGGTCTCAATAGTAAAAACAGCTCCATTTTCACTGATAACACATGTATAGGGTTCTTCTCCATTTTCAACTATGGTATACTCATTATTCCCTAAATTTTTCCAGGTACCTTCTGCAGTATGAGACACTTCGCAGGTGCTGCCTGTAAGTTTATGAAAAGTGGATGTTAGTGTTCCATTTTCCAGAAAAATCACCTCATCAGATTTAAAACAGTTGTCTAGGGCAAACACCTCCCCATTGTGGAATCTTTCAGACAATGTCCATTTTCCAATAATAGGATCGGCGGTACTATCATTGTCGTCTGAGCTACATGAAGTAAAAAATAAAACATTGAAGATTACATACAGTAGAATGTTTTTTTTCATTGGTTATGCTATTGGTTTGATTAGTGTGGTTGTAGGTATGAGTAAAAATCATCCATCACAAAAATATCAACACCATTTACAATACTACATTCTAAGTTGTTAATTAAAATCTAAAAAATAACTCTTTACTAGTTGTGATAATTTAATCGATATATTGACTTACCAGAAAGTAATTTACGATCGCCTCTTTCATCAATACTGATTGTTCTCCTGCTTTAAGGTGCGGTAATTGTTCTTTTACCTTATAATGTGGCCATCCATCATCATCATAGTAATCAAACTCATAATATCCATAAGGTTCTAGTAGTCTGCATATAGCAATATGCATCAGATCAAGCTTCTCATCCTTTTTAAACCTACGATGCAGCTGCCCTAGTTCCTGAACTCCGATCAAATATATAATACCATCCAGATCCAAATCCTCTCCATCAGCAAATTGAGTAGAAAGTTTGTTTACCAAATGTTCCCAACGTTCTTTAAGTTTTTCGTCTCTCGCCATAATTCATTGCTATAAAAGCTAAGCGCTACAAAAGTAACGCTTAGCCTAAAAAAACAAACTATAAAAATCCGGGAAAAATTACAATTCCCATAAAATCCCAATCCCGGCGTACTGATTTCTATAATTCCTAAAAGAACGTGCATCAATATCTGTATAATTTGTACTTCGTATTCTAGAAAATACAGTCCCAGATATAGAAAATCCATTGCCAATTTTATGTGTAATGTCTAACCCAAAATTCGCATACTCATACTTCAACTTTTCGCCTATCAGTTCTTCGGTATTTCTTGCTTCGATCACATCGTAGTTTCTGGTTATGAAGGAAAAAGAGGAACGAATTTTAGTTAATTTACTTTTGAATACCATGGTAACTCCTGGACCATACTGATTAAATCCTGATCTATCTGTAGAATTATCTATACGTTTATAGTACATCAGGTCAGGGCTTATTTTAAAACGATTTCCAATAGGTAACTCATAAAACAGAGTTGCTTTTACATAATCCCAATCTCTCTCTCCATCGGTATCGATCTCGCTGGCATTAAAAGTGTCATATTTTCGTTTTTTTACATAGGCGGTCAACCCTATTTGATGTTCTTGTCTATCTACGGTAAAAGATTGTACGGTTGAGAACTGTATTCCGAATTCATTAAATTGTAAATCCCGAACTCCAAAAGCATCAAAGTCTTTGAAATTATAAAACCCTTTCAAGGTCATTTCGTTGGCGGTAAAAGGCACAAATTCTAACCCTCCAGATGCTCCATAGTTGGTATACCCCAATGGATTAATCAATACATTTTGATCTCCCCCTAACCCTTCTCGATTCATTCTTTTAAATCGTGCTTCGGCCAATAAAGTCAAACTTTTGCTAATTTTATGATCATATTTTACCGTTGTATTTAGACTCCAGTAACTGTCATCAATATTCTCATAAAAAATCCGGGAAAATGGATTGGCCAGAAATCGCAACCTGTTCTTCCCCCACTTATAACGATATCTGAAGATACCTGAAACATCTTGGTACGTACTACTGGAAATAAGGTCTTCTTTGGTGAGGAGTTGTCCATCAGATCTTATTTCTTCGGGACTTCTAAAATAATTATACTCATAACCTCCTTGTGTTTCCAATTTTAATGAGGTTTTACTCTGGGCCATTCCCATTGTGGTTATGAATAGTATGAAGAATTTCGTGATTACTTTTCGTATTTGCATAGCGTATTATTTTTCTCTTAAATAGTTTGTTTTCTCTATTGTTTCCTTTAATCCTTGTTGATTTACTAGTTGGATACCTAGTCCCGGACGTACATTGATTTCCATGATCTGAGGCCCTTTGTTCTTATCAATTACAATATCCACTCCCAGATAGTTGAGTGGAAAAGCACTAGCAGTATCCACAGATATTTTGATGATCTCTTCCCAATAAGGTATTGGGAGATCTTTTATTACAAATTTGCTATCTGGATGATAATTGTAGTACGACGTGCCATCATAGACCTGGGTCAATGTTCCTTTTTCCATGTCTATCCCTATTCCTACTCCATTTTGATGCAAATTGGCTTTTCCATCAGAGCGATCTGTTGGCATTCGTAACATTCCCATTAGTGGAGTTTGATTAAGGGTGATGATTCTAAAATCAGGTACTCCGGATGGATAAATTTTATCAAAAAAAGGGTCTGGTTCTATACATTCTTCGATCAACACTCTATCGTGAGACCCTAATGAATAAAACCCCATAATGGTTGCTGCCATATGCTGAAAAACCTGACGTTCGGTAACAATTTTACCACTGCTTGTCCAGTTTCCTTCGGCATCCTTTTTAAGAATTTTAATTCCTCCTCCACCTCTGCCTCGTGCGGGTTTGATCGCCAACGCATCATAGGTTTTGCATTGTTCCCAGGCAGATTTGATATCACTATTGTATTCGATCACTGCATAGGTTTCTGCACAGGGGATATTATATTGATGCAAAATTTCTTTGGTAAGCACCTTATCATCCGCCAGAGGGTAATATCTTTTTGGATTATTAGGGTAAATCAGCTTAATATTTCTTTCGTTCAGGCCGACGACCTTTTTTGTTTTTTTGTGTGATTTCATGGGTATAATGGTAGAAAGCATAGTTTGTTTATTTGTTTTTTTATCTGAGCAATGGTTTGAATCGATAGAACTCTACCCATCGAATTCCGATGTATCGTCCTAACAGCATCGCCATTGCGATAATAAGCAGTATACATTCTGGGAAGATGATTAGAATTGCGGGTAGCGCTTGCCAGGACAAAAGACCATAACATACTGTTGTTGCCAAAAGTGTTTGGAATAGTTTATCCAAAGCCAGTTTGTACCCATCTTCGATGGTAGCTCTAGAAAATCGTTCTGCCGCAATGGTTAATATGATCGTTGGGAAGAATGTGAGTGTCGTTAACCAGGTGATGTTATATCGTATCCCTATCATCGTGGCCAGAATCATAATCCCTACCATGATGCTTAGAGAAATTACCAGTTTTGGCGTATAGAGCAATCCAATTTTGTCAAATGGATATGACACTAACCCTACCAGTAAAATCAGACCAATAAAAAGTAGTAATCCGGATACAAAACCTGTATGTAATAGTGAAAAGGCAATCAACACCGGCAAGAACACTCCAAAAGTCTTCACCCCAACCACGTTTCGTAAAAATGCAATCAGCAACCCTCCTACTGGCAGCAATAAAAGAAGATTTAGTGCTCCTTGCGGAATCACATTTCCTTCTACCAGTCGCCATAACGAAATGTTGGATAATCCACGGATTTCTTCAGAATTTAATTTCAGAAATGGAATATGATTCAACGCATCAATCTGATAAGCATAATCAAATTGTATCCCCGAAGAATGCGTGATCAAGAACTCGTCTCCCTGGTAAATTTCTAAATAGTTTGATGGGATATATGCGTAATGATTGTTGAGTGCATCAAACGGTACCCACGTGGTGTCCATCAATACCTCTGCCCAAACATGAGAGGTTCTTTTGTTGATATTCTCCAAAATGATTCCTCCCTTTATTCTTGCTGGATATCCTAAGTTTCGGCACAAAGCCACAAACAATCTGCTTTTACCATTACAAGAAGCTCGATTTTGTTCCAAAGTGGTTACCGCATCCGTAAGCGTTATAATTGGCGCAGACGGGATACTTACTACATGATCAAAAAGTCTTTTGATACGTTCTTTATCATTTTGTGTTCCCTGGGTTAATTGCTTAGCCAGAGCACTTATCCTATCATCCTCAACCTGAATGTTTTTTGAAGGCATAAGATACTTCTCATCAACTTGAGGTTGCTTTTTAAAATCTGTAGGAATTTGGTATCGCTTTTCCTTTCCTTCAAAGATGAACTCGTAGTTCGAAGCATGGTAGGTATTTGCTTTTTTGGTATTCCAAATTGCCTTTTTGTTACCATTTATCAGAGCACGTTCTTCAAAATACAAAGTGCTATCACTTACATTTTTGTTTTTTGAAATCCGTTGCCGATCGTTACTCTTAGGAATAAAGGTTTTTACTGTAGTACTTTGATCTTCGCTTTTAAAAAAGTAGTTGTAATTGACCTTAAAAGCAGTTTGAGCATTGAAGGTGTCATAGTTATCAAATACTGGTTTCACCTTGAAAGCTATCGACAGTAATGCCATTGCTGTAATAAGAATCAGTGCGATTTTGAGATTTGTTTGGGAATTCATAATCCGTTATTTTTGGGTTAATAACAGGTGAATTCAAAATCACCCTACCTGAAATCGAAAAAAAAATTTTTATGGAGCAATCCTCAAAGTCTGTATGTGATCGTCCGGTTTTTACATCGCTATTCGAAACGCATGCGGAAACTGTTCGAAATTTTATCTACTACAAATGCGGGAATAAAGAACAAGCAGAGGATGTGATGCAAGAAGCTTTTATCAAATTATGGCATAACTGTAAAAAGGTCATCTACGAAAAAGCAAAAGGTTTTTTATGTACTGTAGCCAACAATTTATTTTTAAATCAGGTAGCTCACCAAAAGGTTCGATTAGAATACTCAAAACTACCTCATAGAAACAAGAATATTGAAGCCCCGGATTTTGTAATGGAAGAAAAGGAGTTTATGGACAAACTACAACAAGCTTTGGCAGAACTCCCTGAAGGACAACGAGAAGTTTTTTTACTAAATCGTATCGATAAAAAAACATATGCTCAAATTGCAGAAATGCTTGATATCTCTGTCAAAGCGGTAGAAAAGCGGATGCACAACGCACTAAAACATTTAAGAAAATTGGTAAAAAACATCTAAGTTAGGTAGGGTATTTTTTTACTTAACTGTTATGATGGTGATATGAGAGAAAAATTATGCTCAAGGATAATGAAAATACATACTTAGCAAAATGGCTGAATAATGAGCTGAATGCGGAAGATCTGGAGGAGTTAAAACAACTTCCGGAGTATGAAGATTATGACAAAATCATAACTGGATTGACCTATTTTAAAGCTCCGGATTTTGATGCCAAAAAGTCTTTAAATACTACTTTGGAAGGAATCGATGCCCCAGAATCAAAAACCAAAGTAATACCGCTCAAACCATTGTGGTATGCACTGGCAGTAGCAGCCTCGATCGCATTAATCATAGGGATTTTCTTCAATAAAGTTACTTATACTGCTTTGCCAGGTGAGCAGCTCGCAGTTGTTTTACCCGATGGAAGCTCGGTAGATCTTAATGCTGCCTCTACATTATCTCATTCTCGTTTTTTCTGGTCTCAGGATAGAAAAGTTAATCTTACCGGAGAAGCCTTTTTTAAGGTGACTTCGGGTACTAATTTTACCGTTGAAACGGAAACCGGGAAAATAGAGGTGTTAGGAACTCAGTTTAATGTAAGAAGCAGAAACACACAATTTCTGGTAGGTTGTTATGAAGGTAAAGTTCGTGTTTCTGCACAAGGTAATCAGCAAAAGGTACTTCAAAAAGGACAAGGTGTAATTTTGGAAAACAAAAAACTAGTGGATATTCAGGTTACCCAAAACCAACCCCTATGGACCAAAGGAGAAAGTCTTTTTGACAGCGTTCCTCTTTCGGAAGTGTTGGATGATCTCGAACGACAATTTGATATCAAAATCACTCGTACCGCTATTGATGAGCAGCAATTGTTTACAGGTGGATTTGTGTATGATGACCTTACTATTGCTTTAGAATCTGTGTTGGTACCTATGGGCATCGAATACGTCATTAATGGCAAAACCATTTCGCTATCAACAAAATAAATTATCAAAATATCAGATGACCAAAAATTTAAAAATAGTTCAAAATTACCTACTATGAGAAAGATGCTATTTCTGTTTTTGGTAATCACCTACACTACACAGGCACAAATCGTTAAAGAATACAAACAGACTCCACTACAACAAGTTCTATCGGAGTTATCTGAATCCTATGATCTTATTTTTTCATTTAGTGATGATATCGTTAAAAACAAGATCATAACTGTAGCGATACAAGATACACCGATTGATGAACTGCTTGTTATCCTTAAATCCTTAACCAATCTTAATTTCAAAAAAATATCCGATCGGCAAGTGATTGTTAGTGCTCCAGATAACAAAGTCGAAGTATGCGGATATCTTTTTGATGAAAGTACTAATGAGCCGTTATCCTTTGCCTCTATTAGTATTGAAAGCTCAAAAACAGGAACTATAGCAGCAGATGATGGTTTTTTTCAACTGGGAATGATTTCTCAGGATGAAATGATACAAATCGAATATGTTGGCTATCTGGATAAACGTATAAAAGCATCAGATTTTAAGACAGGAAGTTGCCCAAGAATCCCCATGTTTGTTACCACTACTGCTCTAGAAGAAGTGCTGATTGTAGAATATCTTACTACAGGAATTGATAAAAGCATCGATGGTTCTTTCTTGGTCACCAACGAAAATTTAGGAATTTTACCTGGTCAAAGTGAACCTGATATTTTACAAAGCATACAACTTATCCCCGGGATTAG
Organism: Aquimarina sp. AWH4_224; assembly: GCF_056160245.1. Lineage (NCBI taxonomy): Bacteria > Pseudomonadati > Bacteroidota > Flavobacteriia > Flavobacteriales > Flavobacteriaceae > Aquimarina > Aquimarina sp. AWH4_224. The sequence goes on along the minus strand of NZ_JBSWWU010000002.1, from coordinate 383,123 downwards.
TAGCCCCAGTGAAACTGTGACCGGAATCCAGATACGAGGAGGATCTCCGGATCAAAACCTCATCCTTTGGGACGATATTAAAATGTACAATACGGGGCATTTATTCGGGATGCTATCTGCATTTAATCCCTATATCGTTCAAGATGCAAAAATTTTTAAAGGCGGTGCAGATCCCAAATACGGAGATCGAGTGTCTGGAGTTATTGCTATTTCTAGTGATCGGGAAGTTCCTGAAAAATTCAACGGCGGTATAGGAATTAACGGCACTCATGCTGATCTTTTTCTAAAGGCTCCTCTTGGAAACAAAGTAGGATTAGTAGTTTCTGGTCGACGTTCTTATACTGATTTGGTTGAAACGCCCACCTACGATGCTTTTTCTGAAAAAGTATTTCAAAACACTAAAATTGTAGGTACTGCAGGTCCTGTTGATGAAGAAGAGGACGAAGAAATTGAAGAAGACATCGGATTCAACGACTTCTTCTTTTATGATACCAGCGCAAAACTAATCATTGCACCTTCAAAAAAAGATAAGATTATGGTAAGCGGTATTTATACCAAAAATGATCTCACTTTTGAAATCGACAACGAAGAAGATCTGATTACCGATGATTTGGAAATCAGCAATGAGGGCGCTAGTGTTTCTTGGGTAGGTTCCCGATCCAAACGTTTGGATCACGAGTTAAAAGCATACTACTCAAAATTTGATTCTGACTATTTGTTTACCATTCGAGAAGAAAACATTTTGGAAGAACAATCGATAAGACAAAATCGTGTAGAGGATGTCGGTATGGATGCAAATATCACTTATCATTTTGATCCTAAACATCTATTGACCTTGGGGTATCAATTTTCTAACAATGAAGTTTTTTATGCCATTACAATCGATGGTGAATTTGAGAACCCAGTGAATGAAACAGACTTGGTTAAAAACACAGCGAATACAATTTATGCTAACTATAAGTTTTTACCCAAAAATAAAGGACTCATTAATCTGGGAGTACGAGCCTCTCATTATTCGGTTGTAAATGATTTCTATATCGAACCAAGAGTGAATATAGAATATCCCATTGCTAAACACCTGCGTTTAAAAGCTACGGGAGAACTTAGATTCCAACCTATCAGTCAACTTATAGAATTTGAAGATACTCAGCTTCGCTTAAACAATGACCTGTGGGTTCATGCGAATAATGAAGAGATTCCTGTAGTAGAGAGTACTCAGTTTTCTGGAGGATTCCTGTTTTCCAATAATGGTTGGAATATAGAACTAGATGGGTACTATAAAAACATAGAAGGATTAACCTCTGCCACCAACGGCTTTAATGCCATAGCAACAGATCTATCTACTGGAGAAAGTAGGGTTTTTGGATTAGATGTATTGATTAAGAAGCGATTTAAGAATTTCAGAACCTGGTTAGGATACACCTTTAATGATATCGAATATACCTTTCCAGAAATTCAAACCAATCCTTTTCCCGGGAACAATGATATTACCCACAATTTTCAAATTTCGAATACCTTAAAAGTAAAGGATTGGGAGTTTTCTTTAGGATGGTTATGGCGCTCAGGAGCACCATTTACCGATGCAGATCTTGTAGGCGAAGAAATTGTATTTGGATCAGCAAATGCTTTACGCCTTCCTGCCTATCACAGAATGGACGTGTCTGCTATATATCGATTTAATTTTAATACCACAGGAAGTTGGAGAGGCCAACTAGGAGCATCTATCCAAAACCTGTATAGAAGACAGGTCCCTATAGCGGTGAGTTATCAGGTTGACGAAAACCCAAACACCGGAGATATTGAATTGGAGGTACTCCGACAAGAATCTCTTGGATTTACTCCCAATCTCATTTTCAGGATGTACTTTTAACAGGCCTACTTATTTTGATTTGTAACCGCAATAATCCTATCACGATGTAAAAATCGAATCAATGTGATTTCATTTTCTTTGGTTATGAATCCTAAAACGAAATAAAACCCAACACCCATTTTATAAGCTTTTGCCGTACCTGTGACTTTTCTAAACTTAGGCAGCTCGGCGATAGTATTCGCACTTTTAATAGCAGCAAAAACACTCTTTAGTTTTTCCTGCAAAGAAGAGTCTTGAGTCTCCTTGTAGTCGGCTGCAAATTGTGAGGATATCAAAAGTTCCATACGCTGCTATTCTGTAAACAAATCCTTTTCTGATATGGTGGTATCCATATTGGCCTGCTGTAAAAGTAATAGTAAACCAAGATCTTCTTTTTGAGCTGCAGACATCTTTTTTAACTGCTCATTTTGCTTATGATCAATATACCAGGAAATCGCATCTTCCATTACTTTCTTTACACTAGAATCCTCTAAAGCCGCTAATAGTTTGAGTTTAGGAATTATTTGATCATCGATATCAATTATTTTTCTCATTGTATATATTATATATATTATATGCTAAATATACATATATTTTTACTTCAAAGGAAGAAATCCATCATCCAGTTTTCCGAATTATACAGGTAACAGAATAAGGGAAGGGATAAAATCAACTATATTTGAATGCATAATTGAGCATGAATGAATTACATAGATATTATTTTGGGGATTCTTTTGTTATGGGGAATGATAAAAGGCCTTAGCAAGGGTTTATTTGCTTCACTAGCTTCTCTGGTAGCTTTGATTGTAGGGATTTATATAGCGGTCCATTTTTCTGATATTGTTGGAGGGTATTTGCAGGAATATGTAGACTGGTCTGAAGGGGCTATGAAATTGGTTGCTTTTGCACTTACGTTTATATTAGTTGTCATCCTTGTCTCTTTGGCAGGAAAATTATTGACCAAAATTGCAGATTATGCGGCGCTTGGTATACTAAACAAAATATTGGGAGGTGCTTTTGGTGTATTAAAAATGGCTTTCATCGCCAGTGTTATCCTGATCTTTGTAGATGCTATAAATCGAAATATTACATTGATCAAACAAGAGACTTTAAATTCGTCCATACTGTATGAACCGGTTCGTAAAATTGCACCTGCAGTTCTCCCTAATTTGTTAAGAAAAGACTCAGAACAACAAAAGGCCTAAAAAGGCCTTTTTGCATATATTATTACATAATATCGATAAGGAAATTTATCCCTTTCCTATCTTTTCGATTACAATTTGACGTACTGCACCAATACAAGAATCAAAATCTTTGAATACAAAATGCTCGGGCACCAAATCTGGGATAATATTCATCTTTTTGGTGAGATACAAAGGTTGTTGCTGTATCCCTACAATAGAAGAATCTATACCTTTTTGATCCAGACCTAGTAAAATCTCCTCAAGAACGTATACCCCGGATTGATCCATATAAGGGACTTTATCCATTCGTATGATCACATGGGCTGCCGTTTCGGGGATCTGGCTGGCAAGCTCCTGTAATTCGCTTGTAGCGCCAAAAAACACGGGTCCACTAAGGTGTTTGATAAAAATCTCTTCTTGTAGCTCTTTTGGGAAATTAGTTTCATCTTTCCATAGTTTTTCAATTTTTGGAGTATGTTCTACGCCATCCAGAGATACTAACTTAGATTGTCTCGCAGTAACATCTCCCATTTTTTTCATAAAGATCAAAGATGCGATGATCAATCCAATCCCAACGGCATAGATCAAATTCCAGGTAACGGATAACACCAACACAATAAGCATGATCACCACCTCTATTTTTGGCATATGCGGGATGGCTCTTAATCCTTTGTAATCCATTACTCCGATTCCTACGGTAATTAGAATTCCAGCTAGTACAGCAGCAGGAATTTGCGAAGCAACAGGTCCTAGAGCTAGTAAAACAATCAACAACAGTACTCCTGCAATCATACCGGATAGTTTTGATTTTCCTCCGGCATTGATATTTACCACAGTCCGGATAGTGGCTCCCGCACCAGGTATTCCACCAAATAGTGCAGCAATACTATTTCCTATTCCTTGCCCCACCAATTCTCTATTGGGATTGTGTTTGGTCTTGGTCATATTATCGGCTACCACCGAAGTTAACAAAGAGTCTATAGCTCCCAATATAGAAAGTGTTAGTGCCGAAAAAATATAGGGCGCCACAGAGCCTAAACTAAAATCCGAAAATATAGAAAGATTGAATTTCGGGAACCCACTTGGTATTTCCTGTATAGGTCGATAATCCAAATTAAACCCATAAGCGATACCAGACACCAACAATAAGGCCACCAAGGTGCTTGGTATAGCTGTTGTTATTCGTTTGAATCCATAAATGACCAATATGGTAGCAAGGCATAGTATGAGTTCTAAATAGTTGATGTTGCCTAATGCATTTGGTAAACTTTTTAAAGAACCAACTACTCCCGAAGAGTAGTTTCCGGCCAAAGCAGTAGCTTCTAATTCAACTTCTCCCGGAGTAATTTTCTCTGCTCTTTTGATCGTTTCTTTAAAATCTCCTAATACCAAAATCCCTTCACCAGCTTCATCTTTAAGGATTTTATTCAAAATTACTTCTTCTGCCTCGGGCATAAACTTACTTACAAAAGCTTTATCTTCTTTTGGATAATATCCCAAGGCTGGCAAGAACTGTGTAATAAGAATCATTACCCCAATTGCAGTCATAAATCCAGAAACCACGGGATAAGGAATATATCGAATATACTTTCCTACGCCTACAGCTCCTAGTCCAATTTGTATGATCCCAGCAAGTAAAAAAACGGTTAGTATGGCTGGCAACGCAGCATTAACATCCCCGTTGTGTGCTCCAATTAAACCTGCAATGATTAACATACTTACTGCGGTCATTGGTGCTGTAGGACCAGAAATCTGAGTATTTGTACCTCCAAAAAGCGCGGCAAAAAAGCTAATAAAAATAGCTCCATATAAACCTGCGCTAGGTCCTAATCCAGAAGATACTCCAAATGCAAGTGCTAATGGTAATGCAACGATACCGGCGGTTAACCCACCAAAGGCGTCCCCTTTTAAATGTTTGAAAAAACCCTTCATATTGGCTATAGTTTGTGTTTGTTTTCCTTATTTCAAAATCAAAAATACCAATAAAAAAAGAGCTGTCGCACACACGCAACAGCTCTTTTTCTAAAAAATTATAAATGTCTTACGCTTCAAAGAAGGTCACTTTCCCGTCATTAATATCATACATTCCTCCTAGAATCAGGATCTCCCCATTGTCTTCCATCTCTTTGAGCACAGCACTTTGGGTTCTGATATTATCGATAGTCATGTGTACATTCTTAACCGCTACTTCGTTTACAAAATCAATATTTTTTGAAGTACGTTCTGCAGCGTCAGCAGGTTCGGTAACCGCGGCTACAGCTGGTTTTATCTTACTGATCAATGCAGTAAGATTTCCTAATTTTGCATCATCACAAGCTCCTTTTACAGCCCCACAACTTGTGTGCCCTAATACCAAAACCAACTTGGTACCTGCCAATTTGCATGCGAATTCCATACTTCCCAGGATATCTTCATTTACGAAATTACCAGCTACTCTTGCGCTAAAAATATCTCCTATCCCCTGATCAAAAATCAATTCTGAAGATACTCGAGAATCGATACAACTCAATATCGTAGCAAACGGATACTGACCAGATTTTGTGTCTGTTACTTGTTCCAAAAGGTCTCTATCCGCTTTTAAGCTTTTTTGAAATCTTTCGTTTCCTTCTTTAAGCAACTCTACTGCCTTTTGTGGAGTAATTGCTGCTTGTGTTTCTTTTGTAAGTGCTTTCATGTGTAGTTACTTATATTATTAATTTTATGTGGTTCGAGGTCTTAATTTAAAAAACTGGATATAACTATCGGGGTTTTCAATCTCACCTCTTTCAGAAATCAATTTGATATCTATTCTTCTATTCTTTGCCTTTTCAGAGAAGTCTTCTAAAATTTCTATGATATCATTATCCAAATATCTAGTCTTTCTAACATCCAAGGTTAAGTAAGTTTCTTCTGGTAATCGATCCAATTCTTTAAGAATTGCTCCTTTATTGAAAAAAGTTACTTCTTCGGCCAATGTCATATTTACGCGATGCTTACCATTACTAACATCTTCCATATGCAGGAAGTGCGAATTTTGATAACTCTTGATAAGGATAACAACAATTCCTACCATTAGTCCTAAACCGATACCCCATAAAAGATCGATAAATACAATACCTAATACAGTAACTACGAACGGGATAAATTGTTTCCAGCCTAGGTTATACATGGTTTTAAACAATGACGGTTTTGCCAATTTATATCCTACGATAAATAAGATAGCGGCAAGAACAGATAATGGAATTTTTGTCAAGAGTGTTGGAATTAAGATAACTGAAATCAACAAAAAGAAACCATGAATAATAGCAGACATTTTGCTACGTCCTCCAGATTGAATATTTGCAGAACTACGAACAATTACCTGTGTAATCGGTAGTCCACCAATAAATCCTGAAATCATATTTCCCGCTCCTTGAGCCAATAATTCTCGGTTGGTAGGTGTAACTCTTTTTTCAGGATCTAGCTTATCGGTTGCTTCAACACATAATAGTGTTTCCAAACTTGCTACTAATGCAATAGTAAATGCAGTGATCCAAATATCTGTATTTGTAATTACAGCAAAATTAGGAAAGCTAAATTGCCCTAAAAAGCTATCGATACCATCCGGAATAGGAACAGCTACCAAATGATCTTTAGTAATATTTAAAGCACCATCTTTGGTAAAAACATAAAACAATATACCAACGACCACAGCTACCAAAGGACCTTGAATAAGTTGGAAAATTTTACCCTTTTTTGATAAAACCTTGTTCCAAAGGATTAATATCCCCAGTGCGATCAAAGCAATCACTGTTGCTCCTACACTCACGTTTCCGCTAATTACGGCATTTATAGTCTTTAATAGTTCTGTTAAAGTGTTTTCTCCATCCAATTGTAAAAAGGCAAAATTACCTTCTGGATTTTTGTCCAAACCAAAAAAGTAGGGTATTTGTTTTAGAATGATAATAATTCCAATACCTGTTAGCATTCCTTTGATTACTGATGACGGAAAATAATATCCAATAATTCCGGCTTTAAGAAGTCCAAAAGCTATTTGAATTGCTCCTCCTAGTACTACAGCTACCAAGAAATTTTCGAAACCTCCCAGTGCACCAATAGCGGATAATACAATAGCCGCAAGACCCGCTGCCGGACCACTTACTCCAATTTGAGAACCACTAAGAATACCTACAACTATACCTCCTACTATCCCTGCTATCAATCCAGAAAATAATGGAGCTCCACTGGCAAGTGCAATACCCAAACATAATGGTAATGCTACAAAAAACACGACAATACTTGCCGGTAAATCATTTTTTAATGTTTTAAAAACGCTCATAATATAAATCTATTTGGTTGTTTGTGCTTTTATCTGAGTTTTAAAAAGTACAATCGAATAAAAAAATGTTTTGTTTCGGTAAAAAAACAATATCAACCGCTACCTAAGCGCATATGCTCAAGTAGACATCATTGATTGGTTACAGTAAAAACTAGGCGAATTCTGGAGGGGGTGTCTTATGTTCCAGATATACCGAAATATTTGAGGTAAACAGGTCAGGATACGTATTGATACTATTATCCACCCATCTTGTAAGTCTTTGATCGAAGTCTTGTGAAATTTTATCTTTCTCTTTTACGTCTTCTTTTTCTGAATTTTCTTTTTCCTGCTGTTCAGAACTCTCTGTTTCCTCTAAGACGATAGAGGATTTATCTTCACAAACGTAAAAATCAATTAATCCAGCCCCATAGTAGGATAAATGTAGAAGGAATCCTAACATGATTAACAAACGAGCTATTTGAGGCTTGAACATCGACTATACTAAATTTTGAGAAGCTAAAATAACAGTATTACTTTCAAATTCTGTTAAATCAATCGTAAATTTGCCCGAATATTACAATTCTTTCAGGTCTTCAGAAGGAATCCAGCCTATTTTTCCGTCGGTAAGTTTTATCTTTTTCCAATTATTTACAGTTTCGGTAACCTCTACTTTTGTTCCTTCATGCAATTGAAAAATATCTTCACTTCGAAGGTTTGGTTCACTCTTGATGGTTGTTTCCTGTGCAAAAATGATCGCAAACTGATTGTTTTGTGCGTTATTAAACTGTCTGAAAGCAAAAAATATTGAGAATAATCCAATCAAAACGATTGCCCAACTAGCTACAAAAAATAAACGCTTTTTTGAGGAAGTTCTAGCCACGTAGTACAAAATAAACAACACTACAAAGCTTATAATACACAATACAGAAGCCCATGCCCAACCGTTAAACGAAAACAATGAGGTAAATCGATTTAAGGTACCCGAGATGAACCCTTCTGGTATCGCATCAATGGCATCTATTGTAGCATTTTGAGCAAAAACCAAGTTGTTTTGGATATCTTCATCGTTTGGAGCCAATTCTAACCCCTTTTCGAAATAATAAATACTAGGTCCTACATTACTGAGCTTATAATGCGCGTTTCCAAGATTATAATATAATGCTGCTGACTCCTGGCCTGCATCCAAAATAGATTTATAGGCGTCTATAGCCTCCTGGTACTTTTCCTGATTATATAATGCATTAGCTCTTTGAAACTTTTCTGTATGCTGCGAAAAACCAGAGAAGCATGCTATAAAAACTAGTATGTTTACTATTTGTTTCACGGTATATTTTTATAATTGTTTATCGATACTAGCAATCACTCTAGAGGCTTTATCATAATCTTGCTGCATGGCCGAAGTAGATGAAGGAGTATATCTGGCAAACTCACAACTTTCTAACAATCCTATAAATTCTATTGCAGTAGTATCATCAACATCTCTTTCTTTGAGCAATCGTTGTATTCGATCTTTGCTCATCTCACTGGTTTGGATTTGCAACTTCGCTTTAAGATAGTTATGAAGTGCTCTCTCCATAGCGATATAAAACTCTTTCTGATTTCCTAAATTTTTCTTGGCCTCAGAAAGGTATTTACGTGCTAGCTTATCTGCTTTTCTAACTCTATTCCCACTGACATCATTAAGACGTTCTTCTCTTTTCTTACCAAAAAATAAAAATAGAGGAATTGCTAACAAAGGTGCCGTTAGTGCTACCCAATACGCAGTAGATTTGAAGAAATGTTCTTTTTGGATGGGTTCGAGATTAGCATCCAGCTTCAAAAATCTGAATTGCGTACCTGTTTGTGTTACCAGCTTTTTGCCACTATTGGTAGCTTCTGTCGTGCTTACCACATCGCCACCATCTGGTCCTGTTTTTACATTAATTATGATCTCATCAGAAGTAATGCGCTTATAACTCTCTGTTTTCAGATCAAAATAAGAGAAAGAAATCGATGGTAAAGGATATTTACCCTTATACTGCGGTACCAAGGTATAGGTATCCCCAATATTTCCTGCCATTCCGGTAAGGTTAGTTCTTACACGCTCATTATGTTCAGGTTCGTACTGCTCTAATCCGTTGGGAACACTTAATTTTGGTAAATCGAACAACTTCAGGTTACCATTACCTGTTACCGATACTTTGGCTTCTAGTGACTCTGTAGCATCCAATTCTCGTTTGTTGGTGGTTACCTTAAAATCAAAAGATCCCACTGCCCCCGAAAAATCATCAGGCTTACCTTGTTGTGGCAAAGGTTTTACATTAATCGTTCTATTCCCCGCGGCCACGGTCTTGTTTACTGTAGAATATAGTCTACCCCCAAAGATATCTCTTCGTTTGGTAGGCACATCTACAGAGACCGTAAGAGTTAAAGGTTCTATGTTTAATTTCCCCGTTTTTTGAGGATACAATACGGTTTTGCGCAGTACTACAAATCGATAAGGTTCTCCTTTATATTCTCCATTTTCGATCTTCAGTTGCTTCATGTCAATGGCCTGACTCCAAAAATCACTATAGGTTGGACTATCTAATTCGCGCCAATTGCTTACACTAATCCTTGGGCTTACATACAGTTTATAGACTACTGTAATTGCTTCATTGAGATAAGGATTTCCTTTGGAGACTTCGGCAACCAAATGTAAATTCTCGCTGGCTACAAAATCAGAGTTATTTCCATCTTTTGGCTTATCGACAGCTGCTGTTATTTCTACTTGTACTGGTAAGGTTTTATAGGTTTGCCCATCAATCTCTATGGTTGCTTGTTTGATGGTGATTCTACCTCTTCGGGTGGGTTCTAGAAAATAGCTAAACGTTTTTGAATAGGATCTTTTACCGTTGATCCAAGAATTACTAATGGATTGATTAGGACCACCTACAACCGTAAATCCCGAAAAAGAAGGAGGTGTAAAGTTATCTCCATCCTTATTCATCTCGAAATCCACGCGTAATCTTTCGTTTACGCCCAACTTTTTCTTACTCACCTTAGCTTCAAATTTTACCTGAGCAACGGTAAATTGAGTTACTGCGAGTACTAGGGTTAGAAAAATTAGTTTTAGTTTCATTCGTTTTATTTTTTCTCTTTCACTTCATCAAAAGCTTTAGGGAAGACGATATACTTACCAGTCTTTATCGGTACGTACCTTTTGCCCTTGTGCTTTTTTGGCATTTATCTTATCCTGAACTTTCTTTTCTTCATTATTCATGGCTTCCAAGAGACTTTTTACCTGCTGAGGAGATAGCTGTCCTTGTGCCTGTTGTGGTTTTTGATCTTGAGGTTGTTCTTGTTTCTCATTTTCACCTTGTCCCTGATCCTTTTCTTCATCCTTAGGTTCTCCTTTATCATCTTTCTCCTGATCGCCTTTATCCTTATCATCTTCGCCCTCTTCCTTATCATTCTGCTTATCCTGTTCATTGTCACCATCATCTCCTTTTTGATCCTGCTTATCATCTCCTTCTTTCTGATCCTGATTGTCCTGATTTTGCTGATCTTCGTTTTGATCCTGATCCTGATCCTGATCATCCTGGTTTTGGTCATTTTGCTGTTGCTCTTCTTCCAACATCTTTTTGGCCAAAGCTAGATTATAACGAGTTTCATCATCCTTGGGATTATTACGAAGTGCATTTTTATAGGCTTCAACCGCTTCTTTATATTTCTTTTGTTCCATATAGGTATTTCCTTGATTATGAAATGCCTTATGTTTTTCGGATTTGGTCGCTGTTTCTATTTTTGCTGCCTCCTTATAACGCAGATGTGCCTCGTCATATTTTTCTGAATTGTAATAGGCATTGGCAAGATTATATTTTGCTGTGGGATCTACAGGATTTTTGGCTATAGCCTTTCTATATTCTCCTTCAGCTTTTGGAAAATTACCATCTCTGGTAAGCACCTCATTACCTGTTGCCACAAATTGTCTTGCTTCATTAACCAACTCCTCGAGGTCCTGCTCTTGTGCAAAACTCAATCCAAATACAAACAACGATATGATAATGCTATAATATTTCATTTTATTGCTCATTAAAAAGGTTTAACTTTTTTAACCAGGATGTCTTTCTCTCTAGCAAGAAAATATCTAAGAACAACAATAAAAGTCCCGCTGCCAAAAACCACTGAAACTGATCTTTGAAATCTGCGAACTGCTTTGCTTCAAACTCTTTCTTATCCATATTTTGTAATATGGTCGTTACTTCTTCTACCACATTACTGGTATTTCTCCCTTCAATATATGTGCCATCGGCTTCATTGGCAATTTCCTGCAAAATTGACGCATTCAATTTTGTAATTACCGTCTCTCCCTGGCTATTCTTTTTGTAGGACTGTATGATTCCATTTCTTTTTATGGGGATTGGTCCTCCCTTTTGAGATCCTACACCAATGGTAAAAATTTTGATCCCCTCCTCTGCTGCTTCTTCAGCAATGGCTTGTACATTCCCTTCATGATCTTCACCATCGCTTACAATAAACAACACCCTATTGGTTTGCTCTTCGTCGTTGTAATAGGTTTTTGCCAATTCTATTGCCTCATAGATTGCCGTTCCCTGAGAAGACAGCATATCGGTATTCATGGATTGAAGGAACATTTTACCCGAAGCATAATCTGTTGTAATTGGCAACTGTGGAAATGCACTAGCTGCATATGCGATGATTCCGATGCGGTCACTTGCCAGATTATTGATAATCTGAGTCACCAATTGTTTCGATTTTTCTAATCGATTAGGCGCGATATCCTCTGCCAACATACTTTTGGAAACATCAATAGCAAAAACAACATCTACCCCTTCTCGTTTTACCGTTTCCAGCTTGGTTCCGATTTTTGGGTTGACCAAAGCCATCACCAGGCAGGCTAAAGCCAGACTGATTACAGCAATCTTCAGTATCGATTTGAAAACAGAGCGATTAGGACTTAATTTCTTCAGCAATTCTGGATTGGCAAACTTTTTTTGCATCGTCTTCTTCCATACCAACACTCCTAAAAACATGAGTATGAGTACCGGAATCCCCAATAATAACCAAAAGTATATTTTTTCTTCTAGTAGATACATATGTTATCTGTGTTATCCTCTATATATTACAACCTTGGATCTCACGTATTGTTACAATTATTAACTCAACTTTTTATCTGTAATGCAAAAGCATTAATCTTTTCTTTCACATCAGTAGGAATTTCATCATCTTTTACCCAGGAATGCACATCTCCCAAATAATTCATGCCCAAATAAGAAGCACTTCTTGAAAATGGCAAATGAAACTCTTCTGGGCGATCATCACTGTTACTACAGCTCAACATACCCATATTCATTCCCCGAAGCATACGACCAAAGTCCTTTTCCTGATACAAAAAATCTGAAATTCGATCCAAAAATGTCTTCATCGTTGCACTCATTGTATACCAATATACAGGAGTAGCAAAAATGATCGTTTGGTAATTTTGTACTATCCCTTTAAAGAGATAATTAAAATCATCATCCTTATTTTTAAATTCATAATCAAAATAACCAATGTCTTTTTGACTAAGATCTACAGCTTCAAAACCAGTAATCTCTTGAAGATACGTTACCACTTTGGATGTATCTCCATTACTACGTGAACTACCAACTAGTATTATTCCTTTATTCATCAATTTTTACACAAAACTTCTAAATACGGTGTATCGAAGCAAAAACTCGACAAAAATCAACAATCCGGCTAATAGCACCAGAGACCTGAATTTTTCTTCGTAGTTATAAAACTTAAACTCTTCGATATCCGTTTTTTCTAATTTATCAATTTCCTGATAGATTTCTTCTAATTTTTTGTTATTAGTTGCTCTAAAATATTTTCCTCCGGTTGCTTTGGCAATTTCCTTCAACAATTCTTCATCAATTTCTACCTGTACCCTTCCGTACTGGAAAGAACCGTTGGGTAATATAGCAACGGGTGCCAGAGCCATTCCATTGGTTCCTAATCCGATCGTATAGGTTTTAACACCATATTCTACCGCCAGTTCTGAAGCAATTTTTGGATCGATAAACCCGGCATTATTGGATCCATCAGTAAGTAATATGATCACTTTGCTCTTTGCTTTGCTATCCTTAAGCCTGTTTACCGATGTTGCTAAACCCATCCCTATGGCTGTTCCGTTTTCCAAAACATTGTCATAGCGCACATCTTTCATGCTGTTCAAGACAATAGATTTATCACTGGTAATTGGCGTCTTGGTAAAGCTTTCTCCTGCATATACTACTAACCCGATTCGATCATTAGGTCTATCTTTAATAAATTCTGCTGCTACATCTTTTAAGGCTTCAAGACGATTTGGTCGTAAATCTTTGGCTAGCATACTGGCAGAAACATCGATAGCCATCACAATATCAATACCCTTGGTCGTTTTGGTTTTTGTAGATACATCTACTGTTCTTGGCCTTGCTAGTGCTGTTATAATTAAAGCCATTGCAATTAATCGTAGTGCAAACAAAAGTGGTTTTAGTTTTGTTAACCAACTACTAGTTACCTTAAAACCTTTGATACTAGATATTTTGAGCTCAGCCTGTTGTTTGTTACGTTTCCATATGAACCAAGTTATCGCCAATGGAAGCAACAAAAACAACCAGAAAAACTGTGGATTTTCGAATGTAAAGTTTTCAAACATTGCTATTTGGGATTTCTTAGTTCTACAGAATTAATAATACGTTGGGCCACGTCTCTGGCATAACGATCTTCTATATCATACACAACTGTGATTTGCTGAAACCCTCCTTGTTCGGCAAAATTAAGCATCACATATTCATTCTTTTGAGTGGTTTGTTTTACTTGGTTGGTAATCTCAAAATTTCCAAACACTTTTACTCCTTTTGCACCACCCAGGGTTTGGTATTCTTCATTTTTTACCGAAATATTTTTGGCTCCATTCCCTTCTAGATATCCTACACTACCTTCTACTGCTTTTTTAAGATCTACCTGTGTTTGTTGTTGGTAAGATAAGGTGCTTACTACTACATAAAAATTACCAAGTATGCTTCCGTAAGCAAAGGTCTCGTTTCCTTTAAGGATTTGCTTTTGCTCCTCAGTCAGTTGATACTCATTTCTGATCAATACTTTTGGGGTAGAGATTGTAACGGGCGGAGATCCATACGCACTAGATATCCATTGGCTTTCTGCCAGCTCTTTGGTGGGATGACCTAACAGCGAATCTTTTACCACATCATACCCTTTGATTAGGATAAAAGCAATAAGCGTAATAGCAACAACCCCTACTCCTGCCAAACTCCCCAGAATAATCTTCTTCTTCCTCTTTTTCTCTGCAACTGTCTTTCTGTATTCCTCATCCGCCAAAAGTTCTTCTTCGGTTGGCTCTGGAATTGCCTCTTTGGTTTCGGTAATCACTCGTTCGATCACATTTCGATCCGCTTTTGCCGTCCCAATATCTGGTTTTGATTTAGCGAATTTGGCCATATCGGCAGTTTTCAGAACACTCTTTAGCTCTTCTACTGTTTGCTTGTCTAAATCCAGTGCTCCGGATTTAATTTCTTCGTCCAACTTGGCGATCAACTCGTCGGTAGTACTCTCCATAGCATGATCATACACCTCTTCGTCGATGTATTTTCTTGCGGTGTCACTAAGTTGTGAATAGTATTCTTTATGAGAATCTTCTTCAAGTAAATGAGATTCGTCTATTCTTCGCAACGCAAGCATAGCTCTTTCGTAGGCTGGTAATTCTTCTTCTTTGGCCTGTTTCTTCTTTTTTCTTCGGAAGACAAAAAATGCAATTGCTCCCATCAATAGCAATGGAATCAAAATCCACCAAATGTATTTTTTCAAATTAAAAAAAGAAGCATCAACCTCAACCAGAGGTTTGATCTCATACATTTTTTGTTTGGTGGTATCTACCAAAACATCTCGTACCTCTACCTTTAAAGAATCGGTAAAAAATACTTGATCCCCAACCATTACTTTTTGTCGAGGTATGGTGTATTGTCCCGAATCAAATTGTGTCAATGCATACTCTTTAATAAGACTGTATCGGTTATCATTTCTAGCCGTATCGATGGTATACGAATCAATGACCTCTAGTGGCATGAATGTCTGCCCTTCTGGAAAAACTACAATCTGTGTAGAATCTGCTTGCACTTCCATCTTATATCGAATCTCTTCCCCGATTTTGATAGAAGTGGAATCAATAGTTCCCTTTACCTGCGCATAACCTGCGGTAGTCAATAAAGAAAAAACTACCCATAGAAAGAACGGAACTACTTTTAGGTTTTGTTTTTTTGTATGTGGTAATCGATTATTCTTCATTAATAGTGCTACTATCCTCTTCTTTTAAAATATCCTAGTAATTTTTTTACATAACTTTCATCGATCCTGCTGCTTAGCGATCCCGCTCCACTTCGATTAAAGCTATCTTTGAAATAGTTGATTTGCTCGTTATAGTACTTACTATAATTCTGGCGTATTTTTTTAGAACCTGTATTGACCAAAAGCAATTCTCCGGTTTCTTCATCTTCCATCTGCACCATCCCAAGATTAGGAATCTCTTCTTCGTACCGATCATAAACTCGTATTCCGGTTACATCATGTTTTCCAGAAACAATTTTGAGCGTTTGCTGATATTCGTCTGCAACAAAATCAGACAGTATAAAAACGATGGCTTTCTTTTTCATTACATTCGAAAGAAACTTCAAGGCCTCGGTAATATTGGTCTTTTTACTCTTGGGTTCAAACTCCAAAAGCTCCCTAATGATTCGCAAAACATGAGACCTTCCCTTTTTTGGTGGAATAAACAGTTCGATCTCGTCGGTAAACAAAATCAATCCTATTTTATCGTTATTTTGCGTAGCCGAAAACGCCAAAGTAGCTGCTATTTCGGTAATGATTTCTTTTTTAAATTGTTGCTGAGTACCAAATAACTGAGATCCCGAAACATCTACCATCAACATCATGGTAAGCTCTCGCTCTTCCTCAAAAACCTTTACATAAGGTTCATTATAACGCGCGGTAACATTCCAATCTATATTACGTACATCATCTCCAAACTGATATTGTCGCACTTCACTAAAGGTCATACCTCTTCCTTTGAAGGTAGAATGATATTCTCCTCCAAAGATATGATCACTTAACCGACGTGTTTTGATCTCAATTTTTCGAACTTTCTTTAGTAACTCCTTAGTATCCATTGCATTTCTTTACGATTCTGATTTTTTGACGAATGATTGAATTAAGTATCCGTGTAATCATTCTTCGAAAACCTAAAAACCCTATGGTACTTCGATCTCGTTAACGATCTTATTGATAATATCTTCAGAAGTTACATTTTCGGCTTCAGCTTCGTACGTAATTCCGATACGATGACGCAATACATCATGTATTACTGCTCGTACATCTTCTGGAATTACATATCCTCTTCTTTTGATAAAAGCATAGCATTTTGCTGCTGTTGCCAGATTGATACTACCACGAGGAGAAGCTCCGAAGTTAATCAATGGTTTTAAATCTTCTAAACCGTATTTTTCTGGATAACGAGTAGCAAAAATGATATCCAGAATATATTTTTCAATCTTCTCATCCATGTATACTTCTCTTACCGCTTTTTGAGCATTCAGAATTTGCTCTAGAGAGACTACCGGATTTACTTTTTCAAAAGATCCTTTCAGGTTGGCGCGAATGATCAACTGCTCCTCATCTAGTTTTGGATAATCGATCACGGTTTTTAGCATAAAACGGTCTACCTGTGCTTCTGGTAGCGGATACGTTCCTTCTTGCTCTACCGGGTTTTGTGTTGCCATTACCAAAAATGGTTTGTCCAGAATAAAAGTTTCATCACCAATGGTTACTTGCTTTTCCTGCATGGCCTCTAGCAATGCACTTTGTACCTTTGCAGGAGCACGGTTGATCTCATCTGCTAATACGAAGTTGGCAAAAATAGGTCCTTTTTTGATAGAAAAATCGTTCTCTTTTATGTTATATATCAAGGTTCCTACTACATCGGCAGGAAGTAAGTCTGGCGTAAACTGAATACGACTGAAACTACCATGAACCGCTCTCGACAAGGTATTAATCGCTAAGGTCTTTGCCAATCCCGGCACTCCTTCTAACAGAATATGCCCTTGACCCAATAATCCGATCAACAATCGTTCTACCATGTGCTTTTGACCCACAATCACCTTGTTCATCTCCAAGGTCAATAAATCCACAAACGCAGATTCCTTTTCTATTTTTTGGTTGATTGAAGCTATATCAATAGAATTGTTCTCTTCCATCTATTTTTAATTTTAAAAGCGTGAATTTAACATTACTAATTCAACATTGCAAATTGTTAAAATAATTTTCGACACCCTGTTAATTCTAGGTTAAATATATCCTATATAACTAAGCAAAAGCCCAAATTTTACAGTATATTTAACGCTCGTTTCAGAAAAAACAGGACATACTGATACACATCGTTTTTACGATGAGTATTTCAAAGACGAAACCTAGATATAGATGTTGCATTTCAAGCAGCCAACATAATCAAAAGCTTTTCTTTTTCGTCTGTGCTGTAGCTATATTTTATTTTTTGGCTACAACAGACGATTTTAAAGAAAGTATATACTCCCAATATGTTGCTATATCTAATGGTTGGTATGACCATTTTTAGTAATCAGAATTTCTAAAATAAAAAGAATAAGTATTCACCTATGAAAACAGCCTTAATTACAGGCGCTACCAGTGGCATCGGAAAATCTACTGCCATTGCATTTGCCAAATTACACTACAAATTAATTCTATGCGGAAGAAGAGCAGACCGGCTTGATCAACTACAACAGGAATTAGGAGAACACACCCAAGTACACACCTTGTCTTTTGACGTAAGAGATAAACAAGCCGTATTTGATGCCATAGAAAGTCTTCCTTCTGATTTCGACACTATCGATATCTTGATCAATAACGCGGGTAACGCTCATGGATTGGATCCTATACAAACTGGAAGTCTAGAGGATTGGGATGCTATGATGGATATTAATGTAAAAGGGTTGTTGTATGTATCAAAAGCGATCATCCCAAAGATGGTCAATCAAAAATCGGGTCACATCATCAATATCGGTTCTATAGCTGCCAAAGAGGTATACCCCAATGGTAATGTCTATTGTGCCAGTAAGCATGCTGTAGATGCAGTAAACAAAGCCATGCTTATTGATCTTAATCAGTATGGCATAAAAGTGGGAGCTGTTCATCCTGGTTTGGTAGAAACCGAATTCAGCAATGTACGATTTAAAGGAGATGATGATCGAGCAGATAATGTATACAAAGGTTTTGACCCACTTACCCCAAATGACATTGCAGATATCATCGTTTTTGTTGTTACCAGACCCTATCACGTCAATATTTCGGACTTGATTGTATTGCCTACAGCCCAAGCTACAAGTACAATGGTTAACAAAAGTTTATGATTTCTTTATTTTCACATCATTGTCTCCCGAATAAAAATAGCTAAGTTTATATTGGGAAAAATGTCGATTGCAATTTGTAAAAGGAATGATTAATAAACGCCTACTTATCAAGAACCTACTCGCTCATAATGACGAAAATAGTTTTTATGACAAAAAGAGGAAGCTTAATATTGGCGAAAAAGAGGGTAAAGCCAAGTTTTTGAAACATATCTGTGCTTTATCCAATTCTAATCCTGAAAACAACTCTTATATTGTGATTGGCGTTGAAGATGAAGATAATCAGATCGTTGGTGTAGATTTTTTTGACGATAGCAAAATCCAAAATCTGGTTAATGCATATCTTGAAAATCCGCCTTTGGTAGCTTACGAAAATATCCCTTTCCCGCATTTGCCTGGAGACAAAGTAGTTGGACTGGTATCGATCCGATCACAATCCAATAAAATATGTGCGCTACGCAAAAACATCTGGAAATACTATGGTGGAACGGTCTTTTTCAGGGATGGAAGTATTAGCATGCCCAAAGTTTTTGATATTGAAATCAAAGATGTCAATTCTGAAATTGTAAGTGCCATCGAAAGCCATGCACAAAACAATATTGAGCTTACTCTGGATGGTGTTTTTGATTTTATGAATTCCAGAAAAGATTATAACCCCACTTACAAGGTTTTTAAAGAGTATTTTGTGGTTTGCTGGGCGGGCAAAGAAAAAAGACAAAACGGAGACGCTTATTACTCTAGAGTCGATATTGCATTGATTAATGAACAGGTTAAGCTTTTTTATTCAGAACTTGACGAGGTGAGCATATCTCTATCCGAAGATCAGTTTAAAATTGTAGAATATGTACAACTTGGATTGCAAGAGACTTACAAATATTATCCGCTTGAAGAAGTCGTCATCACTTTCAAGGACAATGTGAGTTATGATATTGAAAGTAAACTACTTTTTGACCCCCCACAGTTTGATCGAAAAACATTATACCATTTGTACAACAGTAATAATGCACTAATTGATAAGTTAAAAAACAAAATTCCTTTATCAAAAAATGAAGAGAATGATTTGTTAAACCTCCCTGCAACTTATTTGATCTGTTATTTTAATGATTTTAAAGAAGCAAAAGAAAAACTTGAAGACGCCAAACCCCATCTAAAAACGTACAACGGTAAAGTATACTCCCTTTACAAAGAAAGCATAAGAATTTTAAGAAAAGTCAGATACAGTTAATATCTAGTAAAAAAACATGAGCAGAAATTTGGTAATAGGTGATATTCACGGCGCACTAAAAGCCTTGAAACAATTAATACAAAAAATAAATGTAACTCCCGATGATCATCTTATTTTCCTTGGAGATTACGTAGATGGTTGGAGCGAAAGTGCTGAGTTGATCTCCTTCTTAATGGAATTAAACACTACCCATAATTGCACATTTCTAAGAGGGAATCACGACGAATTATGTTATACCTGGTTGACTCAAAACACCTATAATTCTGATTGGATTAAACATGGCGGTCAAGCTACCATGAATTCGTATGCAAAAAAGTCCAAAGAGGAAATTGAAGCTCACTTGCACTTCTTTGAAGGATTAATTAACTATCATATCGATAACCGTAATCGATTGTTTTTGCATGCAGGTTTTACCAATTTGAATGGTCCACACCGAGAGTATTTTGAAAAATTGTTTTACTGGGATAGAACCCTTTGGGAAACAGCCCTTGGACTAGACGCTCAACTAGAAAAAACGGACTGTAGGTATCCTAAGAGATTATTGATTTTTGACGAAATATACATAGGGCATACTCCTGTTACTCGAATCAACAAAACCGTACCTATTAACGCGGCATGCGTTTGGAATATGGATACAGGAGCAGCTTTTAAAGGCCCTCTAACTATTATGGATATAGATACCAAAGAATACTGGCAAAGTGATCCTGTACATCTGCTTTATCCTGAAGAAAGAGGAAGAAATTAAATAGAAAAGAGGACTATCGAAGTCCTCTTTCTTTTTATCAAATTCTCAAATACGAATTATTGTTGTTCCCGGACAATCATGAGTGTGACATTTATCGGTGTCTTTTGGACATACCCGAGGATTCTCAGTTTGTATTAAAATGGTTAAAATAGAGGTGCCCTCTCCCTTTATCGTATCCAATCGATCTAATTGAGCAACATTTAGCTTTTTAAGCTCTAATTTTTTTGCTTTTACTTTTTTCATGTCCTTGCCTTATAGTGGTTTACGTTGTTTACTCAAATGTATAATAAGAATAGCAAAACCAGCTATTTAATATAGCCACATTACATGGATTTCATGAATTTCGATAAATTATTCAATGGGTAAAGAGGTGAGTTTACGGATAAAATAAGAAGGTTTAATCCCAGTACTCTTTTTAAAGGCGGCCGAAAATGATTCTGCGCTATTAAAACCCATTTCTTCAGCAATACCTTGTATCGTATAATTTTTTAAGGATGTATTTTCTTTTAATTGTTCTACACTATACTGCACCCTTAATTCATTTACGTAATTGGTGAAGCTCTTATTTTTATGATAATTAATAACCTTTGATAAATATTTCGTATTTGTATTAATTTCTTTTGCAAGAGAAGAAATACTAATATTCTTCTGAAGAAATTGAAGCTCTTCTTCGAACTGATTCAGTTTACTAAGAATGTCGTTAACTACCTCATCTGCAATTCCTATTTCATCATCTGCCAATTTTGTAGACGATTCTTCTCTTTTATTTCCTTGGGTCAGTAATTCATTAAATTTTTGTTGGTACTTCTTTCTTTTTACAAATTGATAATATGTAAAACCAGTAGCCATTAATGACAATAAAACCAGTATGATCACCCAAAAACTAAGGGCACTTGCATTCTTTTCCAGTTCAGTGATTACATCTTCTTTTTCTTTTAGTAATAAAGGAGTGTCAAACTCTTTAAACAACTTGGTAGAAACAGATGCTCTTTGACTTCCAATCACACGGTCAAATTGAAGCAATCTATTAATATAGGTCAATTGCTTTTCTTGTTCTGAATTGGCCTTATACCATGCAATCAAAAACTCATATCCTTTTCTGGTTTCAGGAAGAATAATGTTATCCTTTTGAATTAGAGCATCCATATGCAAAAACTCCTTTTCTGCTCGAAGTGTATCTTCCTTTTTAAGATAAAGCTGACCCAAATAAAAAGATCCCAGTACATAACTCTCATTATCTTTTATCTGTTCTTCTTTCAGCAATCGTATGCCCTTGTTGATGCTATCGTATGCACGGTCAAAATGCTCTTTAAAGAATAAATTAACTCCTTCATTTAGCACCAGCTTCCCATAAAAATGATGTTTAAGTTTTTTGCTTTTCAAGGACATCTCAATCCCTTTATGATTATAGAAAGAAGCCGAATCCAGCAATTTGTTATACCGATAGGACTCTGCCATAGGAATCAATGACAACAAATAAGACATCACATTTAATTCCTCTCTATCACTCTCATATTCAAAATTCTCTTTAAACAAAGTAAGTGCTTCTTCATGCTTATCAATCTTGGTTTTTATGCAGGCAATGTTATGATTGGTACTTTGTATGTACTCGGTATTTTGTACTTGTTCTGATAATGCTAAGGCAAGGATATAATTATCTAAGGCACGTTGATAATCGCCTTTTGTAAAATAATACCCTCCTTTAAAAGAGTACGCCTTTATAGGATATCTATCATTATCTAATCTTTTGGTAATGGCAATAGCCAAATCCAGCAGTGCTATCTTTTCGGATTCCTCGGCCGCATAATAGGATAAAGAACTATAGGCTTCTGCCATTTTTATCGTATCCTTATCGGCCATTGCTTTTTCGAGATATGTCGATAAATACAATTTGGATATAAGCGTATCCCCATTTGCATTTCTGTAGGCAGCGTACAACTCGTCGTAAGAGAGTTTCTGCAACGAATCCTTAGTAATCGACTCTTGCCCAACTGTAGTATACACCCCCAAAACAAAAACTGAGAATAGTCTAAACAGACTAATTAAGCTAAAAAAACCATTTGTTTTTTTGGGTATTAAGACTATCATTTGCTTACGAAAAAGGAGTTGCAAGTGCTACAAATATAAGATTTTGAACCAATAACAGTTTCTATAAAAAATGTAACTACACCCCAAAAAAATGGCACTTCATTAAAAAGCAAATACTCCGAAAAATAAAAATATCGGAATTCATGAATTTCGATATTGATTTCATGAATTTCGATATAAGTCGTTTGTTTTCAAGCAAATACTACATCTATATTTGTCCACTTTCAGCTAACAAATTAATCTTTAAAATTAAAACAAATGAAAAAAGTATTTTATTTTTTACCAATCCTTGCACTTTTGGTTTTCACATCTTGTGAGAAGGAAGAAGCAGATGAGATCATCAACCACGATCTTGAAACCAATCCTTTCAAAATTGAAACCATTGAAAACGATAATGGTAAAATTTTCACTTTAGCACCAGGGTTATACGGTCCAAATGAGACAACCCCGTTTACCAACATAAACTATACTCTAGTTGTCCCGCAGGAAATATTAAATCAAGCTCCGGAAGCTAGCCATAAATACCAGCTTAACATCTTTTATCAAGCATATAATTGGTCTACGGGTGAACACTATTGGGCACCGGCCTTAAACACAGAAGTTCCGTCAAATGGAACATTACTTCGTTTTCCTGCTCAATTTGATGGCGCAAAAAGAACTAAATGGCTTATAGGATATGGAATCTATGGAGGGGTTGGCCCCTGGTTTCAGTACAAAGAGCTTGTTGTTAATCATTAACCATATTAAAATTTACTATCATGCTCAAAAACATCTTACATCTTGAAAACGTTGAAAAAATCGACCGGGACCAACAAAAACATATTACTGGTCAGGGGTTTGTTCTCCATCTTCCTATAGGAATCGCTTGCCGAAAAGGAGATCAAATTTGCTGCGGTAGTGGTCGCGGCAAATGTGGACTTGCCGGTGGTATATATGACGGTGGTCAATGCTTTTGTTTCAACTCCTAATTTTCATTTATTAGAGAGTGTTTGTCCTTAATTTACAAGCTTCGAAGATCTTATTTCTTTGAAGCTTGTTGTATTTATACGATCACTATTAACTTTAAAATTAATTTTTCTTCGACATTTCTATTTTGTAGATTTAGGACACGAATTCATAAAATAGACAATCCATGGGAATTTTTGACGAAATAAAGAAAAAACTCAGCCACGAATTTATCGATATAATTGAGTGGTTAGACCATACAGATGATACCATTGTTCATCGATTTGAACGCTATCAAAATGAAATAAAAAACGGTGCTCAACTCATCGTAAGAGAAGGGCAAACTGCTGTATTTATTAATGAAGGAAAACTTGCCGATGTATTTGCTCCCGGTACTTACACCCTAAACACACAAAATCTGCCTATCTTGGCAACCTTAAAGGGTTGGAAATACGGTTTTAACAGTCCATTTAAAGCTGAAGTATATTTTGTAAACACACATCTGTTTACCGACGAAAAATGGGGTACAAAAAACCCTATTACACTCAATGATGATCGTTTCGGATTGGTAGAGATAAGAGCTTTTGGAACCTATGCCTTCAAAATTAATGACCCTGGTAAGTTTATTATCGATGTAGTAGGTACTGATGCCAACTTTACAAATTTTGAAATTAACGAGCATTTGAAAAGCTTGATATCTACTCGTTTTACAGATACTATTGGTGAAGCAAATTTGCCCATCGAATTATATGCTGCCAATACCACTGAACTTTCTGAAACCTGTTTGGAGGTGATGCAACCTGAATTTAATTCTGTTGGAATTTCATTAGAAAAATTCTTCATCGAAAATGTATCGATGCCAGAAGAATTGAAGAAGGAAATTTTTGAATACAGTCGAATCGATAAGTTGGATTTGGATAAGTTGACTAAATTCAAAACCGCCAAAGCTATCGAAGCCGCTGCAGCTAATGAAGGTGGTACAGCTGGCGCCGGAATGGGAATGGGAATGGGGTTTGTTCTAGCCCAGCAAATGGGAGGCATGATGAATCCAATGGCAGGACAGCAACAAGCTCAGGTACAACCTACCTCTCCTACAGCTCCTCCCCCAATGCCGGTACAAGCACAGTATTTTTACGCTCATAATGGACAACAAGCAGGCCCTGTTTCATTTGATCAATTAAAAGCTCTTTTTGCTAACAGAACAGTAAATAAAGATTCTTTGGTTTGGAAACAAGGAATGGCCAATTGGACTGCTTTGAAAGATGTCGAAGAATTAAAGTCATTTTTGGGAGGTAGTACACCACCACCACTACCTGGGAACTAATAAGATATATAATATAGAAATCATCAAACCCGATCATTGCAATTGGATAATGATCGGGATATCGGATTTATGGAAGAAGAAAAAAGAGCTGTTTCAGAACAAAAAAAGTCCTGTTCCAATTGTGGAGCAGAACTTAAATACAAGCCCGGTACCACCTCTATTACTTGTGAATACTGCGGAAATGTAGAGGAAATCGTTCAAGATTCTAATGGATTTCAAGAGTTGGAACTCAAACCCTATCTAAATGAGATGGGCTCACAATCACATTCGGAAAAGATTGTGATGTTGCAATGCAAAAACTGTGGGGCGAATCAACATGTTGAAGAAAATTATAAGTCTTTGCATTGTGTATATTGCACCACACCACTAATCATTGAAGATGCTTATAAAGAAGATTGGATTTTACCAGGTGCGGTACTTCCGTTTCAATTCGACCAAAAAAAATCGCATCAAATATTTTCAAAGTGGGTAAAAGGATTGTGGTTTGCCCCCAGCAAACTCAAAAAAGCCGCATTAGATCCACAAAACACTAAAGGGTTATATTTACCCTATTGGACTTTTGACGCACAGTTATATGCCAACTACTCTGGGCAAAGGGGAGATTATTATTATGTTACTGTGCCCTATACGGCAACAGTAAATGGGAAACGAGTACAACGAACAAGACAAGAACGAAGAACCAGATGGACTCCTGTAAGAGGTTCTATCAGTGGTTTTGTGGATGACACCCTTATCGAAGCCTCTCATCAACATAAAAATCCAATCCCATCAAAGATTTCTAATTGGAATTTAGAGGCTTTAGAAAGTTTTAATACAAGCTATTTAGCGGGCTTTGTAACCGAAAAATATACAATTCCCCTAAAAGATGGTCATCTTGCCTCTACCCGAGAAGCAGAGCGTATCGCAACCACCTGGGCGCGTAGAGATATTGGAGGAGACACCCAACGTGTTTCTTCCATAGATATGACACTTTCTGAAGAAACCTTCAAACATATTTTACTTCCTGTTTATATTAGTGCATACAGATTCAGCGGTAAAACCTATAATTTTTACATCAATGGGCAAACTGGAGCTATTTCTGGAAAACGGCCTTACTCTTTCTGGAAAATTTTCTTTTTTGTACTATTCATCATAATAGTAATAGGAATCATTATGATGTTATCTAATCAGTGATTAATGCATTATGGGGTTTTGTTTGAAACCAACCGATAAATACATATAATTCTATAGCATCAAAAAAAAGGAGTTGAATATTCAACTCCTTTTCTCTATTATATTCTAAAACTAATTAGTTTTTAACTAGTTTAAATGTTCCTTGTATATTATCTCCAGAGAATTTTGCAAAATACAATCCAGGAGCAAAGTTCGAAGCATTCCAAACAAAAGGTCCGCTTAGACTAATATCAGTATTAACCTGTACTAATCTTCCTATACTATTGTATATTCTAACTGTAGTTTTTCCTCCTGATTTTGATAATTTATCTCCGAAGTTGAAAATAAATTCACCATTAGAAGGGTTAGGATGAACCCCAGCACTGGTAAACTCTATAGATGCCAGTTCTGTTTCTGCTCCTTCTGTCTCATCGCCCCCTGAACCTGTAACGTCTCCAAAAATTTGAAATCTTTGATCAAGTGGTACTCTACCAAATGCCGCAGCTCCGCTTGTCCAATCTACCGCGCCAGTTCCGAAAAGATTTAGGAAATCTCTAAAGTGACTTTGTTCTCCTACCGCATTATTTTGTGATAACCAATTCCAAATGTTAGATCCGGCAAAAGCAAGATTAACATATACAGATACCCAATAATTGCCACTTTCTAACGTAACCACTTCTGGAAGTGCTATATTAAGATTTGCATCATTGGCTTCTGAAATCGGAACAATCTCTCCGCTATTGTACACCTCATCTCCCGGAAGTCCGGCATTATCTTGATAAATTACCACTGTTACATTATCAAGTGCTCCGGCTCCACCAAAACTTCCAAATGCTAATATTCTGTTTATGCTCCAAGTATCTCCTGCTGGCACTGTAAAATCATCCGCCGACTGTGCCAATCCACCAAAATCTAAGAAATTCTGAGAAGGTAAAGTACTTACAATTGCATTTGTTTGCTCATAAATAGAAGGCTCTTCTACAGTGATTGTAAATCCTTCAGAAACTTGTTCTTCTCCTGAAGTCGCTATCAAACCAATAGATGCGGCTCCTATGGCATCCGAAGTATATGATAGTGTTAAAACATCTCCTACTAAAGTTGCTGTTACTAATTCTGGATTTGTATTTGTAAGCTCGATATCTATAGGGCGCCCTTGTGATTGAACGAATAACCCAGTAACATCAATTTCTGTATCTTCACTATTTTCACTTACTATAAAGTCATCTAAAGGAAATGCTACGCTTAAGGTCGGTTCTGGTACCTCATTGAAAACCGGGAAACGTGCACTGAACATACCACTACCACCTGATGCTATAGCGATAAATCCATCTTTTCTGGCTACCACCTCATCGGTAACTGCACTTCCAATTCTTACGTTTTCTTTTCTCCAAACCGTATTTTCTCCATTTAATCTGGTAGTATAGTATAACCCTGTACTGGTTGCAGCGTAAATTCTTTGTCTTCTAGATCCAAAAAATCCTTGACTTCCTCCAAAGAAAGCTGTACTTCTTACAGAAGGACCATTACCAGATCCGTCAGGGTTTTCCTCAAGATTACCGCTAATATTAGTCCAAGTATCTCCACCGTCCTCAGTAATAAATACACTTGGGATTCCATAATTAGAGAAAGTAACAATAACACGGTCAGAATTTGAAGCATCTATATTGATATCATTCACAAACCCTGCAGGTAATCCTTTTCCTGTAGTAATATCAACTGCTTGTTGCCCGTCTATATTAGCATTATCCATTCTAAACACTTGACCTGCATTGGTACCGTAGTATAATCTGTTAGCAACTGGAAATTTTGATACTTCTAAAGCAGTCACTCGAGTTCCTGCTGGCGTTGCAGAAGTTTCTATGTTTACCCAATTAACTGGTGTTGGACCTGTTGATGACAATGGAATTTCATCCAAGTTATTATTTCTCCATATTGTATTTCCAGCAGGAACATACATCACGTTATCTTTGATTGGATCTAATGTAAAAGGATTGATAAATGCAAATCCAGTTGCCCCTGCAGGATGCACAGTAGCAAAAGATACTCTATTTCCTTCTTCATCTAAGTTAAGACGACGAATGATTCCATTTTGAACAGAAACGTAATGAGTTCTCCCATTGTCTGCGATAGCGTTATAACCACCATCAGCTCCTAGTTGTTCGTCCCAATCATCGGTAGGGTTTGTAGAATTAGTAAACCAAGAACCATTATCCTGAAATCCGGCTAAAAGGTTTTCATCTTCAGACTGTGGATCAAAAGCCACATGATACGGGTGTGTTGTTACATAATTATTATTCAATGACTGCCAAGTTACCTGTTCCGCATCATCATTAACAACAGTAATATCTTCTGTTAATGACAAACCTCCATCATGACCAGCGATGGCTTTATTTGGATTTGACGGGAAAAACACTAAAACGTGCTGATCTGCATGCTGATTGGTATATGATGCTCCTCTACCAATAGTATTTAATAAAATGTCTAATTCTCCAGGTCCGTTTCCTCCTATCCAGGTTTCTGCTCCTGCAGGAGTTGTAAACCCTGTATTCGATCTGTATAAACATGTACCTCCAACAAATACAATATTAGATTGTGTAGGGTGCACCTCACAAACCATGTTATATCCACCTTGAAGATTTAAATCTCCAATACCAAAATTTATTGGTATTGTAACCGGTAAATTCGCTGTAAGATCTACCCAAGCTTCTTCTAGAGTAGGAGCTGATGCATCATATCTAAATAACACAGCTTGATTAGCTGGATTTCTATCTTGTGTAAAGAAATATACGGTACTCTCATTCGAGTGATCTATTCCGATTTTACTTCTTCCGTAAGCAGGAATAAAATTTGGAGGTGTAATGTTTGTCCATGTCTCTCCATTATCATTAGAGGTTAAAAAACCAGTATTTGGAGCACCATTGGATGAAGTTGAAGCATAAATAATACCTGTTGGACTAATGCTCATTTCTGCGAAACTATCAAATCCAGTTTCCAGTACTTCTTCAAAAGAATTTCCGCCATCCTGAGATCTAAAAATCCCATTAAAAGTGGCTACAAATAAATCTCCATTCGTTGGGTTCATTACCAAATCATTGATAAGATCAAAAGGAGACTCAAAAGCACCTACATTTTCGTTAAGCGTTGCTCTTAATTGTTCCCAGGTACGACCGCCATCTTGTGATTTAAAGATCCCGTTCCCTTGAAAGAAAGCACCTCCTGCACTAACACCACTTCCGATTCGTTCTCCCGAGCTGTAATACCAAGTAAATCCTCTTCCAGGTCGTGGATCCTGTACAATGGCAGTTACACTAGGATTTTGAAATCGTCTAGTCACTTTTCTCCAAGTACGCCCTCCGTTTTGTGATCTCCAAAGGCCGCCAGAAACACCTCCGGCTAAGATCACATTTTCATTGTTACGATCTACAGCCACAGCTCTGGTTCTACCTCCTACATTAGCTGGTCCTCTGTTTTTCCAATTTGAAAAACGTGCTCTTTTAGAAGATTTTGAGATTTGCTGTAATGATTTTTGAGAATCATCTCCTATAGCAATTTTGCTAGAAAATTCAATTTCCGCTTGTCTGATTCCATTTGGAATTTTACCTGATGGATCCTTTAAACGTTCATATTCGAACTTCGCTCTCTCAATAGCATCTTCTCGTTTAAGCGCTTCACGATAATCTATCGGACCAACATCACTGCTAAAAACCTGTTGGTTTTTTAATGTTTGTGTTTTTGCCGACGGTTTCGTCTGAGATTTGAGAGTTGGTTGTTGGGCATAGGTGATTGTCGTAGCTCCCAACATGGCTACAGCCCAAACAGAGTGTTTGAGCGAGAATAGCAATTTTTTCATTTTATTAAACTGATTTGTGAGTAAGCGTCAAATCTAACTTAATTTTTTCATAATTTTTCTTAAACTTTAAGAAAAATTGTGCTATCCGTTTATTTTTTTGTGAAAGCCTTTTGTTAAAGGGAAGAATCAAACCTTAAGGTACTCCATTTCATTGCTTTTTACTTCCATAACTCACAATTTCATAGGTTGTTTGATTAAAATCCTGACATAAAGTCTCTATAACCACCATAGACAGTTGCTTGTCCTTGGTCAAATCTTGCTGTATCACATTCCTGCTCAACGTTTTATTTACAAAACCCAGTTCAATCTCCTGACCTACGGACAACAAGTTTATTATAGCTTGTCCAGATCCATTAACGGCATCAATTTTAATCTTGACTACATCATTATAGTTTCTACTACAAATTGTCTTTTCTCCTCCCACTTCCATAATAGTTGCCACAATATGCACAGTACTTGGATCTATCCGATCATAAACTACATCATCAAACTTTGGTTTTTCCACTATAGCAGGTTTTGTTTTTTTGGTTGGTTCTTGTTCTTGTGCAACGGTGTTAGTCTTGCAAGACACAAGTGCAATCACTACCAAAATATATACTATCCTTTTCATGTTTGGTAAAATAAAAAAAGGAGCTGAGAATATCAACTCCTTTTTGTTTTAATATGCTTAATTAACTTATCTTTTTACAAGTTTGAGCGTTCTATTCAGGCTACCTGAAACTTGCGCAAAATAGAACCCAGATCCAAGACTTGATGCATCCCATGCAAATCTAGCATTTGGATCCAAATCACTTTGCTGATATACCAGGTTACCCGTGATATCAAAAATGTTTATGGAGATCTTACCATTAGCGTTAAGGCTCTTCAGGTTAAATGTAAAATCACCTTGTGACGGATTTGGCCAAACCAATGCATTAAACTTGCTTTCTAGTGTAGTTAATGGCTCTGGATCTTTGGTCTCTGATCCTACTGCTTCAGAAAGATCATTAAGGTTTCCAAAAATTTGGAAAATCTGATCTAATGAATCTGCACCAAATGCTGTAGAAACTGGAGTCCAATCGGTAGCTCCTACTCCAAACAGATTCAAATCATCTCTAAAGTGTGTCTCTTGGCCAATACCTCCGGCCTGAGCTCCCCAAAACCATTGTGTATTGTTTGGTGAAAATGCTAAATTAGCATATACCGTTAACCAATAATCTCCACTGCCTAACTCTATAGGTTCAGGAAGTAAAATGTTCATATTAGTATCTCCAGAATCAGAAATTGGTGTAAGCGCCCCGCTATTGTATACTTCTGCACCAGGAACTCCTCCGTTATTCTCGTAGATCACCACTGTGGCATTATCCAAAATAGGAGAATTATTTACAGCACCAAATGCTAATATTCTTTCTACGGTCCAAGAAGTTTGTTCTGGTACGGTAAAATCATCTGAGGATTGTACTAATGCTCCAAAATCCAAGAAATTTTGGGATGGGAAACCTCTAACCTGACCTGCAATTTGTTCATAAATAGCAAATTCTAATACGTTTACAGTAAATCCTTCTGCCACTTGTTCTTCTCCAGAAGTAGCAATCAATCCAATAGTTGCCTGACCCAAGCTATCCGGTGCAAAAGAAAGATTAAGAACATCTCCTTCTTGCGTTACCGTTACTAACTCAGGATTTGTGTTGGTCAACTCGATATTAATAGGTGCTCCTGTAGAGCTCACAAAAAGATCGGCAACATTTACCTGCACATCTTCGCTATTTTCTGAAAGACGTAGATCATCCAACAAATAGGCTACGCTTAATGTAGATTCTGGTTGTTCGTTAAATACAGGAAATCTTGCACTAAACAATCCATCACCATGAACTGCTAAAGCGATAAAACCATCATCGCGAGTTACTACTTCATCTGCCACAGCATTACCGATAGCAAAAGACTCTTTGATCCATCTTGTGTTTTCACCATTCAATCTATTTGTATAATATAGACCGGTACTTGTAGCAGCAAATACTCGTTGTAATCGAGATCCAAAGAATCCTTGACTACTTCCAAAGAATGCCGTACTCCTTACTGAAGGACCATTTCCTGACCCATCTGGATTTTCCTCTAAATTACCGCTAATATTTGCCCAGGTATCTCCTCCATCTTCGGTAATAAACAAACTTGGGATTCCATAATTAGAAAAAGTAGCGATTACACGATCAGCGTTGGAAGGATCCACATTGATGTCATTAACAAATCCTCCTTCTGGCAATCCTTTACCTTCAGAAATATTAATAACTAGCTGATTATCTAGATTGGCATTATCCATTCTAAAGATCTGCCCAGCATTGGTTGCATAATATAATCTATTCGCAACTGGGAATTTGGAAAGCCCTAAAGAAGTAATTCTAGTTCCTACTGGAGTATCAGAATTGGTTAATCCTACCCAATTTACTGAGGCATTTGTATTTGAGAACAAAGGAATTTCATCTAAATTATTATTTCTCCAAACTCGGTTGCCTGCAGGTAAATACATGATTCTTTCATCATTAGGATCTAGATAAAATTGTGTAACAAAAGGAAAACCAGTAGCTCCTGCTGGTGTTACTCTAGTAAAAGACTCAAAAGCGCCTTCTTCATCAAAATTAAACCTAAAAAGTGTTCCTCTTTGTGCAGAAATATATCTGGTACTACCTTCATTCGCAATAGCCGAGAAACATCCATCTCCTCCAAAATCTTCTTCCCATGGTGCAGTACCATCGGTAGAATTTGTAAACCAGGTACCGTTATCCTGAAATCCTGCTACCAAATCATCGCTATTACCACTTGGGTCAAAGGCAACATGATACGGTTGTGTTGTTAAATACCCATTATTTAAATCAGTCCATTCTACAGGCTCTATTCCTGGGTTTTCAGTGGTTACATCTTCTGCCAAATATACTCCCCCATCATTTCCTGATAGCACTCTATTTGGATTTGAAGGAAAAAAGACTAACGCATGTTGATCTGGGTGCTGATTTGTATAGCTTGCAAAAGTATTAACTGCTGGGCTATACCCACCAATCCAACTACCTCGTTCAACAGGAGTGCTAAATCCATCTGTAGATCGGTATAAGTTGGTTCCACCCACAAACATCAAGTTAGAATCTGCTGGGCTTACCTCAAGTACCATATTGTATCCTGTTTGAAGATTAAATACCCCTCCTCTATTTTCAAAGTTTGGTGGAAGATTTGCTGTTAAATCAGTCCAAACCTCTTCGGGATCAGCAGTGGTATCATATCTTGTAAGGAAAGCTTCAGGTCCTGCTCCAGTATTTCTAGAAAAGAAAAACACTTCATTTTCTTGAGAAGGACTTACCTCTATTATCGTTCTTCCTAGGGTAGTAGGAAGAAAATCCGGTGTAATCTCTGTCCACGTATCCCCATCATTTGAAGTAAAAAAACCAGGGTTAACACTTGCCGAACTTTGTATAGTAGCATATAATTGACCTGTAGAAGAAATAGCTACTTCTGTATTTCCTAAAAAACCACTTTCTAAAACCTCTTCAAAAGTACGTCCTCCATCTTGAGATCTTTGAACTCCATCTATTGTTCCTAAATATAAATCTCCATTTCTGGGGTCAATGACCATAGAGTTCACAACGTCAAAAGGTGAAGCGAAACGAATATCATTATCGCTGGTTGCCTCAAGAAGCCTCCAAGTTCTACCTCCATTTATCGATTTGTAAACACCAGATCCAGAGAAAAATGCACCACCAGCGCTGGCCGAAACACCTATAGTTTCTCCGGTTCCATAATACCATATTCTATGCTTTCCTGGTCTTGGATCTTGAACGATAGCAGTAATACCAGGTGTTTGTCTAAGACTGGTGACCCTGTTCCATGTTTCCCCACCGTTTGAAGAACGCCATAAACCACCAGACACACCACCTGCAAAGATGATGTTCTCGTTTGTACGGTCAATTGCCAATGCACGTGTTCTACCACCTACATTAAAAGGACCTCGGTTTTCCCAATACTGAAATCTTCTAGATTTACCAGAAGACTTTGTATTAACAGATTGTTTAAGCTCATTTCCAACAGGAATGTTTTTGGAAAAATCAATCTCCAAATCCCGAATACCATTAGGTATTTCACCAGTATTAGGATTTATCAGTCTTTCTAATTCATAATTAATTCGATCGACTGCACGATCACCAACGGCTTGAATCTTTGTTTCCTTGGCCCCGTGCTTACTATCGTAAACTTTGGATTGTTTGTAAAGCGCGTGACCTTTTACTATTTGATCCGCTTGTGTTTTCAGACCTTTAACTTGTTGAGCATGTACTGAAGCAACCATCCCGAATAGGGATAAAGCCCAAACGGAACGTTTGAGACAGAGTAAAAAAGTTTTCATTTTATTAAGCTGATTTGTGAGTAATTCTCAAATCTAACCTAAATTTTCGACATTTTTTCTTAAAATTTTAGAAAAATTAACAGAATATTACTTTTTCTGCAAAATTACACTCACTTTTTCGGTGATTACATGGCAAGCATCTTCTTCTACGATGGTAGGTTCAGCAGTAGTGCTATCATTATATCCTTCCTTTGTGGCTGTAATTATGTAAGTACCAACACGTTCGTAGGCGCCTACAAAAGTTCCGGTTCCTTCGATATGGATCAGTGTTTCGGTATATTCTCCATCAACAACCACAACATTTACACCTTCGGTTATTGGATCACCATTTATTCCATCTGTTACGGTCACCTCTAGTCCAGGACGTAAGTCTTCTGTACAAAAAATAGGATCATCAGTGGAATCGTCATCATTACATCCAAAAAAAGCAACGGTCAACAGGATTACAAAAAGTTTTTTCATCTTAATTAATTATTCTCGTTTCTACTATCGTTAATTAGATGTTACCCTGACTGAATGGTTGCGTTCTTCATTCGGTAACATCTCTTATCAGCAGATTGTATAATGCTTCTTTATTATAGAAACAAAAAAAACACCTTAATCGTATTAAGGTGTTCCTATTTATTTTATCAATCTGTTGTGACTACAGGTCGAATTTAATTCCTTGCGCTAGTGGTAATTCGGTAGTATAATTGATAGTATTGGTTTGTCTTCGCATGTATACCTTCCAGGCATCTGATCCAGACTCTCGGCCTCCACCAGTTTCCTTCTCTCCTCCAAAAGCTCCACCGATTTCGGCTCCAGAAGTTCCAATATTTACATTGGCGATTCCACAATCTGATCCGGCATGCGATAAAAATCGTTCTGCTTCTCTTAGGTTGTTGGTCATAATAGCCGACGATAATCCCTGAGCTACTCCATTTTGAACTTCGATTGCATTTTCTATCTCTCCACTGTACTTAAGTAGATATAATACAGGAGCGAAAGTTTCGTGCTGCACGATTTCAAATGAATTATTAGCTTCGGCGATAGCAGGTTTTACATAGCACCCACTTTCATACCCTTCTCCAGATAGCACTCCACCTTCAACAACGATATTTCCTCCTTCTGCAACTACTTTTTCAAGAGCATTTTGATATCCTTTTACTGCATCGGTATCGATAAGAGGTCCAACATGGTTGTTTTCATCAAGTGAATTTCCTATTCGTAATTGACCATAGGCGTCTACCAAAGCATTTTTAACCTGATCGTATATAGAATCATGAATAATTAATCTGCGGGTTGACGTACATCGTTGTCCAGCAGTTCCTACTGCTCCAAAAACAGCACCAATCACCGTCATTTTGATATCTGCATCTGGTGTAACGATAATCGCATTATTACCTCCAAGTTCGAGCAAAGACTTTCCTAAACGTTCTCCAACTTTTGCCGCTACGATCTTACCCATTCTGGTTGATCCAGTAGCAGAAACAAGAGGTACACGACCATCGGTAGTCATCATCTCTCCCACTTTGTAATCTCCATTGATCAAGCAAGAAATACCTTCTGGCAAGTCATTTGCCTTTAATACTTTGGCGATAATATTTTGACAAGCTACCCCACATAGAGGTGTTTTTTCACTTGGTTTCCAAACACAAACATCTCCACATATCCACGCTAATGCTGTGTTCCAAGACCATACTGCTACCGGGAAATTAAAAGCAGAAATAATTCCAACAATCCCGAGAGGATGATACTGTTCGTACATTCTATGCCCCGGACGTTCTGAATGCATAGTTAGACCGTGCAATTGTCTAGAAAGACCTACTGCAAAATCACAGATATCAATCATTTCTTGTACTTCTCCTAATCCTTCCTGATAGGATTTTCCCATTTCGTAAGAAACCAATTTACCTAAAGGCTCTTTTAATTTACGAAGCTCTTCACCAAACTGTCTCACGATTTCTCCTCGTTGAGGAGCAGGCATCACTCTCCATGTTTTGAAAGCGTCTTGTGCTTTTTGAATTACTTTTTCGTAGTCCTCCTTACTTGTCGTTTCTACCTTACCGATCAATTCCCCATCTACTGGAGAATAGGAAGAGATAGCATCTCCCGAAGAGAACCATTCTGTACCTGTTGAAGTTCCTTTATTATGATCCGAAACACCTAATTGTTGTAATGCTTCCTGAATCCCGAAATCCACGATTGCTGTTGCCATGTTATTTGTAACTTTTTGAAAGTATAAAGATAATGTGTTTTGCAGATATATTAAATTCTGATTGTTCTTAAAGTTGGTTTTAATAGATTTTGCAATAAAACAGCTTTCAAAAAATCAAAAATGCAAAAAAGAAGAAAGCCCATACATCAAATTGACATTCTGTTTCTACCTCATTCTAAGATCATAAAAGCCTTCATATCTTCTAAAAAAAGAAAAGCGAACCGAAGTTCGCTTTTACCATTTTAACATCCTGTATCTTCATATTCCAAACTTCCATCTACCGGACATGGAATCGAACACGATTGAGTGATCAAAATCGGAAAAGGTCTTCCTCTTGGTGTAAAAACACAAGCGCAACAATCTCCAAAAAACGGAAATCCACCTCCATGAATTGATTGCTGCTCTTTTTTGTTTAACTTCTTGGTGTTTTCGATGTTTAAGATTTTTTTCAGCATACTATAAAATTAATTTGTGAATACATTAAAGGTAAAGAACACCTTACCTATTTAATCTCATTTTTACTGAAAATCAGACAAATACTTCCTCATTTTAATAAAAATGAGCCTTGGTCATTCGTGCGCTACATGCATCTTTTTCATGTATTTACGGAGAGTCTTTGGCAAAAAGAAATCGCCCAAACAAGATTTCTCCTGTAGAGCGATTTCCAACTAAATAACCAACCAAAAAGTTTATATTGTTTAGCGCGATCCTTACTTTTATTTTACAAGCTTTCTAAGTTTAAAATCGGCCTTTTTTAATCTCTTCGTTTCGTTTTGTATCTTCTTACCTGTGGTCGAATTTTTGAAAAGTAAATGACCTCTACCTTTAAAATGATATACAGTTCCAGAATTTGGATGATACAATTCTATTTTACTATCATTGATAACGGATAATTCGAAGTATTCATTGCCCAGATAGTCGTAATCAAGTGTTAAAATTTTCCTATAAAAATTATTAGCGATATCATTCACCTCGTAATACCCGGTATAATCGTAATAAATATCATCGATCGGAATCCCTACAGCATCCTGTGAGCTGTTAAAATTATCTCCTGCACCGTAGTACAAAAACTGAAGGTAATTTTCTTCATCAAATTCGTTTAACACCCCATACTCACTGGTGTATACTTTTTCCCAAACCTCATACTCTTGTAAGAAATAGTGAATGTTGTCATAAAACACTCGATCATAATCAAAAGTGCTTCTTTGATGACCTATCAGGTAGTATCGTGTGTTTGACACTCTATCATACAATTCGATCTCATTGTTAGATAATTGGCTCACCACCAACTCGTATCTTCCATCGATATCATGAGTAATATCCACTTCCATACGGAAGGTATCATAATACCCAACATCCAATCCAAATCCACCTCCATTATCTCCTATTCCTACCAAATTGTTATTTGCATAAAACGTACCTCCACGAAAAGAAACTGTAAATGCTTTCTGCAGGAAAGGAATTTCACCATTTCCCTGGGTACGTTCGATATCAACATACCAAATTTCATAATCCCCTAAAAGGTCATACAAACTAATTGTAGGTTCCTCGATAAAAACATCTTCTTCAATCACCACCTCTGCCACACATGATGTAAATAACATTGAACCTAAAATAAGAACCGAAAGTAATTTTAACGTCTTCATAAGCTGTGAATTTTGAATTTCACTAATTCGGAAACCAAAACGTGTGCCAAACTTATATCTATTTGATTATCAATCTTTTATTTTGAATTCTATTTTACTTATTTTTGACCCAACAATCTTATTTATGGAAAGCAGTCCGAAATTTGCAGTTATTGGTGGTGGTAGTTGGGCCACTGCTATTGTAAAAATGTTAACCGAAAATCTAGACGAAATCGGTTGGTATATGCGTAGTGCATATGCTTTGGAGCATTTAAAAAGACAACAACACAACCCGAATTATCTGAGCTCAGTTGAGTTTAAACTAGAACAATTAAAGTTGACCAATGATATTAACGAAGCAGTAGCTTATGCGGATTACGTCATCTTTGCTATTCCTTCTGCTTTTTTGCATAGTGAGCTAGAAAAACTTACTGCCTCGCTAGAAAACAAGGTGATCTTTTCGGCTATCAAAGGTATTGTCCCCGAGACTGGATTGATTGTAGGAGAGCATTTTCATGACATTTATAATATCCCTTTTAATAATATTGGTGTGATTACAGGACCATGTCATGCCGAAGAGGTAGCGCTCGAGCGTCTTTCTTATCTAACTATAGCCAGCAACGACGAAGAAAAAGCTACCATCATGGCCAATCACCTGAGTAGTTATTACATCAAATGTAAAACGAGCGACGATATCATAGGTACCGAGTATGCCGCTGTATTAAAAAACATTTATTCGGTAGCTGCAGGAATTGCACATGGACTAGGTTATGGGGACAATTTTCAGAGTGTTTTGATGAGTAATGCCATTCGTGAGATGAAACGTTTCATTAAAAAAGTCCATAAGATGAAGCGTAATATTAACAATTCGGCTTATCTGGGAGACTTATTGGTGACCGGATATTCTATTTTTTCGCGTAATCGAATGTTTGGGAACATGATTGGTAAAGGATATACCGTAAAAAGCGCACAAATGGAGATGAATATGGTCGCCGAAGGATATTATGCCGCAAAAACCGCCTACGAATTGGATGCCACCAAAAAAACGAGAACCCCTATCATTGATGCAGTTCACGATGTTTTGTATGAAAACAAAAATCCAAAAAAAGTATTTAAGAAATTAGCTGAAAAGCTAGATTAATTATGCTTATCTTCATTGCTCAGCTATTTTAGTCTTTGACCTATGAAGCATCTTATCGAAACTTTTTACACGGCGCTTAATAATCGTGATGCAGATACTATGATTTCCTGTTATCATGATGATGTTGAATTTGAAGATCCCGGATTTGGAAAATTGTATGGGGATCGTGCCAAAGGAATGTGGCAAATGCTCTGCAAGAATGGAACCGATCTGAAGGTAGAATTCTCAAAAGTTGAAGCCGATGAAGAGAAGGGATCCGCACATTGGGAAGCCTGGTATACCTTTAGCAAAACAGGAAGATCAGTTCATAACAGTATTGATGCCCAATTTGAGTTTAAAGATGGGAAAATTATAAAACATACTGATCATTTTAACCTGCACCGATGGGCTTCGCAAGCCATTGGATGGAAAGGGAAACTATTGGGCGGAACAGGGTTTTTTCAGAAAAAACTCATCCAGCAAACCAATCGATTACTGGATAAATTTATGAATTCCTGATACTTTATTAAACACACAATGAATACGTTACAACTCCCCTCCCCACTAGTATCTGTTGATTGGCTAGCAGAACATTTGGATCATAAAGACCTCATCATTCTGGATGCTACCATCAAAAAAGTAGCCAGCGACACTACAGAACTCTACCCGGAAGTTAAAATCAAAAACAGTCGTTTTTTTGATATCAAAAAGACGTTTTCGGATACCACTTCGTATATCCCAAATATGCTCCTATCTCCAGAAAAATTTGCAGATGCTTGCCAACAATTGGGCATCAGTTCTCATCATAAGATTGTAGTATACGATAAAATTGGGATGTATTCCAGCCCAAGAGTGTGGTGGATGTTCAAAATTATGGGGCACTCACAAATAGCGGTTCTTAACGGAGGTCTGCCTGCCTGGCAAGAAAAGGATTTGCCTTGTGATCCCGAAGATATATTACAAAAGGAATTCGCAAGGGGAAATTTTGAAGCCCATTTTAATTCTAAACTCGTGACAGCTTCAAGTGAAGTTTTGGAAGAGATGAATAATGAGCAAACGCTTATTCTTGATGCTCGATCTTCTGGACGATTTAATGCTACCGAACCCGAACCCAGAGCAAGCTTGAAGGGAGGACATATTCCTAATTCGAAGAGCTTACCTTATAAACAGCTTTTGGAAAAAGGCATAATGAAATCCACCCCAGAATTAGAAAAGACTTTTTCAGATTTTAATATTGACAATAAAAAACTGATCTTTACCTGTGGATCCGGGATTACGGCTTGCATCCTTATGATGGCAGCAGAAATGGCTGGATATTCTAATCTATCTGTTTATGATGGATCCTGGAGCGAATGGGGACAACTAGACGGCGTGCCTATTTCAGTTTAATTATCGAATACAATACCTACTTAATTACCTATGAAACATTTTTTTGCGTTTTTCATTTTTTTACTACTAGGATCTTTTGTTAGCACATCCCAAGAAACACAATTTACCTTAGCCGATTTTTATACCGAAAATCCAGATTTAGATAAAGAAGTAGATTCTATTTTCAATTCGCTTTCTGAAAAACAAAAAGTGGCGCAAATGATCATTAGCTGTACCGGAGAATTAGGAAAGTCTGAAACTACTGTAAAAAAATTAGCTCAGGATGATATTATCGGAGGAGTCGTATTCCTAAAAGGAAGTAAAAAAGAACATACTACTACCATAGATGAACTGAACACCATTTCAGAAAAAAACAAAACATTACCTCTTATCTTTAGTATGGATGCAGAACCTAGTCTGTTTGCCAGCAGGATAAAAGGTGCCAAAAAAGTAGGAAAAACTATTGAAATCAAGACCGACACCCAATCGGATTCAGTAGTGGCTATCATTAATAACGAACTGAAAGCAATTGGGGTACATCATAATTTTGCTCCGGTATTGGATATTAGCCCAAACAACGAGGCCATCAAATCCCGTAGTTATGGTAGCAACAAAGATTCTGTAATTAATTTGGCAAATCGCTTTATCAAATGTACTCAAGAGGGTGGTATCATCGCTACAGCCAAACATTTTCCTGGTCATGGATTAGTCAAAGGAGATACGCACAAACAAAGTGTATATATTGATGGCCCATTACAAGAAATCGATAACTACAAGCCTATTATTGCCGATGGAGTATTGTCGATAATGATTGCACATATCACCGTAGTGAATAATGACCTTTTTGGCACCGATGGGCTTCCGTCGAGTTGTTCTCGAAGAATTGTAACCGATCTTCTTAAAGACGGGATGTGCTTTGAGGGCATTGTCGTTTCTGATGCTCTTAATATTATGAAAGCAGTAACCATTCTGGACAATGCCCCGCTTCAAGCTTCAAAAGCTGGATGCGATATGATCCTCATGCCTCAGGATGAAAGAAAGACCATGGATTCAATTCTTGCTGAAATCAAAAAGGATGCTACATACCAACAACAGGTTATGGAATCGGTAAGAAAAATTCTGCGATTAAAAATCTGCGCAGGTATCATTTAAAAACTCACCATCATGTCGACATCACAAGGACTGGCTTTATGGCATCAATTTGTAGAAGAAAGAAATACCGCTGGGCTTGATCAGCTTATAGCTGATGATGCCGTTTTACATTCTCCAGTAGTTTGGACACCTCAAAAAGGTAAGATGATCGTAAGCCTCTACCTTACTGCAGCAGCTACGATTATTGCTACTCCTCATTTTAAGTATGTAAGAGAAGTGATCAATAATGATCATGCTATTTTGGAGTTTGTCACCGAAATCGATGGCATTACTGTAGAAGGAGTAGACATGTTAACTTTTGATGATGAGGGTAAATTAAAAGATATCAAAGTGATGATCCGCCCTCTAAAAGCAATTCAAATCGTGCATCAAAAAATGGGTGAATTTTTGGGAGCTTAAAAAAAACACTGGAATACCTGTCTTTTTAATCCATTGGCTCCAACCCTAAATCTTCAAAGAGAATATCCACATCAAAATTGTTTTCTAATGCTAATTCGTAGAAGTTTTTAGCCTTTTCCTCATTTTGTTCTATCTCATCTCCGGTGGTATACATAACCGCCAATTGTCCGGCTGCTTTACCATGTCCTAGATTTGCTGCTTTTGTATAATGTTGTACTGCCATATTCATGTCTTGAGGTATACTTTCGTATCCTGTGGCATAATATGCACCTAAATTATACAACGCTCGTGTGTTATCATTTTCTGCAGCTTTGGCACACCATTGCAATGCTTTTTCTATATCCGTTTCTATCCCTATTCCATGGGTGTAATAAATACAGAGCTCGAACATCGCATCAGCATTCCCTTTGTTAGCAGATTTTTGATGAGCCAAAAAAGAGTCTTCCAAATTTTCATCAAAGGCATACCCTCTGTATAGCATATACCCTTTTAAGAGGTATACTTCTCCGCTGGAATCTTTCTCCTGAAGCTCTTCTACCAGATCAATAATTTTATCAGGCGCTACCGAAGTAAGATCTGCAAAATAGGCAATTCTAATATACTTGATCCAAGCATCTATTCCGTATCCATTCTGAGCAGCATTCTTGAAGTAAGTCACTGCTTTCTGAGCATCCTGATCAACTCCAATTCCCAAATAATAAATCATTCCTAATTCATACCAACTATCAGCATTACCCGAATCTCCGGATTTGATGAATAGGTCAATCATTACCTCTATCTGGTTAGCATCTAAGATTCCAATCATTAGATCTCCTCGATCAATCTTTTCTTTTATGTCATATGCTTTTTGATGATCCGTCATAGTCTTCACTTTGGAGGTATTACAACTTAACGAAATATCCAATATTAGTATTCTTAATAGTTTATTTATGATGCTCCGAAATTTCATATTACTTCAAATAGTTTGCCTGGTAATGGTTTTACTACTCCTTTTAGTTCCATATTCAACAACATTGAAGCCAATTGAGAGGTAGGAATCTGGCATTCTAGAGCAATAACATCCAGCAGCTCTTTTCCATGTTGATGCAAGTAATTATAAATCTTTTGCTCCTCTCCTTCCAGCTCTACAAACAATTGTTTCTGAACAATAGGTTGTGTCTTTTCTTCGAGTTCCCAATTGAGCATATAAATTAAATCTGCAGCGCTAGTGAGCATATGCGCTTGTTGTGTTTTGATCAACATATTGCAGCCAGTGCTTTGAATATCATTTGTACGACCAGGAACAGCAAACACTTCTCTATTGTAAGAGTTGGCAATATCTGCAGTTACCAAAGAGCCTCCTTTGCCAGCACTTTCTATGACCACAGTGGCTTCGCTTAGCCCAGCAATAATTCGATTGCGGCCTAAAAAATTCTTACGATCAAAAGTATCTGTACTCCAAAAATCGGTAAAAAAGCCTCCATTTTCTTCAATTTGAGCCATGTATTTTTTGTGTGCTTTGGGATAAATTTGATTGAGACCATGCGCCAAACAACCGATGGTCTGTAACCCGTGCTTTACAGCAGCTCGTTGTGCAGTAATATCTACACCATAGGCAAATCCAGAGACAATTACCGGATCTATTGGCGCTAAGCTTTCTATCAATTCTTCGCAAAACTGTACTCCATATCTTGTTACTTTGCGGGTGCCAACGATACTCAACATCTTCTTTTGTTTGATATCGATATTGCCTCGACTAAACAAAACCACTGGACCATCTATACAATGTTTTAATCGATCCGGATATCCTTCCTGATCATACATCACATAATTAATACGTTGATCTTGAATAAACTTCAATTCATTTTCGGCATCCCGTTGATGTTTGGGGTCCTGTAAATTTTTTATTTTCGCTTTTCCGATACCGTCAATTTTTAACAAGTTATCCACTTTTTCTGTGAATATCTCTTCTGGGGTTCCGATTTCTCTAATCAATTTTTTGATAGAACTATCCCCCAGATTGGGTACTTTTTTAAGCGTTAGTAGTGCTAAGAGTTTTTCGTTGGACATCTAATGATTTGTATATCAATGCAAGAAACAAAAAAAATTAAAACTGTTGATAAATTCATTCGTTACAGCGCTCACGATTTTCATTTTTTTATACCTTTGAGTTAACTAACCAATAGCTGTACATGCAGCATTTTTAGAAGGGGGCAAATGAACAACACGGCAAAATACATCAGTGAATTATTATATCGTTACGAATGTGTAATCCTACCTGGTTTTGGAGCATTTTTGACCAGACGAGAGTCTGCTTCAATTCAGGAAACTACTCATTCATTTTACCCTCCTAAAAAGAGCATTTCTTTTAATCGCC
This sequence comes from Aquimarina sp. AWH4_224, assembly GCF_056160245.1. Classification (NCBI taxonomy): domain Bacteria; kingdom Pseudomonadati; phylum Bacteroidota; class Flavobacteriia; order Flavobacteriales; family Flavobacteriaceae; genus Aquimarina; species Aquimarina sp. AWH4_224. The sequence goes on along the minus strand of NZ_JBSWWU010000002.1, from coordinate 338,467 downwards.
AATTGCAGAATAATGATGGGTTATTAGCGAATTATATCGCTGCTGCAGAAGATATATCATATACAGATGCGGTTGCCAAGTTGCAACGCTATGCGTTATCACTTAGAGATAAAATGGCGTTAGGAAAACGTGTTGAACTAGAAGGTATTGGTGCTTTCTTTACTTCTGTAGAAAACACTATACAGTTTGAGCCTACGCAAGATGTAAATTACCTTACTGAAGCTTTTGGTATGCAAAGCTTTGTTTCTCCAAATATAGAAAGAGAAATCCCGATTCAAAGAGAAGTGTATAAAGAAGAGGTAGAAGCTATAGAAGAAACGACTCCTATTGCATTTACCCCCGAGAAAAGACAAGAACGTCCTTATTTACAGTATGCAGCAGTTGCAGCAATTGTTATCGGTCTTGGTGGTTTTTTTGGATTAAAACAAATTAGCAATAATACCATTAGCCATAACAATCAGGAATGGGTAAAAGCGAATCAGGAAATTGAGAATACCATTCAGGAAGCAACGTTCGAGATTTCAAATCCGCTACCTGCCATCAGCTTGAATCTAACTAAAGAAGAGAATAGTACTGAAGAAAGTGCTTCCGATATACCTGCACCCGTTTCTGATGATGTAACTACAGGAAAATTTCATATTGTTGCAGGAGCGTTTAGAATTGCTTCAAATGCAGATAAGAAGGTACAACGACTAAAAGAACAAGGTTTTGATGCCCGTCTTATTGGGGTTAACAAATATGGACTTCACCAGGTAGTATACGCCAGCTACGCGAATAGATTAGATGCCTTAAAAGCGCTTCGAAAAATCAAGAATGAACAAAGTCCTAAGGCTTGGTTATTGGTTCAGAATTAAAATTTCGAAAAACATTCTTTTCAACATAAACTTTGCATCATCATTATTCTGCTAATGACTGTTGCTGTTTGTTTACGAATCTTCTTTTCTAAACCCTAAAAATTTTTCAAAATCTCAAACCTTGTTTAAGTGGTGTAAATCACTTTTGGCCAGCGAAATAGTGTAAGTTCTTTTTACGTCATTATCTTTGCCAAAAATTTTATTGTTTATGGAAGCTCGATATCCTTCAGAATCTTTAACCACACTTACGGACTTAGTTTTACCAGGAGAGACCAATCCTTTGAATAATTTGTTTGGAGGAGAATTACTTGCCCGTATGGACCGCGCAGCTGGAATTGCAGCCGGGAGACACTCTAGAAGAATTGTAGTAACCGCTTCTGTAAACCATGTAGCATTTAATCAAGCCATCCCATTAGGTAGTGTAGTTACTGTAGAAGCAAAAGTATCCAGAGCTTTCACCTCCTCTATGGAAGTGATTATCGATGTATGGGTAGAAGACCGACAAAGTGGTGATCGTACCAAGGTGAACGAAGCTATTTATACCTTTGTAGCAGTAAACGAAACAGGGAGCCCGGTTCCTGTACCTCCCATACAACCACAAACTGATCTGGAAAAGCAACGTTATGAAGCCGCGTTACGTCGCAAGCAATTGAGCTTGGTATTGGCCGGAAAGATGAAACCAGACGATGCTACAGAACTTAAGGCACTATTCATATAGCACCTCATTATTAGATTACTTAAATCTATCTTAAAGTCGAGAAAATAGCATTTCCTTTTGACCATTTTTATCTATCTTGATAAAGACAATAGGAACTTCTACATGAAGAAACAACACAAAATAACCATATCGGTATACATCACTTTGGTTGGGTTTATCCTAATGCTTGCGCTATTTATACGATATCGATATTTTGGAGCCGAAGATGTATACAGTTATCTTTCTCTGGTGTTTACTTCTCTTACTGAAACACTTTCGCCCTCTTGCTAGTTGAGGAAAAGATTACATTCTATAAATCCACTGCTGAGGATTTAATCGCTTAGCATTTTGATAAATCAGAAACTTCATAGTTGTCCTCCCCGTAGTTGGATTCGTTCTAACTTCGCCTATAGACTGTTTTGTGGTAATCTTCTGGCCTTCCTTAACAGAAATATTATGTAGATTATAATAGGCAGTGATATAGTTACCATGTCGAATTTGTACCAATCGACTAGCTCCCTTCAATTTTTGAATGGCTATTACTTCTCCCTCAAAAATTGCTCTGGCGCGTTCACCTGACCTTGTTTCAATCTCCACACCACTACTATTGATTTGAATATTGGGTAAGGTAGGGTGCGGTTGTCGACCATATTTTTTGGTCAATCTCCCTGTGCCTACCGGCCAGGGTAGTTTTCCTTTGTTGGATGTAAAATTATCGGCCAGTACTTTGGCCTCGGCAGTCATGGCAAAAGTGGTAGCTGTACCTTTTTTGGCTACCTTATTCCCAGCTTTTTTGTTGGCGCGAGCAATGGCCTCGCGAATTAATTTTTCAATTTGTTTATCAATCGCACTGGCACGCTCCTGTTTCTTTTTAATTTGCTTTGTGTAAACCCCTTGCTTCTTCTTAATAGAAGCCATGAGCACCTGTTGCTCTTTCTTCTCTTCCTTTAATTTTTGTTGTGCTTCGCGATTCTCACTAATCAAGGTTTCTTTATCCTCTTTTTGCTTAGACAGATTTCGATTTAATTGCTGAAGCTCCATAGTGTTTTTTTCGATACGATCTGCCTGCTCTTTTCGATGTTCATTGTACTGCTTCATGTACTGCAATCGCTTATAGGCTTGCGTAAAATTGGAGGACGACAACAAAAACATAATCCTGCTTTGATGCGACTTACTTTTGTAAGATTTCTTGACCATATTGGCGTAGTCTTCTTTCAGCACCTTTAATTCATTGCGATAGGTATCAATTTTATTCAGATTACTATTGATTTCTCTGGTCAGTAAGTTGGTTTGTTGATTGGTGATCTTAATCAGGTTTTGGCGCGTGCTTATCTGTGCAGAAATCGATTCTACCTCATCCAGAACGGATAATTCTTTTACTTTGTTTTCTTCTCGTAACTGCCTCATTTGTTCAATTTCCTGACGCAAACGTTGCCGTTCTTCTTCAAGTTTCTGTTGTTTGGTGCTTTGGGCATGCATAGGTGCCACGCACAATAGCAATACAACAACACTTATAAATCGCAATACTTTCATTAAATACTGATTTCCTTGGACCCTGATGGTATTTTAAACGGAAAACTTACGCGAGCATTGTAATCCACTGCTCTATATTCTACATCGATGATCGTAGTATTGTCGCCTTCTACTGCTTCGATGATGATTCTTTTGGGGAAATCCTGATTTCCTATCTTTTGATATCCCTGATATTTGATGGATAAATCTCGGTTTTCGGCTGGTTGTTTCAACTTTTGCTCTGCTATCTTAAAATTACCTGGGTCGACAAGAAATAGCCGCTCAAAAAGTACGAAATCCGTTTTAGGTTTTAGTAGATAAGATCCTTCATCTATACTGGTTTTATATTTGTCTTCTCTGAGATTAAATAATGCTTGACCCAATAAGAGTTGTTGTACCTTATCAAAATCTAGATCGGTGCCCAACCATTCGCTTAGCAATTGGAAATCTCCTTCGAAATGAGAGTTTTCGATTTTTTCGTAGTAACTTACTTTATCTGGAGTTATTAGTGCCTTTGCCAAGGTAATTCCCAACATTTTGACACTTACCCATATCACCTTATCTTTTTCGATTCTTAAGGTCGCTGTTGGGCTCACACCACGTTTACCATCGTCGTATTTTACTTTGATTCTGGCATTAAGAGTCTCGAAGTTGAAAGAACGGTTATAATGATTGGCAATCACCTTTTCTGCACTCAATTTTTTTACCTTGGTAGTATTTGCAGTTTTTGTTCCTTTACACGAATACAGAAAGAATAACGAGAAACATAAAAGATAAAATACTTTGTTCATCAACTATTATGATTTTTTCTGAAGCTGAATAGCCTTTTGCATATATTCTGAAGCTTTATTTTCGTCTCCGAGTTTTTGATAAGCTTCACTAATTTGTTTATAAAAATCGGATTCCATCTTCGAATCATCGATAACGTAATCGATTCCGGTAGTCAAAATTTCGATTGCAGCATCTGCCCTTTCTAATTGCAATAATGATACCCCATTCACCAAATAAAAGATCGGTTGTGCCGGATACATTTCTAAAGCTAATTCGCTTCCGCTTTCCGCTTTTTGATACCGCTTTAAATCTAATTGTAGCAGTAATATCCGTTTTAACAATCCAAAGTCATTGGTATTCGCTTTGATTCCTCTTTCGTAGAAATTAAGCGCTTGCTCCTTCTGATCTTTCTTGTAGTAAAAGTGCCCTAACTCTGTAAATACCTTAGCGCCATTACCATCTCCAGAAAGTGCATTCATCACCGTAGTCAACTCACTTTCATATTCTGGATGGGTATTGATAAACTGCAAAAAGTCGCTTACTACCTTATACTTTGCTTCGGTATCTACTTTACCGCTCTTCAGTGTAATTTCCATAGAGCGAATGGCCTCTTTGGTTTGCTTATTTTCTAAATAAAACTTGTACAAAGACAGGTGTACCAAATCTGACTTCGGTACTTTTTTCAAAAGGCGTTTAGCGGTTTCGAATGCTTTTTCCTTTTGATTGTCCTGGCTATACATATAGATCAGATTCAAATAATTCTGCTCTACCTTGGGCTTTTCTTTGATTTGTTGTTCAAGTCTACTAATCTGATTTGAAGGATCGGTAATCTTTAAAGCAATTCGTTTCCTAAGTTGAAGCCGATACGTATCGATCCCATACTCTTCATTCAATTCATCCAGCACCCTAAGCGCATCATCATAGCGTTTTTCGATGTAGTAAAGATTAGCTAACTGCTCTTTGAACATACTATTAAACACCACCAATTTTTCTACAACTTCTACCGACTCTTTATATTTCTGCTCTTTGAAATACACTTCATACAAAAGCTCGAGTACAAATCGATCGTCTGGTTTTTCTTCTAGTACCTTTTTGAAATTGGATTCTGCCTGTTCGTAGAGTTTAAGCTCAAGATAATTTTTGCCTAGTTCGAGATATAAAAAATTAGGCGAAGGATCTAACTCTATACATTTTTCTAAAGCCTTGATTGCTTTATCATAATTAGTGATCGCTTTTTGTTTTAGCGCTTCAAAGAAATTCTCCTGAAATTCGTCAGAAACATTTCCCAGGTCATCAATATTTACTTCTTGCTTGGGCTCAATTTCCTGAGCCAAAACAACAGCGTTGCCCCATCCAAAGGACAAACAAAATAAGCAAATACAGATCCTTTGTTTCATCACAAATCCATCTTAAACTATTAACGCATCACAAATTATTCCAAAACGGAATAATCTCCAATACTAATGGTCGAGAATTTTCCGTCGTAAACTACGTGATTACCAACCATAGCATTGTCTAAGTTAGCATTTTTTATTGTAGTTTTCGTTTGCACCAAGCTATTTTTAATTGTGGTATTCTCTACTGTACAGTCATCCCCTATAGATACGTTTGGTCCAACCGTTGTATTTCTTAAAGTTACATTTTCTCCAATGTAACAAGGTTCAATAATTGTTGCGTTTTCTTGAGTAACCGAATCGCTCACCAGATTTTCTCCATCTTTTTGCAAAAAACCTAGCATTCTAGAATTAGTTTCTACGGTTACATTTTTGTTACCACAGTCCATCCATTCGTCAACTTTTCCGGTAACAAAAACTTTCCCGTCGGCCATCATTCTTTTGATACCGTCGTTTATCTGATATTCTCCTCCATGAATAATGTTGTTGTCTAATACATATTGCAATTCATTTTTTAGTACGCCAACATCCTTAAAATAATAGATTCCTATTACAGCTAAATCTGATACAAATTCTTTAGGTTTTTCTACTAATTCTGTAATATGACTTTGCTCGTTTAGTTTTACTACTCCATAGGCTTCAGGTTGATCCACTTGTTTTACCCAAATAACAGAATCTGCATCTTTATCCAGATTAAAATCTGCGCGAATCAACGTATCTGCATAAGCGATAACTGCTGGCCCTGATAAAGAATCTTTTGCACACATAATTGCATGTCCGGTTCCCAGAGGCTGATCTTGTCTATAAATAGAAGCCTTTGCCCCCAGACTTTCTGCCAACTCTGTTAAACTAGCTACCACATCATCTCCAAAAAAGGCAGGATCTCCCAATACAAAAGCAATCTCCTCGACTGGTTCTCCCAAAACTTTGGCAATGTCGGATACCAATCGATGAACGATAGGTTTTCCTGCAACAGGGATTAAAGGTTTAGGAACAGTTAAGGTATGAGGTCTTAGTCTTGAACCTCTTCCTGCCATAGGTACAATGATCTTCATGTGTTATTGTTTTGTATGATATTGGTTAATTTTTTCTTTTCTTTTTATTTCACTCCTGTGCTTCCAAAGCCTCCTTCTCCTCTAGAGGTTTCAGATAATTCGGTTACTTCTATCCATTCTGCACGTTCGTGTTTCGCAATTACTAACTGAGCAATTCTCTCCCCATTTTCAATGGTAAAATTACCGTGAGATAAGTTGACTAATATCACTCCTATTTCTCCCCTATAATCTGCATCTATAGTTCCTGGGGCATTCAGTACTGTGATTCCTTTTTTTGCCGCCAATCCACTTCTTGGCCTTACTTGCGCCTCATACCCTACTGGCAATTCGATAAACAATCCTGTTTTGATAATAGCTCGATCCAAAGGTGCTAATGTAACAGGCTCTTCTATATTTGCTCTTAGGTCCATTCCTGCAGAAGCAATAGTTTCATAATTAGGAAGATCATGGGTGGATCTATTAATAATTTTGATTTGCATAGATATTGGTAAAATTGCTAATGGCCTTTAGTTGGCCTTACTTTTTTAAAATTTGTTTCAATTCCCTTCTCTCAGAGGCGTACAAAATTACTAAAAACAGTACGAACAACGGGATAGAAATCAAATAATTGCTGTCGAAAATATAAAAGGATACTACCGAAAAACTTATTGATAAAAGAAGATACAATCCAATCTTTCTAAGATTATACGGAATCGGGTAATATTTTCGGCCAAAATACCAGGATAGAGTCATCATCGTTCCGTATGCCGCCAAGGTAGCGATCGCAGAACCGAGATAACTATATTGCGGAATCAAGGCGAAATTAAGAATAAGTGTTACCAACGCTCCTACAATAGAAATGTAGGCTCCAAATTTGGTTCTATCTGTAATTTTATACCAAACCGAAAGATTGTGGTAGATCCCAAGACATAGATTGGCCAACAAAATAATAGGTACTACAATCATTGCTTCCCAATACTCTGGATTTTTGATCATAAATGCTTTCAGGAGATCAGAAAAGGTAATTACCCCTATCAGAATTACACATCCAAAAATTACAAAATACTGTGTGATCTGCGCATAGGTTTTGGGGGCGTTCTTCTCTTTGGCATGACTAAAAAAGAAGGGCTCTATTCCCATCCTGAAAGCGGTTGCAAACAAGGTCATAAACAAGGCCAGTTTATAGCAGGCAGCATAGGCTCCAGAATCAAACAATCCTTCTTTCTCTCCCAATATCCATTCTAACAAGATTTTGTCGAAATGCTCATTGATCGCAAATGCCAATCCCGAGATCAATATCGGGAAACCGTAGCCCAGCATCTTTTTCCATAGTTCTTTATCAAAGCTATACTTGATTTTAAGATAGAAAGGTAACATTAATAGCAAGGTAACTCCACTCGCAATTACATTAGAAAGGAAAATGTACTGCACCTGAAAATCTTCAATGTAAATTTTTTGAAACATTTCAGATTTGAAAGAAAGGTCTTTAAGAAAAATGAGGAAAAACACGTTCAACGTAGCATAAATAACCACGTTAATAATCTTAATGATTGCATAGCGCATAGGCCTTTCCATGGCTCTTAAATGTGCAAAAGGAATAATCACTAAAGCGTCTAATGCCAAAATCCATATCACATATCTCAAAAACTCTGTTTCTACACCAATCAAAGTAGCTATTTGGTCTTGAGCCAAAATGGTAATAAGTACAAAAATGGCTGTAGAAAATACAATGGATATTGCGGAAGTACTTGTAACCTTACTTTTAAATTTATCGAGATTCAGAAATCGAAAAAACGAAGTTTCCATCCCATAAGCCAGTACCACATTAAAAACAATGATCCAGGAAAACAAGATGGTAACCCGACCATAGGCAATGGGACCATCTAAATATTTGGTATGAACAATTACCAAAAGAAAAGACAACATTCTAGGTAGAACCGTTGCCAATCCATAAATAAACGTTTGCTTAAATAATTTCTGAAAGATACTCAATGTGTGGTATTACTTTTTCTCTTGAATATTTTCTATCTTAAAATGACTTTGCACACCGTCTTTGATGTAACTAATTACACACTCGTTACCTTTAAGTTGAAAAGGGATTCTTTCTATTCCTGGTGGTAGTGTATTATTAAATTCTTCTTTTGGATCAGAGCTCATCACCATATCTTTGTTTTCTCCTTTTGGCAAGGTGTATTTCCCTACGTATACCGAGGTTCCTTCTTCTTTACTAAGTGCAATTTTTTTGAACTTAAAATATGCATGTTCTAATTGTATTGTCGAAGCTTCATCAACAGGAATATAAAGCGTCAACCCCCTTTCATCGTCAGTATTCCATCTTTCAAAATACGGGTTTTCAATTTTTACGGGTGCTATCTTATCCATTTTCTGACTGCTTGCACATTGTATACACAACGTGCATATTACTAAAAAAGCAATTGCTATAGCTATCGATTTCGTTAATTTCATGGCTATCATTGATTAAATGTACGTTAATATAGAAAATCAAACGTAAAAAAGAAGAAAAATTTATTTCTTACCCAAAAAACCTCATAAGTTTCCTTATGAGGTCAATTTTATAAATAGGGTTGTCTAAAATTCTTGTTCCGACTTTTGTTCTAACTCCTTGATTTTCAAAGATACTCTTTCTTTGTATTCTTGAGAAGCATTCAATGCTTGAGCCTTTTTGTAGTTTTTAACTGATTTTTGAAACTGCCCATTTACTTCATAGATCTCCCCAAGACTGTCGTATGTATTCCATGAATCTGGATGTTCTTCGCGATTAAACTCTAATACCGCAATCGCCTTTTTCATATTATTTTCCATGTAGAAAATATATCCGAATTCATTAAGAATAGCTTCAAACTCAAGATCTGGAGCTAATTCTTTGATCTTTTTATATTCTTGTTTTGCAGCTGCAATTTCAAGATTCGAAAAGGCATCAATAAGCTGGGTCTTATGGTTTTTTATTTCTTCTTTTTGAATCACCACTTTGTTTTCTTCGGTCTTATTTCTAAAAATCACAATCTCCTTTAATTCAGAGTTCCCATTAGTTACGAATTGTATATCATTGGGATAGTCTTCAATTTTGAATGTATTATTACCTACATAATACATCTGGTTTTTCTTCTTTTGTAACATAAACTCAAACATGGGCGAGCTAATAAACAAGTTACCATCTTCTTCAAAAATCTTATTGACTCCAGGCGCGTGATACAAGAAATCCAGATAGGACCCAACCACCATATTTTTTACATCCTCTGGTATTTCTTTTAATAATTTTTGATCGATAGATTGTTTCCAGTTACATCTCTCTACAATTTCGTTTCTCAAGAAATTCATCACCGGAAATCGATTAGGCTTATCTCCATTGGCAAGGATTGCAAGGCCACTTCCTCCCTGTAGGGTAGCCATAAATTCTCCTCCAACACCCGTATTCGATCCCCCATGAGAGAACCAATCCCGATTTCCTATCCCAAACGACCTATTCCAACCCGCACTCCAGCCCCCTACATCATCTAGCGATAGCACTTTGGTGATTCGTTTTGCCACATTATGGGAGATCACCTTATTGTTTTGATTACGTAGTGCATTTTGCATTTCTATCCCTATAATTGCCAAATCCGAAGGAGTAGACCACATTCCCGATGGAGCCACCTGCGGAGTGATCGGGAGTCCCGTTTTTATAATTTCTCCTTTCATGTTATGTACTTTTGCCACATTGTTCAGGAAACCTTCTTCGTTAGGTTGTTTCATTGTGGTGTTCTTAAGTCCAAGCGGATCAAAAACATATGTTTTTACCAAATCTGCCAATGGTGTGTTCAAATGATCTTCTATGGCCATCTGGATAATCACGTATCCTCCTCCACTGTATTTCCAATGGGTACCCGGTTCAAATAAAAATTCTATCTCCCTATCGTACCTTGGCAACAACTCTCCTTTCAAACTTTGTAAAATGGTAGGGATTTTATCTCCTTCATAAAAATCCGCAAATCCACCCTGACTCGTACCTGCAGTATGAGATAAGAGTTGCAACCAGGTAATATCCTTACTATTTTCAAACGTACTGGATGGTAATTGCCATCGTTTTAAATACTTTGAAATTGGATCATCAAGATTGATATGCCCTTTTTCTTCCAAAATCCCACAAAGTATGCTAATGATCGCTTTGGAAGTAGAGGCAGTAGAAAAAGCTGTGTTCTCGTCAATTTTATCTGTTGCGCCAGACGCTTTGATTCCCCATTGATGCAACCAAATCATCTTGTAATCGTCGAATACAGCAACACTCAATCCGTGAAGTTGATGCTTCTGCATTTTCTGATTGATCTGTTCATTTAACGCTTCTAAATGTTCTGATTGCTTTGATTGACCATAAATTATGTTCCCCATCAAAGCGTAACTAAAAAGGATAATTAGTACCCCCATTTTAATTTTTGTCGTTCTCATATCCATAAAGTATTTGTTCGTATTTTGATTATCTGGACCTAAATTCTTCTTTTATGTACCATTTTAAAAGGTTTTCTTTACCAACTGCTCTATAGTTATTTGAACTGCATTTTTTGACTTTCTTTTTGTCCTATCTTAGCCTTATCAAGATCTCTTTGCTCATGAATCGATTTGGTATATTCAAAATTGTTGTCTTTATCACTAGTATTGCTTGCTTCATCTCTTGCGAAAATGATTTTAAGGTTCAAGCTCCTCAAATAAGATACAAGACAGGAGACACGCTAAATTGGCGATTAAAAAACATTGATGACAATTCTTGGTCATTGCAAAGAGAGAATAGTAAAGATGCTATTTTTTGGGCGAGAACTACTATTCGTATAGATCAACATCCTCAAGAAGATACCCCTCAAGGTTTGCTTATCTATGGCTTTGGTGCTTATGAAGTGTATTGGGACGAAGTTTTGATAGGCAGAAATGGCACCCCAGGCAAGGAACATCTTAAAAAAGGAGAAGTGGATCGATCTTTTATTATTCCTGATTCCCTGGCAAAAAAAGGAGAGCATCTTTTGGCGTTACGCATTTCGCAACGGTATTACCCGGATCAAAAACGTGGTTTTGCTTTTGTATTAAGTAGTTATAAAAACCTTATCCAGTCACCGGTAGTGTTAACAGCCATCACTTATATTTTTGCAGGTGCTTTTTTACTTACAGCCGTTTATTTTTTCATGCTCTATTTTTATAATAAAAGGTTTTTTCCGGTATTGCTATTCAGCATATGCTCCTTTCTGTTTTCGGTACTTATCATCGTAGAGTATATCAAATTTTTCCTGCCAATTCACTACAGCGATTTTTACATTCGGTTAGAAATTATTGGTGTATTGACATTTTTGATCGCTTTTTTGATTCCGGTATATTTCTCGATACAGTTTTCACTTCCCAAAAGAAAGTTGCTGTTATCTGGATATTTCGCACTCTTGCTTTTTATATTTTTCTATTTCAAAGGGCGATACGATCATACCACAGCACTTCTGATTATCTGTATGTGGGTTTTTTCTATAATCATAGTAGGTATTGCAACCTACAAAAAAACAGAAAATGCCATTGTAGTATTAGGTTCATTACTGATCAATATTTTACTGTATTATCTCATCACTTATGATTTTAGTCTTATCATTAGCTTCACCATTTTATTACTAAGTATGTTTTATGTTCTTGCCCAACACATCCGAAAACAACGTGAGGCTTTTGAACATTCTTTGGTAGAAACCTCCAGATTAAAAAATGAATTGTTGAAGAAAAAAATACAGCCTCATTTCTTAATGAACACTCTTACTTCTTTGATAGATTGGGTTGAGGAATCCCCAAGTAAAGGCGTTGATTTTATTGAAGCATTAGCCGAAGAATTCGATCTGCTGAACCAGATTGAAGATAAAAAACTCATCCCTATTGATCAGGAAATACAGCTTTGCAAAAGCTTTCTCAATATCATGAGATACCGAAAGGAAATTATTTATTCCTGGAGCGACGAGGGTATTCATCCAGATCAAAGTATTCCCCCAGCCATACTACATACGTTGGTAGAAAACGGAATCACCCATTGTATACCCGACGAACACAATGAACTTCGTTTCCATCTATATCAAGAATCCTCATCGTCTTATAGAAGCTATATCTTACGAACTATAGCTAACTTACGAAACCCTGAAAAATCCATTGAAGACGGCACCGGAAACACCTATATTAAAGCTCGTCTAACTGAAAGTTATGGCCGAAAATGGGATTTTGAATCTTATAAAACCCCAGAAGGATGGAAAAATATCATAACCATTTATTCTTAAGCTTATGCATATCCTAGTTATTGAAGACGAATCAAGAATTGCAAAGCGTATTATGAGAATGACCAAAGAGTTTTTCCTGAATACGGTATCCGAGATTACGCACATAGAATCATTGGCTAAAGGACTTGAATTTGTAACAGCGCATAAAGTGGATCTTGTTCTTTTGGATCTCAATCTGAATGGGGAAAGTGGTTTTGACCTCCTTAAAGAAGCTGTTTCACAATCCTTTCATACTATCATTATATCCGCCTATAAAGATCAAGCCATACAAGCTTTTGAATTTGGGGTTCTGGATTTTGTACCCAAACCATTTAACAAGGAAAGGTTATATAAAGCTTTTGATCGGGTACTACATAAAGAAGATGCTGCTCAAAAAAACATCAAGTTTCTTGCCGTCAAAAAACGCGGAGAGGTAAAACTCATTGATATTGAATATATTATTTATATCAAAGGGGCCGGGGTATATTCGGAGCTGGTGCTGAATAACAATAGCACCTTCCTTCATGACAAATCTCTTGAGAAATTGGAGCAACTTCTACCGGATATGTTTGTTAGAATTCATAAATCATATATCACCAAAATTGAGGAGATTAAAACCATCAAAATAAGTTCTGGAAGTAAGTATCAGGCAGAACTTAAGAATGGTGAAGTACTTCCTATTGGAAGAACCAAATATAAGACGCTGAAGGAGCTGTTTAAATAAAATTGCCTGAACATCGAAAACAGGCATAAAAAAAGCCTTATAAACGGATGTTTATAAGGCTTTTTTTATGTTGATATTATCCTATTAGCTATTTAACGCTTCTGCTCCACCAACGATCTCTAGAATCTCATTAGTAATTGCAGCTTGTCTAGCTTTATTGTATGATAATTTAAGCGAATCTCTAAGCTCTGTTGCGTTATCTGTAGCTTTGTGCATCGCAGTCATACGTGCACCGTGCTCAGAAGCAAAAGAATCTCTAATTGCCTTGTACAATTGTGTCTTTAATGACTTAGGAATTAGTTGCTCAACGATCTCTTCTTTTGACGGTTCAAAAATGTAATCTACATTAGTAGCCGTTGCATTTTCTACCGGCAGAATTGGTAGAAACTGCTCTGTGGTTACATCTTGAGAAGCTGCATTTCTAAACTTATTGTATACAACAACAATCTTATCATAAGAACCGTTTGTAAACTTCTCCATTAACTCTTCGGCTATTGCAGCCACATTTGCAAAAGTAAGATCGTCAAAAACCTCATTTTTGTTGGCTACTACCGTATGCGTTTTGGAAACCACATCATTTACTTTTTTACCAATAGTATAAAAGTCAACTTGCTTCCCCGCATAATCATTCTCATATAAACCTCTTACAGCCTTAATGATATTAGAATTAAAAGCACCGGCCAAACCACGGTTTGAGGCAACCGCAACAATTAATACTTTGTTTACCTCACGTTGTTCTGCATATGCACTGGCACTATCTCCTTCTAGAGAAGCACTTAAGCTTTGTAAAAGCTCGGTCAGTTTATCTGCATACGGACGCATTGCTGTAATAGCCATCTGTGCCTTATTCAACTTTGCAGCCGATACCATTTTCATGGCACTGGTAATCTGCATGGTCGAAGACACCGATGTAATTCTACTACGTAATTCTTTTAAGTTTGCCATTTTTAATACTTATGAATTCTGAATTTCAGAATTATGAATTTAATTAAGCTTTATACTTTGCTGAGATCTCTTTACAAGCAGACATAAGTACATCCGTAACTTCGTCTGTTAACTTACCTGATTTAAGAGTATCTAGCGCATCTCTATGCTTTGCATTAAGATATTCGATATAATCGCTTTCAAATTCTTTTACTTTATTTACAGGAACATCCTTTAATAAGTTCTTAGAACCTGCATAGATGATCGCAATTTGATCTTCTACGGTATAAGGGTCATTCTGTGCCTGCTTAAGAATTTCTACGTTACGCTTTCCTTTTTCGATTACGTTTAATGTAGCCGCATCAAGGTCAGATCCAAACTTAGCAAATGCTTCTAATTCACGGAACTGTGCCTGATCCAGTTTTAATGTACCTGCTACCTTCTTCATCGACTTGATCTGAGCAGATCCTCCTACACGAGATACTGAAATACCTACGTTAATTGCAGGACGTACACCAGAGTTAAATAAGTCTGATGTTAAGAAAATCTGACCATCAGTAATCGAAATTACGTTGGTAGGAATATACGCAGAAACGTCACCAGCTTGTGTTTCGATAATTGGAAGAGCAGTTAATGAACCACCACCTTTTACTTTATCTTTTAATGAATCTGGCAAGTCATTCATGTCTTTTGCAATGCTATCATCAGCAATCACCTTTGCAGAACGCTCTAATAATCTTGAGTGCAAATAGAAAACGTCTCCAGGATACGCCTCACGTCCTGGTGGACGACGTAATAACAAAGATACCTCACGATATGCTACCGCTTGCTTTGATAAATCATCATAGATGATTAATGCAGGACGACCTGTATCACGGAAGTACTCTCCGATAGCCGCTCCAGCAAAAGGAGCATACACCTGCATCGGTGCAGGATCAGAAGCGTTTGCCGCAACGATAGTTGTATAAGCTAAAGCTCCTTTGTCTTCTAATACTTTAGCAATTCCTGCCACTGTAGAAGCTTTCTGCCCGATAGCTACATATATACAGTATACTGGCTCACCAGCATCATAAAATTCTTTTTGGTTAAGGATCGTATCGATACATACCGTAGTCTTACCAGTCTGACGGTCACCGATTACCAACTCACGCTGCCCTCTTCCGATAGGTACCATGGCATCGATAGACTTGATCCCTGTTTGAAGTGGTTCGTTTACCGGCTGACGGAAAACTACCCCAGGTGCTTTACGCTCTAATGGCATTTCAAAAGTTTCACCTTCGATCGCTCCTTTACCATCAATTGGGTTACCTAGTGTGTCTACAACACGTCCTACGATTCCCTCTCCAACATTAATCGATGCAATACGCTGAGTACGTTTTACTGTTGCACCTTCTTTTACCTCTGTAGAAGAACCTAAAAGTACTACACCAACATTATCCTCTTCAAGGTTAAGTACGATACCTTCTAACCCTGATTCGAACTGCACTAACTCTCCGTACTGTGCATTAGATAATCCATATACACGTGCGATACCATCACCAACTTGTAGTACCGTTCCTACTTCTTCCAATGAAGCTGTTGCCTCAAATCCGGATAATTGTTGTTTTAAAATTGCTGATACTTCAGCAGGATTCACTTCTGCCATAATTACTATTATTTCTCTTGATTACTTACAAGAGTTGTTATAAAAATTAATAAGTTCTTTTATCGTTTCTATTTCTTGAAAACCAGCTTCGTTATATACACCATCTCCATAATCACATCCTCCGAGATATTCTTTTAACTTAGCGATCTTCTTTTCTTCTTTGATCAATGGTCCAAAAGCAAAATCAAATGCTTTTTCCTGACCTTCTACTCTCAGATAATATTTTTTGCTTGGGAACTCTTGATAGATAGTTCCTTTTCCATCTTTGAATACTTCTTGCATAAAAAGTGCACCAGAACCACCGATAGATAAAGCATCTCCTCCTCCGGCAAGCATTCCGTTACTTTTTACTTTTATTCCCTGGTAACAAGTTTCGTTTCCAGCTTTATCAAAAACACAAAAACGAGCTCCTTTTTTTGCAGCCAACACTTTTGTTCTTTTTTTCTCCTTCTCATTCAGGTAAATGATACTCACCTTTTTCCCTACATCACTACCGTCTAAACTTACAATAGTTGCATTTGCCAAAGGATCCGTTGGATCTTTAAGATCTTCAAAAATCATAGTAACCTCTCCTTCAAAACGCTCTCCTTTGTCGTTTATCCCATATCCTAATTGCCCATAGATATTAGCTGAGTTCGCTTTCGCTTCCTCGTAGCTTTTGATCGCTTCTGCTTGAGCTTCTTCATTCACCTTTTCCAAGGTTGCTTTGGCACTATGTCCTAGTTCCAAACCGCGAGTGTGCATGCGACGTACCGCCTCTATAACAAACTCTTTGGTAGCATACTTATCCGTAGCACTATATCTATTTTTAGTATTGTACGTCAATGGACTTGTAAGTAACTGTGATTCTATAGTTACGTTTCCGCTTAAATCCTGAGTTACCACTCCGATCTTGTACGTATCTAAATCACGAATGATCATAGTACTTGCATCTGCAAATCGGTAGGTACCGATCTTTTCTCCTTTTCTGGTGATTTCTTTAAGCTCTGCATCCACAAAAATCCCAATACTCTCTGTAGCAGCATAGGCAGCAGCACTTTCTTTGGCTGCTATTACTAGTCGCTCATATTCTGCCTTACTAGCTCGTTCTCTTTTCTCGCTAAAAAAAGCTGTAATCTTATCATTATTTACGGCACCAGCAGCATCAAAAAATCCAAGTTCTTTCATTAAGAACTCGGCAATAGCTTTCTTCATGTTCAAAGTGAAAGACATGTATTTCATATCTACCTCATTTTCGAACTCGCTATTCTCGTTGGTTAACACCAACCATTCGAAACTTTTTGTTTCGTCTAATTTGTAAGCCTCTCTTTTTGCAGTGATAAACACTTTATCCGTAGATGAATCTGTGAAAATATATTCGCCACCTTTTGATGCAGTTACTCGTATTGGAGTTTCTTTTTTGTCTACTAATACTACATCCTTTTTCACCTTCACCTTTTGTGCGCAAAGGGTAAGACTAAAAGTAAGTAGTACGATGGTTACAATATTTCTCATAGTTATTTGGATTAGTTACTAAGTTCTCTTCTTAGTGCGGTTAATTTGTGCGCGATACTAGCATTATATTGCATATCTCCAACTCTCAAAATAAACCCTCCAATAATACTCTCATCAACAATATTCTCTATAGTTGCCTCATTACCGGTTAACTCCTTTACCTTGTCAAGTACTTTTGCACTTAACGCCTTATCCAAAGGAACCGCAGTAGTCACTTTGGCAACTTGTGTATTGTTTAATTGATCTAAAAGTACAATGTATTGTTTTGCAACATCACCCAATAGGTTTACTCTTTTATTCTGAACCAGAGTTTCGAATAACTTTTGAGTGATCTCTTCTGTACCTTTAAAAATCTCACGTAGAGAAGCTAGTTTTACTTCGCTTTTGATCAATGGACTGTTCAACACCATTCTAAGATCTGCACTTTCATCAATAGTTGCGATGATACTCTGCATATCTTTTTGAATAGCCGAAGTCGCTTTTTTATCCTGAGCGATGCTCAAAACTGCTTTTGCATATCGTATTGCTGCTCTACTCATCTATTTTCTTAGTTTAAAGTAACATCTCCCAACATAGAATCAACTAATTCTAATTGCTTCTTTTTGTCAGATAATTCTTGTCTTACTACTTTTTCTGCAATCTCTACAGAAAGTCCAGCTACTTGATTTTTCAAATCAGCAATTGCTGCTTTCTTTTCACTAGCAATTGTTGCCTGTGCCTGAGCTACAATTTTATCTGCTTCTGCTTGAGCTTCTGCTTTTGCATCAGAGATCATATTTTCTTTAAGCTGCCTAGCTTCTTTCAACATACTATCACGCTCTGCTCTGGCCTCGTTAAGAATACGCTCGTTATCTGCCTGAAGATTTTGCATTTCTTTTCTTGCAGCTTCTGCAGATTCTAAGGCATCTTTGATTCCTTCTTCACGATTGTTAATCGCTTCCATTATTGGTTTCCATGCAAACTTTCTAAGCAATAGCACTAAACCTACAAAAAGTAAAATCTGCCAGAAAAAAAGGCCGAACGAAAAATCATTTATTAACTTCTCCATCAGTAATTATATTATGTTCTTTTATTGTCTAATTTTAAAAATTGTAACAACAGCTGTAACCAACCGTTACAGCTGTTGTTTGTAAATTAAGCTGCGAATAAAGCAGCAAATCCAATACCTTCGATAAGTGCAGCTGCGATAAGCATTGCAGTTTGGATTTTTCCTGAAGCTTCTGGCTGACGAGCAATAGCTTCCATTGCCTGTCCACCGATTCTACCAATACCTAAACCAGCACCGATAACAATCAAACCAGCTCCTACATAATTTAAACCTTCCATAGTAAAGAATTAAAAAAATTAAACAATTATCGTTTAGTGATGTGCCTCCTCATTTGCCATACCGAAGTATAGTGCAGACAACATCGTAAATATATATGCTTGTAATGCTGCTACCAATAATTCTAATATTGATAACGCAAATGCTAAACCAAATGATAATGGACTACCAATCCAACTTTTGAACAAAAACATCATCCCCACAATACTCATTAATACTACGTGACCTGCAGTCATGTTCGCATACAAACGAATCATTAGGGAGAAAGGCTTGATAAATACACCAAGTAATTCAATTGGTGCTAAAACAATTTTCATAAAAGTAGGAACTCCTGGCATCCAGAATATGTGTCCCCAATAATTTTTGTTAGCCGTAAAGTTGGTGATCAAAAACGTAAGCAACGCCAGCCCAAAAGTTACTGCAATATTTCCGGTTACGTTAACACCTAGTGGTGTCATACCTAAAAGATTCAGTATCCAGATAAAGAAAAATATAGTTAACAAAAAGCTCATGTACCTTTTGTATTTCTTTTCACCAATATTAGGAATCGCTATTTCATCTCTAACAAAAATCACTAATGGTTCTAAGAAACGGCCAAGACCTGTTGGAATTCCGTTATTCTTCTTATACGATTTTGCCAATCCTCTAAACATAAAGAACATTAGTAAACTCACAAGAAGCATACTCACTACATTTTTGGTAATCGAAAAGTTTAATGGCTTTGCATTGGTTGCATGGTGATCTTCGTCATAGTTGATCGTACCATCAGCATCCGTTTTATATACTTTTCCGTGATATAACTTGTAGTAGTTACCATCTACTTCGGCAACTGTTTCTCCATGATGAAATTTTGAAGATGAAAACACTTTTAAACCACCATCCCAAAGAATTACTGGAAGTGGAAATCCGTAGTGCTTGTTTGTAGCTTTATCAGAAAACAAGGTAAAATCATGAGAGTCTTGAAGGTGATGATCAATAAACTCTTTTATCTCTGTTTTTAAATCTCCTTTCCCCTCTTTCTCAGTTTCTTTTGCAAATAGATTTGAAGCGGTAAAAACCAGGGTAAAAATCAATAAAATTCTAACTACAGTACGTTTTTGCATTACGCGTAAAATTTCGGTTCCTAAATTTCGGTGCAAATGTACATAAATATGTTAGATTCTTAAACTATTTTGAGCAAATAAGTTTGAGAATATTTTAAGATTTTTAAAGAGCTAATAATCAGCTAATTAAATGATTTCAAAATTCGGGAAACAAAATACACCTCGAGGATGAGGCAAATTACATAAGCTACAAAAAAATCAAGAAAGACATTTTTATCGATATCCATATCGTTTAACTTACTAATCCCAATAAATAATCCTATTTTGACCAAACTACCCCCCATAAAGATAAAACCGATTTGGTCTTTGAATTTATTACTGAACACCAAAATACCTACCACAAACAACAGCGTAAATATTCCATTAAACACATATGAAAAGTTGATGATTTCCAGATTTCGATCTAGAGAAAAAGAGGTGACTATTCCCAAATGAATGAAATAACCTCCTACTACAACCACTAGAAAAATAAATAAGAAACGAAGTAATTCTCGAAGCATTAGTACAATTTAGGAAGGATAACGGATCTGCAGTTTTATTCGTCAGACTTGTTGATTCGATTTAATTGCTTAATCACCAAATATACCGAGGCCGTGACTCCAAAAAGCACAAAGCCCATAGTGAACCACTGCTTTTGAAGTTCATAATGAGCATCAAGCTTTTTTCCGATATATGCACAGATAAATATCGTAGCCCCCATTTGAAAAGCGATTCCGGTGAGGGCCGCATATTTTCTAAGCTGATTTCCCTTGTCCTTGGGTTTGCGGTTGTTTTGAGTCACTGCCAGCAGTTGGTTTGCTTAACGATTTTACACCACCCTTCATAGAACATGAAGCATTAAAGTTTGCACCAGGTTCTACCGCTAACTTACCTACAGATACTTCACCTTCGATATGCGCGGTAGGTTTTAATGATAACGTATTAGAAACCAACAATGTTCCTGAAAACTTACCTTCAAAGTCCGCATCAGAGCACTCTAGTGTACCTTGAATAAAACCAGACTTTCCTACTACAACTTTTCCTGTAGTTTTAAAGGTTCCTTCGATAGTTCCTTCAATTCTAAAACCTCCTTCAGAAACAATATCACCTACGATTTTGGTTCCTTCGGAAATTTTGTTTTGGTTACGTGAGAAATCGGTCATACCGCCCTGATCTCTGCCTTTTTTATTATCTGAAAACATAATTATATAAGGGGAATTAAGTTATTATTCTGTTTCTTCTTCTACAGCATACTCTTGATCATAATCCTGTAGGTTTTTATGAATCTGCATTATTCTATAATTGGCTGATGCAATTGTAAAATAACTATCTTCAATTTTCTTATAATATTTTTTTCTACGATTCCATTTGGTAAGATCTACACCCCTGGTGTCCTCGGTTCTACCGATAGATAACAACTCTGCTAAACCTTCGGCTTCTACTCGATTTCTTCGGGTATGTACTACCACAAACTGTTGATCTTTGGTATACACATCCAAAGACACTTTCATTTTATCGTATTTCAGCTCTTTTAGGATTTGCGCAATAAGTTCTTTTAAAGCTGCTGCCTGATTATCTCCAAATGTTGAGAAAGGATAAATCAATTTGTGATTCTCTTTATCATCTGTTCCAACAGCAAACACATTATTTTCAATCTGTGGTATTGTAACCTGATACATTATCTGAGCTTTCTTCCCTTCAGGACTTTGCGGGTAATTAAGTGCCACAAAATTTAAGGCCAATTTATAAGCTTCAAACCCACGATAACGGCCAATAGCCTGTGCTTTTAACAGCTCAAATTTTGGAAGAAAATCTTCATCGGCTCCAAATTTTGTAATCAGCACATCACTCTCTCGTATCACATCAGCATATCGCTGCTCTTCAAAAATCTTGTACAACTTGTTATACATCGATTCTGGGCTATCCTTATCCTCTAACTCCTGATTTGGATTCTGAAGAATCTTAGCATATCTGGAATCTCCATAATTATTAATAATATCCTGCTTGTAGGCATTAGAATTAGGGATATCTCCTTGAGCCAGGTAAATTTTATACAAATTATACTTTGAAGGAACAATTAAACGCTCTTCGGGATCATTTTGTAACAGGTTTTCAAACTTGTCGATTGACAATTGATATTCCTGAAACTTCTCCTTATAAATTACTCCTAGTTGATAATATGCAAAGTTCCTTTCGGTTTTTAAACTGTCCAAAATCTTAGCGTCAGTAGGAACCTGAGCTATATACGTTAACGGATCAAAAGTGGGATCTGTATCTATAGAATATTCATTTTCTTTTTCTGGAACTTCTGCGGCTACTGCCGAAGGATTAGAAATGCTTGATACTCTCCAATTGTCCTGTAATTCTCTATTTCCAAAGGTGCGTTTAAATGCTGTTTTACCATACGCCACTGTAGTCTGGTTGTAGAAATAAAACTTCCCAGCTTCTCCACCATTGTTGGTTTTTGGACCTATGATACTACTCTGTGGTTGTTGGAATCTACGTTCTGCTGGCAATTGATTTTTATAGTCTTCTAACTCCGCTGCTTCCTGCAATGCAATTGCCTTCGCTTTTAAACTATCGGTATAAGTTTTATAATAAGCCAATCTATCATCATCTGACATTGCAGATACACGTAAAATACTATCATTGGTTTGCGCAATCCCTTCGTACAAAATAACATCATCCAGATTGTCTCTCTTTTTCTTAAGCACACGATATCGCTTAGAATCCACAATCATTCGTTGTAAAGTACTATCGTAATATTTCCCAGAAGCCGCATATCTCTTTCTATCAAAACTTATATCACCTAAGGTATAATAATTCAGAGATTCTAGGTATTTATCTGGTGAGTTGGTTCGCAATGATTTGTTATAATATGCGATCGCCAAATCTATAGAATCCAAGGTCTTGAAATACTCGGCCTTTTGATTATAGATCTTGTCTAAGAAAGGGCGATTTTCACGATTTTCTTCCAGATCCGTAAGCAATTCTAAAAACTCTTCACGGTTTCCTGTTTCGTAGTCAAAGTTTCTTGCTTTTGCCATATAGGCATTAAGCATATATCTGCGTGGTGTTCTTCTGTTCAGATCTATTACCTGATCAAATGCATAGTTGGCACTATCTTTAAAACCTAATTCATTTAATAATTGTCCTTTGATGTAATAATACCTTCCTTTTTCTTCGAACTTTTGGGTGTGAATACTCGCTTTATTGATATATGCCAGTGCCGAGTCTTTTTGTTTTAAATTCACATACGCCTGAGCGATCATTGCAACCGCATCTGCATAGTCCTGTGGCTTCATATACTCTTGCTCAATCATTCGGATCAAATCCTCTATCGCCTTTTCATTATTATCCAGACGTACATTCGTCTTTGCCCTCCATACTTTGGCATGGTTGATCGTATTACTGGTAGGATATTTGTAAAGAATATAATTGAAAGCTTCTAGTGCAGGGATAAACCGTTGCTCAAAATATCTAGCCTTACCTAACAAAAGAAAAGCTTCATCAATCTTTGGATTGCGCTCCTTACCATCGATGAGCATGCTGTGTTTTTGAATGGCTTTTACCGCCTTCTCTTCTGACCGATCAAAATTCTGATTCAACACTTCATTCGGGAGTCGAACATCTTCGCTCACGATCATACGCTCTATTGGCAGTAGTTCCCAAAAATTATCATTGTATGTTTGGATTAATTCTTCCTGGCCCTTATCATAAGCCAATCTACCGTTGTATAAGGTATTGTTCTTTGTAGTAACATCATGCCAAGTTCGGTTTACAAACTTGTCTTTTTTACGAGAACATGCAAACCCAACAATTGCCAAAAGCAATACTAGCCCTATTTGTGAAATTTTTCGTCCCAAACGAGATAATTTATAAGTGTGATAACTAAAAAACTTGCTTTTTAGTGTGTTGTAATATACAAAAATAGTACGCCTGAGGTAAAAATACATTTCTTTCGTTAAAAAACAGGGGGTTAGTACGTTTTTCTGGCTTCTATATCCTATTTATGGTAATTTTCTGATAATTAGGAATGCCTGACACCTCACTTTCAAGATTTTCTCACAAAAAAAGCGAGAAGAAAACTTCTCGCCTTTTAGCAAACAAAAACTGAATTAGTGAAACATTATAGTTTGAAATTTACTCTTGCAAACAGGAATCTACCGGTATACCCAAATTGAGATGTTCTTCTTGAGAATACAAATTGGTCTCCAGCTGTACCTCCTTCTCTATTTTCGTCGGGATAGACATCTAATAAGTTGTTTGCTCCAATGGTGATATTTAAATTGTCCAGAAGTTCTGCCGAGAATGATAGATCGGTCACCACTTTACCTCCGTACACTGCATCATCGCTCACAACAGTACCATCTACTCTAGGGTCTCCATTAAAATCATCTGGATCTGTTACTTCTCCAAAAAACACATTACGTAGTAACACATTATATTTTCCAAAAGACAAAGCGTTACTAAGGCTTATTTTGGTTCTAGGTTGTGCCAGGGTTAAGAAAGCTTCTTCTTGTCCATCAAAAAAGCTACCGCTTTGACCGGCATTCGCGATTCTCTCTGGTACTCGAATTTCTTCGACCTCGGTTTTGGCAAATGTGGCAGAAAGATCATTTTTTAAAGTAGTTTCTTCTCCAAAATTCATTTTATGCGAAACCACGACATCTACTCCTTGCGATTTGGTATCAATGGCATTTACAAAAAATCGTGCACTGGTTGCTCCGGCAGCTTCAAATATCTGAGTTAGTTCAGGATCGCCTCCATTACCAAAACTTCCGCTATATACGATTCGATCATCAATATTGATCAAGTATGCATCTGCCGTAACCGTAAAATTTTGAATTTTGGCAGTAAGCCCTACGCTGTAACTATCCGAAGTTTCTTCTTTTAGTTGGGCAATACCGATCAAATCTGCAGCTCTACTGTTGTTGGTAAATGTTCCTTGTTCAAAAGGCTGATTATCTACAAAAACGGTGCTGGTTCTACTAAAAAACTGTTGATGTAACGAAGGCGCTCTAAATCCTGTACTATTGGCTCCTCTTATCGAGAAGTTTTCGGTGATTTTATATCGGGTAGCTAATTTATAATTAAAGGTATCTCCAAAGTCGGAGAAGTTCTCATACCTACCCGCTAAACTTACTAACCATTGCTCTGTAAAATCGGCTTCCAGATCAATATATCCAGCAATACTATTTCTATATTCGTCAGTTTCGTTATTGGGATCAAAACCTCTAAACACCTGAGATCCGCCACCTAGCACAGCACCAGTAAAATTATTGCGTACCAAATCGGCGTCCGGCGTAGTACCTGTAACCACGTTTCCGTTTACATCATAGCTTACATAAGAAGCTTCTTCGCCAGCAACAATAGCATAGTTTTCTACTTTGTACTCTGCTCCCATTGCCACATTTAATCCACTAAAAATATCCTCGTAGAATCTGCTGATATCCAAGTTAGTGGTATTTTGCATAAAGCTTAATGATCCTGCATCAAAATCTCTGGGTGTAGCTACTCCAAGAGTACCATTACTAGAATTGCTTACTGTAAAATCGAAAGTGTTGGTTCCATAGGTATTAGAAAAGTCGACATTCCAGTTATTTACCACACCTCTGATACCAACCGCTATCGATCTATCTACAATATCGGTACCTATATTAGGTAAGAAACCATTAGGGAAAGCAGGGGTGTTGGCACGTCCATCACCTTGCGCTGGTCTACGATAAAAACCAGATGCTAAACCTTCTCGATAGCTAATTCCTCCAAAACTGTAGAATTCTGCATCTTCGCCCAATGGAATCGCCATATTGGCAAAGAACTTTCCTTCTCTTAATCTTGAAGTACCTACTCTAAATCTAAAATCTGTTCTGGTTAATCCTCTGGCAGCAAGTTCATCTTCGTCTACATCGATATCCAACAATGTTCTAAAGGTTTCTATATCGGCATCATTGGTCACATCCAGTGCAGCAATTTGGTCTCGAGTTGCCTGATCGAGATAGGTAATTCCTTGTGCGGCTGTTTGATAATCTGCTAATGTCATTTCGGCAACATTACCTCCACCTGCTGCAAAAACACGTTCTGCACCATGATATCCTCTAAAAATATCTCCTTGATAATCTCTATTCCTTAATGCAGGAGCTCGGGTTGATAATGACCCGGTAAAATTGATAAATCCACCTTTGTCTCCTATCGGTAATCCATAATTGACATCGACTTTTACCTTTTCTCCATCGCTACCGCCATCAAATTGATTCGAGTTTTTACTAAAATTAGCTCCCGTATTGATCGTAACATCCAATTTGTTGGTTGCTTTCTTCAATACAATATTGATTACCCCAGCAATGGCATCGGATCCGTATTGCGCAGCTGCACCATCTCGTAATACTTCAATTCTTTGGATTGCTGCGGTTGGAATTGCATTCATATCCGTTCCAACACTACCTGCTCCTACCGTTCCGTTTACATTAACCAATGCCGTATTGTGTCGTCTTTTTCCATTAATTAACACCAATACCTGATCAGGACCCAGACCTCTCAAAGATGCCGGATCGATATGGTCAGTACCATCCGAAACCGTTTGTGTCTGCGACGTAAAAGAAGGTGCTACGTAATTAAGTATTTCGTTTACAGTTGTTTGAGGCCCTTGTGTTGCAATTTCAGTAATGTCTATCACATCAATTGGAACGGCCGTTTCAACAGCGGTACGGCTAGGATTTCTAGATCCTACAATCACTACATCATCCAATTGCGCAGATGCATCCTGTAGGGTTACCGAGATGAAGTCTTTTCCTTCGACATTGATTTCTTGGGTTTCAAAACCTAGGTAAGAAATCACCAGTATGTTATTCTCTTCAGGGATATTGATGGTGAAGTTTCCTTCAAAATCAGTTTGTGCCCCTATAGTGGTTCCTTTTACTAAAACATTGGCCCCTGGTAGAGGGCTCCCGTTTGAATCTTTTACATTACCATTGATCTCTCTTTGGATTACTGGTTTTTCTTTAACCAAAGGTGATTTTTTTAAGATCACCTGCTTGCCCATAATGGTATAAGAAATATCGGTTGGATCAAAAAGTAATCCCAATACTCTATCAATGCTTTCTTTATTCACTTTGATAGATGTTTTTTGATCAAGATCAACCTCATCGCTGATGTAAAAGAATTTATACGAAGTTTGATTTTTGATTTCGTCTAATACCTCTACAATAGGAGTTTGTTTAAAATCAAGTTTTATTTTGCCTTGCGAAAAGCCAGAAGTTCCCATTACCTGAAAAATGGAAAAACAGAATAAAACCAGTGTAAGCCTCATTTTTAATACATTCGATTTGTGCGCTAAGTGTGAAAATAGCGTACGATTACCCTTTTTTTTCATAATTTTGAAAAGTTTGGTTAGTACTCAATTAAATAGTAATCAAACCGTAAGGGGAAGTGTGGCAGCACTTCCTTTCTTATTTTTACCTACGGATTGATTGTAATCTTCTTATTTTTTATTTCATATGTAAATGCTATCGTTTCTGAAAATACCTTTAGGATCTGCTCCACATTCTCGATATCAAATTCTCCGGTAAATCGGGTATTATTTAATTTTTGATTGAGACTTATTATTTCTACGTCATACGTTCTTTCGATTCTTTTGTATACCTCGGCAAAAGACTCATTTTGTAATATAATTTTCTTATGCATCCAGGAAGTAAATAATGCGGGATCTACCTTTTTACGTTCTAAAGCCTTGTTGTTTTTACTGAAAATAGCCTGGTAATTTGGAGTAAGCTTCAGTCTTACATCTTGCTGCTCTGGATCACTAATAGCGACGGATCCTTCTACAAGGGTTGTTTTGATTGTAGCATCGTCATCATAAGATGACACATTAAACTGGGTTCCCAATACTTCAACATCTACTTCTCCGGTTCTTACTATAAAAGGTTGTTTGGTATTAGTAACCACGTCAAAAAATCCTTCTCCTTCTAGATATACCAATCTATTTTTATCCTCTGGGTTGAAATGTCTGGGAAATTTAAGTGCACTAGCCGCATTTAACCATACTTTGGTTCCATCGGATAAAGCCAATTGAAACAACTTTCCTTTTGGGATTGAGATTTGAAGATACTCTGTTTTGGTGCTATGGTTTTCGCCTTGAATGACTAATTGATCTTCGTTTTTTTTGACCACAAGATTACCCTCAGCATCTTTAATACTTGCCGTATCATCCAATCCTAAATAACTAATGGTACCATCGGCCTGTACAATCTTGATTTTGTCTGAAGAAGTATCTGCCGCTTGTACCTCTTCTGGTGTAGTGATCTCAAAAGATGAATTACCACTCTTATACGTATATATCCCAAAAATGATCGCTGCGACCGCTGCAGCATATCCAATAACTCTTACAACAGGCTTCAAGGAAATTACTTTGGTTTCTTTTTGCTGTATTCCTTTTACAAAACGCTCAAAAGCACCCTCTACATCTACTTCCAAATGCTCTTTTGCAGCATACGACTCTTTTATTTCCTTCTTAAAAAGCGCTTTGTTTTCCTCATTGGCATTTACCCACCGTTTAAGCCATTCTTTTTCTTCTGAAGAACAATCGCCTTTAAGATATTTTCTAATTATTGTTAAATAATTATCCATTTTATTCCTTTTCTACCTATATGATGCAGAAATCAAAAGAATCCCCTACTTTATTTTAATTTTTTTTAATTTAGTTGACGTTTTAGTCATGAAAAACAGTTCTGCCGACATAGAAAAAGTACTTATTACGGGATTAACCCAGGGGGACGAAAAGAGTTACAGACTTCTTTTTGATCTGTACTACGAGTGGTTATGCAACTACGTTTATAAACTTTCTCATGATAGTATCTTGTCTGAAGATTTAGTTCAAAATGTAATGCTGCGTCTTTGGGAAAAGAGATCTTCTTTAAAAATCTCATCTTCTCTGAAGAATTATCTTTTTCGATCCTGTCATAACGAATTTTTAATGCACCTACGAGCTCAGAAAAAAGAACATGATATTCTGGATGAAATCAAGTGGCAAACGCTGTTTGACATGTATGATGAAAAAGAAGATCAACGAGAAGCCGATTGGAACAAGCTCGAAAAAATGCTGGATCAGCTTCCTCAAAAATGTAAAGAAGTCTTCAAATTAAGTCGATTAGAGCAGAAAAAGCATAAAGAGATTGCTGAGATATTGGGAATATCTACCAAAACCGTAGAATCCCATATTAGCAAAGCCCTTCGGTTTTTAAAAACCAATGTTTCCAGTATCTTCTTCTAGGAAGATGAGTTACTCCAAACATTATTTAACTTCAATTTATGATCCCTGGCAAAAACAACTTCAAGTAGTTTGTTTTCAAATATTTATAATGATTTCAACAAAGAAAAATACTGTTATTTTCATTAGTTGTTCGGCCTTAAAACACTAATGCTTTAGTTTTAATCATTTATCTATTTAAATTCGTAATTGTTCAATCAACAAATTCGTCAGTTATGAAAAAAAGTATTACACTCTTGCTTGTTTTATTTTCTTGTACATTTCTCTATTCTCAAGAAAATGATCGTTGGAAACTTACCTACGCCAACAACGATAAAGGAGAATCTAAAGGAGATATTCAAAACTTAATCGACGCCGTACGAAAAGGAAATAGAATTAGGATCTATTGGTATGGTGCAAGAAAAAATGACAAGACCAAAAAAGTAGAACATTTTGCTGAAGCCAAATTCCTGACCATCATGAGTGACACTTTAGTGTTTGCACAAATCGATCCTATAATCGGGCAAACTCCAAAATACGATGAACAAACCATATCTCTGAAAGAAAATATCGAGTGGACATTGATTGCCGCCAGCAATGGCAAATCCGAATCTATGACCAGAAATGTAGCTACTGGAGAAATACTTGGTCACGATCCCTTCCCATTATCCATTCGTTGGTATGTAGAACAGTAATATTATCCCTAAAGAAAAGAAATGAGGTAGCGAAAAACATAATTATTGATTCGCTTCCTCTACTGTATTTGGAACGGCATTTTTTCCAAAATGCTCTTCTAGCTCTTTTAATGTTTCTGCAGAGGTAACGATATCTTTAACCACGATACCTTTGTCCAACACAACAATGCGTTCGCATACCTCGGTGACATGCATCAAATCATGACTAGAAACTAATACCGTAACATTTGGATCTGCAGATAGCTCTTTAATAATCTGCTTTAAACGTATCTGTGTAGTAGGATCAAGATTAGCAAAAGGTTCATCTAGAATAACTACTTCGGGATTACCGATTAGGGTAGCTACAATCCCTACCTTTTTCTGATTTCCCTTAGAAAGATCTCTTAAGTATTTCTTCTTTCCTAGAATTTCTCCGTGAAAAAAGTCCTCAAATTTTGAAAGTAAGGCATCCACATCTGCTTTGTTCTGGCCACGCAACTCTCCGATAAAATAGAAATACTCCTCGGCGGTCAAGTACCCAATCAAAAAGCTTTCGTCGATAAATGCAGCAGTAATTGATTTCCAATCCTCGCTACTATTGACCTTGATTCCATTGTTTTCGATATATCCAGTTGTGGGTTGTATCAAATCCAACAAAGCACTGAATAAAGTGGTTTTACCCGCTCCATTATTCCCTACCAGCCCGAAGCTTTTTCCTTTTTCAATTTCAAGGTGTTCTATATTTAAAACGGTGTTCCCTGTATAAGTTTTACTAAGGTTATGTACTGCAATCATGTTCTTAATTTTTTTGTTTGTATGCCGATAAGGTTTTATACTTCTCTGTTTTGTAGATTTTTTCGATTTTGCTAAAAACGGCATCTTTAAACGCAAAACCTGCTATCCCTGCTATAGTAACCAATGCATACCCCGCATTTGGACTGTAGGCATAGTGTCCAATGGCGTATAACACCATTGGTAATGCCATTTTGGGTAAGGACAACAATAGCGTTTTGGTATTGAAGGCCTGTTTATCACCAAAAGCTTTTTTGTTACTAGTCAAATCAATAGGGGTTTTTACATAGGCTCCTGCCCATAGCACCACATGAGAATTTACTCCGATATTATAAATTGATGCGACTATAATTGCCAGGTAGACATCCCATCCAAAATATAAATATCCTGAAGCCAAAACGGTAGAAATCAAGGTGGCAATTACCATCAACCACCACTTTGATGACAGGTATTCTTTGTACTTAATATTTTGACTCATCATTAAGGGATAATATGCACTATCCCAACTAGGAACAAACTGCCCAAAACTCAATAAAAATCCTCCGGTAACAAATATGGCTGCAAAGATCTTCCATACTGGTCCATCGTAGGCTTCTACAGCACCTGTAAAGAACAATAATCCATAGAACAAGAATAACACACTTACTAGTACTGTTGATTTTGCACGTTTATTTCTCTTAATCAGTTTGATATCGTTTTTAAGGAAAGTAGCTGTCCTACCAAATCTATTTAACCAATCCAGATTCTCTGTTTTTATATCTTTTGATTTGGTAGCCAAACCTGCATCCAGATATAAGTCTGAAGTAAAGGATCTGAACGATAGGGCAATCAAAACTATTAATGTCGCTACAGGAATCACAACCATCCATCCCAGATCATATAGTCCCTGAAAAAACGGAGCTGTGTATACCGTAACATCAAAATATCCAAAATAATGAAGTCCTCCGAAAATTGCCAAGACTCCACCAATAATAAAAATCAAGTTATCTTTTTTATTCAAAAGGATGTTTAGAAAGTTATTGGCATATACCAAGGCGATTAATCCCAAATGCCATAACAATACATTGGTTACTGGGTGTCCGTTTTTGATCAAAACCAGTGAAAATGGAATAAAAAAGAATGCATGAATCACATTGAAAAATGAGAATACCGTTTTCCCAAAGGCAAAAGAAACTATTTTGTTTTTGTTAAACGGGAGTAATAGCAACGGCTTGATATTAATCACCGGCATTTTTTGCAAAGCGTAACGAAATAGCAAGTCTCCAACCCACCAATAAATCAAAAACCGATTTAAAGTTTCTAAGGGATCGAGCTCCAATTTTTCTTTTACTAATTTGTAGAATGCGATGCCACCAAGGGCAGACATAAGGGCTAACCAACACGCCCAAAATGCCATAAAAATTTTCATGAATAATCCAGAAGACATGGATGCAGATCTCCAAAAGGATTTCCATTGTAAAGAGACAAAATGTTTAACCATTGTTGAAAGGGTTTTTGGAAAGAAGGATATACTTCTTTAATTATTTAGTAACCGCAACTTGAATTTTGTTACAAAATCCATTTAGATAAATTTATCTTAAAAGCCATCTCCTCTTAAACCATTTGTTATTTTTGCGGAAAATTATTGTAATGTCAGATTTTCATCAACTCACTATAAAACAAGTCATCAAAGAGACTCCAAATGCGGTTTCTATTGCTTTTGAAGTGCCTTCTCATCTCGAAGACACCTACTCTTTTGTGCCAGGACAATATCTTACACTCAAAAAAGAGATTGAGGGTAAAGAAGTACGAAGAGCCTATTCTATCTGTAGTTCCTCAAAAAGTAAAGAGCTTAAAGTTGCTATAAAAGCGATAGAAGGTGGTACTTTTTCGGTATTGGCCAATGCCGAACTATCTAAAGATGATGTTTTGGAAGTTCATCCTCCAGAAGGAAATTTTGTGCTGAAAACGAATCCTGCATCAAATAATACTTATGCGGCTTTTGCAGCAGGTAGTGGAATTACTCCTGTGATGAGTATGATCAAATCGGTATTAGAAGAGGAGCCAAATAGTCAATTTGTTTTGGTTTATGGAAATAAAAGCCCTGAGGAAACCATATTTTATAATGAACTATTAGCGCTTCGAGATGCTCATTCTGGTCGTTTCTTTATAGAATTTGTTTTTAGCCAAACCAGAGAAGATAACGCTCATTTTGGAAGAATCGAGAAACCTACAGTTAACTACGTACTTAAGAATAAGTTTAAGGAAACTACCTTCGAAAGTTTTTACCTGTGTGGACCCGAGGAAATGATCAATACCGTAACCAATGTTTTGGAAGAAAACGGAATTGACAAAAATCAAATTCATTTTGAACTTTTTACCAGCAGTTCTGAAACAACTGAAATCGACGCGGATCTAGATGGTAAAACTTCGATCACTGTGATTGTGGACGATGAGGAGTTTACTTTTGTAATGGATCAAAAAAAGACCTTATTAGATGCTGCTCTGGATGAAGATATAGATGCTCCCTACTCTTGCCAGGGAGGAGTTTGTAGTTCATGTGTTTGTAAAATAACTGAAGGTAAAGCTGTGATGGAAAAAAATAGTATCCTTACCGATGGTGAAATTGAAGAAGGATTGGTTTTGGCCTGCCAGGCTCATCCTACTACAGCCTCGATCAAAGTTGACTTTGATGACGTCTAATTAATTTCTATTTATACAAACGAATTCAGTTTTTTTATCACTGTTTTTGGAGGAATAGAATACATCACTTTTTCGTAACCCTCGGGTACTTTATTGCCGTAAATAGAGGTAGGTATCTGGTCATACTTTGCTAAATTGGGTAATATGGCATTTTCTGCTGGTTGTCCAAATGGCATAAAACCAGCAAAAGGATGCGTAACACCCCAAAGGGTAATCGTAGGCACATTATACATAGCCGCTATGTGTGCATTACCGCTATCCATAGACAACATTACATCCAGATTACCAATAAGCTTTAGTTCATCCTCAAATGGTAATTTACCTACTACATTAATCACATTGTTGTATTTGGAAGCAATATTGTTTAATATGTCCTTCTCGCGTTTTCCTCCTCCAAATAAGAAAATCTCGAATTGGTTTTCTCGATCCAAAGTTTCGATAACCTCAACCATTAGCTCCAAAGGGTATGTCTTACTCTCATATTGAGCAAAGGGAGCAATGCCTAGCCATTTTTTAGAAGAATTTAAACTTAGCGCTACGATATTGGGTGACAGCGATATTTTTTGAGGAAAACTATGATCATCAAGATTTATAGGGAAACCTAACTTTCCAAAAACCTCTGCATAACGTTGATGGGTTGTTTTTAAGGGTTTAAACACTTTGTTTTTGGCCCTGGTTAAAGCTTTTTTATCAGCCCTTCCCTTGTCTATTTGTACTACTGGTATCCCACTAAAAGAAAATAGTGTTTTCAATACATTAGAACGAAGAACATTGTGTAAATCGGCAACTGCAGTAATGCCTAATCTACGTAACTCTTTATGCAATCGGGTTAATCCCAAAATCCCCTTATGTTTTCGATCCACTTCTGCGGGATAGACCTCGAGATTGTCAATATCACTAAAAAGAGGTTCGAAGAACTTACGGGTAAGTACAGTAAGCTTAACGTTGGGATATGTAGCTCTAAAGGTTCGTAATACGGGTATAGTCATAGCTATATCTCCCATAGCAGACAACCGTATTACCAAGATGTTTGTTTCAGGAGTATTACGTATGTCTACCTTATTTTTCGCCACGTAATACAGGATTTAGCTCATCGTCATTGTACATTTTCATCTGTTTGTAGACTTTCATGTACTTATCTCCTTGCTCAATATCCTTCAGTAATGTATCTATCGCTGTAGATAAATCTACTTGTTGCTCTAATAAGACGTCTAATTTTTTTCGACAAGCAGCTTTGTGTGCATCAGAGGCATCAGTCCTTACCGTTTCCTCATGCATATGGTATACCTTCAATGCCAATATCGATAAACGATCCACACCCCATGCTGGACTTTCGGTATTGATAGTAGCATCCTCTTTTGGAGTCACCTCATTGTACTTTTCCAAAAAATAACTGTCGATATATTCTACCATATCTGTTCTGTCCTGATTTGAAGCATCGATTTGTCGCTTTAGCTTCAAAGCTGCAACCGGTTCAATTTCAGGATCACGGATGATATCCTCATAATGCCATTGTACAGTATCAATCCAACATTTACGATATAGCAGATGCTCTATAACTTGTGATTTGCCATCATAAGGGTTGCTGAATTCTTGATCTACGCTATCGATAATGTGATATTGATCGATAACTTCCTTAAAAATTTTATTTGCCTTGTCCGTAAACATTGAATCTTTGTATTTCTGAAAATGTGTACAAAGGTATTATAATTTATATTAGAATTATCATCTTAGAACAATAACATCGTAAAAGGAATAAGTAAAAACACCCAAATATTAATTTCTTTGGCTAGCATATTGTAATTCATCTCAAGATACGTAGTCCCCATTATGGCTAAAGGAATACATAAGAAAAACAATTCGGACGTATTTTTGGCAGGAGCAACTGCAGCGATTCCTACAGCTATAACAAGGTATGCAATGATCAATCTGAGTACTGGTTTAATATTCGCTGCTTTTCTACTGAATTTAATAAGATAAAGCGCCAAAAAGAAAAGAATACATATGGATAGCGTGCCTAATGAAAATAACTGATCCTTGACCAAATAATTTTGAAAAGACAAGGAAGCTACATCTAAGTACTCCGAATAGCTATAAAAAGAATCATAAAACAATAGGGTAAAACAATTTGCGAACAAATAAATGGTAAGAATCCCAATTATCGGGATAATCCAATTTCTATAGTTTTTTGAATCAAAATACAGAACACCAACATAGACCAAAACAATAAATGCAATACTCCAAAAATAAGCAAGCGATGCCAGACCGATGCAAAGAGAAGCATTTAAAATCTTGGCTTTAATCTCCTTTTCATTTCGCAACCGAATCACATTTCTAAACCCTACCAAAATAAAACCACTTGCCAACAACAATTTGATATCTGTAAGCGCATGAGGCAATACTCCCGTAAGGAAACCATAAATTAAAATGGTGTATGATCCTTTTTCGGTAATATCGTTTCTTTGAAGAATAAAATTTAGCAACAACATAGGCAAAATATAGAAGGCCAGGCCTATGATCAACAGGAATATCTCTTTGGATTCTAGTACTATTCCCTTTTTGTAATGTGCAATTCCATACAAAAGAAACATGTACAATGCCACTACAACATAATTAATGGGTTTTGATTTGCTAAAAAAACTTGATAACACTACTATTTTTTATATTTTTGCCAGGAATAAGAAACTAATTATTTTTAATAAAGTTGAACGAATTTATAAAAAGTTTTCAGTTCGTTACTGTTTACTTTTTATAAAGCCTATATAAAACACGTTATGAAAGAATTTTTTGAAGCTATTGAATCTCTTTTTGTCAATGTATTGTTTGCACCACTTGATGCTTTAAGAGCCCTTGAATTAGAAAGTTGGACTGCTGCTAATATTATAAACTGGTTGTTCATGCTAATTGGATTTGTCGCTTTTTTCTATTGGATGAAAGAGTTGAAAAAATTTAATGACAACAATGAAGAAAACAGAGACCCTACGGCTCACTCTTTCTTGAATTAAAGATATTATTGTACTTGATATACATAAGAAAAGCGCTTGTAGTTACAAGCGCTTTTCTTATTCAGTACTATTAAGGATTCTTTATAGATCGAACCCAAGATCTTTTCTATAATACATTTTATCAAAGTGTAATTTCTCTATACTTGAGTAAGATTTCTTTAAGGCTTGTTTGAAATCATTATCAAAAGAGGTAATAGCAATTACTCTACCTCCATTGGTTACTACTTTACCATTTTCAATTTTGGTTCCAGCATGAAAAACGATTGAATCATCTATATTTTCTATTCCTGTAATCTCTTTTCCTTTTTCATAAGCCTCTGGATATCCTCCAGAAACTGTCATTACCGTGGTTGCACTTCTATCGTCAATTTGCAGATCAATCTGATCTAAAGATCCTGCTCCTACATGAGAGAGCAATTCTACCAAATCAGTTTGTAATCTTGGAAGGACCACTTCTGTCTCTGGGTCTCCCATTCGCACATTATATTCTATTACCTTTGGATCATCTCCTACTTTAATCAGGCCAATAAAAATAAACCCTTTGTAATCGATGTTTTCTTTAGAAAGTCCCTGAACTGTAGGCTTGATGATTTGTTCTTCTATTTTGCCCATAAACACATCATCCGCAAAAGGTACTGGAGAGATCGCTCCCATTCCTCCGGTATTTAATCCTGTATCTCCTTCACCAATACGTTTGTAATCTTTGGCTGTAGGCAGTGTAACATAGTTCTTCCCATCGGTAAGTACAAAAACACTAAGTTCTATCCCATCCAAGAACTCTTCGATCACAACCGTCTGACTGGCTGCGCCAAATTTTTGATTGGTTAACATATTATCGAGTTCGGATTTGGCTTCTTCCAGATCTTTAAGAATCAAAACTCCTTTTCCTGCTGCCAAACCATCTGCTTTTAATACATATGGAGGAGTTAGGGTTTCCAGAAACTTTTTCCCTTCGTCTACGGTAGCGGCAGTAAAACTCTGATATGCTGCTGTTGGAATATTGTGTCTAAATAAAAACTCTTTGGCGTACTCTTTACTTCCTTCTAATCTAGCGCCTTCTTTTGAAGGTCCAATAACTACAACATTGGCCAATTCAGAATCTTGGGCAAAAAAATCACTTATACCGCGAACCAAAGGGTCTTCTGGACCTACCACAACCATTGTAATTTCCTCTTTGAGCACTAACTCCTTTATGCTTTCGAAATCGGTTACAGCAATAGGAACATTAGTTGCAATTGAATCGGTACCGGCATTTCCGGGAGCAACAAAAAGACGGCTACATCTTTCACTCTTTGCAATTTTATAGGCAAAGGTATGTTCTCTCCCTCCGGATCCAAGTATTAAGATATTCATGATTAGGTAGCTTAAATTTAAAGCTTCAAAAATAGCGTATTACTGCTTTTCGAACTAATTATTTACCATCATTTTTATGATTTAATGGAGATCTTTGGGGTTCACAGAAAAACGGTTAGTTTCGAATAATTCTACTACTTAAAATACTTCTCTTTTTGAGTAATAAGGGAATAATGATTGAGAAGAATACGATTCCGTTAAATCGAACTAGCATCGATTCAAAAAACAACGAAATGAAAAGGATTAAAAAAACAGAAAATTCATTTTTACTACCCCACATTCTAATGGCTAGTAGTACAAAAATGGTAATCAACACACCAAAACCTAATATCCCTGTCTGTAAAAAAGTTTGTAGAAACTGATTGTGCGCATTGTACTTATTTTCATAATTATGAAAATAGTTAAGTTCTTTATATTTCCGCGTCAATACATCGTTGGTATCTCCAATTCCATATCCAAAAATTGGAGCTTCCTTTATCAAATCTAAACTCGCATTCCAGGTTAACAATCTCGACTTTTCAACGGTGGTAGTGGTAATTCCAAAATCATCCGAAATGCCCGTAACATTTTTATAGAAATTGAACACCCTTGGATTATTCAGAAACACAATAACGCCTAAAAAAAACAATAGTGACATCGTATATTTTTTACTCTTATCAGATATATTAAATATCAATAAAAGGCACATGATCAATAGGATAAGATATGCTGCGATAGAAGCTAGCAGAAATAAGTAAAAAAACAATACGAAAACAATAATCACTTGAACTCTAGATTGTAATTTGTTTTTCAAATAATAGCTAAGTACCAATAAAATGTATAAGGAAACATAGCTAGAATTAATTAACTTGGAGAAATCAGTTCTGATAAAGTAACTCCATCCTTTTATAGTCGCATCAAAGAGACTGGAAACCCCTTCAATTGATGCTTCGAAGAAAAATCCACTTCGTTTAATGTATCCTAAAGTTTCATAAATTCCTATGGCAAAATTGATAAAAAAAGAAACCAGAATACCCAGAAGTAAAAAATCGAATAACTTTCTTACCGAAGAAGCATCTTCTTTTACAAAGAGAAAAATTATAGGAAAAAACAACAATGACAGTGACCTTTGCAACAAATTCATTCCATCTTGAATGTTTTCTGTATAGATCATACTAATCGAAATGATAATAAAATAAATAGGAAAGAGCCATAATACCTTACTATCGGAAAAGAAATTTCTATTCGTTCTAAAAATATTGATTAAGCCCAGCAAAATGGATATTACAAAAAAGGGAGTAGGTAAATTGATCCCCAAAGGCAATAGAAAAAATGAGATATATAAACTGTTCCAGAAGATGGTTACGATTAGATCTTCTTCATCTCTGTAAAACATTCTGTTTAATCCATATATGATCTCTTTAAATATCATTTTTACACAACGATCATCGTTAACCTCTACTCGTTTCCTCGATAAGGTACGCAAAGTCTACGATCTTTTAAGTTTTAGGATGTTTATCTTATGCGGAAATGCTATTAATAAGCTTTTTCCTCTCCTTTAATAGCATTAATAACCGTTAAAACCACAATTTTTATGTCTAATAATAATGACCAGTTTTCTACATAAAAGATATCGTATTTTACTCTATTAATAATATCTTTATTGGTTTCTATTTCGCCTCTAAAACCACTCACTTGAGCTAATCCAGTAATACCCGGTTTTACAAAGTGACGTACCATAAATTTATCAACCTTACTGGCAAATTCCTCATTGTGTTTTACCATATGTGGCCTTGGTCCAACTACCGACATATCTCCTTTCAAAACATTTATAAACTGCGGAAGTTCGTCAATACTTGTTCTGCGTATAAACTTTCCGACCCTTGTAACTCTTGAATCGCCTCTAGTAGCCTGATTAGCACTGTTACTTGGTTTCATTGACCTATATTTATAGCAATAAAATTCTCGATAATCCAATCCATTGCGTCTTTGCTTAAAAAAAACAGGTCCTCTGGATTCTAATTGAATTAGCAATGCAATTAAAGGGGTAAGCCAGGAAAGAATTCCAATTAATACTATCAAAGATAGCAGTATATCAAAAGCTCTTTTCGCAAATTTGTTTATAGAATCGTCCAGCGGAATTTCTCTAAAAGAAAGTACAGGAACATATCCGTAATAATTAAAAACTAACTTTTTGGTGAAAATATCTTTATTATCTGGAATAAATTTAAGAATTTTCAAGTTGTTATCTGTAAAGCTTACAAACTCTCGTAATTGCTTATTAGATAATTCTGCAACAGAACAATACACTTCGTCTATTTCATTTTCAAAAATATAGTTAAAGCAGTTTTCAAGATCAAACTCATCGGTCTTGACATCAAACTTTCTATGAAACTTGTAACCGAATTCAGGTCTGCTCCTAAAAATCTCTATAAGTTGATCTGTTTTTTTATTATTTCCAATAACGACTACTCTTCTAATGTTTCCACCAAATACTTTTCTATATCTAGACAACAAATACAGTAGTACAAATTTTGAAAACGTGACGATTACTATAACCGCTAAAAAGTATTTTCCTATTTCTAATCGACTAACTATGGGCTGTTTAAAAAACCCGATGAAAGCATATAGAATGAGACCAAAAATTAAAAATTGGCTTATGATCGACGCTAATATTTGAATTACCTTAGAAAATCGTTTTATATCGTAAAACTTATTCTTTATTGATAGAATAATCCATAATATAGATACATAAATAGAAAATAATAAACTCTGGTTTATATTGGTCTCAAAAAAGGATATGGTAACATTTAGTATGACTAAATCTACTAAACAAAAAAGTGGTTTTATATACCCTGAATATCTGCCTATTTTTGCATTCATCTAAAACTATATCATTTTTTTTGGAAATCTCTGTGCTCACTTCTTTGAAGTTCTTCTTTAGAGAGACTTTTAAAGTATGTTATGGTTTTTTTCATCCCATCATGCCTACTTACTCTTGGTTCCCAACCTAATATTTCTTTTGCTTTTGCAATATCTGGTTGTCTTTGAAGTGGATCATTAATTGGTAACGGTTTATATATTATTTTTTGATCAGTTTCGGTAAGTTTAATTATTTCCTCTGCGAAATCTTTTATAGTTATTTCATCTGGGTTTCCAATATTAACAGGGAAGACATAACTACTAAATAACAATCTATAAATTCCTTCTACCAGGTCATCAACATAACAAAAGGATCTGGTCTGCATCCCATCACCAAAAATAGTTAGGTCCTCACCTCTTAATGATTGACCTATAAATGCTGGCACAACTCTTCCATCATTTAAACGCATCCTTGGCCCATAAGTATTAAATATACGTACGATTCTTGTTTCTACACCATGGTAGGTATGATAGGCCATGGTTATCGATTCTTGAAAACGTTTTGCTTCATCATATACTCCTCTTGGTCCGATTGTATTTACATTTCCATAGTAATCTTCATTTTGAGGGTGTACCAAAGGATCTCCATACACTTCGCTGGTAGATGCAATCAAAATCCGAGCTTTCTTTTCTTTGGCTAAACCTAATAAATTATGAGTCCCTAACGATCCTACTTTTAAAGTCTGAATTGGAATTTTAAGATAATCTATCGGGCTTGCCGGAGAGGCAAAATGAAGAATGTAATCCAATTCTCCAGGGACATGTACAAACTTGGTAACATCATGATGATAAAAATCGAAGTTTTCTAGCTTAAAAAGATGTTCAATATTTTTTAAGTCTCCGGTTATCAAATTATCCATCCCGATAACATAAAACCCTTCATTAATAAATCGATCACATAAGTGCGATCCCAAAAAGCCAGCAGCCCCAGTAATTAAAACTCTTTTCATTTTATATCCTTTCTTCCTATTGAATAGTATGAAAACCCCTCTTTTTCTATATCATGGAGGTCATATAAATTTCTTCCATCAAAAATTACACTATTTTTCAAAAGCTCTCTAATTTTATTAAAATTAGGTGTTCTGAAAATACTCCACTCTGTACAAATCACAAGAGCATCCGCACCCTCTAGTACATCATACATTGAGTTTGCAAACTCAATTTTGTCACCCATTTTACGGGCAACATTATCCATAGCCTCTGGGTCAAAAGCCTTTACTTTTGCGCCATTGGCAAGCAACTCGTTAATCATATCTAATGCAGGTGCTTCCCTAATATCATCAGTTTCGGGTTTAAAAGCCAACCCCCATAAAGCGAAGGTTTTTCCTTTAATATTACTCTCGAAATATGAATTAATCTTAGGTAACAGTGCTAACTTCTGTTTTTTGTTAACCTTTAGTACAGCCTCCAAAATCTTAAAATCATAGTCCTCGTCCTTTCCAGATTTATGAAGTGCCTTTACATCCTTTGGAAAACAGGAACCGCCATAGCCTATACCGGGAAACAAAAATCGTTTTCCGATCCTCGAGTCAGTACCCATACCTATGCGCACCTTGTCAACATCTGCTCCTACTTTTTCGCAGTAATTAGCCACTTCATTCATAAAGGTTATCTTTGCAGCCAAAAAAGAATTTGCCGCATATTTGGTCAATTCGGCAGATTTCTCATCCATTATAATGATTGGGTTACCTGACCTTACAAAAGGTTTATATAATTTCTCCATGAGTTCTGTAGCTCTATCAGAACTAGACCCAATGACTATTCTTTCCGGTTTAAGAAAATCATCAACTGCAAAACCTTCCCTTAAAAATTCAGGATTAGAAACTACATCAAAATCTACCTTCGCATTCTTAGAAATTACCTCATGAACTTTTTCTGCGGTTCCAACCGGAACGGTACTTTTATCGACAATTACTTTATAATCAGTAATTAGTTGTCCTATTTCGTCTGCAACACCCAAAACATACCTCAGATCTGCTGATCCATCTTCATCTTCTGGGGTCGGAAGTGCCAAAAAGATAATATCACCATGATCCAGGCCTTCTTTCAATGAAGTTGTAAACTTCAATCTTTTTGCATTGATATTTCTTTCGAATAATACGTCCAAATGAGGTTCATAAATAGGTACTACACCTTTCCTCATATTCTCAATTTTATTGACGTCGATATCAACACAAATAACTTCGTTTCCAGTTTCAGCCAGACAGGTGCCCGTTACTAAACCTACATAACCCGTTCCTATAACCGATATTTTCATTTACTTCTATATCTTTCTTTAAGTACTAAAAGTACAAATTTCGTATTACCAACTAAATAGCGTTTCCACATTCTTCTTGGTTCTTGAATAAATCTATAAAACCATTCTAATCCAGATTTTTGCATCCAAAGAGGAGCTCTTTTCACTTTACCGGCTACTACATCAAAACTTCCTCCTACTCCCATAATGAAATTTACCTTTGACAAAATTTCTCTGTTCTGATAAAGAAAATTTTCTTTTGTGGGAGAACTAATTGCCACAAAAAGAATATTAGCTCCACTATCCGAGATTTGTTTTGCGATTGTTGTCTCATCTTCCTTATTGAAGTATCCATTGCGATAACCCGCTACAATTTCTGGAGAATACTTTTCAGAATAAATATCAACTACTTTCTTTACAACTTCCTCTTTTGCTCCGAAAAAAAATATTTTATATTGTTTTTCCTCTGCTTTGGAAACCAGATTTTGCATCAGATCAATTCCTGCTACTCTTTCTTTTAGTGGTTTTTTTAAAAATCTTGAAGCCCATACAACCGCTTGTCCATCTGCATTAATTAAATCACTGCTGTTCACACTTTCCCTTAGTTGGAGGTCACTTTGCATTGAAACAATTTTACCAGCGTTTACAACTACGTGATGAATTTGATTTCCTGTTTTGATAGTATCCTCTATCTCAGAAATCGTATCCTGCATAGACAAATTATCAATAACCGTATTAAGAATATATATTCTATTTTCCATGTTACTTTTTATAATAATAAGAGAACGCATAAAACATCCATGCCTGGGCCCATCTTATGTAAGGTATTTTGGAATTAAACAATTTCTTTTTTTGATAATAAAAATACCCCTTACCTGACTGCATATTATTAATAGTCCATTCTAAAACTCTATCCACTAAAGCAATATTCTCTTTGAGAACATCCAACTTACTTAACGTAACTACTAGTTGCGCAGGTGCATGAACATCTATTGGATATATCGAGTCGTTATAGTACTTTGAAATACCTTCTTCTGTAAAAAAAGTTTCCAAATAATACGTAAGTCCTTTGGTGATATGCTCTGAAAATGTATTATCTCCAGACATTTTTTGATAGGTATAAATACACTCCAGATTGTATCCCGTATGAAAATTATCCACCCACTGATGATAAGGCAAAGTACCATATGACCAAGCCCCGTTTTCTTTTTGAAAATTACACGCATATCTCACCGCTTTTTCTGCTTCATTCAACAAAGCTTTGTCCTGTGTATATTCGTATACCTGGCTTAAAAGCTTCGCTCCGAGTAATGAGGCATTGAAAACTTGAGTTTTATCTAATGGCGAATAGGAAAAAGAAAAATTTCCCTGGTCGTCATAGGTTCGATTCAAATCATTTAGAATAAATTTTGATGCATCTATGGCCGTATCCAGATAAACTTGATTCTTGGTAATCTTAAATGCATCAATGAGAGCGCTTGCGATAAAAGTAGTAGCCACCACTGTTGGAGTGCCTTTGGGTTGAAAAAACGCACGAGCTTGCCAATCAAAATTATACCCCCAACAAGCTCCAGAATACCCTGGGCTTTTTAACTCCAATAATTGATCCGAAAGTTTAATTATCTTCTGAAGATATTCTTCTTTAGGCTCCAAATTATAAAGGTTACAGTACCCTGTTACAAAAAGCCCCAATCCCTTTGGGTTATATCCCTTTTCTACGATCGTTACCCCTCTAAGATTAATCGGGTTTCTTTTA
Organism: Aquimarina sp. AWH4_224; assembly: GCF_056160245.1. Lineage (NCBI taxonomy): Bacteria > Pseudomonadati > Bacteroidota > Flavobacteriia > Flavobacteriales > Flavobacteriaceae > Aquimarina > Aquimarina sp. AWH4_224. The sequence goes on along the minus strand of NZ_JBSWWU010000002.1, from coordinate 294,109 downwards.
AACAGTTGAATCCAGGCAAGTCTAATAAACCTGCTTTTTGAAAACCCAGGAATTGCCTGAAAAACTTTACTGTTCAATCCATCATAAGGATCCCAACCTTTAAAGTTTTCTTTTTCACAATACGATTTTAGCTTTTCAAAACTATCTTTGAATTTATTCATTTCTAAAATTCTATCGAAGCTTTTTAATAATGAAATTTTAATAAAAATTACTATATCTCTTGTGGAAGTCCAGTTGCTATTGAATCTAATATCTTAAATGTAGTAAGCGTAGTTAAATATATCGACTCAAAAGAGATGGGAGCTTCTTGATCAGATGTTAAAGAATTAATGAAGGATTGTACTTCTTGTTTATGTCCTTTACCATCCAATTTTACCTTAATCGTTTTATTGTTTTTGTGAATTGTTCCATTTCTGAAATCATGAATTCGACCTATTTTCCCTCCAGAGAAAACTTCTATCAATTCTTTGGGTAAAGACTTATCCCCATTTCCTAAATACAGAAGGTTACCAATGGATCCATCTTCAAATGAAATGGTAATAGAAATATTGTCTTCGGGAGTTATCTTGTCATTTGAGGATTTTATACAATCAGCATATACTTTTACAGGTTTTGCATCTGTATAAAATTGCATTAGGTCAACAAAATGACACATTTCTCCAATTATTCTACCTCCACCTAAGTTTTTATTTTGCGTCCAGTGATCCTTTGGTATATGCCCAGCATTTACTCTGATATTTATTACCTTAGGTTCTCCGTTGTTTAAAAACTCTTCTTTTATCTTTACAGCAACTGGCGAAAATCTTCGATTAAAACCTACCATCAACTTTGCCTGGCCTGCTGCATATACTTCTTTCACTTCTTCAAGTTCTTCATAGTTCATTGCCAAAGGCTTTTCTACAAAAACATGTTTATTAGCTTTTAAAGCTTTAATCGTATAAGGAGCATGAGAATTATGGGGTGTCGCGATAAATACAGTATTAATTTCTGTATTATCGATAATATCATTTGCCTCAGAAGAGGCATTATTAAAAGAAAATTTTTGAGCAACATTCTTTGCAGTAATACCTTTGGTAGTTACTACAGTGTCTAGAGAAGCTCCATTATTCTTTGCATGTGGAATTAAATAACTTTGAGCAAAACTACCTGCTCCAATAAATCCAGCATTAATTTTTTGAACAGGGCTTGACTTGATATTTACTTTTGTAGTTGATTTCTCTTCGTTATCCGGATAAGACAATAAAATCCCTATATGAGGTTCTTCAACTTTTCCTAATACAATATCATAAGCTTTTTGCGCGTCACTAACATCAAAAGTATGTGTAATTAGGTTCTTTAATTTGACCGTGCCTTGCGAAATTAGGGTGAGAAAGGTTTCCATGTTACGCTGTTCTGTGTAACGCACATATGCGTACGGATAATCATTTCCATCTTCCTCATAACTTGTATCATATCTTCCAGGTCCGTACGAACAGGACATTCTCAGATCTAATTCTTTTCTATAAAAATCAGGATCTCTTGGCACATCCATCTTCACTGCTCCAACCACAATTACTTTCCCTTTTTTTCTACTTATTACTGCAGATAGTTCTATAGGATCATTGGTAGGTGCCGCCGCTGTAATGATAACACTATCAAAACCATGACCGTTTGTAAAATTGTCTATTGCGGTCAACAAATTGGAATCATTTCTTAGCAATGCTTGATCTGCCCCACTATCTTTTGCCAGGTCAATTAGTCCTTTTGATAAATCTGTACCAAATACTTCACATCCATTTGCTTTCAGTAACTGAACGGTTATCTGGCCCAATAATCCCAAACCAATCACGCAAACCTTATCTCCTAATCTTGGTTCTGCCTGTCTTACCCCTTGCAATGCAATTGCTCCTAAAGTCGTAAAGCTTGCTTCTTCAAAACTAACGTTATCAGGTATCTTTGCCACCAAATTTTGAGGAATACTAACTACTTCTGCATGTGACGCATAATCCTGTCCGGCGCATGCAACTCTATCTCCGGGTTTGAACCTGCTGTCGCTGTCCATTGAAGCAGCCACAACTCCCGAAGTGCTATATCCTAATGCCTTTAGTGAATCCAGTTTTGTTTTCACTTTATCAAGAGTAGCTTTGATTCCTTCCTTCTTAATATTTTGAAGTACCTGAGCTACCAGATCTGGTCGCTGTTTGGCTTTACCTATAAGGTTGGCCTTGGCTACTTTTACTGTTCCTCTTTCGGTTCCTGCGCTTATTAACGAGAATTTGTTTTCTACCAAAACCATTTTTTCTGCAATAGAAGGTTTTGGTACATCATCGACGTATAATTCTCCTGTTTTAAAATTCTGTATTACCTGTTTCATCCTTTAATATCTTTACATACATATCAATCAACTGATTGTGATATGTCAAATTTTCTTTTTTGCTTAAAATCTTATCTTTTGAAGTATTCATTACATAGCTTACGCTCTTTGATAAATCTTCAATATCATCATTTTTGAATAAAATAGTTCCTTTTGGCCTTTCACATACGTCGCTTGCAATAGCTGGAATACCTAAATCCATAGCCTCCTGAATAGAGACCCCATAGCCGTCAGACAAATTAGGTCTTAGAAGGAACTTACAATTCTTAACATAATCCACTAGGTTTTCATTAAAAACAACTTCTATGTTTTCGGTCACGTCATACTTTTGCATTAATTCTTCCAAGTACTCCACATCTGAATCTGATTGACTTCCAATCATAAAAAGCATGGTAAATTTATCTTTGTTTTCACTTAAAAACTGAAAGGTCAAAGGTACATTATATATTTCATTTGATAGCTTTTGATTGAACTTCCAAACGCTAAAAAGAAATATTTCTTTAGTACTACTAATTTTCTTGTCAGCAATCACTGTAGGAGGCACATACGCGGGTAAAAATATAGATGACACTCCCTTCTCATTTAAGTAGTCATTCAAGTTCTTTGATACCGAAATAAATGTTGTCTTTCTGGTAACCGCCAGCAAAAGCAATACCAAAGATCTTACAATTTTGTGATACCCTAGTATCCTCTCAGAATGGATGGTAACAAAAACCTTCTCTCTTCTGAATAGTGAAAACAGAGGATAGTATAAGAAGTGGAAGAAAAAAAATTGATGGAAATGAAACAATCCATATCTTTTGGTAAACAGTAGTTTTATATACCAAAAAAGGTTCTTTTTTGTAGCAAGCACATTTTTTTGTTCCTGATAGCCATGATTGTAGATCTGATATGGAATCTTACTTTCATTCAAAAAAGGTTCTATTCTCTTTACATGAACAGATATACCACCTAAAGGTGGTGGATAAGGCCCGAAAATAGCTAGTTCTTTATTCATGAGTTTTTGATAGTAAAAAGCAATAAAAAAATCCTACAAACATTATTCCTTGAGCTCTAAATAAAGTCTCTGTAACTGCAGTAGCTGCAACGATCAAAAAAAAGGAAAACAACACAAAATCTTTTCTTTTAATACCTTGATAAAGCAACATGAACACTATAGAAAGGAAACTTAAAAGCAATGGCAACCCACCCATCAAAAGGGATTCTAAATAAGTATTGTGCACATTATAGGTTCTTTCAAGAAAAATCGAATGTCCTTCTTGCTTATATTTTTGTAATAGTATTTTCTTGTTGGATCCAGTACCGTGCCCAAGAATTGGGTTATCCTTTATTAAATCCAAAGCATCTTGCCACAATAACAGTCTGCCTTGTTCCTCGGCTGTTTTATTTTTAATAAATTCTTTGTTGTTGTACTTATATTCATACTTGTACCCAAGGGTATATAAGACCCGTTCTTTAACGATAGGAATATTCCAAGCTACAATAAGTAAAAATAGGATGGATAACAAATACGTTAAAACCGTTTTGATAATTACTTCTTTAGATTTTGAGCTTAATACTTTTGTGATATAGAGCAGAGAAATCCCTAAAAAAACCACATAACCCATTCTACTTCCTGCTAGTAATACACCGACTATTTGTATCAATAATGTTATCCAGAACAGCCCCTTTTTTTTGAATAATAGATCTTTGTTAAAAACAACTAAGCTTAGAGATAATAGCGTGTACATGGAAACATAGGTAGGATGCTGATCAAAAATTTCCAGAAAATCAAACCTATAAAAAAAATACCAGTTAAAATGTCCGCCAGATAAAGAAAAAACAACTTGCCGATAAACAGCATTGATCAAACATACTACGTATAAAAGTGTTACTGCATGTATAAACACCTTTGAAACTAAATGACGTTGACTCTTTTCTAATGGTTTTATTGTCAAAAAAACCAGAGGAAGAACTAAATATGGAAGATGTCTATTTATAACTTTAAACCCTTCCTTAGGTACTTCGGAGTATGTCAATCCAAGCGCCAATAAAACAAAAAATAAGATTAATAACTGTACACTATTTGGCTTTACAACATTTTTGAAATCAAGGTCCTTAAAATTAATAAGCCAAGTAGCCAACAATGCCATTAACCCAATAGAGGCTGTTGCAATCGAAAACAAGTATCCTATTGCAGCAATAGAACATCCTATTGTAAGCAAATTTCTTCTGTTAAGAGTCAATCCCATATTCTTTATAAATACCTAAAATTTGATCTACCGTGTATTTGCTATCTACATTTGTTAGTACTTCTTGTAAATCTACGGTTGTAAACCTCCTTTTATATTTCTTTGCTGGTATTCCATATGCAATACAATAAGGAGGGATATAATGATTTACTATGGCTCCGCTCGAAACAACTGCTCCCTCGCATATGTATGCATTTGTAAGCATTGTTGTATTAGCTCCAATCCAAACACCATCTTCTAAAACAATTCTTTTGTCTACAACAGCTTTTTCTGGAGCAAAACGAATATGATTGTCTGTATACTCTAAATCGTGATCGCCTCCAAAAATTTTACAAAAAGGTCCAAACATTATGTGATTGCCTATTTCAACAGGAATATATTTGTTGGTTACAAAGTATCCATATGGACCAGAATAAAAATTATCTCCTATCCTAAAAAATTGTGGGTTTCTTAATTCTGAAGCGTATCCAAACTTAAAATTCTTTCCACAAAAATTTAGTTTCCATTTCAGGTACGGCCTATAGATAAATATGTTGTAGCACCTATGTATGAATTGAAGTATCATTGTCGTTTAATTTTAGGTTTAGTGCAGGATCATATAAAGCATTAGATCTATTGATATATATAGCTACAATTACAAAATACAATGCATTTACCGCCGAAGCAAAGAAGTGTCCTCCAAAAAAGGCCAAAAAGAAGTAAGAAAACATGAAAAACATTTGAAATGGCAGTTTATAACGCCCTGCAAAGATAAATTTCATTGTTAACAATAAGTAAATTATCGCTCCTAATAATCCAAAGAAGAAAAACAAATCCAAAAAATCCATTTCAAAAGCCTTTATATTTTGGTTTTGTCCACCCATCAAAAAATTAATAATATTCCAATCGCCAACTGTTCTTGTTATCTCGTTGTAAAATATAATATCTCTTCCAGAGAGCAACATTGTTGTTAATCCTACCCGTTCAGCTTGGCTTGAATAATATTGATAGATGGTTGTTTGAGGAAAAATGATCACGCCAATGATTATTCCTAGGACAATCACAATAAAAAAGTTCCTTAAGAAATTTTTATTAGCTCTAAAATGAAACAGGAATAAAAACACCAAAAAGATATAAATACCTTTGGTTCCTAGAAGGATAGCTCCTAAAATAGACAGTAAAAACAACAATCTTTCTTTTCGTCCCAACACAACAAATCTAACATAAGAGATCGTAACGCCAAGTACATAAAACAAGGTTGCTTCATTTCTTTTAGGAATCAACCCACTAAACCCAAATCTATCTCTAAAAGGGTACGATCTTACGATTTCTAGATCTAGCAAAAGACCTGCAATTGCTATAATAATATTAATGAGAAATAGGATATAAAAACAATAAACCAATTTCAAAAGCAAATCTTCCCTTTTACCAAAAACGTATTCTACTATTGGATAAATGAGTAACGCAAAAATATATTTGTTGAATATTTTGACATTTACTGCAAAATCTCCCATAGTTTGAGCCATTTTGGTTAATAGTGTGAATTGTCCTAGCAGAAAAACAACAAGTATAATAGCCAACCCTATATACAACTCTACAATTCGCTTGTTTGCTATGGATAAGGCAACAGCAATAAAAATAATTTCGAATACAAATCGTGCAAATATAGAAACCGACTGACCAGAACCATGCACATCTAAATATTTGTTGGTCGCATCTGCAATAAAAAACATGATCATTGCAAACAATATCAAATAATATAAACCTTTACTAAGTTTGATATCCAAAATTTAGAATTTAGAATTGTGTACTATTTGGTTCTTCTTTTATCCACATAATTATAAAGGTTGACTACAATAAAACTGGGTAAAAAAGTAACCATATAAAGAGCTAAAGTTGCTAGTTTAAAATGGTTTTTTAAAGATATTTTTAGATTTTTCCTTGATTTCTTCTTATTTACATTTTTCCACAAATACAATTTACCAAGATAGAGATGATATTTACTCTTTTTGAAATTTAAATTGGTATTACCGTGCTTTTTTATTTCAAAAAGCCTATCTCGATCTTCATCAGAGATGGATTCATTGACTAGTGTCCTTTGTCTAATCGCCAGATATTCTGACATAAACTCCTTATTCGACGTAATAGATGTAGAAACTAATCTATAGTGTAACAAAGGTTCTTGTAGACTATTTAAATCTCCGTATTTGAGCATTTTTTTAAACAGCAAATGATCTTCAAAATACTGTTTTATTTTTTCATAGTATCCTCCGCATTTTTGAGCAACATCGGTTCTATAAAAAACAGTAGGATGTGCAATAGGACACATCTGAAGTATATTTTCTCTTATTTGATCTGGACTCATTGTATTTACATAAGAAAATATGAGATCACCCTCTTCTTCCATGTAGGTAATACCACCCCCCAAAGCAACAATGTTAGGATTTTTTTCCATGTAATCAAACTGCTTTTCAAGTCGATTGGGAACACTAAAATCATCTGCATCCATTCTTGCAATGTACTTTCCTTTAGCAACAAATAATCCTGTATTCAGTGCAGCAGAAAGCCCTCCATTTTCTCTCTTTATATAGCGAATCCGGTCATCCTGATATTCTTGAATGATCTTTTCAGAGCTATCCGTTGATCCATCGTTTACGATTATAAATTCAAAATCTTTAAACGTTTGATTCAAAATACTATCGATAGCTTCTCGTAGATGTTTCTCACCGTTATACACCGACATTAGAACAGAAATATCCATAATACCCTCCCTACTTTTTGGATTTCAATTCCTTATAAATAACAATTGCCTCTTCTACATCTTTGGCAAAGTATGAGTCATTTACATTGCTCAACCAGGTTTCATAAAACCTCTTGTTTTTACCATAACTATTGTCAACAATTATCGACGGAATTCCTAATAGTAGAGAAAGAATATGTCCATGAAGTCTCGTAGTTATATTTAGATCATAACTACTCAAAAAATCAATTCCTATATCCACAAAATTATCTCTTTTACGATATGGTAGAAAACCAAAAGTCCTAAAAGAATCCAGACTTTCTTTATCATTGTTAAGAAGAGTTTCGGAAATTCTTCTATTAAGTCCAGTATATTTCTTCTTAATATATTCGAGAACATCCATATTGTATGTGGGCCAATCCTTTACTTCAAAATCCGAAAATTGTTTCTCATCTATCTCAGAAGCTAATTCTTTATCAATACGTTTTAAAATAAGATCTTTAGATTTTGTCGTCTTCACCTTTTTTTCTAATGAAGATGAAAAAGCCATATCCGGCACCATCAAGATTTTACAAGAATTAAAATGCTCATTTAATAATTCATAAGAAAATGAGTCTCTAGCGCAAATAGTGATGTTACCATGATTATTGAATATTTTGGCTGCTTCTACCAGTTTGCTTTTGTCCCCAAATTGAACGGATTGTGGGAAAATAATAATTCTATTTTCTGGGTAATCTTTTATGATTTTTTCTCTGAATTTTTGATGTAAAACCCAAACATCGCCAAAATTACCTCCACCATGTAACAAGATAATAGTGTCTTTATCAATTTTTGGATTTCTATGATATCCCAATGAAGATATAAACAAACAATTATGAGGAATTTGCTTTAAAAAATCATGCTCTCCTCTCCATATTAATTGATCTCCAATATTCCTATGTTCAGGTACATCGAATAGAACATAGTCATTATCTATAAGTTCAAATAGATTATCTTTTATATAATCCTTTAAATCTAAAATGTTATTTATTTCCATACTGAAAATCTATTTATTTTTTTGTGGAATAATACAGTTGTTTAAGTTTTGAAAATGCCTTAGTACTTAAATTCCTCTTTATGCTGGATTTTAAGAACCTTTTTAATGAATAGAAAAAGCTATCTTTTAGAGATTTTTGTAGTGCTTTTTTTAATTCTAAATTGCCTCCTTTTTCCTCGATCGCATCTAAATTTTCATTCACAAAATTTCTCGAAGCATCGTGTTGTAAATTAAATTTACTTAATTGTTTTAAGTCTAAATCGTGATTAAATACTGAGGTTTTATGCAATGCATTATTTACTTTTAGATTAATCATTGTACGTATGCACTTTTCACATTTGCCACAGTTATACTCACTATTAGGATTCTTATAGCAAACTCTAAGGTTTTTCAATGCTACATCGTAATTGGCAATCAATTCTACCTTTTTTACGCGGGTAGCCTCGCATCCATCATGAACAAACTCAAGGGACTCTGTGCTCCATAAATAATCCAACAGTGGATGTGTTCCCCAAGGACCAAACAAATCGTTATAATGCCAAGAAGCTGGAATAAATATTTTTTTAAAATGTCCGGATAACAAATGCCCCATTGATGCCAAAGCATTTCCGTGTCCATATTCACCCCATTTCAGATAAGAGTTAATCAACTCTCTTACATTACTTTCAAGTTCTATTACATTAACATTCAATTCGGCAGCAATGGCTCTAATCCTCGAAGATACTTTGTCTCTTAGCTCCTTGTCCTCCAACTTGATATCCAAACCATGTACAAATATTACATCAGTTATTTCATCTTTATTTTTTAACAAGGTATAAAAAGAATCAACTCCACCCGTAAAAAAAGTACCTATGCGTTTTGCTTTATTTTCTCTTTTTACAATGTTAGTACATTGCAGTTGAATTGGTTTAAAAGTTTTGTCCCAGCTGTTGTATATCTCCTGAATTGTTTGTAGGTTTTTTACAAATTTTTCACTTATCGCATCACTAACCTTAACTTCTTCTACTGTTTCTTTCATATAGGGAAGCAAGGATAATATTACGTTCGTTTCAACATTATCGCTTAACTCTACATCACCAAAAACAACTTCATTATAAATTTCAAACTTTTTACCATTAATGTCAAAGTCTGTTGTTGTTTTTTTATTGGTTAATAAGATTGGACTTTTAATTTCAATTCCTAACTTTTCCATTTCTCTTTTAAAAGTTTATACTGGGTTTTTACAAATTTAGGCATAACGATATAGCTTAAAACAGGGAAAATCATTACCCCAGAAAAAATTTGGACGATCAAAGTAATACGTATGTCATCCAAACTTATATACTTCACCAAAAAATACATTATTATGGATATAATCAAAATTGGTGCAACTATCTTTACTTGTTGTAATATACCAAATTTAAACAGCTTCCCTGGGTGATATGCATTAACGAAAAAAGAAAACACAGAAAATACTATTTGACCTATTGCAACTTGTTCCAAACCGTTGGGTATAGTTAAAATCAAAATCAAAATATTCACAGGTAACTTAAACAAATTGATTTTTAAAAATAGATCTGACCTTTTGTTTGCGTTCAGAATCGCCACGTTGAGCCACAAAATAGGCGAAAGAGATAGTGCAAAACTTAGGTATTCCATTAAAGGAATTATTGGTAACCATTCATCAGAAAGAAACACCTTTACAAAATTTTCTGAAACTCCGGCCAAACCAAATAAGCATGGTATCGAAATTAAGGCAGTAATTTCAAAAACCCTTTTATAAATCTTTATCATTCTTTCCTTGTCATCTTTTACCGAAGAAAGAACTGGAAATGTTACTCCTTGAAGAGTTGATCCTATTATAGAAACCAATTTATTGGTATAGTTTTGCGCCTGAGTAAAATACCCTACCTGAGTTGCATTAAAATATCTACCAATTAATAAAATATAGAGGTTATTTACGGTTCTGGTAATAAATACAGAAAGGGTAAATTTTAATCCAAAAGCTAATAGATCATTTATCGATTGTTTGGATATTAATAACTGAGGGATCCACTTGGAAACAGCAAAAAAGAGAACCGCCATTAATGCAGATCTTGATAGATGCAAGCCTATTAAAGACCAATACGAAAAATCATTGTTTACCATATAAATGGCTACTCCCAAACTAATAATGCTCACTACAATTTTTATAATTGTAATAGATTTAAAGTTTAAATCGATGATCATTTTTGTTTGAGGCACTATCCACAAAGAATCCAATATTATTGTTATAAACAATACTTTTGAAAGTAATTCCAGCTTGGGTTCTGTATAGAAATCGGCGATTAAGGAAGAACAAAAAAACAGCACCAGGTACAGAAAAACCGCAATAATTATGTTTAAATAAAAAACAGTAGAAAAATCCTCTTTGGTAGAATTCTTCGATTTTTGAATCAATCCACTACTAAATCCCGAATCAATAAATATTTGAGTAAAAATAGTGAATACACTAAGCATACCTATTAATCCAAAATCTGAAGGTGTAAGAATATTGGCTAAATAAATATAGACTATAAATGGGAAAAGTTGATTGACACATTTGTCAATAAACACCCAAGCAAATCCCTTTATAGCTTTCTTTTTAAGACTCATAAAATTAACGGAATCTAATTACTGCTCTTTAAAAAATACCTGCAAATTCCTACTTCCGAAAGCACGGTTCACACAGGTATCAAAATTCATGAAAAGCTAGAGATTAGGGAATTTATCTTTTTTAAAGTTCTTCTGTAGGTCAGTTGCATCTTATAATATAGTATTGTATTGTTCTTTTAAAAGATAAGCCTAAAGCTTCTTATTTCCTCACTCCACAAAAATCCAGTACTACCTTATCGTCTGCAATATTCAAGCCTTTGAACTCATCATGCGCAACCAAAAACACTATTATATCTGCTTTTTCTACTGCTTCTTGATAGTCTGTTAACTTAAATATGTTATGGGATTCAATATTTGGCTCTACTATATAGTACTCTTCGTTATTGGCATTTTGCAGTACTTTTTGAGCAATATATTTTGCCGGAGATTCTCTTAAGTCATCAATATTTGGTTTAAAAGCAAGGCCCATTAAAGCAATTCTTGGCTTTTTACCATTTTTTAGTTCAAATTCAAGTTTTGCATTTTTAACCTTCTCGGCACACCAAAATGATTTGTAATTATTGATCTCTCTTGCTTTTCCTATAATTTGAGATTCCATTGGGTAATCTGCTACTATAAAATAAGGATCTACCGCGATACAATGACCTCCTACTCCACAACCAGGTTGTAAGATATTCACTCTTGGGTGCTTATTAGCCAATTGTATCAATTCCCAGACATTGATGTCTGCTTTATCACAGATTAGAGATAATTCATTGGCAAATGCAATTTGAACATCTCTAGAAGAGTTTTCTACCAGTTTACACATCTCTGCAGTTCTAGCATTTGTTTTGTGCAAATCCCCTTTAATAAACTGGCGATAAAAATCAGCAGCTTTATCCGTAGATTTCTGATCAATCCCTCCTATTACTCTATCATTATGCACAAGCTCATACATCACATTACCCGGAAGAACTCGTTCTGGGCAGTATGCTACGTATAATTTATCTTTTAACTCTGGACGTTCACCATAAATTAGATCCAGCATTTTTTCGGTAGTTCCAATAGGAGAAGTAGATTCTATGATATATAAATCCCCTTCTTTTAACAACGGAATAATTCCTTTGGTTGCTGATTCTACAAAAGAAATATCAGGCTCATTTTTACCCTTGAAAGGTGTTGGAACCACGATGAGATAAGTGTCGGCTTCTACAGGAGTAACAGAGGCTTTTAAATACCCTCCTTTTACAGCGTTTTCTACTGCTTGATCCAATTCAGGTTCGATAATATGGATCTTTCCATTATTTACAGTTTCTACAACTTTTGGATTGATATCAACCCCATGAACATATGTTTTATTTTGAGCAATTAATGCGGCTGTTGGGAGTCCAATATATCCCAACCCGATCATTACTACCCCTGGCTTAGTGTCCATAATCAGTACTTTTTATGTATTCAACAATTCGCTGGCAGGCTTTTCCATCTCCATATGGATTGTGAAGTTTACTCATGCTTTCGTAGGATTTGCTATCCTTTAAAAGCCTCTGAGCTTCAGCAACTATTTTCTCTTTATCTGTTCCTACCAAAATTACTGTGCCTGCTTCAACTGCTTCAGGCCTTTCTGTTGTGTTTCTCATTACCAATACAGGTTTCCCTAAACTTGGAGCTTCTTCTTGAACACCACCACTATCTGTAATAATTAGATACGATTGATTCATTAACCATACAAAAGCTGGATATGATTGTGGTGCTATTAATTGAATGTTTTCGACCGTATCCAGAAGCTGATAAACCGGTTTCTGGACATTAGGGTTCAAATGCACTGGATAGATAATTTGAGTGTCAGGATTCAATAGTGCAATTTCCTTTAAAGCCTCGCAAATTCTTATAAATCCTTCTCCGTGGTTTTCTCGTCGGTGTCCTGTAACTAAAATTAGCTTCTTTTGATTGTCAATGATTTTCTTAAGCTCGTTAACTTCGTTATCCTCAAAATCATTGGAGTTTACTTTTTCTACACTGAACTTTAAGGCATCTATAACTGTATTTCCTGTTATCAGTATCGTATCTTCTGACTTATTTTCATTAATCAGATTTTGTTTCGAAGTTTCGGTTGGAGAAAAGTGAATGTCTGAGATTACTCCAGTTACGGATCTATTCATTTCTTCTGGAAATGGAGATTGCATATTAAATGTTCGTAAACCCGCTTCTACATGACAAACTTTTGCTCCGGAATAAAAAGCTGCAATACTCGAAGCCATAGTCGTCGTGGTATCGCCATGCACAAATACAAAGTCAGGACTGAAATTCTCCAAAACATCTTTCATCCCAGTGATAATATCAGAAGTAAGTGTGTACAGGTTTTGATTTGGTTTCATAAGATTCAAATCAAAATCAGGAACAATATCAAAAAATGCTAAAACCTGGTCTAGCATTTCTCTGTGTTGGGCAGTAATACAAACCCTTGTGTCAAAAATATCTTTATGTTTTTGGAATTCTTTTACTAAAGGAGCCATTTTGATTGCTTCAGGCCTTGTTCCAAAAACGATTAAGTTTTTTTTCATTAGTTAATCGAATGTAAATTTCTTAACGAATCTTTCCAGTGCAAAATGGTATTTTTCAAAACTTTAATGGTTTTCTCTTTGCTTAAAACACCATATTTTGGTCTGACTGCAAAAGTAGGGTAATTATCTGTTTTTTCTAGTTTTATCTCACTAAGTTTTCCTGAAGCTCTTAAAATCTCTTTTGCAAAATCATGCCATGTAGCTTCACCGAGATTACTGTAATGATAAAGACCGTAATCTGAGGAATTTGAAGACACTATTTCAAGAATAAATTTGGCTAAATCATGAGCATTTGTAGGAGTTCCTGTTTCTGAGGCAGTAATAGTAAGTTGCTTTTCTGTTCTAGATTTTTTCAAGATTGTTTTGAAAAAATTATGCCCATACTTTGAATATAGCCATGAAGTTCGAATGATAAAATATTTATCCAGTATCTTCAGAATTTGTTTTTCACCTTCAAGCTTGGATTTTCCATATTCGTTGATTGGATTAGGAAGGTCCTCTTCGGTATATGGTGTCTCTTTTTTTCCATCAAAAACATAATCGGTAGAAATATGAATCAACGTCGCATCATTTTTTTTACAAGCTTCGGCTATATTTTTGACACCAATAGCATTTACCATAAATGCTTTCTTTGACTCTTTTTCTGCAAGCTCAACATTGGTGTAGGCGGCGCAGTTAATCACTATATCATAAGAAACTTTATCAAAGTAATCCTCTATTTCTTTTGTATTGCTAATATCTAGTTCTTCGGAACTAGTGAAATCAAAGTGGAAATCAGGATACTGATCTTTTATATCAAACAAGCACTGTGCCAGTTGGCTTTTGGATCCTGTTATTAAAACGTTCTTTCTTTCTGAATTATAATTCATTTAATAGCTTCTTAAAAGAAGGTAGTTCTTTGTCCTTGTCGGATAAAATAATTTCACTCTTATCCCATTTCCAATCGATACCGAGATCTGCATCATCAAATCTTATGCCTGACTCTGATTCTTTATGATAATAGTTATCACATTTGTATGAGAAAATAGAACTTTCACTTAAGGTTAAAAAACCATGTGCAAAACCTCTGGGAATATACAATTGATAATTATTTTTTTCATTTAATATCACTGAAAAGGACTGCTTAAAGGTCTTCGAATCTTTTCTAAGATCTACCACAACATCTAACACTTCTCCTCTAACTACTCTCACCAACTTGGCTTGGGCAAAATCTCCTTTTTGAAAATGAAGCCCTCTTAGAACTCCTTTTGTCGAAAAGGATTGATTATCTTGAATAAAATCGACATCAACTCCTGTTTTCTCGACAAATTCTTGTTGATTAAAACTCTCAAAAAAATAACCTCTATTATCCTTATAAACTCCTGGTTCGACAATAAAACACCCTTCTAAAAAAGTAGGTTTTACATTCATCTCTGATCTAATTGTAGTAAGTACTTGCCATATCCACTTTTTATAAGTGGTTGTGCTAAATTATGTAGTTGTTCTTTGGAAATAAATCCTTTTTTATAAGCCATTTCTTCTATGGCTCCAATTTTTAATCCTTGTCTTTCTTCTATGACTTGTACAAATTGAGAAGCTTGCATTAATGATTGAAATGTGCCGGTGTCCAGCCATGCAGTTCCTTTGTCCAATATGCTTACTTTTAATTTCCCCTTCTTTAAGTACGCATTATTAACATCGGTTATTTCCAATTCTCCTCTTGCACTCGGTGTAATTGCTTTTGCGATTTCTACTACCTCATTGTCGTAGAAATATATTCCAGGTACTACGTAATTTGATTTTGGTTGCTTTGGTTTTTCTTCAATAGAAATTGCGTGACCGCTTTTGTCAAACTCTACTACACCATAGCGTTCTGGATCTTGTACATGATAAGCGTAAATAATTCCTCCATCAGGATTATTATTGCTCTCTAAAAGATCTTCAAGGCCAGACCCATAGAAAATATTATCTCCCAAGATTAGGGCTGCCTTATCCTCACCAATAAAATCTTCTCCTATGATAAACGCTTCGGCTAATCCGTTGGGTTGTTCTTGTGAGGCGTATTCAAATCTACATCCGTATTGCGTTCCATTACCTAATAATTTTTCAAAAAGAGGCAAATCTTCAGGTGTAGAAATGATTAAAATTTCCTGAATACCAGCACTCATCAATGTAGAAAGTGGATAATATATCATCGGTTTGTCATACACTGGCATTAATTGTTTACTAACTGCTAGTGTAAGCGGATGCAATCTTGTTCCAGAACCTCCTGCTAGTATTATTCCTTTCATTTGCTATACTTATTAATATACCATCTTATTGTTTTCTGAATACCGGACTCAAAGTTTTCTTCTGCTTTCCAACCTAATTTGCTTTCAATTTTGGTAGCGTCAATTGCATATCTGAAATCATGTCCTGGGCGATCTTTTACAAATGTAATTAGTTCTTGATAAGATGTTGAATTCTTTCTAGGTCTTAACTCATCAAGTACCTTACATATTGTTTTGGCAATATATAAGTTATTTCTTTCATTTTTACCTCCAATATTATAGGTTTCTCCACTTTTTCCGTTAAAAAAAGCAAGTTCAATACCTTTGCAATGATCTAATACGTATAGCCAATCCCTAATATTCTTACCCTCACCGTAAATCGGAATTGGACGTTCAGCAAGTGCATTTCTTATAATTGTAGGGATCAATTTTTCATCATGTTGTTTAGGTCCATAATTATTTGAGCAATTGGTCGTAACGACATTCATCCCATAAGTATGAAAATAACTTCTTACGATAAAGTCAGAAGAAGCTTTTGAAGCGCTATACGGACTATTGGGCGCATAGGGTGTAGATTCTTCAAAAAGACCTGTGTCACCTAGACTTCCATATACCTCATCGGTAGAAATATGATGAAAACGGCTTCCTGTATACTCTTTTTTGTAGGTATTGGGAGATTTCATCCAGTAATTCCTGGCTACATCAAGAAGAACAAATGTACCAAAGACATTTGTGTTAATAAATTCATCCGGACTTACGATAGAATTATCGACATGGGATTCTGCAGCAAAATGTATTACTCCTTTGACATCATATCGCTCAAAAACATCTTGTATCAGCTCTCTGTCGCATATGTCTCCTTTTATGAATGTGTAATTTTTTGCTTCTGCAACTTCAGAAAGGTTTTCTACCGTTCCTGCATAGGTAAGTTTATCTACATTAACTACATGGAAGTCGGGATACATCTTTATCAAATAAGGAATAAAATTAGATCCTATAAACCCGGCTCCACCAGTAATTAAAATGTTTTTCATAATTTATTTAATATAAACTTCTAATAATTTCATATCAGAATGATCACTTTCTAACTGAATATTCTTAATCATGGAAGGGATTAAAATAGTTTCTCCCATGGATATAGGAATATCACTATTCTCGGAAACTATCTTACCCTGTCCTTCTACACAAAGGAAAACGACAAAAGAATCTATATCATTATACACTCTGCTAAAACTTTTATCGACTTGAATAAAATTAGTTGTAAAATATTGATTAGAGATCATTTCATTGGGTTGATTTGGCCCTTCTTTATATCTAATCTTTGAACTGTTCTTATTCTCGTAAGCAAGAGCTTCCAAAGCTAGTTCTGTATGTAATTCCCTTCTGTTTCCTTGATCATCAACTCGATCCCAATCATAAACCCGATAGGTAATGTCTGAAGTCTGTTGTATTTCTGCTATCATCGTCCCCTTACCAATGGCATGAATAATACCAGCAGTAATAATATAACTATCTCCTTTTGTAATATGTTCAATGTTCAACAAATCAACTAATCGATTCTCTTTCAGGTACTGTTGATATTCTTCTTGATTTGTGGCCTTGTTGAAATCTACAATTAGCTTTGCATCATCATCTGCCTGAATTACATACCACATTTCTGTCTTCCCAAAAGAATTATGACGTTCTTTTGCCAAACGATCATCTGGATGTAACTGAATTGACAGATCATCGTGTGCATCTATAAATTTGATCAACAAAGGAAACTGATCACCAAACGACTCATATACTTTATTCCCTAATAAACTACCTTTATGTTTTTTTATTAGATGATCTAATTTTTCACCTTCAAAAATGCCGTTAGATACAATAGAAATGTTCTCTCCAACGGTAGAAATTTCCCAACTTTCTCCAATATTTCCAGCTGTATCTGGTTTGTTGAGAATTGTTCTTAATTTATCTCCCCCCCATATTTTGTCTTTCAGAATAGGATAAAATTTGAATGGATATAACATGATAATAGGTTTTACATGGTTACTTTCAATTTTTTAAGGGGTAATTACATAAAGACTCTATTCTTGGTTTACAAAATTAACTACGGATTTAAATAAGAAACTAAAGAAATATATACCAATTGCTATTCCTACAAAAATTACTGGAATAACAAATAGCATTCTTTTTGACAGTTGTTTTTGTTTTGAAATAATACCAGTATCTTTAACAACAGAGTAAATTTCCTTATTTAATTCTAGTGATCTTTCTTGAAATCGAACCGTAGTCAACAATTCTTCTTTTCGTTTTATTAATGATGCAATAGTTGGTGTTTCTGCCTCCGAAGCAAATACAATTTTACCTTCGTTCTCATTAGGATTCTTGCTCAAATTATCCAGGTAATCATTAATAAAAGCTAACGTTTTTCTGTTTTGTTCAACTTCTCCCTTAAGTTGTTGGAGTTCTAAACTAACAATCTTTTTGAAATACTCATTAGATTTTAGGTGCTTCAGAATTGCGGCAACTATTTTTGTATTCTCTGGATTTGAGTTTTTAAAGATTAATGTAAGCTTATGTTCTTTATAGAAATTACGATATTTTCTTTCTCTAAGAAGGTTATCGTCATAATCCTCAGTAAAAGATTCTTTATCCTGTATTTGAGTTAATATTTCTTCTGAACGAATTACAGGTTGCAGAGTAATCTTATCTACATTTTTTACCAATTCCAGATCTAAACCAAATTTCAAAACATAATTATCATCTCTGAAGTTGTCCTGTAGATCTTCAACAAAATCGTATAAATACTCTACTGATTTATACTTTGGCTCTATAATCACTTCTTGAACAAAACTGTTTTTTTTGTCTTGAAATTGGTCCATAAAATAACCCAGTCCTCCCCCAAGTACACCTAATATGAGAAAAAGAATTATTTTTTTCTTAATGAATAAAACTGCATCAACAAATAAACTTAATACTTTTCTAAAAAACTCTTTGATCATTGCAAAAAGTTGCATTAAATCCATTTCTTCGTTTTGATTGGCTTGACTCATTTTTTATCGTTCGTTAAATATTTGTTCTATAATTTTTTCGGTGATTAGATAAGTAGGTTTTACCCCTGTGGTACCTAATCCTCCTGAAGCCAATGTACTTCCTGTCTCTAGTGGGTTATCAGAAGCATAATAAGCATATCTTACTTTCACTTTTGGACTAATACTACTTCGTAATCGAGAAGCAGATTGAATGGCTTTTTGATAATGTGCTCCTTCCATTTCCAAACCAATCACATTCCAAGTAGAATCGTGGAAAAACTTCAGAATATCTCTGTTCTGTAGTGAAGTACCCAAAACAGTGATCATTGCGCCATCATAGATATCAATCCCATGACCTTCTAAATCTTTTTTGTTCAGCTGATTTTTGAATGGATAATTATCGGCTGTACCTTCAAAAACATGAGCAGAAGGGATCATGATATCTCCTTTTCCTCCTTCAAGAATACCAGCTTTCCCCATAATTGAAATCGATTTCACATTCATTCGAATTTTGTTCCCATCGAGATTAGCATAGGGTTTTAATAATTCGTCCATAGTCTCATACGCCTGTTCTCCAAACGCATAATCCATAACTATAATTACCGGTTTTTCTTTGTCCTCTTTGTTGACTATAAGATCTCCATACGCTCCATCTCCATACTTTGCCGTATCAAAAACTTGTACATTGATATTGGCACCACTTTGATCATCGATAAAAGTCATTCCTTTTTGTAAGGCCAACTTCTCTACTCTTTTTCTAAGTTTATCGTTGGAATCATCGCTCAACGACTCATAAATATCAAAGGTACTCTTGTTCTTTAGTTCAGTTTTTAAGGCCAAAGGTGCATAAAGCGTATTCATTACACTATGCATGTTGGCACTAATAATGTGTATTGGACGATTAAACAGATCTAGTTCTTCTAGTTTACTTTTGATAGTATTGGCCCAGATCTCTCCGTGAATATGGTGTCCTAAACGTTCTCTAAGTACAGGACTAAAAGTTACGATTCTTTTCTTATCCTCTACATACTCTTCGATAGCAAGTTTCCCTAACCAATAAATGATATGTAGAAAACGTTCTTTATTCTCTGGACAGGAAAAACTATCATAAATAGAATTGGCTTCTTCAAAAGTTCTACCTAGAATATTTGCAGTATGCGTTAATGCTACTTCCTTTTGAGCCTTGGTCAATTCTTTCTTAGACAGAACTGCATTTTCTAGTTTTTGCCAATCTCTGGTTACATTACCCTCTTCGTTAATCACCACACGATTCATGATCTTATGCGACTCGATAAACAAAAAGGTAAGATGTGTCAGGATATCATAGATTTCAGATCGACCACGAGTGATCTCAATATTCATTTGCTCTTCGTCGATACGATAGCAATTTCTTCTTCTCTTTGGAGGGACAATAACTTTGAAATGAGAGTTTTTATACCCTTCGTCACTGGTAAGATTGATGTAGCGACACTCTTCTATCCCTATTGGTAATCGATCGATCACATATAGTAATCCGTTGAGCTCTACTTTTTCTTCGGCTACAGATCCATAAATCTCCGGTCGCAAGGTGAGTAGTGCTTCTCTCAAGGTGTCTCCGGACACTCCCATTGGTTTGTAAAAACCCCTGTTAAACAAATGACGCATAGTAATATACATGCGTTCTATTGCACTAGAGCTTTCTTGTGCTCTTGTTCTTCCTTGTAATATTAAGTTTGCCATATGTTTTTCGCAACAAATATAGTCTATTTGTCAATCATAACAGAAAGGGCATCTGCAATATTTCTGTCATTCGACAATCTCGGAAGTTTATTTTGCCCCCCTAACTTTCCTATCGATTTCATATAGTTTTTAAATCCTTCGTTAGGAACCACCGTAATTTTTAGGGTTTTCAGGATTTTTCCTTCTATCAAATCGTGGTAGTAGGTGTTTTGATTTCTAAGAGATTTATCTATTGCCTGTGCAAGTGCATTTATATCCTTTGGAGGCTCTTTGAACTCAATAAACCATTCGTGATAGGGTAATTCGTTGTCTTCAGGATTAACCTGTGGTGCTACTGTAAAGTCATTGATCATGGCACCTACTTCTTCAACGCCTTCTCTCAACGCCTGATCCACTTCTTTACCAATCACATGTTCTCCAAAGGCCGAGATAAAATGTTTAATCCTACCCGATACGACAACTCGATAAGGGCTAGTATTGGTAAACATCACCGTATCCCCGATATTATATGCCCACAATCCTGCACTTGTAGAAACCAACATCACATAGTTTACTCCCGTTTCAACTTCGCCAATAGTTAACCTCCTAGGGTTTTCATCAAAAAACTCATCTGCTTTTACAAACTCATAAAACATTCCAGAATCCAATTGCAAAAGCATACCTTTTTCATCCTGACGATCCTGAAACGCAAAAAATCCTTCAGAGGCAGGGTATAATTCGATCCCTGCGACTTTTCTTCCTATCAAATTTTCAAAGGTTTTACGATAAGGCTCAAAGTTTACTCCTCCGTAGATGAACAATTCAAAACCTTTAAAAAGCTCACCAATAGTTTTGTTGGTTCGTTGCTGTAGTCTTTCAAAATACATCTGTACCCAAGGTGGTATTCCACTAATGATACTCATGTTTTGATCTATAGTCTCCTCTACGATGGCTTCTACCTTTTGCTCCCAATCTTCAATACAGTTGGTTTCCCAACTCGGCATTCTGTTTTTCTGAAGATACTGTGGGACGTAGTGTGCAACGATACCTGAAAGTCGTCCTAATTTTACTCCGTTTTTTTCGCTGAGTTCTGGACTTCCCTGCAGAAAGATCATTTTACCATCTACAAAGCTCGCATTTCCGCTTTCTTCAATATAACACAAAATTGCATTTCGCGCAGCATTGATATGTGTTGGCATCGAGGCTTTGGTTAGTGGAATATATTTGGCTCCACTTGTTGTGCCCGAAGTCTTTGCAAAATATAGCGGTTTTCCTGGCCACAAAATATCGGATTCACCTTCTACTACACGATCCACATAGGGTCGTAATGCTTCATAATCGCGAATCGGAACTTGTTCTGCAAAATCGGCATAGGTTTTAATATTTTTGAAACTATGATCCCGACCAAAAGCAGTATTTTGAGCTGTTTTCAACAAATCCCGAAATACACGTTCCTGCGTACCTACCGGATCCGAAGCCCACTTATTAATTTTTTTACGAATACGTTTTGCGAAAATCTTAGCGCCTAATGCTTTTAACGACATAGTTATTATTCAAAATCGACAAAGTTTGTAGGATCTGTTGGGTATCCATCTCTCCACAATTCAAAATGTAAATGAGGTCCTGTAGAAAGTTCTCCTGTAGAACCTGCTGTTGCAATCACTTCTCCTGCTTTGACCTGTTCTCCTTGTTGTTTGGTCAACGAAGCATTGTGTTTATATACGGTAAGCAGATTATTAGCGTGTTTCAGAATAATAACATACCCTGTTTCTGCAGTCCATTCTGAGAAGATTACCGTACCCGCAGAAGCCGCTTGTATTGGAGTATCTTTGGGAACAGCCACATCCACTCCATAATGCTTTTGAGTGACATCATATCCAGAAGTTATATTTCCTTTTACAGGAGAAAACAAGGAAAAATCAGAATTTGATTTTTCATTTTCGAACAAGCTGTATTTGTCTTCTTTGGACACTTCTTCACGAAGTCTCATATCCTGATCCGAAGGACTTAAGTCTATTTCTTCCAGATTTACCTTTTGAGACTGTACTGCAGAATCCAAATCAAATTCTACCGTTTTTACATCCCCGGTAAGCACCTTTCTAATAGAGTTGTAATATTGCTGATTCACAACTATTCTTGACTCCAACGAATCCGTTGTTGCCACCAAACGAGTGGCTTTAAGATTTAACGAAGTAGACGAATATCCCGGAATATATTCTCTTAAAGGAGTAAAAGCAATCAAAAATGTAGTTCCCGACACCAGGAGAATCCCGGTAATGGTCACCATAACAAAAACATTAAGCCTGTTCAGCTTAAAAGATATGCGCTCTTCAAAAGTATCTTCATTAAGAATTACCAAGCGATACTTGTTAAGTAGCTTCTTTGTAATTCGTTTTTGTTCCTTTTTCTTTTTTGCCATAAGTGAAAAGCAAATATACATATTCTACGAATACCAAAAATACAACGTTTAAAGGGATATTTATAGTCTACACACACCATTAATTTTATGCTAAAATTGATTTTTTTAAGATCATGATCATTTGTAGGTTTTTATAAAGTGATATATGAATCTTTAAGATCGTTCGTTAAAGATTATATAAATGATGACGGATTCATCATTTCTTGCTAACTTTGTATTCTAATTTATTAAGATCATGATGACATCAAGTATATTTTTAGGAATGATTGGTCCCTGGCAAATCGCTTTAATTGTAGTGATTGTGTTGTTATTATTTGGAGGAAAGAAAATTCCAGAATTGATGAGAGGATTAGGAAGTGGAATTAAAGAATTTAAGGACGCTTCAAAAGAAGATGAGGACCCTAAAATTGATGAGAAAAATTAATTTTTAAGTCAATATATAAATAAAGCCCGGTATCTACCGGGCTTTATTTATTTGTATACTTTTCTAATTAATCGATAAGCGATAATTGTATTCTTTTACGCTGCAAATCGATATCCATAACAGTTACCATCAAGTGCTGATTTAATTGTACGACACTATTGACATCGCTTATATATTCGTTTGCCAGCTTTGAGATGTGAATCAAACCACTTTCTTTGATTCCTATATCTACAAAACAGCCAAAGTTGGTAATATTGTTTACGATACCGGGCAGTTTCATTCCACTTTTGAGGTCTTCTATCGTTTTTACATTGGGATCAAACTCAAACACGGCCGCTTTCTTTCTTGGGTCTACTCCAGGTTTTTCTAGTTCTTTTACAATATCATTAAGTGTTGGCAAGCCTACCTCATCAGTGATGTAATTTTGCAACTTGATCTTGGCGATAGCGGGTTTGTTTCCAATCAATTCTGTGAGTGGTACACCTACCTCCTTTGCCATTTTTGACACTAACTGATATCGCTCTGGGTGCACCGCAGAATTATCAAGTGGGTGTGTAGGACTGGTAATTCTAAGAAATGCGGCAGCTTGTTCGAATGCTTTACCTCCTAATCTGGGTACTTTTTTTAATTCTTCTCTGGATTGCAGTGCTCCATTTTCTGAACGATAGGATACGATGTTTTCAGCCAATTTTTCTCCAATTCCTGAAACATAACTTAGTAAAGGAACACTCGCTGTATTTACATTAATCCCAACACTGTTTACACAACTCATCACTACAGTATCCAACTCATTTTTTAGTTTGGTTTGGTCTACATCGTGTTGATATTGCCCTACACCAATAGCTTTGGGATCGATCTTTACCAATTCTGCCAAAGGATCGGCCAAACGCCTACCTATGGATACTGCTCCTCGAACAGTAACATCATAATTTGGAAATTCTGCTCGGGCAATTTTTGATGCCGAATATACCGACGCTCCACTTTCGTTAACCATAAACACCTGCATCGATTGATCAAAAGGTATCTTTTTGATAAACGCTTCGGTTTCTCGAGCCGCAGTACCATTACCAATACCTATCGCTTCTACCTTGTAGGCATTTGCCAACGATTTTATTTTCTTAATCCCTCCCGTGACATCTCGTTGCGGTGGGTGCGGGTATATGTTTTCATTGTGTAATAAATCACCCTGCTCGTCAAGACAAACCACCTTACAACCTGACTTAAATCCAGGATCAATCGCCAAGATCCTTTTTTGACCCAAGGGTGAGGCCAACAATAATTGCTTTAGGTTTTGAGCAAACACTTTGATCGCATTATCATCTGCTTTTTCTTTGGCTTGATTAAGCACTTCAGTAGAGATTGCTGGAGTCAACAGTCTCTTATACGCATCAGAAATGGCAAGAAACATTTGGTCGGTGCATGCTTCGACATTGGTTTTGATCATCACACCGTCAATGATATCTAAGGCATCATCTTCGGGTACTTCGATTTTTACGCGAACCACGTTCTCATTTTCTGCTCGCAAAATAGCCAACAATCGGTGCGAGGGGCATTTGTGTAGCGGTTCTTGCCAATCAAAATACTGCTGATATTTTTGTGCTTCCTGATCTTCTTTTTTGGTTTTGATTACGGTCGACTTTATACTTGCTTTTCTTTGATAAAGTCTACGCAATCTATTCCTTACTTTTTCATCTTCATTAATCCATTCTGCAATAATATCTCTTGCACCTTGCAGGGCTTCTTCTTCGGTAGTAATGGTATCGTTAAGATATTTGGAAGCAACAAAAAGAAGTTCCTCTTCCTTTTGTTGCAAGATTACTTTTGCCAAAGGTTCTAGTCCTTGTTCTTTGGCGACAGTAGCTTTGGTTTTCCGCTTTTTCTTATAAGGCAGATACAAATCTTCTACTTGTGTAAGAGTGTCGGCCGTTTGAATTTTTTTCTCAAGTTCTGGAGTTAGTGCACCCTGTTCTTTGATCGTACTCAGTACGCTTTCTTTTCTTTTTTCTAAAGCTTCGAAAGCCGTTTTATATTTTACAATCTCACCAATGGCTACCTCATCCAAATCACCTGTCATTTCTTTACGATATCTAGAAATAAAAGGAACAGTAGCACCTTCATCCAAAAGTTTGACCGTATTGGTAATTTGCTTTTCGGAAACGGGAATATGTTTAGCGATATAAGAAACTGTGTTCATCAATTGTGTTTTTTTGAATCGCTAAATATATTACAAAATGTCTAATTCGGATTTATGTTTTTTAAGATATGCTGTTTCGAGATTAAACTTCCGTCTGAAGCCATTCCTTCTACAAAAAACTGAATGTTCTCTAGTCCAGTGTCTGGAATTTTAAATCTTCCGGTTCCCGATGTGTCAAATTGCAGATTAGGTTGCCAATGTATAGCGCCATAATCAACAAAGAGCGGATCCAAATAATTTGAATACCCAGGATTATAATATTCTTTTGTAGGCTCAAAACCTCTTTTCGCCACATAGTATGAAGATACTTTATCCACTCCTTCCGGTTTTTTAAAATACTCTAAAGGTTCTCTTCTGGTATATATGCGTATGGATCCTGCTAATCCTCTTCCTCCTACGCCATATCCAATTTGATCCATATAAATTCTTTCTACATCTATCAAATTGTATCCCCATAAAATTCCAAAGTCTTCATAAGGAATATCATCGATAAACAGAATAGGCGAAACTGGTCCTCTTACACTTACTGGTCTTCGTGCTCTTATGAATACGTTTGATGGGTTATCACGAAATACAATAAACTTTTTTGTGGATTCGATATAATCCAAAACACTAAAATGCATGAATACCAACTCTTTTGTAATTTCTACAGAATTCTGCAGAAAGTACTTTGGAATTCGGCTTCGTTCCCGAATGTGCTTTTTTGTTTTTCCCTGGATCACAACCTCTTCAAGAAGTTCTACCTCATCACTAAAAAACTCTTGCGGGATTTGGATATTGGGTAATCCTAATTCTTCTGTATTCATACTCAAAGAAACGCTTTGAGAAAATGATTTTTTAAACCGATTGGATTGTAATTGTAAATACATACCATTCTTAACAAAACTTCCGTCTGGCATGACTGCTGCTACTCTGATTTTTTCATTTTTTTCAGGGAAAAAGTTATCAATTTGAAAGCTATTATCTTCCTTCAAATCGATAATCCTGGACCCGCTGTTTTTGGTAGGAAAGATATACGCTTGACGAATATCCTCTTTTACATTTTGAAATTTTCCTACCACCTTAAATCCTTGATTGAATTCATATTGTGGTATGGAGTTATAGTTAAATATATTATTCCAGGTGTATTTGCTCCAACCCTGCGTGATTAACAACAAATCCAAATCATATCTTTTTTTTCTATCCACTTGGTGAAAGTAGTATTTGGGATTCTCCACATATCCTTTTAAATAAGGTTTTAACCATAATGCAGATCGAATATCATCTTCCGGATTATAGGATTTGGTATTTGTAGGCAATACTGAAACGCTCATATCAAAATTAAGTTTAGGGTCTGTATAAGTTGATATGGCAATAGTTAATGAATCATTTTCTCGGGATTCGACAACCAGATTAAATTTATCATTATACTCCTGAGCTTTTATTTCATTATAAACCAATCGTTCCAATATTGGCGTGTTGTCCTGAAAAAGCGTAATAGTATTGACTCCTGCATATAGTTTAGCACGATCTATTGCTACTTCTTTTTTGGTTTGATTGGGCATAAATTTCACCTTCACTTTTTTCGATTGATGATTTTGTCGAATCATTAATTCATAATCTTTCTTTACGATTTCTTTAAGTGTATTGGGATTTGTATTGAATTCTATTGCCAAATATTCTTCAAAAAGATTATTTAGGGTCATTGCTATCCCTTTGCTCTTTGCCTTAGGAAGCAATGTTTCTATTGCTCGTTTATTAAATGCTATTCGTGCCCTATATCGAACACCTTGCCTAGGTGTTATACAAAACTTACCTATTCCAAATGCATTAGAACTAAATGTGGTGATCGTCACACCTTGGTCATCAACAATACTACCCTCTGTGAAAGCCACACTTCTTCCAGTTGTATTGATCAATTTAAAACCAACGGTATTTTTAGTATCTGCCACCAAATGCCCCCCTTCAGGAAGCAGCTGAAAGTCGTATTGTATCTTTTTTGTTACCTCATCTTTCGCAACTCCATTAATAATATTGATCCTTTTGGTATAAGATTCGTCTTCCAGGAAATTATTCATCCAATTGGTAGAAACCCTTAAATAATAAGTTCCACTTGCCAATGTCGAATCCACTTTTATATTGCCTTTCATACTTCCTTCGTATCCCAAAAAAAGACCATCGTACACTTCCTTTCCTCGTTCATCAAATAGTTCTACATTGAAGTTTGTGGTATTAAAAGAAGGACGTTGGCTTTGTTGGTCATAAGCGTACCCTTTAAACCAAATTTCTTCACCAGCAAGGTAAGTGTCTTTATTAAGATGCAGGTAGAGCGTTTCTCTGGGAAACTCAAAATAAGAAGCATTGGCTTGCTCTGGAGTAATCTTTACCTCATTTTGAGCAAGTATAGTACTTGAAAGAAAAAGTAAAACAAAAAGGCGTAAAAGATGATTCATATATAGTGAGTATTAAAGTTAGTTACCAATTATTATCTCGTGTTCAAATATTTTGAAGCATTCAAACACGATATTCTTATTAAGTTTAGTTCCCCTTTGCTTTATTTACAATCTGGGTTTTAGAAATTAAAGTGCCATCTCCCAGCATTCCCTCGATGTGTAAGGTTATTTCATCAAGGCCTGTATTTGGGATTTTGAATATGGCTAGTCCATTTTCGTCAAATGCTAACTTGGGGTGCCAAGAAATCGTTCCATAATTCACAAAAAACGGATCGGTATAGGTAATGTATCCGGGATTATAAAACTCCTTTACGGGTTCAAACCCTTTTTTAAATTCGTATTCTAGATAATCCTGATTTGGTGTTCGTGTTCGAAGTAATGGGAATCGTCTTGAGTAAATACGTATCGAACCTCCTCGTCCTCCTCTAGAACCAATACCATAGTTCGTTCTATCCATATAAATTCTATCAACATCTTGCGTTCTATAATCCCATAGGATACCATAATCTGATAATAAAACATCATCCAAAAAAACAGCCACAGGTTTGGGTTGATCTTCCTCCTCGGGATCAGGAAGTGCTAGTTGTCCACTGCCACTAGTAGAACCTATCGAACTAACAACAGCACCACCAACAGGAAGTATTGATATATCGGTTGGACTTTGATTGAACACTCTAAACTTTCCCGTAGATCTGATATAGTCTAATATCGAAAAGTACTGCTCGGCTTTCTCTAAAGTTATTTTTGTCGAATTCAACTGAAAATACTTGGGAATGCTTATTCGACTTGTTTTCTTTAGCTCCTTTTGGCTACTCCCTTTTAACTGTACTGCCTCCAATTCTTGGATATTGTCGGTAAAATTATACGGTACTACTACCTTGTTCTGTATTCTTTGTTCAGATTGTCTTTCTGAAATTGGAGATATGTTGACAAAAGGTCGATTGATTCTTTCGGATTGTACCTGAAGATAAGCTCCGGATTTTTTAAAACTTCCCTTAGCCATTATCCCAGAAATTTTAAGTTTCTCTCCTTTTTGTGGGAAAAAATGCTCTACCTCAAAAGTGTTGTCTTGATTTACCTCGACCAATTTGGCTCCGTTATTAATCGATGGGTAAAAATATACTTTATCGACCTTGATCTTTTTCTTGTTTTGAATCTTGCCCGTAATCTTAAAGCCTTGATTGAAATTATAGCGAACTTCAGGGGTATGCTTAAAAATATGCTCCCAGGTAAACTTACTCCACCCTTGAGAGATTAGTAGCAAATCCAGATCATATATTTTGTCACGATCAATATTGGTAAAATAATACTTCGCATTTTCTATATACCCCTTAAGGTAGGGCTGCAATAGCATTGCCGACCGTATATTATCTTGATGTGTATACGCTTTGGTTTCTGATGGTAATACAGAAACACTGAGATCATAGGCAATAGTTTTATTGGGTGCTTGCACTGCAATCGATACAGAATCCGAAGAAGTAGTATTTCTCAGGATTGTAATCTCATCTTCTGTGGTTTCAACAGGATTAAAGATCAATCGCTCCAAAACAGGTGTATTCTCTTTGAAAAGGGTTATGGTGTTCATTCCTGCATACAGATCAGAACGTGGAATAGAAATCGTTTTCTTTAGTTCTTTTGACTTAAAATATATTTTCATCTTTTTTGAAAGATGGTTCTTCCGGATGAGCACCATATAGTCACTAAATACCAATTCCTTTATGGTTGCTTCATTGGTATTAAATTGCATAACCACCTCATCTTCCATAAGGTTATTTATACTCAAGCTAACGCCTTTATCATTAATCTTAGGGAATTCCGCTTCAACTTCATCACCATTTTTAAGTTGTATCAAAGCCCGATATTGCTTTCCAGATACTGGGGTTATATTGAATTTACCCAATCCTAAAGTGTTCGAAGAAAAAGTAGTTACTTCATTACCCAATTCATCCTGTACTACACCTTGATCAAACCCAACGCCATACCCTTGATCATTAATTAATTTGAAACCAATGGTGTTGAAGGTATTCGCAACCACGTGTCCTCCTTCTGGAAGCAACTGAAAATCATAGTTTTCTATTTTCCTTGAAGTTTGTGCAGGAAGTTCATCTTTGATGATTTGTATCTTTTGGGTGTACGTCTCATCTTCTATAAAGTTGTGCATCCAATGGGTAGCAGCTCTTATAAAATACGTACCACTACTCCAGCTGTTATCTACCAGAATATTCCCTTGAAAACTGCCATTATTACCCATAAATACCCCATCATACACTTCATTACCTTGTTCATCAAAAATTTCAACTTCAAAATTAGTGGTATTTAACGAAGGTAAATTGTTTTGGCGATCATAGGCATAGCCTTTGAACCAGATTTCTTCTCCAGTGATATAGATGCTTTTGTTCACATGAAGATATAGGGTTTCTCTGGGGATATTAAAATAAGACGCATTGGCTTCTACTACATTGGTGTCTTTTTCTTGTGAAAAAACAGGGAATGCAGAGAGCAATAAGGTTAATAACCCAAATAGATGGTTTTTCATATGTTTTCTATGAATTAGATGTAGTTAGTTACTTAGATTATAAATGTTGCTTACAGAATTATTTTATTTTGTGTGTTTTAGAAATCAGACTCCCGTCACTCATCATTCCCTCTAGGTGCAAGGTTACATTCTCTAAGCCTGTATTTGGGATCTTAAACACAGCCGTGCCTGTATTATCAAAATGCAATCTAGGTTGCCAGTGTATGGCTCCATAATTCACAAAAAATGGATCTTTATAATTGGTATATCCAGGATTATAAAACTCTTTGGTGGGCTCAAAACCTTTGGTAAACTCATATTCTAGATAGCTCTTATCTCCATCATGAGTTCGCACTAATGGATATCTTCGAGTATACAACCTTATCGTTCTTCCTGCTCCCCTTGCGCCTGCGCCGTACCCAATAGTATCAGTGTATATTCTATCAATATCTGCGGTTCTTAAATCCCACAAAATCGCTAGGTCCGGAAGCAGAAAATCATCCAAATAAACATTTACACCTGTTCCAATTCCAATAGGTGGTGCCTCACCAACTGGCAAACTTACAGTAGTTCCACTTCTAGGAAGAATACGTATAAATGCCGCATTGTCTCTTTGCACATTAAATTTTCCTGTGGACTGAATGTAATCTAATATCGAATAATACCGCTCTGCTTTCTCTAGCGTAATCTTCTTAGAATTCAACTCAAAATACTTAGGGATCTGTATCCTACTCGTCCTTTCCAATTCCTTTTCACCACTTCCTTTTAGTTCTACAGTCTCCAATTGTTGTACATCACTTAAAAAGTTATAAGGTACTACTACCTTATTTTGGATCTTTTGGGTGTACTGTTTGTCTGCTACTGGAAAAGTATTGAAAAATGGTCGGTGTATCCGATTGGATTGCACCTGCAGATATACTCCTGATTTTTTAAAGTCTCCTTTGGTTTTAATGCCGGAGATTCTTAATTTCTCTCCTTTTTGTGGGAAAAAATTATCAACCTCAAAGGTATTATCTTGATTTACCTCAACAAGTTTTGCCCCATTATTGATCGTTGGATATAGATATACATTATCCACTTCTTCTCTTTTCTTTTCCTGGATCTTACCCGTAATCCTAAAGCCTTGATTAAAGTTATATTTAACCTCTGGACTTTTCTTAAAAATGTTTTCCCATTTGTATTTACTCCATCCTTGGGTAATTAATAATAAATCCAGATCATATATCTTATCTCGGTCAACATTGGTAAAATAGCGCTTCTCGTTTTCTATAAAACCTTTTATATACGATCTTAGCAACATTGCAGAATGGATGTTGTCTGTATGGGCGTAGGCTTTGGTCTCTGATGGTAATACCGAAACACTAAGATCATACGCATGGTCCCAATTGGGTACCGTAACTTCTACCATCAAAGAATCCTTTGCCGTGTTGTATGAACTTACCTTGATCACATCTTCTTGTATAGTGATGGGGTTAAATACCAGACGTTCCAAAACGGGAGTGTCTTCTTTAAACAGGGTAATTATATTTATTCCTGCATATAGATCTGAACGCCTTATCGATAGTCTCTTTTTCAACTCTTTTGACTTAAAGCGAACTTTTATCTTTTTAGAGAGATGATCATTTCTGATGAGTATGGTATAATCATCTTTTAATAATTCCTTTATAGTAGCAGTATTCGTATTGAACTCTATGGCGAGTTCCTCATCAATTAAATTATTAATGCTTATACTAACTCCTTTGTTTTCAATTTGCGGAAATTTACCTTCAATTTCGCTTCCATCTTTAAGTTTGATCGACGCTCGATAGGTCTTACCCAACACAGGTGTAATATTAAACTTACCTAAACCTAATGTATTTGATGAAAAGGTAGTCACTTCGTTACCCAACTCATCCTGAATCACACCTCGATCAAAAGCTACACCATATCCCTGATCATTAATCAATTTGAAGCCAATAGTGTTGAACGTGTTAGCTACCACATGTCCTCCTTCTGGAAGTAACTGAAAATCATATTGTACATTTTCTGAAGTTACTACTTCTGGTAGCTCGTCCCTGATAATACGTATCTTTTTGGTGTACGTCTCATCCTCAGCAAAATTATGCATCCAATGGGTAGAGGTTCTCATAAAATATGTACCACTACTCCAGGTAGAATCTACTTTTATATTCCCCTGAAAACTACCATTGTTGCCCATAAAAACACCGTCATAGACTTCGTTGCCTTGTTCATCAAAAATCTCGACTTCAAAATTGGTGGTATTGATAGAAGGAAGGTTATTTTGCCGATCATAGGCATATCCTTTAAACCAAATCTCTTCGCCAGTAACATAGGTACTCTTGTTAACATGAAGATATAAGGTTTCTCGGGGAACTTCAAAATAAGAAGCATTGGCTTCTTCTACAGTAACAATATCTCCGTCTTGTGCAAAAACGGGGAGTGAAATAAACAGTAAGGCCAAAAATTGAAACAGATGGTTTTTCATATGTTTTCTATGAATTAGATGTAGTTAGTTACTTAGCTTAGAACTACTTTATTGTTTGATTACTTTACCTTTTGTGTTTTAGAAACTAAGCTCCCATCACTCATCATTCCTTCGATGTGTAAGGTTACGTTTTCTAATCCCGTATTCGGGATTTTAAACACAGCGGTACCTGTCTTATCAAAACGTAATCTAGGCTGCCAATATATGGCTCCATAATTCACAAAAAACGGATCTTTATAATTGGTATATCCGGGATTATAAAACTCTTTGGTAGGCTCAAAACCTTTGGTAAATTCATATTCCAGATACTCCTTATCCTTATTATCACCTCTTACCAACGGATATCTTCTAGTATATATCCTAATCGATCCAGCACCTCCAGCTCTGGCGCCTCCACCATAACTAACTCTATCCATATAAATTCGATCTACATCGGCGGTTCTTAAATCCCATAGAATACTTAATTCTGAGAGTAAAATTTCATCCAAATAAACTGCTACCCCTGTTCCTTCTGACAATTGATCCAATATTTCTTCAGTAGGATCTTGCCCAACAGGAAGGTTATATTCTGGAGCCCACGGAGGTAAAATACGTACAAAAGATGCATTATCTCGTAGTACTTTGAACTTTCGTGTGGACTGAATGTAGTCCAAAACAGAATAATATTGTTCTGCTTTTTCGAGTGTAATTTTCTTAGAATTCAACTCAAAGAACTTTGGGATTTGAATACTGCTCGTTCTCCCGAATTCTTCCTCAGCTTCTCCTTCTAATTCTACAGTCTCTAGCTCTTGTACATCACTCAAAAAGTTATAGGGTACTACTACCTTATTTTGAATCTTTTGGGTATACGGTCTATCCGCTACAGGAAATGTATTCAAGAATGGTCGATGTATTCGGTTGGATTGTACTTGCAGGTATAGTCCCGACTTATTAAAATCTCCTTGAGCTGCTATCCCAGAGATTCGTAATTTCTCTCCTTTTTGTGGGAAAAAGTTGTCGATCTCAAACGTATTATCTTGATTTACCTGTACAAGCTTTGCTCCGTTGTTGATGGTTGGATATAGATATACTTTATCTACCGCTTCTCTTTTTTTGTCCTGGATCTTACCTGTAATTCTGAAGCCTTGATTAAAGTCATACTTAACCTCTGGGTTGGTATTGAAGATGTTTTCCCATTTGAACTTGCTCCATCCTTGAGTGATCAGTAACAAATCCAAATCGTAAATGTTATCTCGATCAATATTGGTAAAATAGCGCTTTTCATCCTCTATAAATCCTTTGATATATGGTCGTAACAAAATTGCCGAATGGATATTATCTGAATGCGAATAGGCTTTGGTTTCTGTGGGGAGTACGGATACACTTAGATCATATGCACTATCCCAATTGGATAATGCTACAGCAATTGATAAAGAATCCTTTGTCGCGCCATAAGCACTTACTTTAATCCCATCATCTTGTATATTTATTGGATTAAATACCAGACGCTCCAAAACAGGCATGTCTTCTTTGAAAAGGGTCAATATATTCATTCCTGCATATAGGTCTGACCGCTTTATGGATAATTTCTTTTTTAACTCTTTTCCTCTAAAACGGACTTTTACCTTTTTGGAAAGATGATCATTTCTGATGAGTATCGTATAATCGTCTTTTAGCAACTCTTTTATCGTATTGGTATTGGTATTAAGCTCTATCGCTAACTCATCTTCGATCAGATTATTGATACTTATACTAATTCCCTTTCTTTCAATTTGTGGAAATTTACCTTCAATTTCGCTGCCATCATTGAGTTTGATCAATGCACGATAAGTCTTGCCTAATGTAGGTGTAATATTGAATTTACCTAATCCCAATTCATTAGAAGAAAATGTAGTCACCTCATTGCCCAGCTCATCCTGAATCACACCTCGATCAAAAGCTACACCATATCCCTGATCATTAATCAATTTGAAGCCAATAGTGTTGAACGTGTTAGCTACCACATGTCCTCCTTCTGGAAGTAACTGAAAATCATATTGTACATTTTCTGAAGTTACTACTTCTGGTAGCTCGTCCCTGATAATACGTATCTTTTTGGTGTACGTCTCATCCTCAGCAAAATTATGCATCCAATGAGTAGAGGTTCTCATAAAATAGGTTCCACTACTCCAAGTAGAGTCCACTTTTATATTTCCTTGAAAGCTACCATTGTTGCCCATAAACACCCCATCGTAGACTTCGTTTCCCTGTTCATCAAAAATTTCAACTTCAAAATTGGTAGAATTGATCGAAGGGAGATTGTTTTGTCGATCATAAGCATATCCCTTAAACCAAATCTCTTCTCCAGTGACATAAGCGCTTTTATTAACATGAAGATATAAGGTCTCTCGAGGAACTTCAAAATAAGAAGCGTTGGCTTCTTCTACAGTAACAATATCTCCGTCTTGTGCAAAAACGGGAAGTGAAATAAACAGTAAGGCCAGAAATCTAAATAGATGGTTTTTCATAAGCTTTGTGAATTATTGAGTTGATTACTAGACAAAAACACCCCATTACGAATATTCTAAAAATACTCAATAAATGGGGTGAATTCTGTTTATAAATTCACAAATATTATACCGATCTTAAGTGATTTAAGTTAATTTTTTGCCAATACTTCTAATTAAATGTTATGGTTTTCATAATTGCCTCTAATTCAAACATATTATCTCGTTTGTTTACTGAAGGGGCAAATACAAAACCTTCAAGCACTAGTAGTCTATTATTTGGCTTATCTTCTATAGCGTAGTTTACAAAAGGACCCGCCATAAATCTATTCTTGACTTCCCAGGTTCCTTTGGTTTCGAAAGCAAACCTTCCATCAAGATTTGTTTCGTACAAATACGGAGCATACGCTTGTTCTGTAACAAATTTTCCTACCTCTTCAGTTGGAATTTTTACAGCACCGATAGAATCTCTCATCTTTACAATACTCGCTACCGTATTCGAATCTTTACTGATGGTATTCATAGGTAGCTCGTATATCATCAAATTCATGCTACCGTGTTGAATATCTTTACGAATCCAGAAAAAATCCTCTTCTTCTACTGCAATACGATACGCACTGGGTATATCGAGATTGATTCCTAATTTTTCGGGTAATTGAGGTATCTTTTCTAGTGATTTTCTAATTCTTGTTTGTTTTTCTTTAGTTTCGACCAGTTTGAATTTGGCGACGATGGTTTCATAGTTTTTGATCAATTCATTTGCCACATCTTCTTCTGTTTTTCCTGAAATGACATATCCTACCTGTGGGGTAGCAAACTTATTAGTAAGTACTTGAAAATTGTTTTCTCCTCCTTTATTGATTTGTAAAAACGTTCTATTCTTTCGAGCTAGTCCAGAAAAGGCTGTTTTTGGCATTTGACGCATCGAAAACAAAGGCTCTTCCTGCGGAAGTCCAGGAACTTCGGCTCCAAAATATTTACGTATGGTATCCCCTAGTTTTCCTTTCCATAAATCATTATCAATAACGACCGAAAGCTCGTTGATCTTTCCAACAGAGTGGGCCATCGCTCCTTGAGAAGACTTCTTTTTTTCAGTTTTGGTTTCTGTGCATGCAAGTAAACACAGCGCACCAATAATGGTGAGTGCTATTTTTTTCATAAGATATTGTTTGCGGTTATGACTTCGAAAGCTTCAGTTTCATACCTGGCTTTATACCACTACCGCTAATATCGTTCCAATTTTTAAGATTTTCGACGCTTATCCCCTTAAATTTTTGCGAAATACTCCATAAGGTGTCTCCAGACTTGACAACGTAAGTCTCAATATTGGGGTCAATAGGCTTACTTTTTATGGGTGTCTTCTTTTTTACGGGAGCGTCTACAACAGGTCTTCTTGGATAGATAGTAAGTCGTTGTCCTATTCTTAAATTATTGCTTCGTAAACCATTCCAACGCTTAATCTGGCTTACTCGTACACCATATTTTCTTGCTATTCTCCCTAGATAATCTCCACTTCGAACACGATATCTGATTCTATCATTAGCTTCAAAATATTTTGGTAACGGTTTTTCGCGCTTATCAAATTCTGCCTTAGCTCTTGCGTAAATTGTATCCTCATTGGCTACGAAGGCTCCCACCTCATTCAAAGGTAATCGAAGGACATAGTCCTCATCCTTGATGTATGGAATGATATCTAGCTTGTAAGAAGGGTTTAAGAATTGTAATTCTTCAACATCGATATTCATGTATTCTGAAACCTGATCCAAAGTGATCATTTGTTTTACCTTGATCGTATCGGTTTCAAAATATCCAAACTCTGGTCTTTTGGGTTTGAAACCATGCTTGTCGGCATACTCAAAAATGTACATCGTAGCTAGAAATGCTGGTAAATACCCTGCAGTTTCTCGAGGTAGGTTGTGTCGTATATTCCAATAATTGGTATATCCTCCACTACGTCTTATGGCTTTGGTTACATTCCCCGGACCAGAATTATAAGAAGCCAAAGCCAAATCCCAGTCTCCAAATATTTCATACAGCTTTGCCAAATACTTACACGCCGCTTTGGTAGCCATGATGGGATCCATACGCTCATCTACATAAGAGCTTACTTCTAATCCATACATTTTTCCTGTTCCGTACATAAACTGCCATAATCCTGTAGCTCCAACCCTAGATTTTGCTCTAGGCTTCAGCGCAGACTCTACAATGGCCAAGTATTTAATCTCTAAAGGAATATTTTGGTTATCTAGCTCTTGCTCAAAAAGAGGGAAGTAAAAATGACTTAGTGCCATAAGTCGCTCCAGATGCTCATGTCTATTTTTGAGGTATCTTTTGATCACACTTTCCAGAGAAGGATTGTATTCTACGTTAAAAGGTGTACGTGCATTAAGTTCTGCCAATCGGGCCTTTAGTGTATCTGTGGGTAAGTCTACATATTCTACCGGTTCGTATTCGAGTTCGGTTACCGATTTATAAATGCTATCAAATAAACTAGAATTGTATAGTTCTTGTTTCCAAAGAGAATCCAGTCGTGATAACTTTGGGTGATCCTTTGCGGCATAAATTACGGTATCCTTAACACTGGTAGAAGTAACCGTTGTTGTCTGTAATTCGATTCCCGTTTTGATAATCTTGGTGGTATCTATGACCGTTACTGTATCTTGTTGAAGACCCACATTTTTTTCCAGTACAATTTCCTTGGTGTTCTCTGGATCGGTTTCAGGTGTAGGTTCCTGAGCCGAAACTGTAGTTAGTATTGCCAAAAAACAAAAAAATAATGCATACTTATTTTTCATTCCAATCATCTTACGATACGGTTTAATTCTTTTTACAACTATTTAGGGAATTCTGGGGTAAAAAGCATTGTTGTCAACATGTTATCAACAATACATCAGCGAAAATCGCATTTTTTTTCTAAAATCCAAAAGATCAAGACGTTAAAAACATTAAAAAACCGGTTCAAATGACCGGTTTTATCCTAATTCTTACAAAAAATATTGATTTTCCTACTAAAATCTGCTATTCATTAGTTTTCTATTGCTGCAATTCCAGGAAGTGTTTTTCCTTCTAAACTTTCCAGCATTGCTCCTCCACCGGTAGATACATAACTTACTTTATCTCCAAAACCAAACTGTTTTACCGCTGCTACTGAGTCTCCTCCGCCTACTAGCGAAAACGCACCATTTTGTGTAGCCTCGGCAATCGAGTGTCCAAGTGCTATGGTTCCTTTGGCAAAACTTTCCATTTCAAAAACACCTAATGGACCATTCCAAAGAATGGTTTTTGATTGCAAAATAACGTCATGGAAATTCGTCAACGTTTCTGGACCTGCATCCAATCCTTGCCATCCTTCTTTTATAGCATCTACCTTCATTATTTCGGTGTTGGCATTGTTATCAAAAGCATCCGCTCCCAGAACATCTACAGGCAAATGTATCTGAACTCCTTTTTCTGCAGCCTTCTTTAAAATTTCTAGTGCCAATTCTTGTTTATCATCTTCGCAGATCGAATCTCCGATCTGTCCACCTTGTGCCTTTATAAAAGTATAGGTCATTCCACCACCAACGATCAAATGGTCTACCTTATCCAAAATGTTTTCGATAATGGTAATTTTTGAGGACACTTTTGATCCTCCTAACACTGCAGTAACTGGTTTCTCTCCGCTACTTAAGACCTTATCAATACTTTCGATCTCTTTGGCCAATAAACTTCCAAAACATTTCTGATCAGGAAAAAATTGAGCTACAACCGTTGTAGAAGCATGAGCTCTGTGCGCAGTTCCAAAGGCATCGTTTACATAAATATCTCCTAGTTTTGATAATTGCTCGGCAAAAGCTTCATCTCCTGCTGTCTCACTAGGGTGGAATCGTAAGTTTTCTAATAACAATACCTCTCCTGGGTTGAGTGCTTCTACAGCATCTTCGGCTTCCTGACCAACACAATTTGCTACAAACTTTACCTGCACACCCAATACTTCAGATACCTTTGCTACAATATGACGTAACGAAAACTCATCCTGAACCCCTTTTGGTCGTCCTAAATGCGACATCAAAACCGCACTACCTCCATCTTCAAGAACTTTGATAATGGTTGGCTTGGCTGCCTGAATTCTTGTATCATCGGTTACCTCGAATTCTTCATTCAACGGCACATTAAAATCAACTC
This sequence comes from Aquimarina sp. AWH4_224, assembly GCF_056160245.1. Classification (NCBI taxonomy): domain Bacteria; kingdom Pseudomonadati; phylum Bacteroidota; class Flavobacteriia; order Flavobacteriales; family Flavobacteriaceae; genus Aquimarina; species Aquimarina sp. AWH4_224. The sequence goes on along the minus strand of NZ_JBSWWU010000002.1, from coordinate 254,555 downwards.
GTATTAGGGCTTTTTTATTTTCGAAATTATAGTCACTGATTGTCTTCATTTTACTGGTATTGAATTGAGCAAACGAAAATAATTTTATTTCATTAAAAACCTCTGAATTATCAAGAAAAAAATCTACGAAAACGATAGTAAATTTTAAGTTTTATTGATTTTTTACAAAAACTGCTTTTTTGATGGAAAAATGATATTCCATAAACTTATCACAATCCTAATTAATAGTGCTTCATTTTATGGGGTACCTCATACTTCTTTTTATATTTGCCTATGCTTTTTTCCGAAATTCTAGGACTGCAACATATCAAAAGTTATCTCACTACAAGTGCAGATCGACAACGTATCCCGCATGCACAACTTTTTGTAGGTCCTAATGGAAGCGGTACACTCCCAATGGCAATTGCCTATGCGCAATACATTTTATGCCAAAATAAAAACGGAGAAAACACAGAAGGCAATCACGCCTGTAATATCAAATTTGATCATCTGGCACATCCGGATTTACATTTTGTATATCCCGTAGCTATCAATGATAAGGTAAAAAAGCATCCTACATCAGATCAGTTTGCTGAGGAATGGAGAACATTCGTTAAGGAGAACCCATACGGAAGTATATTTGATTGGTATCTCTCTTTAGGAATCGAAAACAAGCAAGGACAAATTGGGGTTGATGAAGCCTTAGAAATTGTAAAAAAGCTCTCGCTCAAAAGTTATGAAGGTGGTTACAAGGTGATGTTAATCTGGATGGCGGACAAAATGAATATTGCGGCTTCCAACAAGTTGTTGAAACTTATTGAAGAACCGCCAGAGAAAACCATATTCATTTTGATTACCGAGGATCAGGAACAGCTTATCCAAACGATCAGATCCAGATGTCAGGTTTTACATTTCCCTCCGTTGGGCGAGCAAGTGATTCAAGAGGCGCTTCAAAAAAAAGAAAATCTATCCGATACTCAAGCTTTGAAAATTGCCCATCAAGCCAATGGTGATTACAGCAAGGCCTTACATTTGTTACACCACGATGGTGGTGATGAACAGTTCGAAGAATGGTTTATACAGTGGGTACGAACAGCCTTTAGGGCCAAGGGCAACAAATCTGCTGTAAATGATTTGATCACCTGGAGTGAATCTATCGCTAAAACTGGTAGAGAAACCCAAAAACGTTTTCTGAACTATTGTCTTGATTTCTTCAGACAAGCCCTCTTACTCAATTACGGAGCCGAACAATTGGTGTTTTTAGAGCCTCAGACCAGTGGATTTCAACTCGAAAAATTTGCGCCTTTTATACACGGAGCAAACATCATGGATATTTGTAATGAATTGCAGGATGCTGCGTATCATATCGAACGTAATGGGAATGCAAAGATCATACTCACCGATCTCTCAATTAAACTTACACGATTGCTGCATCGCAAAAGTGTTTAAGTCCATTATTTTATCTTCTTAAATCTTACCTCTATATTTGAGCTTCACAAAATCGCTCAACTATGGATAATTTTATGACGCATATCGTCTCAATTACTATTCTACTATTTCTTTTAATCACTTTTTTACAATCCGGGATTGACAAACTAGTAGATTGGAAAGGAAATCTTTCTTGGTTAAAAGAACATTTTGCAGCTACTTTTATGGGTAAAATGGTACCGCTTTTATTATTGATTGTTTTGGTAATAGAGGTTGTAACTGCTGTGTGCAGTATCAATGGTATTTACCATCTCATTATGGAAGGCAACACCTATTTTGGTACGCTTGCTATGTTTTTGGGGTGTATTACACTCTTACTCCTTCTTTTTGGTCAGCGTGTGGCCAAAGATTATCAGGGAGCGCTCACTATTACCTGTTATTTTATTGTCGCTATTTTCGGATTATATGTAATCACACCATAAAAAAAGGAGCATCCGTAAATGATGCTCCTTTTTTGCTTCTTATCAGTTGACTCACTATTCTTTAATGAGTTTTACAATCACTTCTCTACGGTTCGGAGTTTTGATTTTTGCAAAATAGATTCCATTGCGCAATCCAGCGATGCTATATGAGTTTTGATTGGTTTTCATCACCAGTTTCCCCATTACATCATAGATCAATACTTCTTCTACTTCCGTATTTAATCGCACCCTATCTTTTGAAGGATTAGGAAATGCTACAATCTCTTTATCTATAGTAGCTACTTCGCTTTCTACTCTGAAATAATAGATTTTTTCGTTGTTCCCAGAACGTGTGATAAAGTTAACCACTACTCGATACTCTCCTGCTTCAGTAAAAGTATTGCTCGTTCCGTTTCCTATGTCAAACCAATCTGAAGTACATACAGAGTCTGAGGTTGGGCAGTTATCTTCTAATTCGATATCACAAGTAATCTCATCCAACTTCTGCCATACTATTGAAAGTACATTGAGTAAAGGAAGATCTACTACTTCTCCTTGTTCGTCCTGTATGGTAACTACCGGATAACTTTGACCAGTAATGGCACAAACTAAAATCTCTTCGGCATAAGTAACAATTGGATTTTTATCTTCTTCAACAATAGTTACTGTTGCAGTTTGTACACTACACCCTCCATTATCCGAAACTACTATTTGATGGTCTCCAGCTGCTACCTGGGTAAAGACGTAATTGTTGTCCTCTACAATAATTGGAGCCTCATCATCCAAAGCAATACTGAACGGCCCGTTTCCTGCGATAATATTAACCAGGATTTCTCCATTTTCTCCTGGGTTGGTAGGATTGGTGCCTTCAACAACAATATTCACTTCTTCATATTCTTCAACTAGCACAGTCCCTACGGAAACCTCACACCCACCTGCACTTAGGATGCTTCCTTCGTACTCACCAGGCACTACAGCAAATATTCCTGATGTATTACTCGCTTCTGAAGGATCGGGAGTTCCATTAATTCCCGCTAGCGAGTAAATCACATCTGTGTTTGGTGTATTACTGTCCAATGCTATACGAACTTCATAAACCGGTGTTGGTGCACCACTATCCGAAGCACATGCTGAATTAGCGATTAGCGTTCCTCTAAGATCAGTTCCTTCTGAAATTTCTATCGGAAGAATAACTCTGCAACCATTAGCATCACTTACAAAAACGGTAGTAATACCAGCTGGTAAATTTGTATAACTGAATTTATCGATTACAAAATCAGCATCGTTATTAGTGATATTTGTCAAATATGGTGGCGTTCCCCCTGAAATGGCAATAGTAAATTCCCCATCACTATTTCCTGAACAGGTCTCAGGGATTATATTGATCACATTTGCTACAATTGGTGTGGGCTCAGGAATCACAACACTAATTACTTGACTACAACCATTGGCATCTTGCGCTAGCACTTCATAATTACCTGCAATTAATCCTTCAAAAGTATGAGCGTTTAACACTCCATCCGATTCATCACTAAAAAATAGACCTGGATTTGAAGCCAAGGCATACGAATATGGAGGTGTCCCTCCTGTTACTTGTACTCTTATGCTTCCATCATTATCTCCTACACATAAAATTGAAGTTGTTATATCCGCTGCTCCAATAAATTCTTGAGGTTGTGTGATCACAAAAGGAATAGTAGACGGATTAACTCCATCGCTAGCCACCGTGTAATTATAATTTCCTGCAGCCAAATCTCTAAACTCACTATTGGATTGTGGTCCAACAGTAATGGTGCTTCCAAAGAAGTTAGTTCCAGTAAGTGTATATTGATAATTTCCTGTACCTCCTGTTACATCAGCACTTACCACAGCAGTGCTTTCCGCATAACAATTGATAAAGGCGGACCCAAGATCCAAATTCACCTCAAGATTATCAATTACAGGCTCTTGTAAAGTTACTGGAAATTCTACACGGCACGAATTACTATCATCGATGCTAACTACATAATCTCCAGGATCCAAATCAACAAATAAATTGGAGGTAGCAGTAATTGACCCAATGCCATCACCGGTTAATGTATAGAAATAAGGCGGTGTTCCTCCCGCTGTATCTATCTCAATTTGCCCTCCGGTTTGCGCGGTTGGATCAGTTACTGTAAAACTGGCTGTTATGGGTTGTGGTTCTGAAACTACTACGTTTGCAGCAACGTTACAAAATGGTGCTTCGGTAGCAGTTATTTCCACGGTATACACTCCGGCCAACAAATTAGTAACAACAACAGGCCCTGCATTGGTATTTCCTGTTCCTGAAATGGTGGTAACATTGGTTACATTATAGTCATATGATCCTGTATATCCCGAAACTTCAATTGTAATTGAGCCATCACTATCTCCAAAACAAGTAATGTCTGAAGCGACCAATGCCTGTATTTCAATACTGTCAAAAGGATCAATTGAATACGATGGTGTATCAAAATTACATCCTGTCGCCAAATCTGTAATCCTAAACGTATACGATCCTACATTCGATAATGTAAACACAGCAGTTGTTTCTATTCCCGCAGTCGCTCCGTTATCACCAGTGCCCTGGGCAACGGTTTGACTTGTAACAGCTCCATTAAGCTCCTCAAAAAGAAAGGGGCCTACACCTTCGGTTATAGAAACAATTACCGTTTCTGGGTTATTACATGAGATTTGCCCTGCGTTTATTGCAGTAGCATCTCTTTCAACCGTAGGATTAGCAATCGGAGACGTAGCATCAAAAGTAAAGTCTTTATTTAGTGTACAAGAATTATCAGATCTTTGGGCTGTAAATGTATAGTTCACTCCACCATCCAAAACGAAAACTCCAGTACTCGCGTCTCCAGAAATAGGAGCTGGTGTAACAGAATACAGATACGCTGGTCCTGCTGGTGCAGCAGAAACAGTTACTCTAACATCCTGCGTAAAACAATCTGTATCAATAATAGCTGCACTAATATCATCAATTTCTTGTAATGGATTAACGGTGATAGCAAAAGATGTTGTACAATCACTTGTCCCTTGATTTCGTAAATACAACGTATAATTACCTGCAGTACTCACAGGAATATCAAAAGGATCTGCTGCAACTGTGGTAAATCCTCCTGTTGGACTAAAGCTCCATTCGTAGCTTCCTGAACCTCCAGAAATGGCATTAACGTTAATAATTGCATCTTCGGTTCCTGGACTACAACTTAATTCACGTATTACGGATACCGTTGCATTTATTGGTGAAGGTACTGTTACCGTTTGCACAGCCGACGTAACAGCACATATAGGATCTCCTGACGGATCGGATGTATTGTTATGCAATACTTCGATATAATAAGATCCCCCGGCAACATTGTTAAATGTTATATTTCTCTCTGTACTGGTTAGTTTTTCTATTTCTGCATCTGCAGAAGAATCTACCAATCGATAGGTATACGTTCTTCCTGCAACTGCTGGAGATACCTGAATACTGATCTCACCGGTATCTGTTGCACAAGCGGCATTGACGGTCTCTACGTTATCGACGTTTATCGCGCCATAAGGAACGATACCCGTAATATTGGCTTCAATAATACAAGGAGGGGTTCCTGCAGGAACATTAGTATCTGATACAAAGAAAGTATATGTAGCACTTGGATCAGCAGAAACAGGAATTTCAAACACATTATTAGTTTGGAAATTGTCTGTACCATCATCATACAAATAGTCTCCCGCTCCCGAAGTTACATTTACCTGAACTAAAGCCCCTGTATCACATGTTTCCGGAGCTATTAACACGGCCTCAGCTGTAAAGTTTGGTGCGCTATTAATGGTTACTGTTTCGGTAAACACACAATCTGACGCTGGAAGATTAGTAACTACCTCAACGGTATAAGTTCCTGGCGCAAGACCAGTTTGTGTGTAGATTCCATTATTAGCATCACTATTGAGAACAACAATTGGTGAGCTCAAATTCCCTCCAGAAATAGTGTATTGATATTCTGGTAAACCGCCAATTACTTCTATGTTGATTCTTCCAAAACCATCACCATTGGCATCATTGATACAAGTAGGATCTGTAGTTGTAATCTCTACTGTTGGATTAATTTCAGGAACATTGATGGTTGCTGTATACTCGCATCCTGGGAATGTGGTATCTACGGCATACACAGTAATGTCTCCTCCACCCCCAGCAGGAATAGGGAATACTATTGTATTGCTATACGGACCACCAGAATTCAAACTAAACTCAAAATTTAAAGGCGCATTGGTTACCTCAACGCTTCCAGCATTGCCACACTCTATAGGCTGCATAGTGAGTTCAGGCTGATAATCGGTTTTGGATACACTAAAATAAAATGGGTTGAAGCAACCACCAGCAAACTCTGCCAGGATTCTATAATCTCCTGCTTCAGAAACTGTATAATTTGGTGTATTCCCTCCTGGTTCCTCTACCCAATTTGTGTCCGTACAGTCTCCGGATAACAAAGAACAAGGATTATTTGCATCTGATACACATGCACCACTTGGTGTTAATCGTTGCCAGGAGATGGATACTAAATTAAGCGTTGGATCAAAATTAGTTTCTAATAGAAAGTCCTGGTCTCCACATAATAGAATTTGTGGAATTTCTATACCACTACAATTTTCAGAAATGACACTGGTTCCGTTTACATAATCCAAAATCGGATTAGCAATGGCTCTAAAACTTGAAACATTAAATTCTTCTGTAAGCGCTGCACAGGTTCCATCAGCTGGATTTGTATCTTCTTTAATTACGGTATACGTTCCTTCTTGAGCATTGGTAAGGTCAAGAATATTGGCATTAGCTCCTGTTTGAACTATTGGCGATATAATTCCCGGCCCTGACCATGTATATTGATCGTAGCCTAATCCGGCTACTAACTGTAAATTACCTGTACATGTAGTAACATCAGTACTACAAGCAGGGATGTTTAGCAAAAAGCTTGTTGGCTCTACATTTACTTCTCCACAAACATCCATCTGGACACTACTTGGAGTTCCAGTTACCGAAATCCCAGACAATTCTCCCACATACGAAGAGATTGCAGAACTTTGGATATTCTCTGAGCAAGTATCTCGAAGAGATGCACAATCACTTACCAATTGAGTTCTGTATCGAATAAAGATAGGAGCATCTGATGTCTCGACAATCCCTGCAGGAATAGAAAAATCTATTTTACCGGGTATCGATTGATCATACACCACGCCTGCTGGTAAGGTCGCGTCTACTACATTTACCAAGTCCATATTTGCAGGGATTTGTGCAGAAACGACTATTGTACCATCCAATAAATTTTCATTTCCGGTATTTTTTATCTCTAACTCATAAAACAACTCATCACCCAACTCTAATGTGGATCCAGTGATGTCTGTTGTGCCATCTGTTGCGCTTATTCCCCTTTTAAGTACTCTTAGCTCCGGTTCGATAATTTCTGTCGCAAAAGCCGTTAGAAACACTCTGTAGCTCTCTCGATCTGTACTTAGTCTAAAACTTACTTCTTCCTGATCATTCCCAATTAATGTGTTCCCAGGATTCGGTAAATCTAAAATATCGATATCAAACCCAAGGGTATTTTGAGAGTTTGGGTTTCTACTGGTGACAAAGGCACCATTGTTTGTAATTGAACTATTAAAAAAATTTGAAGTAGGATTATTTCCGCTAACCTCTCCTAATGGCACATATATGTTTGAAGTGTTTAAAATACTTACGCTATCTCCATCCAAACCTTGATCTCCTTCAAGAGAAGAAATTCCAAACTTGGCTTCAATTGGTAATGGTACAGGAAGTGAAGGCACCCCTGTATAGGTAAAATCTACATCTGGATTGCTACTTACAATCTGTACGAAACCATCGTTGGTACTAATAAACTTTGGTGTTGCTTGTGGATCTTCATACACTATAACAAGTGTCCATCCCCCTACAGCTCCAGAAACTCCAGAAGTTTGACCAATTGTAGCATTCATATTAGCAATAGTAAATGTACCATTGGTGTTATTTTGATCAATAAGATTCGTAATATCTGCGTAACACACATACGGCACATCGTCTTGCGCAACGTTAGAAGGATTCGTAGGTGTATTTCGATATCCGTCGTAAATTACAGAAGTAGCGGTAACATCTGCATAGGAACCTCCTGGTACTTTTACTTTGATTTTTCTGAAATCTGCATCCCCAACTTTTCTTGCATCCACCAGTGGTAAATCAGTTAGTTGCTCGTTACCTGTAGTAGTATTTACCACATTGGCCAAAGTAGCACTAACCGTATTTAAAACCATTTCTGCAATAATAAGATCTCCGTCTTGCTGGCTAAGTCCTACAGTGGGAATGGTAATTGCAGCATCCCCTCCTGCCGGGGCTACAGTTCCACTTTGGTTATTTACTATAATAACGGCAATTGCTCCTGCATTTTGGGCATTGATGACCTTTTGTGTAAAAGAACAACTTCCGCGTCGTATTACAGCAATATTTCCTGTTAATTCGGCTCCATTTACTAATGCGGTGCATCCATCTTCAGTGGTATCGGTATTATCATCTACCAATACTAAATTAGCAGTAATTCCGGGATTTGCTGGAATTTCGACATTTCCAGGAGAAAATTCATTATTGACTACTGCATAATTGCCTGCAAGGGTAGTGTTGTTGATGCTAAATGTCAATTCGGTTTGCGGAATTCTTTCAAGGTAATACGTAGCAGACCAATACAGTCCCGCATAGGCAATGGTAGTACAGCTTGGGTTTGGTGTTACCAGGTCTGCACTACTAGAACTAAATGTAGATGCATCACCATCGATATCGATATAAGCCGAAATGCTATTTCCATTGTTTAAATTTCCATTGTAAGCTGCATTTGGGTCATACACTATATTATCTGTAAAACTATCCTCTAATCCAACGATAGAATTTCCTATCATGGTAAGATCTCCTTGGACTTGATTCAGTTTTACCCTTTCTGCAAGAGGAACAATCTCTTGAGCATAACTCTTTAGGCCATTAAAAATTAATAGTATTCCTAATACCAATAATTTAAAGTGTAATGGTTTTTTCATTCATTTATAGGTTAGTTAATAAAATTAATTTAGGTGTTGTTTCTATAAGTGTCTGTTTTCGAAAAACATTACCCTAAAAAGTGAGAAAAATTTTGAATGGACAAATTAGCAATGTTTCGGCGTAAAAAAACCACCCAAATTGGGTGGTTTTTGCCTGTATATATTTTCTTTAGTAAGTACATCCACATTTACTCTGCCTACAACCAAAGTCAAGTCCTAATGTAATCAAATGTGATCCAGCTGCTGTGGTTGGCTGTAATACTTCATTTACATTTACCTGATATCCATAGGCTACATAAAAATTCGCTTTTTTGATTCCTATCATAGGAGAAACTGATAAGGGTTTAAAATCCTGATCTACCAGAGATCTAACACTAATTCCTGCCCAATAATAGTCTCCTCGATGTAGTTTACGAACCTTCAGGTTCAGATCGGTTGTAGAACGTCCATCTCCTGCAAAATTCTGATACAATACCGAAGGTTCTATTTCTATATCACTAAAACGATGATAGAACGTATATCCGGTATAGATGTAATAATTCTGGATGGTAGAAGGTTCTGTTGGATTAAAGTCGTCTATTTCCTTTTGTAATAAGTTTACCGCATTGGCACTCAAAAAGAATCGTCCTAAACGATATAACAATGCGATATCGAAATTAGAATCATTCACGCTGATATCTGCCAATCCAGGAATTACCGGATTGTCGGGATCACCATTATTAAACTCTGAAGTATCAATACCAAACTGGGTAAACTTATAGCTTATACCAAAAGATAGGTATTGATTATTATATTCACTCAGTGTTAAATGGTGCGCAAATGACAACTGAATACCTCTTTGGGTAGTAAAACCATTCTGGTCATTAAACAGAATAGCACCTACTCCAGAACGATCCGATATCCTACCATCTATCGAAAGGGATTGTGTTCCCGGAGAGTCTTCAATACTTACCCATTGTTCGAAACCAGAAGCTCTGATCTGCCAACAATCTCCGATTCCCGCATATGCCGAGGATATCAAGTAAGGGTTATCTGCGATATATTGATTCTGCACAGGAGCAAAAAACTCTTGAGCAAAGGTGCAATAGCTTGCAAACAGACTTAATATTACAATATACTTCTTCATCTACTATTTTTAATTACTGACCACTGACTTTTCGGTCGTTTGGCTATATCCACTTTGTTTTATAACTCACTTCTAATCTATATATTATCTATACAAGGTGAAGTGACCGGTAAACTCTCTATTGTCTATATCATTAAGGATAATCGTATACCAGTAATCTCCCGAAGGAAGTTCTTTACCTTGGTACGTTCCTTTCCATCCTTGCTGATCTCCTCTATACTCTGCCAACATTCTACCGTATCTATCGAATATGGTTACTTCCATATTTTCGAAGAAGAATGGATCATCGGCATTTGGAGTTATCTGTCTTGGATACCAGAACCTTTCTTCGGTTGTCGCGTTTGGATCATCCGGAGTAAAGTAGTTTGGTATACGGATATTGATATAGGTTAAGAACTGCGTTACAATCACCTCACAACCGCTTGAGTCTACTACACGTATGATGTAGTCTCCTGTCTCACGGATTGCAAAAATGTTGTCTTCCAACTCTATTTCATTTCCGTCGAAGGTCACAAAATATGTATACGGTGGCACACCATCTGTCACAATAATCTCATACTCGTTAGGGTCCTGAGGATTATTGGTCATTTGTGCTACTGGCACAGACAATGGAACGTACTCTTCGATAATAATCGTTCCAACATCTTCTGGACATCCTCCTGCATGTAACATAGTACCTTGATATTCTCCTGGCGCCACTTCAAACTCACCGGTTAAGTTACTGTTTGGTGCAGGGTCTGCTGTACCATTAATACCAGTAAGGGTAAAGATGATATCTGTGTTCACCGAGTTTGGAGATAATTCAAAGTCGATGAAATATCTTGGTCCTGTAGTAATATTTGCCGGATTGTTTGGATCTCTTACCGGGCACTCTAATCTAGGTACAAGTTCTGCTTCAAGCAGTACACCTGGATCAATAGTAATCGGTAGACTAATACGACAGTTATTAGCATCTCTAATGAATACTTCGGTAACTCCTGCAGGTAAATCCGTATATGTAAACAGATCTACAACAAAGTCACCATCATTATTCGTGATATTCGTCTCATACGGAGGTGTACCTCCTGTGATTTCTATCGTGAATGCACCATCATTATCTCCGAAACATGTTTCTGGCATATTGAAGGTCTCTGTAGCCATCAACGTATTTGGTTCTAAGATTTCTCTGGTAAATGTCACATCACAACCATTAGCATCCTGAGCCAACACTAGGTAAATACCTGGCGCTAAGTTCTCGAATGTGTGCTCGTTAGGAATACCATCTGAAGCATCGTTAAAGAATGTTCCAGGCATAGAGTCTATCGCAAACGAGTATGGTGGTGTACCTCCTGCAGCAACAATTCTAATCGTACCATCATCTTCTCCGTTACAAGTTACATTCGTAAAGAATGCCTCTGGTTCGAATAATGGAGGGTTATCTATGGTAAATGGACGAGTCAACGTACAGCTATTATCACTTACAGATCTCGCCGTGTACTCATAGTTACCTGGTGGCAGATCTCTAAACTCTGTTGTAGACTGAGGTCCTAAAATTGTTGCTGTATCAAGATTTTCTAAGATAAACTCATAATCTCCTATACCACCACCCAGATCAGTAATATTAATGATCGCTGTAGCTTCATCACGACAGTTGATCATGGCTGCACTAAGATCCAATTGGAAAGTAATCGGATTGATCGGTACAACTGGTACTGGGTCAGATTGTGGTGATCTACATCCATTACCATCTATTACATAGAACACATACTCACCTTGAGGAAGGTTAAATATGTTAGACGTTGTTGGTGCAGACTCCACTGGATTAAGAGGATCTGTTACATTAATCTGAACAAACTGAGGCGTACCAACCGCATTAGTAGCACTTAGTGTTACTGTAGCAGTATTATCACTACATGTTACTGGGTCGATATCTACAATATCAATTAGTACTTGTGGTACATCGTTGATCACAGCTGTAGTTTGTGCAGTACATCCTAATTGGTCATATACCGTAATAGTATACGTATCAGGACCTAGGTTCTCGAATCTGTTTACTGTTTGTTGTACACTTTCTGGTCCTCCAGTTGGTGTAATCGTATAACGTAACGGTGTATCGGTAGCAGTTGCAATTACCGTAATTACTCCATCCGTTTCTCCGAAACAGCTAATACTACTATCAGGGATAGGCGTAATGGCCACATCGTCTGCTGGTGGTGTTACTGTTATCGTATCATCATCTGTACATGTAAATGTTCCATTATCATCTACAGCAGTTACTGTAAAGGTGAACACCCCTGCAGTATTGGTAGCCTGAGCAATTGATAATCCCTCAAACAATCCTGTGGTATTCACATCTCCAGTTTCTACAAGTGTGTAGGTTACATTTCCTCTTGCTCCACTTACGCTTGTCTGGAATGAGATATCACTGGCAGGATCACAACTTTCCTGATCGTTTATTGGTACTAATGTAATCTCGAACGGAGTCGAAGGTCCTTCTATTGTTATAATATTAGAGCTTCCTGTACATAAAGGCGCATTACGCTCTATGATATCTACTCTATAGTTACCTACCCCTAATCCAGCTGGTGGTGGTGGGATTACAAATGTATCCGCTGTTGCAGGATCTACATCTGTATTTAGATCTACTGTACTGGTGAATACAGTAACTTCTGGTGTTACACCCACATCAACGATTGTATACCCAAAGGCTCCTACATATTGCGAAACTGCAATCTGGATAGAACCATCTGCATCTCCGAAGCACGTTTCTGGTGTTTGTTGTGTAGCAACAATCTCAACCAGATCAAATGGATCGATTGTGTAATCTACCTCAACGAAACATCCTGTGGTTTGATCTGTAATTCTGAACACATATAATCCTACATCAGTAAGCGTAAAGTTAACATTCGTAGCATTGGTCTCTACAGCTGGTGTTCCTGGGTTGTCTGCGGTTCCCGCAGGCACATTATTTTGTGGTGCTACTGCAACTGGGCCATTGATTACTTCAAAGTCGAATGGACCTGCTCCATCAGTAACACTTACTGTTACTTCTTCTCCCGCAGGACAAGTAATAGCTGTAACTTGTGTTACGGTAGGATCTTCCATGATTGGTAGATCAATAGTTTCTTGAATCACCATCGGTACAGTTTCACAACCATTACTGTCGGTTACTTCTATATCATAAGTACCATCTTCGGTAGCAGTAAATTCATACTGTACTCCTACAGCTACTGCATCAGCATCTGTAATGTTAGTATCGGTTACTGCAACAGCAGATGGTGTTGTATATGTAATACTATACGGTGGTGTACCATTCTCGATAGTTACTGTAACTGTTGGGAAGTTTTCTGTCGTTCCTGTACAGGTATAGTTTCCAACATTAGCAACAGCAGTCACCTGAGTTGCGTTTGGTATCACAAAAGCAACTAAACCAGCACATCCACTAGCCGAAGTTACCTCTACTAGATACTCACCTGCTGTAGGATGTGGTGCAGGAAGCGCATCAAAAGATAAACCTGTAAATGTTGGGTTATCTATTTGCGGTGCACCTATTGCTGCTCCGGTAATGGCAAGAGTTCCTCCATTATTTTCATACAATTGGTAAGAATATGGGCCGTCTCCATCAGTTCCTGCCTGTAAAGTGATCACAACACTTCCATCGCTATCGCCAATACAAGACACTCCAACTGGCGAAGCAGCTGCAGGTACTGGATCAACCGGTATAGGTAAAGAAACTGCTGTGTTTACAGAACATCCAGAACCAGTAGCCGGTGGTGTATTACTATCAACTACAGTTACCGTATATGATCCTGCAGTAACAGGCGTAAATACGTTTGCTCCTGCACCATTTTGTACGATTGGTGCGATTGGTGTTCCACTACTATCCGTACCGCTTAAAGTAAACGTAAAGTTAGTAGGGTTCGCAGCAAAATCAGAACCTCCTGTTACCGTTGCTGTGATCTCTCCTCCAACATCTGTTCTACATTGTGGATCACCAGTAAATGTTGCAGTAATAGTCAATTCTGGTACAATGGTAATGGTTTCATCTGCAGAGACACAACCATTTTCGTCATATACTCTTACGGTATATGTTCCAGGAGTGGTCACTGTAAAGTCGTGAGTAGTTCCATTTACATTACCCGGTACTGCTCCGCTTCCTGCAGGCCCAATTTCAAAAGTAAGTGCATTGGTAGCCGGTGCCACAACAGGCACATTACTAGTACCTACTACTCGTATGGTATAGTTGTCATCAAATACACAAGCATCTGTCCAGGTTACTGAGTCTACCGTTGGATCTGCCGTTCTAAACACTGTTTCATTAATAGAAGCCGGAGTTGATGTACATGAATTATTATCAATTACACTGATAACATATGTAGTTCCTGCAACCACTGCAGGTAACAAAAATGTTTCTGTGGTATTTGCAGTAGTCGTTTCAAATAAGAATGGTGCTAAACCATCATCATCTGCTCTAAACGTATATGGTCCTGTTCCTCCAGTTACAGATACGGTTACTCTTGCATCTTCATTACAATTTGCATTGATATTCTCGTCGATTACCAATGTTAATGGGTCTGGTTGTGTAACAACAACTGGATCTGTTACAGTATCACAGAAAGGTGCGTCTAGCGCCTCGATCTCTACAACATAGGTTCCTGCTGGTACACTATTTGCAAGTCCACCAATACGCACAGGATTTGTAAACCCTGCTGCAATGTTACCTGTAGTTTCCGGTAGGGTTGTTACCGTATTTCTTACAATAAAGTTAAACTCTCCTGTATAATTTAATACTGTTAAATCCAATTCTCCTGTAGAAGCTCCATTACAATCTACCGGAGTAGCCTCTACTACACTAGCCTCGATAAAGTCAAATGGATCAACGGTATAAGTAGGCGAATCAACCGGACAAGCTCCATTAGCGTCTGTATCCGTAATCGTAAACTGATAGGTTCCTACTGTAGGCAAAACAAAAGTTGCTACGGTTTGTACTCCTGGAGCAGCTGTATCACCTGTTCCTGCCACAATACCATTTTGAGCTGGTACGGCGCCACTTGTTTCCACAAAATTGAATGGTCCTACACCTCCGGTAATGGTTACAGTAACTGTTTCTCCATTATCACAAGAGATTTCTCCATTGTTAGTAGCTGAAGTATCTCTGGCTACTGTTGGATCTGTAATTACAGGGAAAGGAGCTATAGTCTCCGTAGGTTGCGCTGTAGGACAATTGTTGCTATCAAATATGGTAAATACATAGTCTCCTGGTATCACTGCAACAATCTGAATACCTGCTGTAACAGCATCAGTATCTAAAGTAGCAGGATCTACAGGTGAAGCTACAACTGGATTACCATCCACTGTATATGAAATAGAATATGTTGATCCCGTTCCTCCAGAAATATTATCAATCGTAATCACTGGTAAGCTTTCAGTTCCTGCCGGACAACTATAATTTGTAGATGTAATTGTAGATGAAACTGCACTTGGATCATTAATGATATAGTCATCTGTATCAAAACAGAATACATTTAATGCTCCATTTGGCTTCGTAACTCTTACTTCAACTGTATATGTTCCATCATCCAAGTTAGAGAATACAGGACTTGTTTGATAAGGTGTTGGTACTACTGCTGGTGTAGCAGAAGTACTAGCTGTAATTCTATATTCATAAATTACCGTTGGATCCGAATCTGTAGACGCTGGTGTGATTTCAGCCGTAACTACACCATCGGTATCACCAATACATGTAACTGTAGTAGTTGCTGGAACTAATACCGGCTCTGTTGGAGCTTCTATACTCACTGGAGCTGTAAATGTACATCCTGCACCTCTACCTGCATCCGTTACTTCAACAATATAACTACCTGGAGCTACATTGGTATAAACTCCTGTGGCATCTCCAGAGGTGTTAGCTGTTGGGGTTCCTCCCGAATCTTGTAATTCGTAAGTGAGAACACCTATAGCTGCTCCAGAAGTAATGGTAGTAGTAATCGTTCCTGTTGCAGTCGCACAATCAGGAGCTACTGTAAATTCAGCACTAATTTGTAATGGTCCATACACATCAACTGGAGTTGTCACTGTACAGCCGGTTTCATCAGTAACCGCAATTGTATAGGTTCCTGGTGTAGAAACCGTAAACTCATGATTATTATTATCTATACTTCCAACAACACCTGTACCGCCATCCAATTGGTAAGTCAATGTACCTGTTCCTGAAGCTTCAATTCGAATTACATTACTATTATCATACGCACAATCATCTACAAAGGCCGCAGAAATAATATTTGGTAGTGGATTCACAACCACGTCAACCGGAACTGGGCCGAAAATACATCCGTTATTATCAATTACAAAGATGAATACTCTTCTGGCCGTATTCCCTAAGTCAATAACATTGCTAGTTAATGGGAAATCAGCTAACACCGCTGGTGTTGTAATTGGATTACCCAAACCATCGTCTTCAATAAGAGCATATTGATATCCATCCGCAGTTGGAGGAATACCAAATTGAGTTCCTCCAGAAGTAGCCATAATTACCTGGGCATTTGTACCACAACTATTGGCTGGTGTCTGATTCGTAGCCGTCGAAGTTAATGGATCCGGAAGATCAATGGTAAAGTCATATCTTGTTGGACACTGCGTACCATCTACTTCTCGTACAGTTACATAATACTGTCCTGGTGGTATATTATTGATTGTTACTGGAACATTTGGTATTGCAGGACTTGGTGTTGTATTATCTGATCCTGCAAATGCCGCTCCTAGACTAACATTTGTAAATGCGTTAAACACCTCCCAAGATATTTCAGTCACAGTAGGATCATATCCATTAACTTCAAATGAAACGCTTCCATCATCCAATGCTGGTGTTTCGTTACAAGTTACATCTGTAACCACATCATTCACAATATTTGGCTCAGAAGGAGGAAGTTCAGCAGGTACTATTTCCTGATACAAACATCCAGTTGCATTATCTCTTACTTCTAAGGTATAAGTCCTGTTAAAATCCAAACCGGTGTATGTATGATCTCTAATAGGAGTATTGGCATCAACCAAAGTTGGCCCTCCTACACTGTCGTCAAGTGGGACAAAATCCCCAAGACCTGGAGAAGGTTCTCCAACAATACGAATATCGAATCCTGGTGGTGGATTTGCCGGTGGAGTGATACCAGAACCTCCCTGAACATCTATCTCAAAAGTAACTCCTCCTGGACAAGTAGCTGAAACGGTTATATTTTGAACTAAATCGTTAGGCGGAGAGAAAATATCAAAGGGTCCAAAAGGTGCATTATCGGTACAACCATTAGCATCTGTTACAAAGATGAAATATTGTCCAAAATCCAGACCTTCAAAACGAACTGTTGTCCCTGTCGTTGTTGGGTTTGGTGTTGAAGCTGCTGTTGTAGCCGGAACTAATGGTCTAACAGCAAAATTAGCTGCAGTTACCAAAGTATAAGTGTAATTAGCTGTTCCTCCAGCTATCTCAAGATCAATAGCTCCTAAATCAGTTATTGTTCCGGATCCACCACAAGTTACAGGTGTTTCTGTTCTACTTACCTCTGTGATTAATGGCGGTTGCGTTACATCAACACTTCCCGGGTACAAACATCCTCTACTACTTCTAACCGTATAATTATACGTAGATGTATTTGTAGTTGGATCTGCATCTCCTGCATCTCCAGCCAAATTAGGGAATGAAATCTGTGTTCCTGTAATCGTTACAAATCCTGCTCCGTCAAAATCGATTTCATACGGGGTTTCTGTACCAGTCACTGTAATCGTAACTGTACCTGTGTCTCCAGCACAAAGTAGATTCACATCAGGATCTGTTATCGTTGGTGCAACCGGATCTGTTACTGTAAAAGGACTGGTGGTAAAAGTACACCCTCTTGCATCGGTTACTCTAAATGTATATGTTCCTGCCCCAGAAGTAGCTGTAAAATTAGCAAATGGTGTAGTAGCTCCTGTTAAATGATTTGTAAAAGCTGCTGCGTTAAACGAAACATCTATATCATACGGAGAATATCCATCATTCACAACAAATGAAAACTCTGCATCTACTGGGTTTCCTAAAGCATCACAAGTAATATCTGAAACCGGAGTTGCAATTAATTCTACAGGTTCTTCTACCGTAGGAACGTTGATCGATGTTGGACATCCGTTACTATCAAAAATGTTAATTATATAATCTCCGGGAGCTGTCAAATTAGGAGAGGTTGTAAATGTTGTTAAGGCCCCAATATTGGTGTCTGGAATAACAACAATACCTCCTAAAGTTACATTGTAAGTATAAGGTGGAGTACCACTGTCGGTACCATCTATATCTACAGTGAAATTAATTGCTCCATCATCCAAACAGAAATCAGAACTAGCAGCATCTAGAGCTGCTGCAAGCTGCGGTAATTGATTTATATCAAATGTTTGTGCCGCCGAATCACAGCTGTTACTATCTGTAACAATGATTTCATATCCTGTACCATTTGGTACATTCAAATAAGGATCGGTAACTGGTCTACTAGGTCCAACTGGTGTTCCACCAGAATCGTTCAATACATAAGTATATCCTGTACCACTACCTCCTCTTGGATTACTAATCGTTACTGTATTTGTATTGGTAGCACAATCCTGAATTACTGGATCAATATCGAAGTCAACTACATCAGGTTGGTCAATTGTTACTGTAGCTGTAGCATCACAAAGCGTAGCTTCATCTGTAACCGTAATGGTGTAAGTACCTGCTGGCAATACATCACCTGTGGTGATTGTAGCTGTAGTTTGACCAGTAGCTGTAATCGGTGTAATCGCAGGAGTTCCACCTGTAATTTCATATTCATATGTCGCTGTTGCAGGAATATCGATACCTGATACTGTAAATGACAACTCTGCATCACTATCTCCATTACAAGTCGGCTCATTTACCGGTGTTGCATTCACCAATATTTGATCTATATCTTCAATAACAAAGTTTTCGCTATACTCACAACCATCGTCAGTTCTTACCAAGAACGTGTATGTTCCCGGAGCTAAGCCTGGGAATACATTAGATGCTTGCGGTCCTACTGCAATAGGCGCTGTAATTTCATATTCTACAATACTACCCCCTCCGGTTATCACTGGATTGATCACTGAAATATCAGAAGTCAGTGCAGGACATTGAACTGCAGTAGCACTAAAGTCGATATCCGTCACTTCGGTAACTGGATCAATGGTGATATTTGTTGTTACCGGACAAGTTTCTGGAGAACCTTGATTCGCAACATATACGGTATACACTCCATCTGTTGTAATTGGTATATCTACAGGGAATGCTCCAATGTTAGTATATCCAGCAGATGGGTCTAAAGTAAATGCCCAACTTCCTGAACCTCCTGTAACTCCAGTGATACGAATGATCGCGTCCATAGGAGCAACACAACTTAAATCTCTTTGTATAATGATTGTAGGAACAATCGGATCTGGATCAGTAAGTGTTGTTGTGAAATCAAACGTACACGCTGGAGTACCTCCCGAACCATCGGTAATAGTAACTGTATGTGGATCCGGAGTATTATCAACATTGTTAAATGTTACTGTTGTATCTCCTGTAGGTCCAATTTGCGTAGTTGCGTCTCCATTAAGTATATAAGTGAATGGTCCCTGACCTGCAGTAACCTCAACTACTATCGATCCATCAGTCTCTCCTGGACATGAAGGGTTAGTAGGTGTTAAGGTGGCAGTAACAGCATTAAACGGTGTCACGGTTACTGTATTTGAGAATGCCGTACAACCTGCATCATCAACAACTCCTACTACGTAATCTCCTGGTACCAATATTGCACTTGTAAATGGAGAAGTAATATTACCTCCTCCTGCAATAGGTGCTCCTAAAGAACCTGCTGCATATAAATCGAATTGTGTATATGTTCCACTTCCATCTGCAGCCGTAAATTCTATAGTAGCTTCAGGATTGTTACAATCTATATCTTGGGTTAATGTCGCTGTTATCGTTAACTCTGGATTAATCGTAAAGTTTTCTACCGCAGTTACACAGTTGGTCGTTGTATTGGTTACCGTAACTGTATATGCACCTGGGATTAATCCAGGGATTTCAAACGTATTTGCCGGAGCCGATACTGGAGGTGTAGTTGCTAAAAATGTAACTGCAACATTATTTGCCGTAACTGGCCCCGTTAAGGTATACTCAAATGGCCCTAAAGCTGGTGGCGCTGGAGATGTACTTGACGTAATTGTAATCCACTGTGTCGCAGGATCTGTATCCACACATGCATCTCCTCCCGCTACCGCGGCAATCGTTGGTGGTACAAACTGATCTACTACACGTACTTCTGAGATTTCACAAGCATCGGTAGAGTTTCCGTCTCTTACAAATACGGTGTAATCACCAGCTGCAAGACCCGTAAATGAATTATTCGTATTTGGATATGCAAATCCAGTTACCGGTAAACCGGTTCCGTTATCTACTAATTGGAATTGGTAGGTTCCGCTACCTCCGTTGGCTGTAGCAGTTATAGTACCTGTATCAGCACCACAATTTGATGGTGTTGAAGATGTAGAAAGTGTTAGGGCATTAGCTGGCTCCGTCACTACTACGGTTGTTGATGCTGTACAACCCGATGGAATTGATGTATCAGTTACGTTAATGGTGTATGTACCTGCTAAAACTGGTCCACTAAATATTGGAGTTGCATCAACTCCTGATCCCGCAGGAACCGCTGTAGGTCCTGTCACTGTATAATCAAAAGATGTACTATTGGTAACCGTGAAAGAGAACTCTCCATCAGCAAATCCAACACAACTTACAGGTTCAGTTTCTACCGCACTTACCATAACCTCTGGTAACGGATCTACTCTATAATCTTCGCTATAATCACATGCATTATCTCCTCTTGTAGCAGTGAATGTATATGTTGTTCCTCTGTTTAATACAAATCCTGAAGTTGCATCTCCAGATACTGGAGCTGGTACTACATTAAATGTGTACGCAGGTCCCGCTGGAACAGCTACTGGAGTTACTAAAATTGTCTGTGCAGTACAATCCGTCGCTCCCTCAGTAAAGTTGATGTCTGTTACAGGTTCTAGCGGTGCTACATTAGCAGGGAAATCTACTGTACACGTTCCTGTACCTTGATTTCGAATGTATACCGTATAATTTCCTGCAGCACTTACTGGAATATCAAAAGGATCTGATGTAATGTTCGCAAATCCAGAAGTAGGATTAAAACTCCACTCAAAAGTAGAAGATCCACCTGATAATCCGGAAATTGTAATGATCGCAGTATCGTTTGGCGCCGGATTACAACTTAACTCTCTAGTAACTGCTACCGTAGCGTTGATATCTACTGGACTAGCAATTGCAAAGTCGGTACCATCTACAGGACAAATAGGTCCTGCCGTTGGATCGGTTGTATTGTTATGGAATACTCGAACTCTATAGGATGTTAAATCTGGTACATTGACAAATGTAATATCTCTAGATGTAGATACAATCTCCTGTACTACAGTATATATAGGACTTACAGGGTCCATATCTGTAGTATTCAATAACTGATACGTGTATTCTCTTCCGGCCACTTCTGGAGATACCTCTACTCTAACCTGTCCACCGTCTCCCGGACATGGTGGTTGTGTTACAGTTACATTATCCAGAACAATCGGTTCGTAAGGAGAGATCCCTGTAATACTTGCCTCAATAATACACGCAGGAGTTCCTGCTGGTAAACTCGTATCACTAACAAAGAATGTGTAGGTTGTTGAAGGGTCTGCAGGTCTTGGAATTTCAAATTGATTACTTGGTCCAAAAGAACCAGTACCATCGTCAAATTCATAACTACCGGATCCTGATGTTACCACAACCTCTACAATTGCCCCATTATCACAAGTCTCTGGAGCAACCAATACCACATTCGCCGTAAACGGAGTAGCTGGATCAATCGTTACTGTTTGTGTCTCGATACACTCAGGGTCTGGTCTGTTCGAGATTACCTCTACAGTATAAGTTCCTGGGTTCAAGTTATTTTGTGTGTAGTTACCGTTATTAGCACTACTATTTGGAATAATAATTGGCGAAGTAAGTCCACCTCCAGAAATGGTATATTGATACTCTGGAGAACCTCCTGTTACCTGAATTTGAATACTACCTGTACCTGTCCCGTTATCGTCATTGGTACATGATGGGTTCGATCCTGTTATGTTAAACGTAGGGTTAATTTCAGGAACGTTGATTGTTGCTGTATACTCACAACCAGGGAACGTAGTATCAATACCGTACACAGTAATGTCTCCTCCTGCACCAGGTGCAATTGGGAATACTGTTGTATTGCTATATGGTCCTCCTGATGTTAAACTAAACTCGAAATTTGTAGGAGCATTAGTTACACTTACACTACCTGGGTTACCACACTCTATCGGTTGCATCGATAAGGTAGGTTGGAAATCATTCTTAAATACACTAAAGAAGAATGGAATAAAACATCCACCATCAAACTCTGCAAGGATTCGATAATCTCCAGCATCAGAAACAGTAAAGTTAGGTGTATTTCCTCCTGGCTCTTCCACCCAGTTTGCATCGGTACATGCACCTGATAATAACGAACATGGATCGTTTGAATCTAGTACACAAGAACCACTTGGGGTTAAACGTTGCCATGAGATGGATTGTAAGTTTAAAGATGGATCAAAGTCTGTTTCTAACAAGAAATCCTGATCACCACATAATAAGATTTGTGGAAGTTGTAATCCACTACAGTTTGCAGTAATTACACTTGTACCGTTCACATAATCCAGAACTGGGTTTTCTATGGTTCTAAAATCTTCTACCTCAAACTCTTCAGTAAGCGTCATACAAGTACCATCGGATGGATCTGTATCTTCCTTGATTACGGTATACGTACCTGATTGTGGATTAGTAGGTGTAAAAATATTTGCATTTGGTCCTGTTTGTACAACTGGTGGAGCAATTCCTGGTCCAGACCAAGTATATCTATCATATCCACCACCCGCAACCAACTGCAAGTTGTTATTACAAAACGTTACATCAAAATTACATGATGGTACATTTACCAAGAAGTTAGTGGCTTCTCCATCAGTATTACCACAGGCTCCAATCACACTACTACTGTTATTGGTTGCAGTAACCCCTGATATAGCTCCTGTAAAGGTAGCCAAAGCTGAGTTTTGAATCACATCAGAACATGCATCTCTTAACTCTTCACAACTGTTCACCAGCTGCACTCTAAATCGTATAAAAATGGGGGCATCATTTTCTTCAACGATACTAGCAGGAATATCAAAGTCGATGATTCCTGGCACAGAGTCATCAAAAGTAACTCCAGCAGGTAAGGTAGATGTTTGTATACTTACCAAATTTACATTGGCAGGAAGCACATCACGAATAGAAACTGTACCATCTACCAAATCTTCGTTACCTACGTTTTCGATCTCTAAATCATAAAACAGTTCATCACCAAGCTCTACCGTAGCATTGGTGATTTCGGTAGTACCGTCGGTATCAAAAACTCTCTTGATGATACGCAATTCGGGTTCTATAATTTCTATAGAAAATGTATTTAAGAATACCCGATAGGTATCCTGGTCGGTAGATAATCGGAAAGTTGCATCGGTTTGATCATTTCCGATTAATTGGTTACCTGTATTGTCCAGATCAAAGAGGTCAATATCAAATCCTAAAGTATTTTCTGAATTAGGATTACGACCTGTTAGGTACTGATGATTAAAAGTAATCGAACTATTAAAAAAATTGATCGTTGGATTAATATCGAAATTGTTAGCTGGAGCGGTATTATCTTCTCCTAGCGGCACAAAGTTGGCTGGTGTATTGGTATCTTCAATTAATAACTGATCTCCATTAGGTCTAAAGGTCGTAGCACCTAGACTACGGTCACCTTCAAGAGCAGCCACACCATAACGTACTTCTACAGGTAGTGGTGCTGGTAAAGAGGTAAATCCTGTATAGGTAAAATCTACATCAGGATCACTATTTCGTATTTGTACGAACCCGTCGTTAGTGCTTATAAACTTACTACTTTCGAGCGGATCTTCGTAAATGACCACGAGTACCCATCCTCCGGAAGCTCCAGAAGCTCCTGAGGTTCTACCGATAGTAGCGTTCATGTTAGCCACCGTATAAGTACCATTCGTGTTGTTTTGATCTATTAAACTCGTTACATTGGCGTAACATACGTAAGGCACATCATCTGTTGCATTGTTTGTTGGATTTGTTGGTGTATTTCTATATCCATCATAAATTACATTTTGAGCAGTAACATCAACATATGTTCCTCCCGGTACTCTAAACCTTATATTTCTAAAATCAGCATCGCCTACCTTTCTAGCATCTGCCAAAGGTAATCCTGTTAATAATTCATCACCAGTAGTAGTATCTATTGTGCCACCTAACGTAGCATTAACTGTACTACTTGCCATTTGTGTAATTAATGCTTCTCCTGATGCCTGATCCATCATAACCGCAGGGATAGTAATTGAGGCATCTCCTCCTCCCATAGCAAACGGAGCTCCTCCATTATTATTTACGATAATAACCGCAACAGCTCCTGCGTTTTGAGCATTAACCACTTTCTGAGCAAAACCGCAAAACCCTCTTCGTATTACTGCGATATTCCCATTTATTGCTGCCGAATTTTGTAATGGAGCATCACAACCATCTGTAAACCCAGAAGCATCTATTGCTAACACCAAATTTCCATTTACTCCTGGATTTGGAGGTGGGACATTACCCGGAGAAAAGCCATTATCCACAACATCATAATCACCTGCCAAACCGGTATTGTTTACCGTCAGTGTACTCCTAGTTATAGGAATCCTCTCTAGATAATACGTAGCACTCCAATACAGACCCGCATACACAATTTCTGTACATTCTGGCCTTGGAGTATTAATATCTGCACTACTCGAGCTAAATGTCGTTGGATCACCATCGATATCGATATAATCAGATATACTACTACCATTATTGAAATTACCATTGTATGCGGCATTAGGATCATAGGTAACATTGTCATCGTCACTATCAACCAAACCAACAATGGCGTTACCATTCATGATTAGGTTACCGTTAATCCTGTTTTGCGTCTCCCTTGTAGAAAGGGGGATGATTTCCTGCGCATATAAAGTGCTTATGTTACTGGCGATCATCAACAACATCACCAAAACTATTTTGAGGGCTATTTTGGTTTTCATAAGCTGAGTATTTAGTGTTTTATTTTGGGTCATTATGGTGTTTACGTTGGGTATTCATTTACTGTATTTTCAAGATGTATAAGTCTCCACTGAACGATCCTTCTACATTCGAGAATAAACTCTGTTTCGCACTATCCAGATCATCAAATCGTTTCAGATACACATAGATATAGTTATCTTTCGGGTTTCTGAAAAACTGTGGCTCAAGTCCTTGTGATCTCAATTTCTCCATACCTCTTTCGAAATAGTTCTCTCTCTTAAAAATATTGGTAATCAAATAATATCCATTTTCAATATTATGTCCTCCGATATAAGATAGACTCTCGGTCAATACCGTATCATCTTTTACTGTATCGGTGATCAATCTCGTCTCTTG
The DNA here is from genome assembly GCF_056160245.1 of Aquimarina sp. AWH4_224. Lineage (NCBI taxonomy): Bacteria > Pseudomonadati > Bacteroidota > Flavobacteriia > Flavobacteriales > Flavobacteriaceae > Aquimarina > Aquimarina sp. AWH4_224. Next base: position 228,931 of record NZ_JBSWWU010000002.1, on the reverse strand, counting down.
TAGCAGTTTCTTGTACGATGCTACTCTACTCTTCGCAATATGCAGGATCCACATATCTCCATAGTATCTATTATCAATACTGTTTAGATATTTCTCGGCCGCCTCATCCTTATCTTCGTAGTATTCGATTGCTACGTACTGGAATTGATTTTCTGGGTTTAAGATGATCTTAGAATTATTAAATCCTAGATCACTTAAGGTCTCCGTAAACTTTTGTGCGTATGTTCCTCCCTTGAATACATTACCAATCAGATAATATCCTTCTGGATATCCTGGGATATACTTAGTTGCATATTGTGCTTCAGGTCGAGTTGCATCAGCAAACTTGATGAACCTGTTATTTGCTGAAAGTCTCTTAGAACTTGTAGGGTCTGAATCTTTAGCTTCTTCAGCATCGTCGTTCATACTTACTAATGATTCAAGTAACTTATTAAATCCTCGTTTATCTACATTCAAACTCGTTGTTAATAATGAGTCTCGTCGAGCGAATAGCTTACTAGAGATACGTGTATTGTCATCAAGTTCTTTCTTAATTTCATCAAGACCTTCTTCATTTTCTTGAGTAGCAGCGGCAGCGGCGGCAGCCTCTTGTCTTTTTCTCTCCTCTTCAGCAGCAGCAGCGGCAGCGGCAGCTTCTGCTTCTTGACGTAATCGCTCTTCTTCTGCCAATCTCGCAGCTTCTGCCTCTTTCTCGGCAATCTTAGCATTAAGCTCTCCCACCAGACCATCTACATCTGCCTGTGGTAAGATATCGCTTCCTTGTACGATACCTAATTGCGATCTTAAAGCATCTAGGTCACCATTAGCGATAACAGATCTTGTTTGATCGATTAACTCTTGAACTCTACGTGCCTCTTCAGCTTGACGTTGCTCTTCTGCTAATCGAGCAGCTTCCGCAGCTTCCTGACGTAATCTTTCTTCTTCTGCCAGTCTCGCAGCTTCTGCCTCTTTCTCGGCAATCTTAGCATTAAGCTCTCCTACCAGACCATCTACATCTGCTTGTGGTAAAATTGTGCTACCCTGTACAACATCTAACTGTGATCTCAAGGCATTTAAATCACCCTCATTAAGTATCGTTCTTGTTTGATCAATTAATTCTCTAATACTTCGTTGTTGTTCTGCCAACTGGGCCGCTTCAGCCTCTTTCTCGGCAATCTTGGCATTAAGCTCTGCAACAAGACCATCTACATCTGCCTGTGGTAAAATTGTGCTACCCTGTACAACATCTAACTGTGATCTCAAGGCATTTAAATCTCCATCATTGAGTATCGTTCTTGTTTGATCGATTAATTCTCTGATACTTCGTTGTTGTTCTGCCAACTGGGCCGCTTCAGCTTCTTTCTCGGCAATCTTAGCATTAAGCTCTCCGACAAGACCATCTACATCTGCCTGTGGTAAAATTGTACTACCCTGTACAACATCTAACTGTGATCTCAAGGCATTTAAATCACCCTCATTAAGTATCGTTCTTGTTTGATCAATTAATTCTCTGATATTACGTGCTTCTTCTGCCTGACGTTGCTCTTCTGCAACACGCGCAGCATCTGCAGCCTCCTGACGTAATCTTTCTTCTTCGGCAGCGGCAGTAGCCTCGGCTTCCTTCTCTGCAATCTTGGCATTAAGCTCTCCTACCAGGCCATCTAAATCTGCCTGAGGTAAGATACCGCTTGCTTGTACTATTCCTAACTGAGATCTAAGAGCTTCTAAGTCTCCTTCGCTAATCACTGATCTTGTTTGTGCAATCAATTCCTGAATATCATCAGCTTGTTTCTCAGCAATCTTTGCATCGATATCCGCCAATAATCTTTCTTTTTCAGGATCAGGAATAAACTGATTCGATCTTACTAGGTCTGCCTGACTTCTCAACGCATCAGAATCACCATCAGAGATCACTTGACTAGTTGTTCTTTCTAATTCTCTTAGACTTCTTGCCGCTTCTTCTTTACGTTGCTCTTCGGCAGCAATACGGGCAGCTTCTTGCTCTTGTTCTACTCTTTGTTGTTCTGCAAGTCTAGCTTCTTCTGCGGCTTGTTGTTTTGCAGCTTCGGCTTCTCTTGCAGCTTCTTCTTGAGCAACACGAGCGTCTTCGGCAGCCTGTTGTTCAGCAGCCTCGGCTTCTCTTGCAGCTTCTTCCTGTGCAATACGGGCCTCTTCTGCAGCCTGCTCTTTGGCGGCTTCTGCCTCTCTTGCCGCTTCTTCTGCAGCTATTCTTTGCTCTTCAGATTCTTCAACGGTAACTTCTTTTTCTATTGCTTTCTGAGAAGCTAACCCTTGCTCTTCATCTCCTTGTTCGTCTAATTCTCTTTCAAGCGCTCTTTGTGCAGCCAGACGTTCTTCTTCAGCTTGTTTGTTAAGTAACTTTACTTCTTCTTCTCGTTGTAACTCTAGTTCTCTTGCTGCTTTTGCTTCTTTTTCTTTGGCTTCAGCAATAGATCGTTCAAGCTCACTCATTGCTCGTTGCTCATTACTTTGAGTGGTTCCCTGTTCATCCTGAAGTTCTCTAATAATCTTATTCTGTTCAAGAATTTCTTTCTTCAATCTTCTGATTTCAGAGTCTCTCTCTTCATATGCTTTTTGAGTACTAGACTTAGGTCCACCTCTTCGTCGTCTTGGTTTTTCTTTCTGGAAATTATAGGCTAATCCTACCTCATGAGTAGAACCAAAGTTGCTGGTGTCTCCAAGGCCCATCTCGTAGGTATATCCCACAGATACATTTTCTGTGATATTACCACCAATACCCAAAGAGGCACCATAAAAACTATTGTAACCGGCCTGTGCCCAACCTAATTCCGGAAACTCTACGATCACGTTTCCACCATATCGCAAACTTGAATCGCTTTCGGCCTCGTCGGCACTGGTTAACATATTTGCATATGCCATACCTCGTATCGTCTTATCGGACCTCCTCTGTAAGCTAGTTGTGTACATTACATGGCCTGTAAATGCCATGTTATCCGTTAATAATTCGCTACCACTCAGGTTATATGCTGCAAGATTGGATACCGAAACCCCTACATCAAACTCTGCATAATTGAAGTTAACCCCAGGGGATAACGTAAATACCGAACTGTTTTCAAAATTTAATATCGTTGGATCACTTACTTCTACTCCATTATTCAAAACGATACTAGTGGCAGAATCGATATTCGATTTCAGACCACTTTGCGAGAACGCCAGGTTTAACCCAAACGTAAAATTCATATCTCTGTCGAACTCCAAGTTGTACGCAAAATTGGCAATACCTCCAAAATATCTGTAAATCCCTTCATTTTGCTGATGCAGACCTATACCAACTCCTGTTTTCTCATCAAAATTGGCGGTGTAATTGATTAAATATGTTTGTGGATTATCATTGAAACCTGCCCATTGTGTTTTGTTATAGGCATTGATTGATTTTTTGTTTTCACGAACTAAAGAAAAGGTGGGGTTGAAGTAAAAACGGTTATATTTAACCAAGTTATGGGTAGGTATGTCCGTAGGAAGCACCCCAAAAACTGTAGCGTCTTCTTCTTGCCCTCTAACCATGTTAAGAGAAAAACATATTATTAATACAAGTAATTTTCTGACCATAAAATTATCTCATTACCGTTATCGAACCTTTTCTGACGACGGAGTTGTTTTTAGTTATTATGTAATAATATATCGGATTTTGACCCGACGATTTAGAATTCTCAAAAGGCCAGTTATTTTGATAACTAACCCCTGAAAAATCAACTTGACCATTGATATCATAAATTGTTACTTCTACATCTGCCTGATTGAACAAAGAGTCTGGCAAAAACCAATTATCATTGATATTATCACCGTTTGGTGTAATAATATTTGGAATTATCTCAGTTACCCCTTGTGAGCCTATGGTTACAGGATCCAATCGAACCTCGCAAATGGCAGAAGTTACTGTCACTCCGTATTCGCCTTGTTCGGTCACTACCAGCGTATTATTGGTTTCTCCATCGATCGGCACATCTTCTCCATCTACCACGGTAAACCACTGATAGGTATATCCTGGATCAGATGGCACAGACAAGGTTACCGAACCTCCTTCTGTAAGCACCAAAGGATCTGCGGTGATCACCGTACCTGGCGGTATTGGTGCTACCGTTAAATCATTTGAAGGAACATCTGTAAACTCTCCCGTTCTTAATGAAGCAAAAAGTGTATATACATCTCCAATATCTGAGCTTGATACAGTTATCGATGTAGTGGTATCACCTGTTGGGATTCCGTTTCGACGCCATTCATAATCAAAAAACCCTAATTGTTCTTCGGTAAGTGGTACTTCTAGCCCATCTACTGTCGTTTGACCTATGATTTCTTTGAGTTCTAGCACAAAAGAATCAGAGTCACAGACGTTTTCTCCTTGTGGCCCAATCACCACGGTAAAACCGGTTGGCGCTAATATGTTTGATTCTGAAAATAAGAAACTATTACAAGCATCTAAAGCATCAATTTCTACTCTGTACAAACCGACAAATTGAGCTTCTAGAGAGGTTGTTCCACCAGACAAAACCCCTTGACTTTGTGGATTGGTTTCTACAAACCATCTGAAGGTACTCCCATCTGGAGCATCTGTCATGATTTCCAGATTGATTATTTGCGTTGGTAAAAGAATTAAATTTTCTGGCAAAGGTTGTGTAATCGAAGAACCCTCATTAACTACTGTTACTGAATTAGTAGGAATTGTACAATCCTCACTTAAAATAACTGTTAGCGTATAATCTCCTGCAAATTCATTGGTAGGTAAGGTTATCGTTGGTCCTACTTCTCCTTCGATCGCAACTCCATCTTTAAACCACTGATAGGTAAATCTGGTGTCTTGAAGACTAGACTGTAGTACTTTGGTATCGTTTGGACAAAATGCAAAATCACCCATTGGATCAGCATTTTCTATAAACGCTGTAGACACATCTATTAAAGATACGTCTACTCGGTTGGTTTCTTCGAATGTAAAAAAGTTTTGACAGTTGCCCAGCGGGATCCTGGCAAAATAGGTGCCGACCTCGGTGACGACCAGATTTGGTGTTGTTTCACCTACAATGAGCGATCCGTTCCTAAACCACTCCCACTCAAAAGAATCGGCAGGAACAGCGTTGCCGTCCAGATCTTCCAGTCGAATTGTTAATGTTTTGGAAAAGGAGCTTACGTTACATAAAATAACATCTTGCCGCTCGTTTAAAAACAAATCAATATCGTTTCTAAAAAAATGAAACGCAGTTGGATCGGACAAAGTACTAAAAATCGGAGGATCCGTGGTTGTACGTACTCTTAACCTGTAATTGTCGCTATTGGCATCCTCGGGAATCGGAAAATTCTCAAAACGAATCTCGGATTCTGAAGCCGAACCATTATTTGGGCCTGGTGCTGTATCAAGTATGGTAATCGCATTTGGGTCGTCAAAACTACCATTGGGATCAGAAAGTTCTAAGATGAACTCATTATTAGAAGGAAGTGCATCCCCAGGAGAGAGTGTTGCAATGACGGTAAAGGAGTTGAAAAAGCTATCGGCACAAGCCGCAAAATCTTGAAGTTCAGGAGCCCCAATAGTTCTTTGCGACCAAAGTTCATTGCTATTAATGAACGATAGCGCACAGACGAGCATTATGAGGTTAAGTTTACTTTTCATGATATCACACTTTTAAAGGGGTGGATATGCAAATTATCAACGAAGCGATTTGGGGCGCTTGTTAATAATATTGTTAATATATTTTTTACCAAGTCATAAAATTATAAATTAAATATTTATATCAAACGAAAATTTTAATTTTTTTTGTAATAATTTTCTGACTTATTTTTTCAAGTCCTATTGGACTCATTCATAAGATACATCCTTATAATTGAATAATATACATAATTTTTTGTTAATCAAGCAATTGTAATACGTTAAAAAAACCAAATATGGGTTCGAAAAAGACTAAAATCTCCCTGAAAATCAGCATCAAATTCGCTGAAAATCATAGAAAATCATTAAAAAAAGCTGGATTTTATCAACATTTTAAACGTTAAATAAATTCAGAAAAAGGCAACTTTTTTCGATAAAGTGTAAAATAGTAAAGTTAAAATCTCCCCCATTTTGTTACCAAAAAAGCGTTAAAAAACGATCGTTTATTAACATTTTTCTTCTGCAAAATGGACATAAAAAAACTCCATCAATACGTGTTGATGGAGTCTATATAACGTATAAAAAATTATACTTTATTCTTCTGTTTTAACTTCTTCCCCGTTCAATTCTTTTAGAATTTTTTCGGTAATATCTAATTCTTCCTTTCCATACAGAATATTACTTACTTCGGTATCTCCATAGATATAGGTATATCCATTTTTCTTACCGTAGTCTTTGATAAAATTCTTCACTTTATTGATAATTGAATCGATTTCTTTCTGGCTTCCTTGCTGAATCTCTTGCATTCTTGATTGTTGTTCTCTTTGAAGCTCTTGTTGCTTTACAACCAATTCTTGCTGTTTCTTTTCTCTATTAGATTTAGACATTTGGTTGGCGATATTCTGGAATCCCTGTACCTCTATCTGAAATTGTTTAGCTTTTGCTTCAAGTTCGGCTCTAACTTCATTATTTCGTTTTGTCCATTTTTCTTGAGCAGTTTTCATTTCTTTAAAATCAGAAACTACTTTTGTATTATTTACGTAAGCTGTTTTTTCTACCTGTTGATTGCATGATCCCAAAATAAAAGCAACGCTTGCAATCCATAAAAATTTTCTCATGTTTCAAAAAATTAGTTCTGGGCAAAAATATCAAAGTTCAACTCATAAAATTGATTATTCAGTTTAAAAAAACAATATATAAGTAAAAACAATACTTATTTAACCTATCATTTATAAATCCTATTAAAACCCACTTAAAATAAGCCGATTTAAGCCACTTTTTTAAAAAAGCAATGTAGTTTTATTAGAAACGGTCAAATATTAGATAAAAAACATCTCAAAATAGGAATTATGAATTTTTGAGCACATAAATATGGGACGAATACTCTTTTGAACGTATTGCTTTTATATTAGAACGAAATCCAATCCAAAAAGCACTCAAAAAATTCATTTTACTTGTTTTATATTTTTCGGACAATAGTGACACATAATATGCATCAAAATGCATGGGTAAGGTCTGTGTCAAATTCAATCCTTGTTCTGCAAATAACTTTTGAATTGCATTTTTTGAGAAATGCCACAAATGTCTAGGAACATCAAAAGCAGCCCAAAAAGATTTGTAGTGTGTAGCATCATAAGATTTAAAATTAGGAACAGCTACAAGAACATACCCTCCTGGTTTTAGTAATCGTTTTATTTCTTGTATTTGGTGTTGTAAATCGGGAACATGTTCTAGTACATGCCAAAGCGTAATTATATCAAAAGAGTGATCTTCAAAATCATCAGTGTTTGTGTCTAGTAAAACCTCTTTTTGTTGGGCTAATTGTTTTGCCTGTTCGTTTGGCTCGATTCCAGACACTGTCCAACCTTCTTTTTTTGCTTTTGATAAAAAATCGCCAGTACCCGCTCCAATATCCAAAATAGTTCCCGATCCATTGTTCAGCTTAGTAATCAATCCAACTTTTTTATGTAATGCATAAGACTTTACCAAATGATAGATTTTCTCAAAAAGAGATCTTTTATGATCGGTATGAGAAATATAATCTTCACTCTCATAGTATTTTCCTAAATTCTCTTCTTTAGGTTTTGGAGTAGTCACCAACATATCGTAGTTCGTATCAGAAATCAAATGAAAAGTTTCTCCAGAAACTGTATGATCTTTACAGCTCACAAAAATGGGTTGTTCTTCTTTTTGTTTTTTCTTTTCCAAAACATTCACAATTTAGTACTGGTATTTTGTTTTACATTAAACACAACTCTCATGACAAAACGCAAAAAAAGTATCTACTATTGGATACTTTTTATTTTGTGTTCCACGTGGAACTATTCTTTGGTGGTGTCGTGAATTTTTACCTCCAACAATTTACTTAACTCTTCTGCCTTTTGTAATGCTTCTTTATAATTCTCCGTCTTAAAAAGAGAAACATATTTATTTCCCGTAAAAAAACGAACTACTAATTTTTCATGTCGTTCTTTAGTTCCAATTGCACTTACCGCTCCCCACTCATTATTCACAGAAAATGATCCAGAGAAAATTGAAATATAATCCGGAAAATCTAACTCCAATTTTGAACTAAAAATTACAACGCCATAGATTGAATACAATTTTCTATTCTGAAAATTCTCTGTAATCTTATAAGAAACGGAAAAACCAAACAATAGTAAACTCCCAACCAAAAAAAGAACTCTGCTTACTAACGGCTCTGTATTTTGAAACGCATAAAAAATGGCAAAACACAAAATTAAAGCAGAAAGTATTTTTCCTTTTAGCGCTCTATCTTGTTTGCAAATTACACTTTTCATTATCTCCCCATATAAACTAATAGCACAGAAATGTCACTTGGTGATACTCCACTTATTCGAGATGCCTGAGAAACCGTTGCCGGTTTTATCTTTGACATTTTCTCTTTGGCTTCATAAGACAAAGATTTCAGTTTGGAGTAATCGAAATTTTCCGGAATTTTAATATCCTCTAATCGATTCAATTTATCCGCATTATTTTTCTCCTTTTCAATATACCCTGAGTATTTTACTTGAATTTCTGTTTGCTCCAAGACTTCTTTATCCAAATTTTGATCCTTGATGTATTCCTGAACTTTTTTGAACTTTTGGATATCTTCTAATGTAATTTGAGGTCTAGCAAATAATTTAAACATCTTTCCACTCTGTTTTACTGGAGCAGAATTTTTTGATTCTAAAACCGGATTTGCCTCTTCTGGGGTTACACTTGTATCTTTGAAGAATTGAACAAAGTCTGATGATTTTTTTTCCTTTTGTTCCATTCTTCGCATTCGTTCTTCAGAAGCTAAACCAATCTCAAAAGATTTTGGTGTTAATCTAAAATCAGCATTATCTTGTCTTAGCAAAGTTCTATACTCTGCTCTTGATGTAAACATTCGATATGGCTCTTCTGTACCCTTAGTGATTAGATCATCAATCAACACCCCAATATAAGCTTCACTTCTTTTCAAAATGAAAGCATCCTTTTCCTGAACTTTTAAAGCAGCATTTATTCCCGCCATCAAACCTTGAGATGCTGCTTCTTCATATCCCGTAGTTCCATTAATCTGTCCAGCAAAAAACAAACCAGAAACTAATTTCGTTTCTAATGTGTGTGATAACTGTGTAGGTGGAAAATAATCATACTCGATAGCATATCCCGGTCGAAAAAATCTTACGTTTTCAAAACCAGCTACAGAACGTAAGGCTTTAAATTGTACATCTTCTGGTAACGAAGTAGAAAAGCCGTTTACATACATCTCTACAGTATTCCATCCCTCCGGTTCCACAAAAATCTGATGTCTGTCTTTTTCAGAAAAGCGATTAATTTTATCTTCTATCGATGGACAATATCTAGGCCCTATACTTTTGATTCTTCCATTAAACATTGGAGAACGATCAAAACCTTCCTTCAACAAATCATGAACCAACGGAGAAGTGTATGTCATAAAACAAGATCGTTGTTCGGAGAGCGGTTTTGTTTTATCACTGTAACTAAATTTCTCCGGCAAATCGTCTCCAGGTTGCTCTACCATTTTTGAATAATCCAAAGATCTTCCATCCACCCTTGGAGGTGTTCCTGTTTTCATTCTACCAGCATCAAAACCTAAATCAATCAATTCTTCAGTAATTCCTGTAGCCGCTCTTTCACCTGCTCGACCTCCTCCAAATTGCTTTTCTCCTATATGAATTAAACCATTCAAAAAAGTACCATTGGTTAAAACGACTGTCTTCGCTTTTACCTCAATTCCCAAAGATGTTTTTACTCCTTTGATCTCTCCATTTTCGATCAACAGACCACTAACCATTTCCTGATAAAAATCTAAATTCTCAGTCTGTTCTAAAAGCAATCTCCATTCTTCTGCAAATCGCATTCGGTCACTTTGAACTCTTGGACTCCACATCGCAGGACCTTTTGATTTGTTCAACATTTTGAACTGAATCGCCGTTCGATCACTCACGATTCCACTATACCCTCCGAGCGCATCAATCTCTCGAACGATCTGTCCTTTTGCAATTCCTCCCATAGCAGGATTGCAACTCATCTGCGCAATGTTTTGCAAATTCATTGTAATCAACAATGTTTTACAACCCAAATTAGCGGCTGACGCCGCTGCTTCACTTCCCGCATGTCCGCCTCCCACAACCACAACATCATACTCTGTATCAAACATAATTTTATCTCATTGTTCCACGTGGAACGTTAATCATTTTCTTGAAAAATTTGTTCCACGTGGAACAAATTTATATTACATCTAAGGATGTTCCACGTGGAACATCCTTAGTTTTTCATCTTCTTTTTGTCTCATAAGAGAAGCTTCTTTCTCCGTCTTATCCTTAAAACCACAAAAATGCAACAGTCCGTGAACCATTACTCTTCTTAATTCTTCTTCTACCGACACATCATAGTTTCTTGCATTATCCACAACCCTCTCATGCGAGATAAAAATATCTCCATTTAATAAGTTTCCAACTGTGTCATCAAAACTTATGATATCCGTATAAGTGTCATGATCCAGAAACTTTTTGTTAATCTCAAGCAGGTATTCGTCATCACAAAAAATATAACTTATTTCTCCTATATTTTTATCTTCAGAACGAGCAACCACATTTAACCAATCCATTAATTTAGGTTCGTTTAAATGCTCTATGCTTATCTCGTAATAAAAGTTAATCATTTTCTTTCTTGAAATACTCTTGTACCTTTTTCTTGTAATTTTGCCGCAAAGGTAATACTTGTCTGTTTAATATCTCTGTAGTATTGAAATATTGTTTAGCATTTTCTAGTTGGATCCTACCTGTATTTTCATACAATCTTTGATTTGTCTCGCTTTCTCTTTTCTCCTCTTCACCTTGCTCAAAGGTTGCATCCTTAAGTTTCAACAACTCATGTTTCAAGTTCAACATTCTGCTTAAGGTTCTTTCATTAAAACCTTTCTCCAACAACTCCTGTTCTACCTGTTCCATTCTACGCAACAACTCGCTTCCTTCTCCATTTCCTTTACCTAACTTCTCTATTCGATCAGACAATGCATTTCTTAATTCCTGTTGCTTCTTATATATTTCGTATAGTTCCCCACTCAAATCTTCCTGTAGTTTATCCTGCTGACCTTCTCCATTCTGCTGTTCTCCATCACTATTCTTATTGCCTCTTTCTCCTTCTTTTCCTTTTCCTTGTTCTCCTTCTTTTTGCTCCCCTTGGTTTCCTTCATTCTGCTGGCCTTCCTGTTCACCATTCTTTTTATCTCCTTTCTTCATACCCTTCTGCATTTGTTCGTTCAACTCTCCTTGCTGCTTAATAATATCAGGAAGTTGGAATTCGTTTTGACCACTTTGTCCTTTACCTGCTGCAGACATACTATTCTGCATTTGATCCAAGGTTCTACTTAATAAATACGCCAAATCATTGGAACCAGTAATCGTGTACTGCTGGTTTGCTGTACCTTGTACGATTTGATTTTCAGCTAAACGTTCTAAAGATTTATCGATATTAAATTCTATATCTGTTAACTTTTGAGTAACGTTTTCTGTAATCTGCGGAGTTCTTAATGCAAGAGAATATAAACTATCATCTATGTGAATAAAATTCTCCCTCAACACACTTTGCTTTCTTAACTTTGTTGAATAGATTGGATTGTCTCTATCTATACCTTTAAAGTCCTTCATTAAGTCTTCCTGTCCTAAAGAAAAGTCAACCAGATTGTCCAATATTTGTCTCAGCATTTCCATGTCCTCCATTTGCTGTTCACCACCTGCCATGTTCATCTGCATCTTCATATTGTTACTCATCTGCTTCATCTTTTGAGCAGCGCTTTTTTGATTTTTCTTCGCCTCATTATTCTTCTTATTCTCCAAATTTTCCTTAGCTTCATTCTGATCCTTTTCTATATCCTGTTCATCTTTCTTGTCCATTTTCAGGTCCATAGGTTTCTTCAAATCCTCATTAGCTTTTCTTAATTCTTCCAATTCTTTTTGAACATCCTTGAATTCATCATTCAATTTTTGCTGTTCTTCTTTAGTGTTTTCTTTCTCGCCTTTCTCTGATAACTGCTCTTGTTTATCCGACAATTCCGATAGCTTTTCCACCATCTTTTCATGCTTCTCTGTTACATAATATCTCTTTGTTAACTCTAATAATTGCTCAAGATTTTTCTTCAAATTCTTATTTTCCTTACCAAGCTCATCCAGTTTTTTGGTTAACTCTTCCTTCTGGATTTTGTCAGATAGCTTCTCTATTTCCTCCAATAACTTTTGATTCTTCCTCAATCGTTCTTCATTCCTTTCCAACCTTTCTTTCAAAGCGTCTTTAAATGGTTCTTCTTTTTCCTTATTGAATTCTTCCAAATTATCTTTTAACTGTTTTGAAAACTCCTGCATCATCTTTTCCTGTTGCTTCTGTCTCTTTAGAAAATCTTCCAATTTTCTCTTATCATTAAAATTTAATTCTTTCTTTTCTTTCTGAAGTTTACTTATACCCTTTAACTCTTCTTCTTGCTTTTTGAATTTATCCAAAGATTTATTTAATCCTGAAATCGCTTCATTCTGCTTCTGTAATAATTCTTCCTCCTTTTCTATATCTGTCAATTTCCGGAAATCAAAAACCTGACTTTTTGAGCTTTTGTAATTATGTATTATATCATTATCGAAAACTTCAAAATAGAACTCATAGTTAGCCCCATCTTCTAACTGCAGATCTCCGGGAAAAGCATAAATGAATTCGTCAAAAACCAAACCTCTTATGGGAAGATTGACTGTTTTTCTATCGTCCGATTCTTCTATATTATAATACACTAAACGCAAACTACTCAATCCATAATCATCGCTTATCCTTCCAGAAAAATACATCGTTCTATTGTCCAAAGTATCTTTTTCTGATCTTAAATTAAGCTCTGGATATTGATCTTTCACCACATTCAAAGTAAATGATAGATTGTCATAATTTTTTACATTGTCATTAGAGGTTGTTATCTCATAATCCATATTGGAGAAAATCTTCATTTCATGATCAAACTCATTTTCATCTCCATTAAGAGGAATAATACTATCCTTGGTTTTAATATCCACCTTATCTGTATTTCTAGTAAACACCATCCACTTCACTTTGGTTCCTTCTGGGATAGTCGCATTACCAGAACTTTTCAAACTTTCATCCGTCTTCTTAGTATACCCTGGATAATCTAAAAACATCGTAAAATCCAAAAGTGCAGGGATAGGAACTACATTTAAAGTATATGAATTCGTGCTAATATTATTAGCACTTATCACAAAATCAATCGATTCCTTGGGTTGCACAAAAACATATTCAAACTCTCCTACGCCCGTATTCTTCATAAAATACACCTCATCATTATAGGTCAACGTAGCAGTCTCAGGTACAATTTCACCACTAGTTCTAACCTTGAGTATATAATCCTTATGTTCGAAAGCATTCAATTCATCATTAACAATAAAAAAGCTAAACGGAGCTGGTGGCTCGTAAGCCACATTGTAATTTACAACCCGATCGTAGCTATCAGAAATCCAACTTATTCTATTGATAGCCAGTAGAACTAAAAATATAGTTGTAGGAATTGCTGCATATTTAAGGAACTTAATATTTCCTTTAAAATTGATCGCCAAAGAAAATGGAACCGGACGTAGTTCTTTTGATCTTTGATCTATACTTGCAAGCAATAGTGAAGATTCCTCATTGCTATCCTTAAGTTGTAAAAGATTCAATAACTTATCATCTACTTCAGGAAAATGATTTCCTATAATCGTGGAAGCATCTTTATAATCGATTCCTTTTGTTAAGCGAAATAACTTAGCTACAGGTATCAAAATAAACTTAACAAACAGACCAAACTCTACCGCTACAAATAACCAAAACAGAATTGTTCGACCTACCGGACTTAACCAAAGAAAGTATTCTATCATCATCGTTAAAAAGAAATACAACACTCCTATTGCAAAGAAAAGAATCACTCCTTTTATCAAATCATTGATGTAATACTTCTTTACAAATCCCTCTAACTTATCCTTTATAATATCAAAATTCTCCATAAAACCTTTGTTCTTGTACCTGTAACTTTTAAAACTACAACTTTATTTTTAATAGAATTGTTATATTTATGATAATTCAACCCATTAGCTCCTAATAACTTATGAAAGATCTAAAATATATCACCGCTTACACCATTCCTCTGATGGCTATTATTGGTCTTTTGTTACAAGGATATTTTACCTATTCAACTCTCGTTTATGCCTTTGGTTTCATACCTCTTTTAGAGTTATTCACAACTGCCTCTACCCGTAATGATGATCAACCACAAAAGGAAGAAAAATCCAAAAACAAACTTTTTGATTGGATGCTCTATCTTAATTTACCCATAGTTTACGGAATCCTATTTGCTACGCTTTACATATGCCATAATGCTACTCTTGAAACCTATGAAATTGTTGGTATCATACTTTCTACTGGAATCGTTCTAGGTACGAACGGTATCAATGTCGGTCATGAATTAGGCCATAGATTCACCAAAGAACGCTTTATAGGAAAAGCACTTCTGCTACCTTCATTGTATATGCATTTCTATATTGAGCATAATTTCGGTCATCATCTTAAAGTAGCAACCAAAGAAGATCCTGCTACGGCTAAATATAATCAACCTGTTTACTTCTTTTGGCTCTCTTCTACCATAGGACAATATATAAGCGCATGGCGTATACAGCTCAATTTACTGAAACAAAAGAATCAATCTTTTCTATCTACAAAAAACGATATGCTTTGGTACCTTCTTATACAAGCATCATACCTCTCACTAGCGTATATGTTATTTAATTTTCAATCCTTGAAAATTGCCTTCTTTAGTGGGATTGTTGGTTTTTTGCTTCTTGAAACTATCAATTATATCGAACACTATGGATTAAGACGCAACAAAACTTCTTCTGGCAGATATGAAAGAGTAAGAGAAATTCATTCCTGGAATTCTAATCACTCTCTTGGACGAATTATGCTCTATGAATTAACCCGACACAGCGATCATCACCTTCGTGCCTCCAAAAAATATCAATTACTGGATCATCATGATCAAAGTCCACAACTACCTTTTGGCTATCCTACCTCTATGGTTCTTTCTTTATTACCTCCAATTTGGTTTATGATTATGAACAAACGAGTTCCACGTGAAATGAAAACCTCATGAATTCATAATCAAATCAATACACATATCCTTCAAAAAACTCTTTATTTCACTAATGAAGATTGTATCTTTGTGCATGATTATTTTATGATAAAACAACTATCATAAAGCGCATAAAATTACACGATCATGACAAAACAAGTTAGGGTACGATTTGCTCCCAGTCCCACCGGTCCCTTACACATTGGTGGAGTAAGAACCGCTTTATTTAATTATTTATTTGCTAAAAAAAACAACGGTACATTTATCTTACGTATTGAAGATACCGATCAAAATAGATATGTACCAGGAGCAGAACAATACATTAAAGACGCCCTAAACTGGTGTAATATTCCTTATGATGAAGGTCCTGATCAGGAAGGTTCATTTGGTCCCTATCGTCAAAGTGAAAGAAAAGATCTTTATAAACAATATGCAGATCGTCTTCTAGAAAACGGAAATGCCTATTACGCATTTGATACGCCCGATAGTCTTGATCAGTTAAGAAAAGAACACGAAGCTAATAAAAAAACCTTTATTTACAATTGGCATAATAGAAACGAACTTGATAATTCATTGAGCTTATCTTCAGAAGAAGTTGCCAACAAATTAGCATCTGGAGTACCGTACGTCATAAGATTTAAATCTCCCAAAGACGAAATCTTACAACTTAAAGATGAAATAAGAGGAGATATCAAAATAGATACTAACACCTTGGATGATAAAATTTTATTCAAAAGTGATGGAATGCCTACCTATCATCTTGCTAACATCGTAGATGATCATTTGATGGAGATTACCCATGTGATTAGAGGTGAAGAATGGTTGCCATCATTAGCGCTTCACTTTATGTTATATCAGGCATTAGAATGGGAAGCTCCTGTTTTTGCTCATCTACCTTTAATTCTAAAACCAGTTGGTAAAGGAAAACTAAGCAAAAGAGATGGTGACAAATTAGGATTTCCTGTATTCCCATTACAATGGACCGATCCCAAAACCAACGATCTTTCTGCCGGATATCGTGAAGATGGTTATCTTCCTGAAGCCGTAGTAAACATGCTTGCCTTTTTGGGTTGGAATCCTGGAACCGAGCAAGAACTTTTCTCCCTAGATGAATTGATTCAACAATTTGATCTTTCGAGAGTGAACAAAGCTGGAGCTAAATTTGATCCAGAAAAAACAAAATGGTTTCAACAACAACACTTACAAAGACTAGATAATTCTGAACTGACCAGTGCATTTAAAACCATACTGGAGCATAAAAAGATTACAACCGAAAACAATATCGAAACTGTAATTGAAGCAGTAAAAGAAAGAGCGGTATTTGTAAATGATCTCTGGGAACTGTCCTCCTACTTCTTTATACCACCTACTCAATACGATGAAAAAGCTACAAAAAAAGCATGGAAAGAAGATACGGCTGATCTTATGCACGAGCTAACTCGGATACTTAGCGATATTGATGACTTTACTAAGGACAATGTTTCCCAAATCGTAAAAGCATGGATTACCGGAAAGGAAATAGGTTTCGGAAAAATAATGATGCCCTTACGAATAGCTCTGGTTGGATCATTGCAAGGAGCAGATCTATTTTTGATCGCTTCTGTAATTGGTAAAAAACAAACCATTTACAGAATTGAAAGTGCTATAGAGCAGCTTTAATCTTGTTTGTTTTGCAATACTATTTTTATTGTTCCACATCGAACATATGTAACGTTTTCTAAAAAACCGACACATATATAATACTAGAATCAACAAAAATATAGCAATGGCAAAAACATTTAGAGTACTAAAACTATCCAATGTATGGTCGACCGAAAAGCTAAGGAAAGAGGTTGAAGATACCCTTAATCGTGTTTCAAAAGATGGTTGGGAAATAGTTTCAGTAGCATTTGGTTCGAGTAATGCACAGATTGCTACTGCTATGATTACCATTTCAAAATAGTGTATTGCAATACATTTATTTTGTACATTCATTTACATAACTATTAACTTTAATCTGAAAAAACAATGGGTATATTATTAATTCCGGTACTAATTTTTGGTTTTATTGTTTTGTTCTCCTCATTCTTTGTGGTGAAACAACAAACCTCTGCCGTGGTAGAACGTTTTGGAAAGTTTTTGAGCTTCCGCAATTCAGGACTCCAAATGAAAATTCCAATAGTCGATCGTATCGCTGGTAGAATCAATTTGAGAATACAACAGCTTGATGTAATCGTTGAAACCAAGACAAAAGATGATGTATTTGTACGTCTAAAAATCTCTGTCCAGTTTCAAGTGATCAAAGAGAAAGTATATGATGCTTTCTATAAACTAGAAAACCCGCATGATCAAATTACCTCATACGTTTTTGATGTTGTACGTGCCGAAGTTCCTAAAATGAAACTTGACGATGTCTTTGAAAGAAAAGATGACATTGCTATTGCCGTAAAAGCAGAATTAAATGAAGCAATGATCAATTACGGATATGACATTATAAAAACGTTAGTAACCGATATTGATCCAGATCTACAAGTTAAAGAAGCAATGAACCGTATTAATGCTGCGGAACGTGAAAAGATTGCTGCAGAATATGAAGCCGAAGCTGAACGAATTAAAATTGTAGCAAAAGCACGTGCTGAAGCCGAAAGTAAACGATTACAAGGACAAGGTATCGCCGATCAGCGTAGAGAAATTGCAAGAGGACTGGAAGAAAGTGTAGATGTGCTTAACAATGTTGGTATCAATTCTCAAGAAGCTTCAGCTCTAATTGTAGTTACTCAACATTATGATACTTTACAATCTATAGGAGAAGAAACCAATAGTAATTTAATATTACTTCCAAATTCTCCTCAAGCAGGAAGTGATATGCTAAACAACATGATTGCTTCTTTTACTGCTTCCAATCAAATTGGTGAAGAAATGAAAAGACAAAATGCAGCTAAAGGAATTACCAGAAAGAAAAAACCTGGAACCGAAGAATAACATTTTTTTGTCTTAAAAAACAACCCGACTTATGTTTGTAAGTCGGGTTTTTTATTTTTTTGTTGCAAACTTATGAAAACGGGCTTATTTTTGTTAAAAAATCAATTACAGCGTTTTTAGCACAGTTTTTGATTTCCCTATATAGATTTACATGCTATTATTTTTTTAATCGTTTAAAAAGCTTTATTTAACGTTATTTTTAATAAGAAAAAATGATAAATACTGTAAATTTATAAATAAAACTTATAGTCGTAAACTTAACAATTTTTATAAAACGTAGTCCCATGAAAAATTACTTTTTACTGTTACTTTTGGTCACAGGGAGTGTTTTTTCGCAAAACGCAAACACTCTTAAAAAAACTGCACTAAGAGATGCTAAAGCAACATCAAAAGCATCCATTGATAGAAATTTAAGTCAAATGCTTAAATATACTCATCCAAATATTTTTGAAGCTTTTGGACAAGAACAATTGATGGAGACCATGAATGATAATTTCAGAACTATGGATGCTCAAAATATTAAAGTTAAAAAATCCAAAATCGAAGAAGTTGCAGAACTTAAAAAAGAAGGAAAAGAATATCGATGTCTGATAAAGAATACTGTAGAAATGGACTTTAGTGGTAGATCCGTAGTGATAAAAGGTTCTTTATTTGGATTTTATGATTCCAAAAAATCGCAATGGTATTTTGTAGAGTCTAATAAATTACTGGATGATCCTGATACTCAGAAACTGTTTCCAAATTTTAAAACAGATATAGAGATACCTCTTGATGAGCACATCGCAGAAAACTAATAAAAAAGCCCTCTATTTGAGGGCTTTTCTTTTTTAACTTATATCATATTTTTTGGCTATTTCTTTGGCTTCAGCTTGAAGTAATTCGTTACCATCCTCCATTCCTTTCTGAATAAATGCTATCGCCAATTCATCAGGCTCTATATTCTTCGTTTCTAGCACTATACCCAACGCAATTGTAGTAGATATGCGGGTTCCTACCTTTTTTGCCGCTGTGTTATACAGTGGAATCAACTCCTCAATTTCAATTTTTTTTGCTGCCTCAATGATCTTATTTTTTAGCACCGTTCTTTTCTCTTCCGGCAAATTGGTGTACTTCTTCCCTGCTCTTTTTACCTCTTCTATAGCAGGAACCTCTCTCTGCTGATTTTGAGCTGGTTTATTGTTATTATTTTGCGATTGTACAGGCTTTGCCTTTGCCCAGGTATCTCTCAATCCAACAGTCTTATTAAATACCAAAAGATCATCAGAACTATCAGGATCAACATTAAAATATCCTAGCCTCTGAAATTGAAATTGTTCTAGTGGTTGCACTTCTTTTAAACTAGGCTCTACATACCCTGTTATGATCTTAAGGGACTCTGGATTAAGGAACTCCATAAAGTCTTTATCCTTATGTCCTGCAGGTGCTTCATCATTAAATAATCGATCATATACTCTTATTTCTGCGGGTACCGCATGTGCCATAGATACCCAATGTAAAGTTCCCTTCACATTACGTTTAGACGCTTCTGTACCACTACCTGATTTGCTTTCTGGATCATATGTACAATGGATTTCGATGATGTTTCCTTCATCATCTTTTACCACACTTTCTCCCTTAATGATATATGCATTTTTTAAACGAACCTCTTTACCTAAAGTAAGTCTGAAAAACTTTCGACTAGCTTCTTCTTTGAAATCCTCTTTTTCTATATATAACTCTCTAGAAAATGGAACTTTTCTAGATCCTGCACTATCATCTTCAGGGTTATTTTCGGCTTCTAACCACTCCTCTTGTCCTTCAGGATAATTCGTGATTACCAATTTTACCGGATTCACAACCGCCATTACCCTTGGCGCTATTTTATTAAGATCTTCTCTAACACAAAATTCTAACAAAGAAACATCGATAACATTTTCTCGCTTGGCCACTCCTACTGTTTCTACAAATTTACGTATCGAAGCTGGAGTATATCCACGTCTTCTAAGGCCAGAAATCGTTGGCATTCTTGGATCATCCCATCCTTTTACAATACCCTCTTCTACCAGTTTAAGGAGCTTACGCTTACTCATAATGGTATAACTCAAATTAAGCCTGGCAAACTCACGTTGTTTTGGTCTTATATGCTCACTATACACCTGATCCAAAAACCAGTCATATAATTTTCTATGAGGTTTAAACTCCAGTGAACATAAGGAATGAGATATATTCTCTATGTAATCACTTTCTCCATGTGTCCAATCGTACATAGGATAAATACACCACTCATCACCTGTTCTGTGATGTGATTTTTTAAGGATACGATACATTAATGGATCCCTCATTAACATGTTTGGATCCGCCATGTCAATTTTGGCACGAACTACATGTGCTCCTTCATCAAATTCTCCATTTTTCATTCGTTCAAAAAGATCCAAATTTTCAACTACAGACCGGTCTCTATAAGGACTATTTGTTCCTGGTTCTGTAGTGGTGCCTTTTTGCTGTGCAATAGCTTCTGCAGTTTGAGAATCCACGTATGCCTTATCCTCTTTAATTAACTGTACTGTCCAGTCATACAACTGTTGAAAATAATCTGAAGAATAGCACTCTCTATCCCATGTATACCCCAACCAGGTAATATCTTCTTTAATTGCATCTACGTATTCCTGCTCTTCTTTTGCCGGATTAGTGTCGTCAAACCTAAGATTGACAGGAGCATTATATTTTAACCCCAAACCAAAACTTATTCCTATAGCTTTGGTATGTCCTATATGCAGATATCCATTAGGTTCTGGAGGAAAACGAAAACGCAAATTGCTGGTGTTCATTCCATTTTCAAGATCCTCTTCTATAATATGCTCTATAAAATTGAGCGATTTTTTCTCTTCAGTCATTACAAAGTAAATAAACCACAAAACTACAAATTCTTATGTTGCTTCACTACATCAAAAAACCTTTAATTACATTATTTTAAATATGATCATATCCATGCGATAACCAGAATTTTTGACTCGAATATTAATAAAGATTCCTTTACCTTTGTCAAAAACTTCTGTGGGAATAATTAAACTGAAAAACATCAAGATATATGCCTATCATGGATGTCTTGTTGAAGAAAAAAAAATAGGATCCGACTACAGAGTTGATCTTAAAATTAAAGCAGATTTAACTCAATCTGCAGCGTCAGACCGTTTGGCGGATACCGTAGATTATGTACATTTAAATCATATTGTAAAAGAAGAAATGGCTATACGATCTAAGCTCTTAGAACATGCCGCAGAACGAATATTAGTTAGAATACTCAAAGAATTACCCCTGGTTGAAAAAGCAACAGTAGATGTTTCAAAAATTAATCCACCCATTGGAGGAAATGTTGAAATGGTTACTATAACCCGAAGTAAAAATCGTTAACTTTGTACTTTCGTTATATTGGAATGCAGTTTTAATGCAATTTCTTACTAAGAAATAATAAATTTTTTTACATTTGCCTTCCAACCAAAAACTGGTGTCGTGGCCGAGTGGCTAGGCAGTGGTCTGCAACACCATCTACAGCGGTTCGAATCCGCTCGACACCTCAAAAATCCTGTACATTTTGTACGGGATTTTTTAGTTAAAAGCAGGAGCTTCTGGAGTTATTTTTTCTATTTCATTCTGTATTCTCTCCTCCATTGTATCTGGTAAAACTCCTTTTAGTATCAAAAACACCCCAAAAACAACCATCAGTATACTAATTATCCTCTTGGTCATATATGTTCTTTTTGGAGTCAACTTTCTTTTTAAGCGTTTGGCCAATAACATTTTAAACACATCAATAAACAAATACGTACCTAGAACAATACCGAAGAAATACAATATTCTATTGGTATTCATATCCAATTGTGGTCCAATAACAATGATAATACTTAGCCAGAAACCCAATACTCCAATATTAATAAAATTGAGCAAAAACCCTTTTACAAAGAGCATCAAGTAATTCTGTTTATTGATTATTTCTACCGAAGTATCTCGAAGTTTATTGTAGTTTTTGCGTTCCTGGATAAAAGAAATTACTCCATAAGTTGCCAACAACATCCCACCAAAAATAAATAACGCAGGATCATCTTTAATTTTTTCAAGAATTTGATTGGTACTAAAATATGCGATAAGAATAAAGACAATATCAGCAAAAATTACACCCAGATCCAAAGCTAACGCAGCTCGAAAACCTTTAATAGCTGCTGTTTCTAAAAGCACAAAAAAAACAGGCCCAATCAAAAAGGCTAATAAAAATCCTAATGGTATTGCGGCCTGAGCATCTTGAAGCATATGATAAGTGTGTCTATACTACAAAGGTAAAAAAACTACTTAGTTAACTTCTATGATTTTACCTCCCAATAATTTTTGGGTATCCATTTCTGTAGGATTTCCAAAAATCCTTATAGTACCTCCGGCATTAGTATTGGCTTTGATGTACTTTCTGGCAAATACTTCGGCAGTTCCTCCGGCACTTACTCTTACCTGTACTTCGTTACTTTCGAGCTCACTAGCATAATATTGCCCACCAGAGTTAATAACGATTTCCTGTTCTTTTGCTTCACCTTCGAGATCAATTTCTCCACCTGTTACCGCCTTTCCATACACAAAATTGGCATCTACTTTCCCGATGACCTTTCCTCCTTCTTGCGCTCGGATATCTAAATCTCTTGATTTGATAACGTCCTGGGCGATAATCCTGGCACCTTCGTTGGCATCAATCTTTTCAATTTGTTTATAATACACGGTTACTTTGGTGTTGTTATTATCCCAAATATTATCTACAAACATTCGTATTTTCAACAGATCATCTTTCAGAATCACGTCTACTTCACGTCTTTTTATTCCGGTTATTTCAACCTTATTTTCATCACTCTGCACTAAGGTTACACTAATTTTATCAAATACCTTTAGTTCATTAAAATCTCCAATGTTTTTGGTCACTACATCCTGAGCATTTATCGAGAGTAATGGTAACCATACCCATAAAAAAAGAATCTTTTTCATATCAAAAATATTTTAAGATTTGTGTGTTATTATATATAGAATTCTATTCTACCTCTTCTTTACTTCCGATAAGTGTAAAATCCAGATGCCTTTTGACCAAATCAGCACTTTTTACTTTCACATAAACTTCATCTCCTAGTTGGTAGACTTTCTTTGAAGTCTGCCCTACCACAGCATATTCGTCCTGATCGAATACGTAATGATCATCATTCATATCGCGTAATCTGATCATTCCTTCGCATTTATTGCTAATAATTTCAACATAAATACCCCACTCGGTTACTCCGGAAATTACACCCAAAAAATGCTCGTCTTCATGATCTTTCATGAATTTGATCTGCATGTATTTAATAGAATCTCTTTCTGCATTTGCAGCAAGGTTTTCCATACTACTGCTGTGATTACACTTTTCTTCGTATTCTTCTTCAGCAACAGATTTTCCACTATCCAGATAATGTTCCAGCAAACGATGTGCCATAACATCAGGATATCTTCTAATCGGTGATGTAAAATGCGAATAATAGTCAAATGCTAATCCATAATGCCCAATATTATGGGTAGTATATTCCGCTTTACTCATACTTCTAATAGCAAGCGTATCTACAAGGTTTTGTTCTTTTCTACCTTGCACATCCTTTAATAAACCATTTAAAGATTTTGTGGTAGTTTTTCGGTCTCTTAAATCTAATTTATATCCAAATCGTCCGATGATGTTTTGTAGTGCTGCTAGCTTTTCGTCGTCGGGTTCGTCATGTACTCTATACACAAAGGTTTTCTTTGGATTTTGTTTTCCGATGAATTCTGCGACTTTTTTATTAGCAAGTAACATAAACTCCTCGATTAACTTATTAGCGTCCTTAGAAGTCTTAAAAAAGACTCCTGTAGGTTCGTTATCGTTGTTTAAAGAGAATCTAACTTCTACCTTATCAAAAGAAATGGCTCCATGTTTCATTCGTTTGGAGCGCATGATTTTGGCCAACTCATCTAATTTAAGAATCGCTTCTTTTATCTTATCATCCGCGGTATAGCTTTTCCCGGTAAGTGAAATTTCCTCGGGAATACCACTTTCTTTGGTCTCTATGATATGTTGCGCTTCCTCGTAAGCAAAACGTGCATCAGAGTAGATGACTGTTCTACCAAACCATTGATTTTTGATTTCTGCCTTATCATTCAATTCAAAAACTGCAGAAAATGTATATTTTTCTTCATGAGGTCTTAAAGAGCATGCATTATTAGATAAAATCTCTGGTAACATCGGTACTACTCTGTCTACCAAGTATACAGAAGTTGCTCTTTCGTAGGCTTCATCATCAAGAATTGATCCTGGCTTTACGTAGTGTGATACATCTGCAATATGGATACCAATTTCGTAATTTCCATTCTCCAGAATTTCAAAAGATAAAGCATCATCAAAATCCTTAGCATCTTTGGGATCTATCGTGAACGTTAAGATATTTCTCATATCTCTTCGTTTCTTGATTTCAGATTCCTGAATACTCGTATCTAATTGATTCGCAAATTCTTCGACTTCCTCTGGAAATTCATAAGGTAGTCCATATTGAGCTAAAATTGCATGGATTTCGGTATGGTGTTCTCCTGGTTTACCCAGAACTTTTACTACTTTACCAAAAGGTGATTCTGCATTATCGGGCCAATCTTCTAACTTTACCAATACCTTATCTCCATGCTCAGACTTTCCTATTTTATTCTTCGGTACAAAAATATCGGTATACATTTTACCATCCTGAACATTTACAAAACCATAATTTTTTTGAAGCTCGATAACTCCTACAAACTCATTTCTTTTGCGGTTAATGATTCTAGTAATTTCTCCTTCACTTTTCCCTCTTCTCTTTCTACGGTACACATATACCTCTACTTCGTCTCCGTCTAATGCTTTGTTTAAATTATTATTTGGAATAAAAATATCGTCTTCAAGATCCTCTACTACTACATATCCAGTTCCTTTTGTCGTGATCTCTAATCTACCAGTAAATGTATTTATATTAGGAATGATCTTAAACTTACCTCGTTCTACTTCTTCAATTTGTTTCTTTGCTGCTAATTGAGCTAACTTCTTGATAATCTGATTTCTGCTACTGGCATCATTAACACCAAATTTAGCAGCTATTTGTTTGTAATTAAAAGTTTTATGAGGTTCTGATTTAAGTATTTTGAGTATTCCTTGGGTGATATTCTCTATTTTGGGAGACTTTTTTCTTCTTCTACTCTTTCTTTTCATTAATGTCAATTATGTTATATCTGATAAAAGTACTGTTTATTGTTAAGGATCTATAATTTTAAGTTTAAACTTTTTATTAATCATTGCATTCTCTTTATGTTTAACCTTAAAAAAATGTATTATCTGTAAATCAGTAGTTTATATTTATATTTTCTAAACAATTTCCTGCTTTTATCTTAAAAATTACTTAATTTTATTTTACTATACTAAACAGTCATAGATTGCTGTTTCTATATAACGATGGCTAAAATCAAAAAAGTACATAAAGTAATATTCCTTTTCGTTCTAATATTCCTGTTAGGAGTGTATTCTTTCAGTTTATATATCAGTAATACCCTCGATAAAAAGAATGAAACGATCAACGAATCAGAGATAAATGGCTCAGCACGATTTGGGGAAGAAACTCTAGAGACCGATTAAAGGTCAGTAGTTTATCTCATTTTATCACTACTTTATTGATCCCTTTTTCTTATTTCGTATATTTAGCTATTGATTTTCTTTTAATGAAAGACTTTGTTATTGTAAAAACCTTTACTTACCCCTATGAATACGCTATATTGAAACTTCTTCTAGATAGAGAAGGCATATCGTATTTCTTCGAGAATGAAACAATGATTGGCGTTTTTCCTTTTTACTCCAACGCTCTGGGAGGAATCAATCTCAAAGTTCATCAAAGAGACAAAGAAAGAGTACTACAAATCATAGACGATTTAAATACCAATTCACATCTACGAATTGTATAAGGACATTCTTTATTTCCAATTTTTAAATTCAAAGATACTTTTCAACATATATTTAATATATCTTTTTTCTTTTTTTGAAATTTAAAATTAATAATGATACTTATGATGTAGTGTGAATAGCGGTATAACTTTTCGAAGTTTTTTTTGCTTTTTTAGTTTCTTGAAATTTTCAGAAACATATAAACAAGATATCAATATGATAATTGCTTGAAAATGTAACAGAAATAAAAAATAATCAACAGTTGTTAATAGTATATTCACAGATATAATATTTAATAGTTTTTCAAAAAAACGGGAGTTCATAACATTAATTTAATGTTTGAAAACTCAACCAAAAAAAATGAATTTATTGTTTTGAAAATTGCAGACACCTCTTGTATTCTAATAAAAAATCAAACAAGCAAAAAAATGTTATAAATTTTAGGAACCATTTATTCACATACAATGTTAACACAAGGTTATGAGTTATTAACATTGAGGTAATATTTACGTAATTATTTGACTTTTTGAAGGTTACTTTTTTGGATTAAATTATCTTTGTAGTGTAACTCAAACAGACATCAAAAACAAATGAAAATAGCTATAGGAAACGACCACGCAGGAACAGAATATAAGTTTACAATAGTAGAATATCTTAACTCTCAAGGAATTGAAGTAATTAATCATGGTACGAATGAAGAATCTAGTGTAGATTATCCAGATTTTGTGCATCCTGTAGCAAAAGATGTGGATAGTGAGAATGCAGATTTCGGAATTTTAATTTGTGGTAGTGGTAATGGTGTTGCGATGACTGCTAACAAATACAAAAATATTCGGGCTGGTCTTTGTTGGACAAAAGAAATAACAGAACTTACCAGACAACATAATAATGCAAACATTATATGTATCCCTGCAAGATTTACTTCTGCACCACAAGCTTTAGAAATGGTAAAAACATTTTTAAACACTGCTTTTGAAGGAGGTAGACACTTAAATCGGGTAAACAAAATACCGATGTGCTAATACTACGGATTTATGAGCCTAAAATTTACGGTAAAAAGCTTTGATGAGTTTACAGCGTCAGAGCTTTACAAAATTTTGCGCTTACGCGCAGAAGTTTTTGTTGTTGAACAGGATTGTGTATATCAAGATATCGACAATAAAGACCAAAAAGCACTGCATGTAATTGGCTATAAAGATGATGAAGTAGTCGCTTATACTAGAATATTTAAAGCAGGCGATTATTTTGAGCATGCAAGTATTGGCAGAGTAGTGGTTGCCGAAAAAGAAAGGCAATACGGATATGGTCATGATCTCATCAAAGAAAGCATTGCTGCCGTCGAGAATCATTTTAAAACAACGACCATCAAAATTTCTGCACAAACCTATTTACAAAGATTTTACGAATCTCATGGGTTTGTTATGGTAGGAGAGGAGTACCTCGAGGATGGTATCCCCCATATTGGAATGATACTAGAGTAAAAGTTAGTTACCGGTTATTTTGATGTTATCAATGTGATAGCGTGTGGTCACTTTTGGATCACCGCCCAAATATCTAAATCCTACTCTTACTGTACCTTCTACACAATCCAAACCGATAGCGCCAGAGGGGAAAAGGTCTCCAAAAGCATTTAATGGTCCGCGTGGTACGGTTACGTCTAATTTAGACCAGTTGGCAGTCGAGATATCATCGACAAAATCAGTACTGATAAACACCTCTAGGATATTACCGTTATCAAACCCAGCTTGGACATCAAAGTTCAAAACTTCCGAATTGGTAGTGCTTAAGTCAATTTCAGGAGTAATCAACCAAACTTCATATAGACCTTCATTTGATCTAAACCCTGTGATTTGAGCATATTTATTATTGGCAAACTCTCCTATTTTGTACTTCAACTTCCCTTGAGTTTGATTGATATTTAGCCAACCTTCTTTTCCTAAATCAGAGGTTTTGAAATCAGTAAAATCCTGTTCAAAAATAAGCTGATCTCCTTCTTGTTCTTGAACACATTCAAACACTTGAGGATCACAACGTTCTTCGGTATCAAATAAAAGCCCATTAGGATCATTGAGTACAAGATTATATCGATTTCCAAGAAAGTTCTTGGTAAGAATTCCTTGAAAGCTACCCCTACTTTGAGGCAGTTTTAAGCCTTTAAAATCAGAAAAAGTACTAGTGCTTAAAACGGTGTTTCTTTGGGTTTCACAATCTTCTATGATTCGTTCTCCATCAAATAGGTCATTAGGTTCTGAAGCAAAAGAAAAGACATTATCATTTTGTACAAAGTTTTTGTGGAATTGAAGATTATTGATCTTGATAAAAAGATGGAGATACTGATCAGAAAAATCTGAGATACTTAGTTCTAAAGGGATAATTTCTCCTATTTCTGGACCTCTTATTATTGTGTGTTCAATTTGAAATGAGGGTATTGGGGCAATCGTATTTCCATCGAGAACTCCTAATGTAGGAACCCCATTTTCTATACCTATAGACAAACCATTCAGAGGGATAAATACTTTTCTTCCAAAATCGTAGAAGGTAAACAGAGGGTTAACATCTACCAATACTCTAATCCCTGCCGTAGGATTATCCTTTTTGTTTTGAATGATAACTTCTTTAAAAAAATTGCCAGCACGGTCACTTGAAATTACATATCCGCTGATAAAATTATCGGTATCCTCAAAGATCAATTTCGCATTTTCTCCTTCTTTTTCTAGTTCCTGACCAAGCATGCCTAATAAGGATTGTATATCAATAGAAGTGCCTACAATTTCTGGTTCGAGAGTGGATATGGATGGGGTGTCAAAATTTTGTTCTGGAGTGCAGTAGAAAAGAATTGATGTTAACAGTATATAACAAATTGATTTGCTGGTTTTTGGTGTGAATGTCATTTGATCGGTGTTTAAAATCGTACATAAAAATTAAGGTAGTATGAGGTGCTGAAGCCATAAAAGTATTTTGGTCCAAAAATGGGCGTATCCCTTCTGGATTCTTCTAGTGCTAGTCTATAATTGGCATTTCTGGTTTGTTCAAAACCACCGGTTCTGTATTTCTGGTCAAGGATGTTAGTAATGGAAGCAAAAAAACCTAAAGTATAGTTGTTGATTCTCCATGATTTTCCGCCAATAGCATTTACAAGAAAGTAATCTTCTAATTGTTCCTGCTGTAACAAGGATTGGGCTACATTTTGATCGATATCATTAAAAGGTAAACCATCACGATCTTGATAAAAATTAGAGGTTCTTGCAAATGGACTCACATTGATAAAGGCGTTAGAAAAATAGTTAACAGTGGTTCCAAACCACCAGAAATCAGGATCACGGTATTCGAATCCTAACTGAGCCACGTTTTGAGGACCTACAGGCAAATAATATCCCTTGATATAGGATTTACCGAAAGAACGAATACCTTGCACCTCTGCAAAAACATCACTAGTACTGGCTAGTGCCAGTTCTGGGTTGTTATTGTATCTAAATTCTCCAATCGCTGCTGCTGATTTGAGTTTTAAGGTTGGGGTAATCTGAAATTCAATACCTAGTTCACCTCCATAGTAAAGCTTATCGATATTGGTTACAATCTCTTGTACAAAACCAGCTTCTGATCCTGAAATAGCTTGAGTATAAAAAAAAGAAATATCTGTAGCGTCTTCTATTTTGGTATAATAACCGCTCAAACGTGCTTTGATGTGTTTGGAACGGAATAAATAGCTGGCATCTACGGTTTGAATGATTTCATTTGGTTGTTCTGTTCCGGTAAGCTCAGAAACGGTCATGTTATTTTGTCTTGGATTAACAAAAACATTTTGAAGGGTAGGGGCTTTACTAAAATATCCTGCATTGACCTGAAAAGTCTGCAGCCCATTGATTCGTAACGTAGATCCTGCTTTTATGCCATAATTTAGAAATTGCTGAGCACTACTTTTTCCAAAGGATTGATCGCCGGGAAAATAACCATTTTCATACAACCCGTCTCTTTGAAAGGAAGATTGAGATATCTTACCACCGATAAAAAAATCAATGGTATTAAATTGAAAAGATGTTTGTAAAAACCCATCTAGAGTAGCTGCTTCTAGTATATAGTTGTAATCATATCTATCACCTTCGGATACTATTCTATTTGGGTTGCGTAGATCACTTTGCGCTTGATTAAGCTGTGTGTCGTGGTCTAAGGAAGAAAAGGATATAGCAAAGAGATCAACATCCAAAAAACCATTACCCCCTAATAAATCGCTTACTTCTGCAAAGTTTTCACTAGACAAGGAGCGATAAGACATGGAAGCATTTAAATTGATATGTTTGGATATCTCACTACTTACAATCACATTACCCACCAACTGAGTATCATCGGTACGATCTTCATATACGATATAAGTGGCATTATTTCCTAAGGCTGCGTTGTTAAGGTTTGTAGCCACAATAGAGTCCCAATCGATTTGGCCATTGTTGATTAGGTTTTCTCGAGCTAAAAAAGCATTCTGAAAATCTAGGTGAGTTGGGTTAGGGTTACCAAGAAAAAAACTAGGTAAGTTACTTTGATGAACAGGGTTGGTTTGTGTACTTCTTCCTCCTCCTGTAAATAGCTGTTGTCCACTTGAAGTTATAAAAAGATCTCCTCCCGTGTTATCAATACGACTGTTTCCTACCTCTCCGGTTTGATATGCTAAATTGGTATTGATTAGAGTATTTTCTGAAAGCTGCCAATAATGATTTAGCATAAAAATAGGTTCTTCTATTCTTCGTTGTCGAGCATTTCTTATTTTACCATTTTGATATCCCCAATTCGGATTGTAATTAGGTCCTTTGAGACGAGCTACTTCCTCAGTAATCGCAGTGGATCGGCCTCTTTGATTGGGTGTGTAGAACCCTGTAAAATTAAGACTGTGTTTCTCATTTATTTTTTTCTCTACCGAAGTAAAAAAGGAGTGTGCATTGTATCCTGTACCTTCAAAAATTCCTTCCTCACCAAATCTTTTAGAAAACGATAATGAATATGCCCATCCGTTTTGTGAAACACCAGAATTATAGGTTGCCATTACCCTTCCCTCGTAGGTTCTGTTTGAAGCGGCATAGGAGACTCTTCCTCCTTTTCTGTACTGAGAAGCCCTCATAATGATATTTGATGTCCCTTGAAGGTCACCAAAAGAATAGCTGTTTTCTGAAACCCCCATAGAAAATTCCTGGTTGCGTTGTACATCATTTAACCCTCCCCAATTGCTCCATTGTGGTCTCCCATTGTAGATTTTGTTGAAAGAAATTCCGTTAATCAAAAGTTGACTATTTTCATTATTTATGCCTCTTGGTCGAAAAAAAGCAGCGCTAAAATCATATGCTGCGGCATTCAGAAAGATGTCTTTTCTAGCTTGTAGGAGCGCTGGAATATTAAAGGAAACATCGTTCTCTTCTGCCAGTTCCAGGTCACTGATTTCGATAGTAGCAATTTGTTGATCCTCATCACTAAAATCATAATCTAACCGGAGGATTTTAAGATCAAGTGTTTGGGCTTCATTAATCACAACAGGAAATCGTTTCGAAAGGTATCCACGTTTTGAAATGACAAGAATCTGCTCTCCAAGAGGAAGTGGCTCATTATTAAAGCTAAAGCTACCAAAAGTATTGGTTCGACAAGAGATATCGGTTTTTTCAATTGAAACCAAAGCATCAACAATATTTTCATTGCTAAAAGTGTCAATAACTCTACCTTTTATATTAGTTTCCTGAGCATTTAAGAAGGAAACACAAAACTCAAATACCAGAGTGAGTTTTAATATAGATGTTCGATTTATCATGTCCTTTACCTAATTCTTTTTGGTTATAAAAAATTATGAGTAGGACGACGTTGTGAGAGGCAATATTAAATTACACCAGTTTCAAAATCTGAAACTCAGAACATTAATATTTGCGTGAACGATTAAACGATTTGTATTATGGTTGTGATCATAAGAGTGTTGATGATCTTTTTGTCCTTTATCCCTGTGATACTTCTCTCACAGCAAAAGAAAACCTATAACATTCAGACTATCGCTTTTTATAATTTAGAAAACCTTTTTGATACCATAGATGATCCCTTGACATTTGATAACGATAGAACTCCAAAAGGCCGATATCATTGGACAGATAAATTGTATAAAGAGAAATTACGAAACATGGCACTGGTGATTTCGAAAATTGGAAAAGAACAAACAGGAAGTGCTCCGGCTATACTAGGAGTTGCAGAAATAGAAAACAGGAAGGTATTAGAAGATCTGATTAAAGAACCTATCCTTATTCAAAATAAATATGGGATTATACACGAGGACTCTCCAGATCGCAGAGGAATAGACGTGGGTTTATTGTATCAAAAAGACCGGTTCAAACCAAAACATTTTAAAACCTATGAATTATACCTTTATGATGAGGTAACACAAAAAAGAGTATATACAAGAGATCAACTGGTAGTAAGCGGGTATTTGGATGGTGATTTGATTCATTGTATTGTCAACCATTGGCCATCAAGAAGAGGAGGCGAGACAAGAAGCGCTTATAAAAGGAAAAAAGCAGCGAAACTGAATAAAAGAATAATAGATTCTATTTTTGTTTTAGATCCTTACTCAAAAATAATTACGTTGGGAGATTTTAATGATGATCCTGATAGCTCAAGCTTAAAAAAAGTATTGGGAGCGACCTCTAAACGAATGGATACAGATTTAAAAGAGTTATATAATCCTTTGGCCAAGATGAAGAATAAAGGTATTGGTACGCATGCATGGAACGATAGTTGGACGATTTTTGACCAAATCATAGTGTCGAAGGAGTTATTACAAGAAGATTACAGTTCTTACAGGTTTTATAAGGTAGGAATATTCAGTGAAGCATTTTTAATAACTACCACTGGGAGGTATAAAGGATATCCTTTCCGAAGTTTTAGTGGTCAAAACTATGTAGGAGGCTATAGTGATCACTTACCGGTATACATGTATTTGATTAAAGAAAAAAGGTGACTCTATTTGGAGTCACCTTCGTAAGATTTAGTTAGCTAGGCCGATTATTGACCGATTGTTATTCCAGCATTACAAGTGGCATCAGCAAATGCCTCAAAAGTTGTTCCTTCCGGAAGTGTCTCAGTACTAGACTGTCCTAGTGCATTTACGGTTACTGTACCATCACCGTTGTCACAGATAGAAGTTGCGATACCAAAAATTTCACACTCTCTACAGTTTCCTCCTCCATCATCATCACTTCCACAAGAGGTCATAACTAGGGCGAATGCACATACGGCAGATAACATAAGTTTTTTCATAGTATTTGGGTGTTTAATGTAAATTTATGAGCCCAAATATAGAAGTTATACGCTTATTAACAAAAAATTAAGACAAAAAAGTGTGTTTTATCGATTAAAAATGTTTTTCAGCGATGTTTTTCAGACCTCTTCAATATCAAAAGGTTTACCGATATAAGCTAAATAGCTGTCTTCCTGTATCTGATCTATTTCTCTGCTGTAGGAAGAAATAATACGAAGATTTTTAGTACTATTTTTTATAAACAGAGGAATAATATCTGCATCTTCTTTGGTAATCTCAATAAGCGTTTTGTAATGCTTTTTGTCCTTAATTTTTATTTCTTGAATACTAGGATACTTTTCGGCAAGCGCAATAAGTTTGTAGTAATCATCGGTATGAGAAAACAAACCTTCTTGTGGATTATTGTTGGGGTTATTCATCTCGTCGGAAGTGATTAATCGAAACGAACCGTTCTCTCCAAATTGATCCTTGAACTTGTTAATTGCGTATTTATTGATGTCATTATTGGCGGTGAGTGCCATAAGATATCCAACATCATTTAGTTCAATATTATCTTTTAATTGCTCACCATAGATATTTGCTTCAATAGCATCTAATCCTAAGTCTTTGGCTTTTGTAATATTATCTCTATTACTATCTACAAGTACAACATGTTTGTTATTATTTTTGATGTATAGAGCAATAAGCCTTGAAATTTTGGAGGCGCCAATGATTAAAATTCCTTCAGACTTATTTAAAAAGACACCTACTAATTTGGCTACATATCGTGCAGTGGTGGCGTTTAGCAATACTGTGCCCAGTACTATCATAAATACCAATGGAGTGATATATTCTGCTCCAGGCACTCCTTCTTTGTACAACTTTAGCCCAAATAAGGAAGCGATTCCTGCTGCTACAATTCCTCTGGGTCCTACCCAACTTATAAAGAGCTTTTCATTGGTTTTTAGACCGGATTTCGAAGAACTAAGAAAAACCCCAAGAGGTCGAACGATAAATACAACAACGGCAAAAAGCAATCCCGCTTTCCAATTATATACCAATTGTAAGTCTTCAAGGTTAATATTTGCCGCCAAAAGAATAAAAAGAATCGAAATTAGAAGAACGCTCAGAGATTCTTTGAAATATAAAATTTCATCCAGATAAGGTAAGTTAATATTCCCCAAAACCATACCCATTACCACAACAGATAATAGACCGGATTCGTGAGCAAAAATATCAGAGAGCACAAATACTCCAAGTACTGTGGCAAGCGTTACGACATTCAATAAATAGTGTGGAACAATTTTTCTTTTCAGTGAAAAAGCAAGACCATAGGCAAACGTAAAACCAAAGGTAAAACCTACCAGAACAATTTTACTAAATTCGACAAGTGCGGTAAAAGTAAACTCTTCACCCCCACCAACACGTATAAACTCAAAAACCAAAACGGCCACCAAAGCCCCAATAGGATCGATAAGGATACCTTCCCATTTGAGTACTGCCGATACATCTTTTTTGAGTGGTATATTTCTTAAGATCGGTGTGATTACTGTTGGCCCTGTAACGATAATTAATGACGAAAAAAGAAAAGAAATAGGCCAGCTTAGGTCAAAAATAAAATGGGCCGCCAAGCCAGCTCCAAAAAAGGTAACCACTACCGCTAGGGTAATAAGTTTAATGATCACCGGACCTACATTCAAAATTTCACTACGCCTTAGCGTTAATCCACCTTCAAATAGAATGATACTAATGGCCAGAGAAACAAAATAAAACAAACTTTCACCAGGAAAAAGCCCTTCGGTTCCGTTCCAGATAGGTTGAATGAGTTTTGTGCCATCACCTGTGTATAATGTGGCAAGAGGACCCACCAGGAGACCTATTAGGATTAGAGGTAAGATTGCGGGAATTTTAAATTTCCAGGCCACCCATTGTGCCAAAATTCCCAATATAATGATTCCTGCAAGTGCTAACATGAGTAATTTATAGATTCAATTTTGTGTAGAAATATCGTAATTTTTTTAAATATAGTTGAAATAAAGGGGATTTTACGAAACAAAAGATGACTTTATTTTATGGTATTATATACCCAATCAATAGAGCGTTTGGATAGGAAATCGCCGCGGTAGAAATGTGGATTCATAAATGATTTGTAGTTTTTGACGCTATATCTAATGAAATATTGTTAAAAAGTCTAAAAAATAAATCCTCATCCTTGCCATTTTTTCTATTTTGCAAAGATTTTTATTGATACATGAACTTATATCCTATCAAAGCTGGAAATTTTAAACTAGATGGAGGCGCAATGTTTGGCGTCGTCCCTAAGGTGCTTTGGAATAAAACAAATCCAGCAGATGCTAACAATCTCATTGATATTGCAGCAAGATGCTTGCTTATCGAAGATGGAGAACGATTAACTCTTATCGATTCTGGGATGGGAGACAAACAATCAGAGAAATTCTTCGGGTATTACTCGCCCTGGGGAGATGATGATTTGGATAAATCCCTCAAAGAAAAAGGATTTCATAGAGATGATATTACCGACGTTTTTATTACCCATTTACATTTTGACCATTGTGGCGGAGTGGTACAGTGGAATAAAGACCGTACGGGATACGAATTAGCATTTAAGAATGCTAAAGTATGGAGCAACAAAGAACATTGGGATTGGGCAGTACAACCTAATGCCAGAGAGAAAGCGTCGTTCTTAAAAGAAAATATTTTACCTATTGAGGAAAGTGGGCATCTTAACTTCGTTTCGAGAACAGCAACTGCTTTTCAAAAACAAACAGAATTAGGTTTTGGCGTACTATTTGCTGATGGTCATACAGAAAAACAAATGATTCCACATATTACACACAAGGATAAGACCATAGTTTTTATGGCCGACTTGCTGCCTACAGTGGGTCATATTCCTTTGCCCTATGTCATGGGATATGATACCAGGCCTTTGTTAACCTTGGATGAAAAAAAGTTGTTTTTAGAAACAGCTGCAGACAACGGATGGTATTTGTTTTTGGAACACGATGCGCATAACGAAATAATAACAGTAAAACACACAGAAAAAGGCGTTCGACTTAATGAGGTTTTTAGCTGTGAAGATATATTTAATTAAAAAAATAAAATTGAAAATGAAATTTTCCACAAATACGATTTTTTCAGTGGTAACCTCTTCTTTAATCTTAGTTGGATGTGGAGGTGCCCCAACCATAGTTTCTACACCAATAGAGAATATTGATGCAGTTCCTTTAAAACATGATCAACTTACAGAAAAAGAGCTGAAGAATTGGAATTCTTATGACTTAGTGACGGATACTATACCGGGTATGAGTGTTCTTAAGGCGTACGATGAATTGCTAAAAGGTAAAAAAGGACAAACGGTAGTAGTAGGAGTTATAGATAGTGGTGTTGACATTGAGCACGAAGACCTTGAAGGTGTGGTATGGAAAAATCCTAATGAGATTGCAGGAAATGGAAAAGATGACGATAACAATGGATATGTAGATGATGTCTACGGGTGGAACTTCTTAGGGGATTCGAATGATGAAAATCTGGAATACGTAAGAATTATCAAAAAATTAAAACCAAAGTACGAGGGTAAGAACCTTTCTTCGGTTTCCGATAATGAAAAAGAAGAGTACCAACAGTATATAGAAGCCAAGGCCGAATTTGAAAAAGAGTATCAAGAGGCTTCTCAAAACAAAATGCAGTATGAGCAAATCTTGCAGCAGTCAAAAATATCTCACAAAGCCATTGCAGCTGCAATAGGTAAAGAGGATTATTCAAGCGAAGAATTGCTAAAGGTGGAAGCAAAAACACCAGAAATGCAACAGCACGTTGCTTTTCTATCTCAGATGTTCGGATTTTTGGATCCGGGAGATACCATTCCTGATTTTATCGAGAACTTAACTGAAGGTGTTGAGCATTTTACCAATCAGTTAAACTATAACCTTAATCCAGAATTTGACGGAAGATCTGTAGTGGGAGATGATGTTGATAATTTTGACGATAGAGATTATGGAAACAATAAGGTAATGGGACCTAATGCAGATAAAAAAGGAATCAAGCATGGAACTCACGTTGCGGGAATTATTGCTGCTGAAAGAAATAATGGTAAAGGAATGAACGGTGTTGCCAAAAATGTTGAAATCATGGCAATCCGTGCTGTACCCGATGGTGATGAGTATGATAAGGATATTGCTCTAGCAATAAGATATGCGGTAGATAACGGAGCAAAAGTGATCAACACTAGTTTTGGTAAATATTACAGTACACACCCAGAATGGGTATGGGATGCTATAAAATATGCGGCTTCAAAAGATGTGCTGATTGTAAACGCGGCAGGAAATGAAGGTATAGATCTGGATGAAAAACCAGTATATCCAAATGATCAGGTTGCCAATTCTGAAGAAATAGCGGATAACTTTATCACTATCGGTGCATTAAATTATGAGTACGGATCTAATTTGGTTGCCAATTTTTCTAACTACGGAAAAAACAACGTAGACGCTTTTGCTCCTGGAGTAAAAATTTGGGCTACAACTCCAAATAACAAATACGAATATCTTCAGGGAACTTCGATGGCTGCTCCTGCAGTTGCTGGGGTGGCAGCTTTGATCAGGTCTTATTATCCTAAGTTGAAGGCAGCTCAAGTAAAAAACATCCTTATGGATAGTGGATTAAACACAACGACTTCAGTGATCCTTGGTGGTGAGCAGACAAATTCTAAGCCGTTTTCAGATATTTCAAAATCTGGAAAAATGGTAAATTTATACAATGCATTAATCCTTGCGGATAAAATGTCTAAATAAAAGTATTATGATGATGCGTAAAAATGTAATTCTAATTTTTCTTTTTGTTGCGTGTGGAGCATGGGCACAAAACAATGGCTCATATTGGCAGCAACATGTAGCGTACAAGATGAATGTGGATATGAATGTTGAAAACTATCAATATTCTGGAACACAGGAATTAACGTATACGAATAACTCTCCAGATACGTTAAGGCAGGTATTTTATCATTTATATTTCAATGCATTTCAACCTGGTAGTGAAATGGATGTTCGTTCTCGCAATCTTCCGGATCCAGATCCAAGAGTGGGCGACAGAATTAGTAAATTACGTCCAGAAGAAATAGGATACATTAAAGTTTCTAGTTTAAACCAGAATGGGCAATCTACAAAATATGAGGTTGCCGGTACAGTTTTGGAAGTAGACCTGAATAAACCAATTCTTCCTGGAGAAAAGACAACATTTGTGATGGAGTTTACTGGGCAAGTACCAGCTCAGATTCGACGTTCGGGACGAAATAATAAAGAAGGTGTAGCACTGTCTATGACCCAGTGGTATCCAAAGATGGCCGAATATGATTTTGAAGGTTGGCATACACACCCTTACATCGCAAGAGAGTTTCATGGAGTATGGGGAGATTTTGACGTTACAATTTCTATTGATAAGACCTATGTATTAGGGGGTTCGGGATACCTTCAGAACCCTAATGAGGTAGGACATGGATATGAAGAGCCTGGAACCAAAGTAAAAGTGAAAGGGAAAAAAATAGCATGGCATTTTGTGGCGCCAAATGTTCATGATTTCACTTGGGCTGCAGATCCAGAATACATTCATGATTCGGTACAAATACCCGAAGGACCGAAACTTCACTTTTTGTATAAAAACAATAAGGACATTGTTGACAATTGGAAAGATCTACAACCAAAGTCTGTAGATTTGATGAATTATTTCAGTGAGCATATTGGCAAGTATCCATATGATCAATATTCGATCATACAAGGAGGAGATGGAGGTATGGAGTATGCGATGTGTACGTTAATAACCGGAGAAAGAAAGTTTGGAAGTTTAGTTGGTGTAACCGCTCATGAAATGGCTCATGCATGGTTTCAACATATTTTGGCAACCAATGAATCTAAACACGAATGGATGGACGAAGGGTTTACCACCTATATTTCTACTTTGGCCATGAATGAGGTGATGAAACAAAACAATCCTAATTCATTGAAAGGGTTATATCAAGGGTATATGCAATTAGCACTTTCGGGAATAGAACAACCACAAACGACGCAGGCAGATCGCTATGCACATAACTCGGCGTATGGAGCATCTGCTTATGCCAAAGGAGCTGTTTTCTTATCGCAATTGGGGTATATCATAGGAGAGGATAACTTGAAAAAAACCATTAAAAGATACTATGATGAGTGGAAGTTTAAACACCCAACTCCAAATGATTTTAAGAGAGTTGCAGAAAAAGTTTCTGGGATTCAATTAGATTGGTATTTAAATGATTGGACACAAACAACAAATACTATAGACTACGGTATTAAAGAAGTAACAGAAGATAATGGTAAAACTTTAATCACTTTGGAGCGTGTGGGGCAAATGCCAATGCCAACAGATTTGTATATAGAATATGGAGACGGATCAATAGAGTCATTTTATATGCCTATAAGAATGATGAGAGGACAAAAAGGAAATCCGATCGGTTCCATGCCGAGAACAGTAATGCCGGATTGGCCTTGGACAAATCCAACGTATACCATTACGATCGAAAAACCGATGTCAGAAATAAAATCAGTAAAATTGGATATTACCAAGCTTATGGCCGATGTAAATCCAAGTAACAATACCTACATGAACTAATACGTTTAGTTCTTAAGATAATTTTCCGGCTATAAAACGTTATTTATGGCCGGATTTTTTATAATTTCTAGTGATCAAATGTGATGGTTGTTTTAATATGATGAGTGAGTCCTTCGGAAAAAAAGAAAAATTAAAGAGTAAAAAGGAAATAGAATTGCTATTTGCCGAGGGGAAATCTATGGCCAAATATCCGGTAAGATTAGTTTTTAAAAAGGCTTCTTTTGAAGAAGATACATCTTTTAAAGTTGGTACATCCGTAAGTAAGCGTTATTTCAAAAAAGCGGTGGATCGCAATAGGATAAAGCGATTAATGCGAGAAAGTTATAGAAAAAATAAGTATATTGTAGCCAACACTACTCATCAATTCACTTTTATGTTTTTATATACTGGTAAAGAAATGCCAGAATATGATTTGATTGAATCAAAAATAAAAGGAATATTACTAAAATTTGTTAAGCAAGAAATAGAACTAAAATCGAAGTAATACATCGTTGGATGTGCTTTAAATATATGCTCATGAAAAAGAGAATTTTCTATCCCGCTATTGCTGTTGTGATTCTGTTATCAACAGTAAGTTTTAAATCTGATTTTTTTGAAATCGCAAAGCAAATCGAAATTTTTACAACCATGTTTAAGGAGTTAAACATGAATTATGTAGATGAGACCAATCCTGCAGAGCTCATGGATACCGCTATAAAAGCGATGCTGGATGATTTGGATCCCTATACCAAATATTGGAATGAGCAAGATGTAGAAGCTTCCAAAATCCGTAATGCGGGTGAGTACACAGGTATTGGAGCATCGGTAAAAACGATTAAGGACAAAATTATCATCATGGAGCCTTATAAAGGATATCCTGCCGATAAAGCGGGCCTTAAGGCTGGAGATGAAATCATTCAGATCGGAGATGTCAAGGTTTCCGATTTCAAAGATGATGCAGGAGAACTATTGAAAGGTGCTAGCGGGACCACAGTAGATATTACCTACAAAAGACAAGGAAAAGTAAATACAACAGTGCTTACCCGTGAAGAAATTGAGGTAGATGCAGTACCTTTTTATACTTTGTTGGAAGATAACACAGCATATATTGTATTGTCGAAGTTTAATAGCAAAGCTTCTTCAGAAACCAAAGATGCTTTGGAAGAACTAAAGGCGGAAGGCGCGAACAAGGTGATCTTGGACCTAAGAGGAAATCCCGGGGGATTATTAAGCGAAGCCATCAATGTAACTAACATTTTTGTGCCAAAAGGAGAGCTAATTACTACGACTAAGTCGATCGTAAAAAAGTACAATAAAGAGTACTCTACAAAAAGAACTCCTATAGATACCGAAATTCCATTGGTAGTATTGGTAAATGGAAGAAGCGCTTCGGCTAGTGAGATCGTAGCAGGTAGTATTCAGGATTTAGATAGAGGAGTGGTAATAGGAGCAAGAAGTTTTGGGAAGGGATTGGTACAACGCCCTAAAAAACTTACTTACGGAACGCAATTGAAAATTACCATTTCTAGATACTACACACCAAGCGGAAGATGTATACAAGCACTAGATTATTGGAATCGTGATCAAGATAATAAAGCAGTTCGTATCGATGAGAAGGATTTTAAAGCCTTTAAAACCAAAAACGGAAGAACGGTGTATGATGGTGGAGGAATAGCACCAGATATCGAATTAGAGACCTCTAAATTCAGTAAAATAACTACTGCATTGCTAAGGTCTGATGCAATCTTCAGTTATGGAACCAAATATTACTATTCTCACCAATTACAAAAACCTGGTGATTTCAAATTTACCGACAAGGACTACGAAGATTTTAAGAAGTTTGTAAAGGATAGTGATTTTAAGTTTGAAACAGAAACAGAGAAGTCTCTTGAGGAAGCTTTAAAAGTGGCCAAAAGAGAAAAGCTAGACCAAGATATTTCATCAAGCTATGATGCCTTGATTGCAGCTATAAACACTTCAAAAGAAAAGGGACTGGATACCCACAAGAAAGAAATTATGAATTTACTTACTGATGAGATTATTAAGCGCTATTTCTATAGAGAGGGATTGTACAATTACTATGTTTCTCACAATCCAGAGATCGCAAAGAGTAAGGAGATCCTAAACGACAAAAGCAAATATGACGAAATATTAAAGTAATCCTCGATGAGGTTTATCACAATGAAAAAGAGCCGGGTTATTCGCCCGGCTCTTTCGTGTTTAACAGTTAGTATATTACTATTGCTTAATTATCTTTTGCGTGTTGCTAAAGCTGCCTTTTACATCAGCTACCTTAACCACATAAAATCCTTTTGGGTAACGATCCATATCCAGAGATAATTTAGACTCTCCGGCATTAAGTCGAATCGTTTGAAGGTATACGGTTTTTCCAGTTACATCAGTAATCGAAATGTTCACATCACTTTCTAAGAAAGTATTGAAACTAACTGACAGTTGGTCAACAACCGGATTTGGTGTCAACGCGATTTCTAAGTCTTCAGCTTCAAAATCTTCATTCATTAATTCACTTTCTAATGCCGTTGGATTTTCAGCCAAAGTTACGTTTTGCTTATTTACCAAACGCTCTCCGTTTTCTAAGCATACGATAGCGTCAAGATCATATCCATCAGCAAACCAAGGGAACAAGTACTTATCACTAATATCGACAACCTTGATGTATTTTGCAGAAGCTAAATTACCAGTTGCCAAATCAAATTCTCCGTCTTGGCAGGTAGTCCCCAAAGAAACGAACTCTACTCCGTCTTGAGAAGCAAATACCTCTGCAGATTCTGGGAAATAACGACAAGGTATATTATCAAAGAAACCAGTAGATTCAAAAACTGCAAATTCGTTGGTATCTGCATTGTCAAAGATTTCATTGTTAAGTTCGATGGTGATTGATCCACCAAAACCTAAACTTACAAAGTTAAGATACCTTCTTTCTCTAGGGTATCCTAGAGCGCGTTTAGGCTGACTTCTTAATCTTGGAATTCTTCTCCCATCTCTTCTTCTTCCTTGTTCGAAAGCCACAACAGATCCCCCTACACATTCGTTATCCACAAATTCTGGCTCTAATAAGAACCTTGCAGATACTGGGAAGTGATCAGAGGTCGTAAAGGCATAGTCGTTATCGTAAACTTCATAATGCACTGTTACTGAGTTTTCGATGTAAGCATCATCAAGCTCATTGGTAATGGCAATATGATCGATCATATTTTCTCTAAATACGAAAGAACGCAATCCAGCTTCACTTAAGGCTGAAGAAACAATAGTGTAATTTTCTGTATCATCAACGTATTCCTGGAAACTTGATACCGTAGAAGGAATATCAGCAACGGTTTCATCTACATCATCATTATAATCTCCTAGAAGTATTACTTTATTGTTGGCAAAATTCACATCAAGAGAGTCTTTGAGTACCTCTACATCATAACGACGCATATCATATCTCCCTTGAGCATCATTACCACTGTTGGCTCTTGCATGCAGTGCAATAAGATCTATGCGCTCTGTAACTCCGTTAATAGTAACATCGGCTGTCATTAAGAACGGTAGTCTACCACTTGCAAAGAAACGTGAGGTATCGTTAGGATAGTCTGCTATTGCTGAATCATCTCCACCATTGTATAGTGGGTGAATGGAGGTAAACATAGCTCTAGTATTTACTACAGATACCGTTTCGG
The DNA here is from genome assembly GCF_056160245.1 of Aquimarina sp. AWH4_224. Taxonomy (NCBI): domain Bacteria; kingdom Pseudomonadati; phylum Bacteroidota; class Flavobacteriia; order Flavobacteriales; family Flavobacteriaceae; genus Aquimarina; species Aquimarina sp. AWH4_224. Next base: position 185,179 of record NZ_JBSWWU010000002.1, on the reverse strand, counting down.
TATTATAGATAAACCCGACTTTCTGGAAAGGAGGAGATCCACCAGGGTTGGATGTAGCATCCGAAAGGATGTAGTCGTATCCTGGTAATTGTGCCACCAATTCGGCAAAAAGAGCATCGTCTGCAATTTCTTCTACCGCAAAAACATCTGCATTTAATCGTCTCAATACAGTAGCCGTACTATCTCTTTGGATGGCATCAGACATTGGGTTTTGTCCTACAGGTGAGTTGTTTTCGTCTCCAAACCACTCGATATTCCATGCAACCACATCAAAGGTATCCTCTTTTGGGAAACCAACAGTATCACCAGGAGGAATAAACTCTAACGCACATGGGATATCTGCTTCTTGTCTTGGTAGCAGTTGGAAAAATTCTCTAAAACGACCTACGACACCAGTAATCTCTGGACAAGTTACAGGTTGTACTTTTCCTACGATAGATTCTACATCATTCTCTATTCTAAGCTCTCCAGAACCGCTAGCATCTGTAAGGGTAAAATTGGAATTACCGAATAAAAGATCGCCAGGGTTAGGGAAGGTAGTGTTTACCACTTTTACCAATTCTCCTGGGTGATTTCCAAGTTCAGCCAAAGTAACCTCTTGTGCAACGATTGGGTTTTGCGGAGCTCCATTGTTGATCACCTCAACTACTCCACTGATTTGCACCTGATCATTGAATGCTGCTCTTAGCCCGGTTAAGGTAATAGAGTCTCCTACTTTTAAGGCAATGTTAGCATGCACCAATTCGTCAAAAACAGCAATACCCCCAGTAGCATCCTGTACAAATGCAGGGCCATTAAAGCTGTCGGTAACCGTTAATACTCCACTAATAGTTACAGGAGTTCCCTCTGCAGTAGCTCTGGCTTCTGCAATAGAAATTGGTTCTCCCGGAGTTACTACAACTCCATCATTATCTGTACCTGGTGTTGGAGCTTTGGCAACATAACCTTCAGTATTTCTTGCACCACCTTGTCCGTTGGGTGTTCTTTGTAAAGACTCTGCGTCTTTGTTTCCGTTAACATCCTCGTTAAGCTGAGGTTGACCAGCATTTAATAAAACTAATAATTCTGCATCATCAGCATCGTTGGTGTCATACACAACGGCATCGATAATGTTTTCTGTAACTATAGCAGTTCCATTTGGGAAACTAGTAGCATCTCCAAAATAAAGTACTACAGCATCAGCCCCATTTTGGAAAGAGTTTCCAGGCACTACTAAGTTTACGTTTGCTACATCAGCATTACCAATTACAAAATACCCTTCGGCATTTGTAGAAAATCCATCCAAATCAAAAGCATTATAACTGGTGTTATTGCTTCCGTTATAGTTTACCAAAACAAAACCATCAAGCGGCGTGTTTCCTGCACCACCATCATATAATTCTACAAACTCTAAAGCATCAGAACCTTGTGTATCTGCATCAATTTCATTGATGATCAGGTTAACAACCTCGGTAGCGTTGGTGTTGGCGCTTCCAGGAGTAGGTATAGCTTGTGTATAGGTTGACGTATTTCTTAATCCTCCAGATCCGTTAGGGAAACGTTGTAATGAGTGGAAATCCTTATCTCCATTACCATCTTCATTAATTTGTGGCTCACCAGCATTCAAAAGAACTAAAAGCTCGGCATCATCCCCATCATTGGTATCATATACAATAGCATCGATCAAGTTGTCTGTGGTCACAGCAGTTCCGTTTGGAAAACTAGCCGCATCGGTTTTATAAAGTGCCACCGCATCTGCTCCATTTTGTAAACCATTTCCAGGAAAAGTAACAGAAACGTTTGCTACATCTGGATTACCGATTACAAAATACCCATTGGCATTTGTGGTTAATCCTGCAAGATCGTAAGTTGCATAGCTTTGATTGTTGGATCCATTGTAGAACACTAGAATATGACCATCTAATGAAATGTTTCCTAGACCACCATCATATAATTCCACAAATTCTAAAGTGTCAGAACCCTCGGTATCCGCATCGATTTCATTAATTACGATTACTGGATCGTTTCCTCCACCATCTTCGATTACTACATTTTCTCGATTAGGTGTATTTACAGCTTCTCCCGGCTCAGCTTCTACAGTTGGAAAACTAGGCAATCCACTCCCGTCAAAATCATTTCTAGTCCAATCGGTTGCCGCATCGGTATCCTGACCATTAGGAAATCTTGAAGCTCCACCTACGGTAAATGAAATCCCATCAAATGATTGTAGTAAGGTTACAGAAGCATAATTAAGGTCAGAAGCACCTCCATCATTTACTCCAATGTCATCGGTGATTTCTTCCCAAGGAGTAATATCAAAAATACCATCGTCATTAGTATCCAAATCTTGCCCCAGAGTACCAGTAAAGTTTTTTACCAAAAGAATAGCAAGTGTTCCATTTTCAAAAACATTGCTTCCAAAAGGAGTAGTAAAGTATCCATTGATATCGGTAGTTCCTAATTGAATTACTTCGTCTAAGGTCCCCAGACCATTGCTATCACCTTCGATTTCAAGAATCCAATATTCACTTAGATCTGTTTCTATACCTGCTAGGATTTCTACAAACTCGTCGGTATCAGAACTAGTGTGATTCAATACAAACTCATTGATTACAGGAACAACAACTGGTGTTCCAAAAGTTTGATTGGTGTTTACAGCTCCATAGGTATTTGCTGTAGTCGCTTCCCAAACAAAATCAGACGCCATCGTTCCTGAACCTGAAAGCTGTAATGAAGCCCCGACTTGCGTACTACTAGATTCTGAAACTCCTATATCAGTACTTGTCTGTCCAGAAGCAGGACCATCGGTAGCCGTAAGAGCGCCTTCGTAGCTTAGGAATTGAATAACGATATTCGCGTTGTCTACCAAAGCAATTCCATCTGGCGCTCCATTTTGAAGCCCATTGGTAGGTAGTATTTCTACAACGGTTCCAAAACCATTCTGTTGATCAGCTATTGTTCCCGAAAGCGCAATAGTGTTGTAAGCCGTTCCATTGGATCCATTGTATAGTACCAAAGACCAACCGGTAAGATCTGTTCCGGCAGCACCTGCAATTTCGATAGCCTCGTCTACATCGGTGCTGGCATTATCATAGTGTATTTCATTAATAAATACGGATTGTGCAATTCCATGGTGTGCCCCCAAAATAAATGACATAACCAATGGAATTAAAAGTAATTTTAATTTCATGACAATTAACTGTTTGTGTGATTTTTTGCGTAGCGCAAGGTATAGCATTAGAACCATTCCATCACCCTAGTTAGGTTAAAAAAACATTAACAAATTATGGTTTTCGCCTATAAACCCAGTATTCATCAAGGGTTTGATAATTGACCTGTTGATAACTATTTATTGATACGCAACGGTTTAGGGTAAAATACCCCGCATAAAATGGGATATAGTACTCTTTTGTATTGATTTTCAATAGGTTAAATTTACAACTCAGTAAAAGGGAATTAACAAATCAAGAAAATGTAAGATGAAAGCAGTAAAGGGAATTATAATGGGTATAGGAATGATGATTGGCGCTGGGTTTTTTGCCTCCTGCGAACAACCAGACGGAGTTAATGAGTTTATTAACACCAATGAAGAAACCAGTAAAACAGAAAGCACAACTTCTATAGTTTTACAAAAAGAACAAGACACCCTTGCTTTAAAATAGGGGGAAGAATTAGTTTATTTTTAGTTGGATGTACACTGGAAAATGATCGCTATATCCTCCCATGTATTTTCTTCCGATATAGGTTCTAAAGGGATTTCCTTTATAACGCCCTTTGTAGATTTTTAGAAAATCCTTATCAAAGATAGCGGCATTAGAAAAACTGTGTTTTCCTTTTTCATACCTATGGAAATTATGACTGAAAATGATTTGGTCGAACAAGTTCCATTGACTGCGATAGTTCAAACTACCTTGATAACGGGTTAGTAAACGTTCCATAGGATTAAACAAATCCTCTTGCACCAAATGTTCTTTTATACTTTCGCTGTAAGGGTCGTCGTTGAAATCCCCCATGATGATGATTTTTGCTTCAGGATCTTCTGCTGTTATTTCTGAGATTATTTCTCGGTTTTTGTCTGCGGCAGCTACACGTTTGTAAGATGTAAGTGCTGCTCCATCCCTTCTCGAGGGCCAATGATTGACCAAGACGTGAATTTTTTCATTGTTCAAAAGGCCGGTGACTTTGAGAATATCTCGAGTATAATCCCGTTCTCCGTTTTGATTATTCACCATAAGGGGAATAGGTTCAGAATCCAGAACTTCAAAATAGTCTTTTAGATATAGAAAGGCGACATCGATTCCTCGCTCATCTGGGGAGTTGTAATGTACAATGCCATAGTTTTTATTCTTGAGGTGTTTGGTTTGTATCAAATCTTCGAGAACTTTTTTATTCTCGACCTCTGCCACACCCACCAAAACTGGTGGCCTTCTGGTTTTTGAAAACCCTATATTAGAAATTACATTTCCGAGCTTAAAAATTTTCTTTTCGTATCGTTTGCGGTTCCAGCCTTTTTCAGAATCTGGCAAAAAATCCTCATCCAATGTATTGGGATCGTCTGTTACATCAAAGAGATTTTCTAAGTTATAAAAAGCAACAGTATAGTGATTCGTTTCTTTTTTTTGAAAGTAGTTTTTTCTACTCATAGTGCTTATTTTTTAACAAACTGATAAAGACTTAGGACTCCACGTATATAAAAGTCGTATTTTTGTAGCCTTATCAAAAGCACAATATAATAAATAAAGAGAAAGAGATCATTTTTAGTAAATGTTAGAACGTAAGGAAATTGCATACGAGAAAACGGTTTTAATAGGAATTGTTACCAAAAATCAGGATGAGGACAAGCTCAATGAGTTTTTAGATGAACTGGAGTTTCTTACCTATACTGCCGGAGGAGAAGTGGTAAAAAGATTTACCCAGAAAATGGATATTCCTAATTCTAAAACCTTTATCGGGACAGGAAAGATGGATGAGGTAAAAGCCTATGTAGAAGAAAATGAAATTGGGACTGTAGTTTTTGATGACGAATTAACCCCAGCGCAATTGCGAAATATTGAGCGTATCCTAAAAGCAAAGATTATTGACAGAACCAATCTGATTCTGGACATTTTTGCACAACGTGCTCAAACCAGCTATGCGCGTACGCAGGTAGAACTTGCACAATATCAGTATTTGTTACCAAGACTTACCGGTTTATGGACGCACTTAGAGCGACAACGAGGAGGTATTGGTATGCGTGGTCCTGGGGAAACCGAGATTGAAACAGACCGTCGTATCGTAAGAGATCGTATTTCTTTGTTAAAAAAGAAACTACAAACCATAGATAAGCAAATGGCTACCCAAAGAGGGAATCGAGGGAAACTAGTGCGTGTTGCTTTGGTAGGATATACCAATGTAGGAAAGTCTACCCTGATGAATGTAGTTGCCAAAAGTGAGGTGTTTGCAGAAAATAAATTGTTTGCTACTCTGGACACTATAGTACGAAAAGTAGTGATTGGCAACCTTCCATTTTTGTTGAGTGATACGGTTGGATTTATAAGAAAATTACCTACCCAGTTAGTAGAGAGTTTTAAAAGCACCTTGGATGAGGTACGTGAGGCAGACCTATTATTGCATGTTGTAGACATTTCTCACCCACAGTTTGAAGATCATATAGAATCGGTAAATAAGATTCTCGGAGAAATTGATTGTACAGAAAAACCCACTATCATGGTGTTTAACAAGATCGATGCATATGAGTATGAAACGATTGCTAGTGACGATCTTACTACTGAAAGAACCAAAGCTCATTACACCTTGGATGAGTGGAAACAAACGTGGATGAATAAAATAGGGGATAATGCGCTATTTATTTCTGCGATTCATAAAGGGAATATTGACGAGTTCAGAAAACGAGTATATAAGGAAGTAAGAGATATTCATGTTACCCGATTTCCGTATAATAATTTTTTGTATCCTGAGATTGTTGAGGAGTAAAACTATACTAACTTCAAAATAGCTTCACCCTTATTCATTAGGAAGACCTTAAATTTTCCAAAAAGGTACATGCTTGTATTAAAATTTAGCCATTTTTGGGTAATAAAACTGCATCATAGGACATAAATTTAAAATACATAAGGAAGTTTGGTTCGAATATTTAGCTGAATTATGACAAAATTGCCATTACATTTACCATAATACTTTTTAATTATTTTCTATGAAAATCAAAGTGTTTTTTTCAATAGTGGTTGTGCTATCATTAGTTTTTTCTTGTACACAACCTGTAAAGGAATTGCAAACGTCAAACTTATTGACTGTCGATTTGCAAAAACACTCTGAGCAGGGACCATTTACATCGATGTTATGGCATCTTCGGATGGTAGATAGCATCCCTAAAGGGTTAAAAGGCATTCCAGACCTGGATAGTGTTTCGGTACAGCATTTTAGAGCTACAAACTCCAAAAGGTTAGCTGATCTGTTACAAAAAAAGGTAATAGATTCTCAAACGTTGGCTACTTTAAATTATAAAATGTATGCGGTGTCTGCCATTGATAAAAACGAGCAGATATTTATACTAGATATGAATAGAAATATGGATTTTTCGGATGATACTGTTCATCGCTTAGATATTTCTATTCGAGATAAAACAGAGAAAGATCAAAAGCTTAGAGATTCGTTTCCACAATACACAATACCATTTAATAATTTTGTTGATGGCAAGGTGTCCAAACAAGATCTGAGAGTTCGATTTGTTCCTATTAAGGATTTTGTTGGATTTTTAGAACCCACACCAGAAAAAAATCTGTATACTAAACTTTTGATTGCAGCATATAAAACACAACATTGGACAGGGGATATTGATATAAAGGATAAGGATAGTGTTTTGTATAAAGTAGCTATGGTAGATCATTGGAACAGTTACCAGTATATATTTAGAGAAAAGGACAAACCTTTTTATTCACGAAGAAATAGAGATGACGAATATGAGGAGTTTACCATTGGAGATACGATACAATTAGGTAATACTATTATTAAAATTGATAGTGTACGAGAGGATCTTAATCAATTGTACTTAACAAAATTAGACATTGCAGAACTACCACATGGATACAAAAAAGGACATACCATACGTAACTATGCGTTCACCGATTTTTATGGAGAACAAAAAACCATACACGGATTATTAAGAGGTAAACAATATTTGTTGATCGATTTTTGGGGTACCTGGTGTGTGCCTTGTTTAAAGCTAACTCCCGATTTAAAGCAGTTACAAGAAGAACATCCTGAAGTTGCTATACTGAGCGTTGATTTTGATACTGAAAAAGCACCAGGACTTGATTATGTAAAAGAAAAACAGATGGACTGGACCCACTGGTATGTGCCTAAAATTAGAAAAGATAGTGTGTTACACAAAAAAATAGTTAGCAAATTGAAAATAGATCGGTATCCTACCTTTTTATTGATAGACAAGCAATATAATATTGTGTATCGGGGTATTGCAAAAACAGGATTAGAAAATATTAAAGAGATACTATCTAAAACTCATAATTCAACCCTAATCCAATAACCTCTCTGATCTGAAAAGCACTAGTGGCGTTATCATCATAGATCGCTTGAAAAGCAAAACTACCGGTGATATACTTATTTACCACTAGGTTCAGATTGAGGGTATAATCAATATCAATATTGGCAGGATCTTCGATATAGTTCGAGTAGAGATTTAGCAAGTTTTCCATAGTAACATTTTTGAATAACTTAAATTTGGCATAGGCTGCCAAAGACCCCCCAAATTCGAACCTGGAACTCTCTCCAGCGTCCACACCAAAATAATCCCCATCTTCATAATCTGGACCACTGGTAAATTGATCATCCACAAAAATCATACGAACGGTAACCGGAGCGATGTTGAGGTTAAGATCGTCACTTTTTTTCCACAGCAAACCGGGACCGATCTGTATAAAAGCAGGGGAGAAAAAGTGAGTCTCTTCGGTACGGATCGTTTCATCGGTATCTGGGTCTTTGCTAAATCGATATCCTTTGGCAAACTGCGATCGAAAGTTGACAAAGAGCGAGTAATTCCAAAACCCTTCTCCAATACGCTGACCAATACGGGAATTGAACTCTATTCGGTCATTGGTTTTGCGAGCAAAGTTCTCTCCTCTCAAAAAAGTGAGTCCGTAATCTGCCAAAATCTTATTATCCCAGGTAAAACTCTTTTTCTTGTAGTTAAATTCATAGTTTAGCACCGTATTTCCGGCAACATTAGAGGTTCCACCACCTTGCCAATCAAAATTAAATGCCGATTGGTTAAACAGTAAAGAGAATTTTGCTTTGGTTTTCCAGCCTACCTGTTCTGGTGGTTTGGTTTTTTTTGGTTTGATCTCCTTTAGTTTTTGTTCTAAAACTATAATATTGAGTGTATTGGGAGTGTTTTTAAGTAAGCTGTCTAAGGACCGTTTTAGCTCTACCTGAATAGAATCCAGATATACTTTTTTTTCTCCCTCTTCTTGAGCTGCAGATTCTATGGTGTAAAAGACAAGAAAAAAAACTACCAAAAATCGGTTCATATATTCCTTTGTTGCAGGGTAGAAAGGCAAATATACAGGATGCCGTTGGCTTTTTCAAACCTTTATCCCATGGTAATCAATAAAATATAAAGAGAATTCGATTATATTCGTTGGGATAAATGAAAAGTATGTCAAAGATGTTAGATATAAAATTGGTAAAAGCCAAAATCGAAGACAAGGATTTTTTGTTTGATTTGCGAAAACAAACCATGGTCGAACATCTAGAAAAATCAGGGTTGTTTTTATCTGATGAAGAGCATAGAAATAGGGTGGACAAAAGCTTTGAAAATTCTTTTGTGGTTTTGTACCAGGAGCATCAAGCAGGCCTAGTAAAGTATGAAGAAAATGAAGCAACGTTGGAAATCCTTCAAATACAAATACTGCCAGAGTTTCAAAATAAAGGAATAGGAAAGCAAGTGTTGCAATACTTGTTTGAAAAAGAAAAGATCATACAGTTGAAAGTGCTAAAAGATAATCCTGCAAAAAACCTCTATGCAAGATTGGGTTTTATGACCGTGGGAGAGGATGAGCACGAGTATCATATGGAAAGAACATCAAAAAACCCGATTTGATCAAATCAAACCGGGTGGTATTGTAAAAGAATCTGTTAGGAGCTATTAGAAAGAATAGCTTAAACCGATATTCCAGAAAGATTGTAAATCGTTATCTGTTGTCTCAAGAGTTGGTAAAACAGCAGGAGGAGGTATCGCTGCTTCGGCTTGTGCCAAAGCAAAATTAAATGCCTCTTGTTTGTTGCTTCTTAAACCAAAATCAAATCCTACTCCAATAGCTTTCCATAAAGTATATGAGAACGAGTTGGTCCATGTCCAGTTAGAGTAATCAGCATCTTCATAACTTAAGAAAGCGGATAAATTGGTTTTGAAATTGATAGCTCCAATTTTACGGGTGTAATCTGCAACAACTTTGGCACCCAAAGAAGATTCGTATTGTGTAGCGCCATCACTAAACACAAAATTGTAGTTAAGAGGGTGTACTACGACAACTAAATCTTTGATTGGTGTCCAGGTAGCACCTACACCAAGATCCAAATATCCAGGATTATTAAAGTTATTAAGAAGTGTGGTTCTATATTCACCCAATGTAGATACAGCAAGGGTTTCAGTTAATTTGTATCCAAACAAAGAAGTTACTGTAAACACATCTACTGCTTCTCTAAACTCATCGCTATCTGTAGGGTCGTCTTCATTATCCAGTTTTACCCAAGAGAGATTGATATTAGCACTGTTTCTCCAGAAATATTTTTCTTGAATAAGGTTAGCATATGGATTGATCGTAATACCGATATTTCCTGAAGAGTTATTAGGAATTCCTTGAGCAAACCAATTGTTGAATTGCGAAATGCTTCCACCAATGGTACCAAAAGCTCCTATTCTCCATCCTGGCATAGCGTCCAATTGCGCCTGAATTGCATTTACTCTTCCCTGAATCGCGGCAATAGAGTCTTTTTTCTTAGCTTGTTCTGCTTTTAGTTCTTCTGCCGTCTGCGCAGATAATGAACTAATTCCGAAAAATACGGCAGTAACTAAAATAAACTTTTTAATCATTGTAAATAGGTTTAAGTTTTGATTTTTCATGATAATTGTGGTTAATATCTAATGCAAGATAAACCAAAAAGAGATCTAATCTGGGGCAAATATATTTTATGAAACGTTTTTTGTTTCGGATGTATGAAGTCTAGAAGCGGTTTTTCGACAAAAAACCTAATTAACCGATAAAGTGAGTTACTTACGCTTGTATAGAGGTACCGAAGAGCAAGCTTCGCCGTACATTACGCTCTTTGCAACCGGTTGTAGTTTTTGTATTAGTGCAATATAGGCACCTTCTGGAACGGGCTTATTAGCGCAGCCTTTAATGATGAGAAATTTATCTTGATATGGGCTAAGATCAAGTTCAGCAATGATGTCGTTATAAAGAATAGTTTCCAGAGTTTCCAGAGAACCTACAGCTACTTTTTTTGCATAAGGAACCAAAGAACTGGTTAATAAAAGATAGGCCCAACCGGGTATGATAGCATCTGTAGAGCAGGTTAAAGCGATGTATTGGTCTTTGTGCTGACTCCAATCGTAATCGGCTACTTGTTTTCTGAAATCTTGCTCTCTGAGCAATAAACCTTCAAACAACCAGTCTTTGATATCAAAAAGGACTCGTTTCCCTTCTGGATAAAAATCCTCAAGATCTACTGTAACCAGTTTTTGGTTATTCGCAACTCTATTTACAATTTCTTCAGCCATTATTGATATCCTATTTTTTCAGACAGTTCTATTTTACTTTTCGCAAAATTACCGGTGCCAAATGCTATTTCTTTTCCATCTTCATTGTACAAAACAGATTCTGCTACAAACAGATTTCTGGATTTAAATTTCACTTTACCCACAGCTTTCAAGATTCCTTTGCTGGCAGGTCGAGTGATATTGATATTAAACGATGTGGTGAGTACAAAAGCATCTTCTACTATCGAATTTACAGCAAAAAAGGCAGCATCATCCAGTAATTTAAAATACACCGAGCCGTGTATAGCGCCCAAAGCATGAAAATACTTTTCGTTTATATCTAGTCCTATTTCAGCAATCCCATCGCCAATTTTTGCTGTAGTAGTATCAAATATCTTGGTGTTGACATTTGACTCCAAATACATCCTTTCTAATTTGCGATAGTGTTCTTTATTCATGGATTACGATTAGGAATTTAAATGGGTGCTATTATTATAGCATTCCCAACTCGAGCTTTGCTTCTTCACTCATTAAATCCTGTGACCAGGGCGGATCAAAAGTAAGTTCCATTTCTACATCGTTCACCGCATCCAAAGACTTTACTTTTTCCTGTACTTCCTGAGGTAAAGATTCTGCAACAGGGCAATTAGGAGAAGTAAGCGTCATAAGGATTTTTACATCATAATCCTCATTAACAAATACATCATAAATCAATCCCAGTTCATAGATGTCTACAGGAATTTCAGGATCGTAAATTGTTTTAAGAACTCTTACAATCTTTTCTCCCAGTTCATTTGTATTTATAACCGTTTCACTCATAGCTTTCTTTTAAGTCGATTTTGAAAGGATATACCTAACAAAAAATTAATTCAATTGGGTTTGGTAGGCGATAGCGTACATTTTTAGTTGCTTGATCATACTTACCAGTCCATTGGCTCGTGTAGGAGACAAATGTTCTTTTAACCCAATCTCGTCGATAAAGTCTGTATCCGCATCTATAATATCTTTGGGATGTTGTCCAGAAAATGCACGCACAAGAATTGCAATAATCCCTTTGGTAATAATAGCATCACTATCTGCAGTGAAGTTTATTTTATCATCTTCCATTTCGGCATGAACCCATACCTTACTTTGGCACCCTTTTATGATATTATCTTCGGTTTTATACTTTTCATTAATTAACGGAAGCGATTTTCCCAATTCGATCATATACTCATAACGCTGCATCCAATCATCAAACATACTAAACTCATCAACAATTTCTTCCTGAATTTCTTTTATCGTCATTATACGCAAATTTTCAACAAAAGTACAACAAGATTCGTTGCTATTCAATACTTTCTGCTAATGATAAGATAGTATTAACTAATGGTTTGATCTCTTCTGGGGGATTGCCATGATCAAAACTCTTTGAAGTATACGTTTGTGAAGTAGTTATAATTTTTAAGGTAGCATGCAAAGCAGCATCAGTTGTTCTTTTGTCTGTTGGTGCTACAAGCTTATCCAAGGTGTTCAGATCTATAGTTTTAACCGTAGTGCTTAAGGTTTTCCAATCATTACTTGAACACGCTTTTGAATCCAATTGCGTTGTTCTTCTGTCTTTTGTTCTTTGTATAAATTCTTTATCAATAATTACTTTGAAATAAGCGCCCCGCGTACTGGCTTCGTAAACAATTTTAGACAGGTTTTCCTGAGAGGCAGGAGTTGAAGAGATGGTATGTTGACCCAAAGGTTGGTTTTTTTCTTTTGAAAGCACCTTAACCAAAGTGTATTGCAAAGAAGAGCCATCAGCCGGAGGGTTTTCAATTTCGGAAACTACCACCTCAAGCATATAATTATAGCCTTGTTCATAATCAAATCCTTTGATGTGATCATAAAAATAGGTCCACTCGTCGTTTACATTTTCTTTAATCAAAAGGCATTGTTGAGGTGCTACTCCTTCACAATCTACAAGGTGATTGGAAACATACAGATTTTGAGTGTCTTTGCAGGACATGAATAGGAATGTGAAACCAAAGTATATAATTAATCTTCTCATTTTCTTATGGGTTTTGAACAAAGCTGGCTCTTGGTCCGTCATTGGCAAAAACTGCTCTCATTCTTTCTTTTTGACCTTTTGTAAACATGTGCATACAGGCATCGTCAACATAATCCATATAATTCATGGTCATATCATTCGAGTTACATCGAATAGTAGGGTATGTGGGGCATGCAAAATTAGGCCCATCAGATAGAGGAGTATCGGCTACAAAATCATCCTGACTACAATCTCCATCACCCCAAATATGGCGTAAATTTAACCAATGTCCAACTTCATGGGTGGTAGTACGCCCTTTGTTGAAAGGATCGGTAACAAACCCGGTGGTACCAAAAAATTGCGGAGAAACGACAATACCATCGGTTGTTAAGTTATCTCCAGGAAACTGAGCATATCCCAAAATACCTCCACCAATAGTACACACCCAGATGTTTAATTTTTTATCGGGTGAAACAACATCTGATCCACCATTAGCAGTAAACTTCACTTGGTCGTCTATACCCCATTCTTCTCGGGCAGAAGATACTCGAATAATGCTGTCTAGCTTAAAATGAATATTAATATCAGCTGCAAGATTCGAAAACTCCTCTGGGATTTGGTTGATGTCAGTATTGGATTTCGAAAAGTCCTGATTTAACACGGTGATCTGAGAAAGAATTTGATCATTACAGATATTCTCTTCTGGTTTGTTATATACCACATGCACGACTACAGGTATGGTTATCGTATCTAGTGTTTTGAACAAGCCACTTTTCCGAAGCTCGATAAAAGCCTGGCACTGCTTTTCTATAGTGTCCATTCTGGAAGTTAAACCGGGATTGGTAGTAATATGATTCCGCAGTACTTGCATAGTGCCACACCTTGTATTCATTTGGGTACTGGCAAGGGAAGAAGAAATTTTTGTGTTTTCCGCATCCATACATTGTGGATCAGTATCCTCTTTTTTTTCTCTTGGGCATCCTAGAAACAATAGTATTGCTGCAAAGAAGCCAATCATCATTAGCTTTTTCATGGTTAAGAGTATTGTGATTAAGTAACGAAAAAATCAGTGTTTTGTTTTCGGTATTAACAGAAACAAAACAATATTTAACAATCTGAATTACAATTTGTTAATACGAAGTCGGTTCTTATGTAATTTACTAAATTATGAAGTGAAATCCAATAAAAAAGAGGGAGACAAACTCCCTCATTCTTACGTACGAAAATATATATTTGATGAAATTACCTTTGAATAACGACCTTCTTGGTAATGCTCATTTCACCAACATATATTTTTGCCAAATAGTGACCAGGATGTAAATGAGATACATTGACTTGATTAGTGCTTGAAGAATGTACAAGTCTCCCAGTCTGATTAAAAAACTCAACTTTACTCAACTTTTTGTTGTTTAATATTTTGATATTTAGAAGTTTATTGGTTGGATTTGGAAATGTTTGTAGCTCCACCATTTCTGGCTCATAAATTACCTGTGGATTATCGCAAGTATCCTCTGAAGTGATATCAGAAGAAGTGGCTAGGTCCAGCAGAAATGATTGTTGTGCACCAGAATCCCCTTTTAATTTATAAGCTAACCACGAATTCAAAAACTGAAAAGTGATTGCTTGTTGCTGATCTCTTGTGATTTGGATATTTCCTGAAGAACTGTTTTCTCCAAAATCACAGAAAAAATTACTGTTAGCGTAGTAACAGTGGGCTCCTCCTGTGATATTTATCAAATATTTGCAGTCAGACCCAAGGCTATTGTAGATCGGAACATGATGCTCCTCGGGTGGAGTCACCCCATCTTCGGTTCCCGAAAAAACAATGGCATCTTCTGAAACATTGGAAGCAGGGGTTAAGGTGTCAAATCGAAGTAAAGCTGGCGCAAAAGTGACCAATGTCTCTACCTCTACCAAAGAAGCTGCTACTGTAGCAGCTCCACCACCCATAGAATGACCAATAAGTGCTGTTTTGTCGGCTACGATGCCGGATAAAACAGAGCCAGAATTGTTGTTTTCTGCTTGGATCGCTCCTACTATGAAAGCTAAATCCTTGGAGTACGCATCGTGATTGGCAAAAAAGGACCCTTCGGTATTTACGAAAACTACTATATACCCTTTGGGAACAAGCGTATCGTAAAAGTTTTGATAAGCGTCGGATCCCATTACAAAACCATGACCAAGGACAATCACAGGAAAGGGTCCTTGGGTCCGATTGGTTTTGTTTTCTCGTGTGATTTTAGGATAATAAATACGTGTGTTTACCCTTCGATTTCTTCTACTTGCATCTCTGAAAGTTTTAGAGCTAGAACTTACGTCGTAGTCTTGGGCAACGCCACTACAGACCACAAAAAGCATTGATAAAATACTTAGCAGTACTTTTTTCATAATATATTTATTTTTGGTTAATGTTGTTGGTTAAAGGTATTTTTAAAATTAGATTTTTGCAAGTTTAATCTAATTTTTTTTAACATTTAATCTAGATATTTAGTCATTATTGACTTATTTGTAAGATGCTGAAATATAGTTTGTTATTTCGTAATTTTAACAGTATTGCTGGGATGAGCGCAGATTTTTATTCTAAGATTTACACAAAAAATAAAGAATAAAATATCAGCAAAAAATAATTTATAAAAAGCGGAATTTTCCCCGAAAAATATCTAAGAATTAAGAATAATTTTTAAGAAAGCATGGTTTTAGCTTTTTGAACAGCTGCTACCAAATTATCAATTTCTTCTTTGGTGTTATAAAATGAAAAAGAAGCTCTTACTGTACCAGGAATTTTATAGAAATCCATAATAGGTTGTGCACAATGATGACCGGTTCGCACGGCAATGCCTAACTTGTCTACAATAGTACCTATGTCGTAAGGGTGGATGTTTTCGATATTAAAGGAAATAACAGAGGTTTTATTTTTGGAAGTACCATAAATCTTAAGTCCTTCAATTTCCAAAAGCTTTTGAGTTCCATATTCCAGTAGATCATTTTCGTAGGCAGCTATATTATCAAAACCGATACCATTCATATAATCAAGGGCTACTCCAAATGCAATACCCCCACAGATATTGGGTGTACCTGCTTCGAATTTGTGAGGCAAACCGGCATAAGTGGTCTTTTCAAAAGTAACCTGATCGATCATTTCACCACCACCTTGATAAGGAGGTAACTTTTCTAACCATTCTTCTTTTCCGTATAGCATACCCACTCCGGTAGGGCCACAAAGCTTATGTGCCGAGGCTACATAAAAATCTACATCCAATTCTTGTACATCGGGCTTGATATGCGGGCAGGATTGTGCTCCATCGATAAGTACGGCAGCACCTACTTTATGCGCTTTTTCTATAATTTCCTCTATCGGATTAATGGTTCCTAAAGCATTCGAAATATGATTAGTAAAAACGAGCTTGGTTCGTTCGGTAAGTAATTCATCATATACACTCATCACCAACTCTCCCTCTTCGTTCATTGGGATAACCTTTAGAATAGAACCTGTTCGTTCGCATAACATTTGCCAGGGTACAATATTGGAATGATGTTCTAAGGCCGAAACAATAATCTCATCTCCTTTGGTTAAAAGATTGGTAAACCCTGTAGCAATAATATTGATGCTATGTGTAGTACCAGAGGTCAAGATGATTTCGTAAGAATGCTTGGCATTAAAATGTTGTTGTACTTTTTTACGTGCTATTTCGTACGCATCTGTAGCCTCTTGAGACAAGGTATGTACTCCACGATGAATATTGGCATTATAAGAGCTATAATAATCTACTATAGCATCAATAACAACTTGAGGAGTCTGCGAGGTAGCAGCATTATCAAAATATACAAGAGGTTTCCCGTTTACAGATCTCTTCAAAATAGGAAAATCTTCTCTTACTTTTTGTACATCAAACATTGCAATTTCTTTCTGCAAAAATAAGAAGTATTTCTAATAAGGATTGTTTATTTTTAGAATGGTTTAATGTTTTTTCTTATGAGGCGATTAATAAAGCGTATAGGGTTTGTCTTGCTGTTTTTAATTATTGTGATTTGTATTGCCGGAGTGGTTAATTACCCTAAGCTTACGATCCTAACGGGATATTCTGCAAAGCATATGAATTCTTCTGTTTTTATTGGAGAAAGATCGGTAGAATTTACCGATACCAAGGACAATAATTTTGCGCCGGTACATCTTGCTGATGACGAGGTGAATTTTGAACAAAAAATGTCTATCGCATCGGTATTTGGTCTACAAGAAAGAAAGGCAGTGTATCGCAAAGGCGTAGGGAGTGTCCTGATCAATGATGATTTTGATGAAAATGCCCCCGTTTTGACTCCCAATAGAAGCAAAGCGGATACAGGCTTGTCTTACCCTTATGGTGACTTACCACAGAAAGATACTGTTTTTGCTAATCTGGATTACCCAAAAATAAAAGAAGCTGTACACTCGATATTTGATAGCAATGATGAATATGTGAAAAAAACAAGAGCTGTTTTGGTGATCTATAAAGATCAGATCGTTGCAGAAAAATACATAGAAGGTTTGGATCAAACCTCTAAACTACCCGGTTGGTCGATGACCAAAAGTATTTTGGCCACAGCCTATGGTGTATTACAAAAACAGGGAGAGATATCTATCCATGATAAAGCACCTGTTGAGGAATGGCAAAATGATGAAAGAAAAGAAATTACTATCGATGATTTGTTGCAAATGAATTGTGGGTTAGAATGGGAAGAAGATTATGGTTCTATTTCTGATGCGACAAAGATGTTATATCTGGATACCGATATGACCAAAGCGCAAATTGATAAGGAAGCTATTGCCAAACCTGGTGAATATTGGTACTACTCTTCTGGAGTATCCAATCTGTTGTCCGGAATTTTACGCAAAAAAATGAACAGCTATCAGGAGTATTTGGATTTCCCATATCGGGAGTTTATCGACAAAATTGGGATGAACTCTATGCTTATTGAAACCGATATTTCTGGTAATTATGTTGGATCTTCTTATGCCTGGGCAACTGCCAGAGACTGGGGGAAGTTTGGACTGCTATATCTGCATAAAGGAAACTGGAACGGAACACAAATTTTTAATCCAGAGTGGGTGGATTATGTAACTACTCCAACACCAACTTCTGAAGGAGATTATGGAGCCCATTTTTGGCTAAATGCGGGAGGTTTTTATCCCGATGCACCCAAAGATATGTTTTCAGCAAATGGATACCAGGGACAGCGCGTATTTATAATTCCGTCCAAGGAATTGGTAATTGTGCGATTTGGACTTATTGGTGATGCAGGAGTAGATTTCAATACGTTCTTGCAGGAAGTTACCGAAGCTGTACAATAAAAAAACCAGGCCGTTAAGAACCTGGTTTTTGTATCGTGTTTTTAAATACGTTCTATCTATAGATCAAAACCAATATTTACACCAAGTTTATTGGCGATTAATTTGTTGATTCTGGTTTTGAGTTGAGGTATTTTTACGCTTTCTAATACATTGTTGGCAAAAGCATACATCAATAATGCTTTGGCTTCTTTCTCTCCAATTCCTCTAGCTCTCATGTAGAATAATGCATTTTCATCCAACTGACCAATAGTACAACCGTGAGAACATTTTACATCATCAGCAAAAATCTCAAGCTGAGGTTTTGAGTTGATCGTAGCTTTATCGCTTAACAAGATGTTATTGTTAGACTGGAAAGCATTGGTTTTTTGAGCAATTTTATCAACGATTATCTTACCGTTAAATACTCCAGTAGCTTTTTCGTCAAAAATACCTTTGTAGTCCTGATGACTCTCGCAATTAGGTTCGGTGTGATGTACCAACGTATTGTGATCTACATGCTGCTTACCTTCTATAATCGTCACTCCATTAAGAATAGAGTCGATCCCTTCACCTTTCTGATAAAAATTGAGGTTATTTCTGGTTAAATTTCCTCCAAAAGCAAAAGTATGTACCGAAGCTACACTTTGAGCCTGCTGCTCTATAAAAGTATTATCGATTAACGAAGCATGTTCGTTGTCATTCTGTATTTTGTAGTAATCAACAATTCCTCGTTTGTCGACAAAAATTTCGGTTACCGAATTGGTCAATACCGGATTATCAGTCAAACTTTGATGACGCTCAATGATTTGTACATGAGAATTTTCTTCTACAACGATTAAATTACGAGGTTGTAACATTTGAGCAGATTCTTTACCTGTTGAGAGGTGAATAATCTGTATAGGCTTATCTGCAAGTTTGTTTTTCGGAATATAGATATACGCTCCTTCTTTAGAAAATGCAGTATTTAAAGAAGTAAGTCCGTCCTGACGTGCTATTTTATTAAAATAGTTATCAATTACCGGCTTATACTTGTCATGCGACAAAGCAGAAGACATCAAACAAACGTCAATTTTATCGTGAGTAGTCTCTGATAGGTGAGACGAATACTTACCATCGATAAAAACGATTTTGTAGGTATCTAGATCGTAAAGAAAATATTTCTTTATGTCTTTAAATTCTAAAGCATTTTCTTCCTTAGGAAAAATACTGTAGTCATGTTTCAAAACAGCATTCAAGGAAGTGTATTTCCAAGCCTCTTCTTTCTTTGTAGGAAACCCTTTTTCTTCAAAAACCTTTATGGCCTGGCTTCGGATATCATGAATTGGCGCATCGACATTCACAGTGTTTTCAAAAGCCAAAAAAGAGGATACTAATTTATCTTTTAATCCCATGGTCTTATGCGTTTATCTCTTCTTTAATCCAATCGTATCCTTTTTCTTCTAATTCTAGAGCAAGTTCTTTTGTTCCTGATTTTACGATTTTCCCATCGTATAATACGTGAACATAATCTGGAACGATATGATCCAACAATCTTTGATAGTGTGTAATCACGACAATAGCATTGTCTTCACTTTTTAGTCTGTTTACACCATTAGCTACAATACGTAAGGCATCGATATCTAATCCAGAATCAGTTTCATCCAGAATGGCTAATTTTGGTTCCATCATTGCCATTTGGAAAATCTCATTTCTCTTTTTCTCACCTCCAGAAAACCCTTCATTCAAAGATCTAGATAAGAATTTACGATCGATTTCTAACAACTCAGATTTCTCTCTGATTTTTTTGAGCATGTCTTTGGCTGGCATCTCTTCAAGACCTTGTGCCTTGCGAGTTTCATTGATTGCCGTTTTCATAAAGTTAGTTACCGTAACTCCTGGAATCTCTACGGGATACTGAAAAGACATAAACACTCCTTTGTGAGCACGCTCTTCTGGAGCTAGCTCTTCGATATCTTCACCTTCCAAAAGAATTTCTCCTTTGGTAACTTCATAATCTTCCTTACCGGCAACGATATTGGCAAGTGTACTTTTTCCGGCACCATTAGGTCCCATTACTGCATGAATTTCTCCGGCATTAACCTTTAAATTAAGACCTTTTAAAATTTCCTTTCCTTCAACACTAGCGTGTAAATCCTTTATTTCTAACATTGCTTATAATTCTTTAATCTATAAAGAGATGTATTATTCTGTTTGTTTTCTATTTAATTTCCTTCAGAGGTGTTTTGCGTTTCAGAAGCCTTAATTTTTGTAGGCAATTCTGATGTTGGCGCACTTACACCTACAATTTCTTTTATTTCTACAACCTCTCCCCAACCTTGATTGGGATTGGATTTTATAACTCCTTTGATTACCACAGGAACCATATCATATTCTTCTCTTTGCAGAGGCTTTATTTTTTCTGCTAATTCTAAAGCCGCTTCGTCGATCACCACACCATAAATAAAATCATTCCCTTTAATTACTGCGGCATCTTCAATTAGAATAAACTCTCCCCTAATCAAAGTAACTTCGCCATTTTGATTTTCGGAGTTGTTTTTTTTACAGGAAGAAATAATGAGCAGTACGGCAATGAGTAAAGTTGATGGTTTCATTGAGGTCGTTTAGATGATTTTACATTTATCCTACAGAACCTTCAAGAGAAATCTCAAGAAGTTTTTGAGCTTCAACAGCAAATTCCATCGGAAGTTTGTTCAATACTTCTTTACTAAATCCATTTACGATAAGGGCTATCGCTTTTTCGGTATCGATACCTCTTTGGTTACAGTAAAAAATTTGATCTTCTCCAATCTTGCTAGTTGTAGCTTCATGTTCTATTTGAGCAGTTTTATTTTTTGCTTCTATATAAGGAAACGTATGAGCACCACATTCATTGCCCATCAGTAAAGAATCACATTGTGAAAAATTACGGGCATTTTCAGCTCTACTATTAATTTGAACCAGTCCTCTATAACTGTTCTGCGATTTTCCAGCAGAAATTCCTTTTGAAATGATAGTACTTTTGGTATTCTTACCCAAATGAATCATTTTGGTCCCTGTATCGGCTTGCTGAAAATTGTTAGTCACAGCAATAGAGTAAAACTCACCTACAGAATAATCTCCCTTAAGTACACAAGAAGGATATTTCCAGGTTACCGCCGATCCAGTTTCTACCTGAGTCCATGAGATTTTAGCATTAGTCTCGCAAAGTCCTCTTTTGGTAACGAAGTTGAATACTCCTCCTTTACCTTCGGCATTACCAGGATACCAGTTTTGTACCGTAGAATATTTGATCTCGGCATCATCCAAAGCGATAAGTTCTACTACAGCCGCATGCAATTGATTTTCATCACGCATAGGAGCAGTACAACCCTCTAGGTAACTTACATAACTACCTTCGTCAGCAATAACCAGTGTTCTTTCAAACTGTCCGGTTCCTGCTTGATTTATTCGGAAATAGGTAGACAATTCCATTGGGCATCGAACTCCCTTTGGAATGTAACAAAAAGAACCATCACTAAACACTGCAGAATTTAATGCAGCGTAAAAGTTATCTTTTTGCGGTACTACACTACCGATATATTTCTTTACTAATTCTGGATGTTCTTGAATGGCTTCAGAAATAGAACAGAATATAATTCCCTTTTCGGCAAGGGTTTCTTTGAAGGTAGTCGCAACAGAAACAGAGTCCATCACAATATCCACCGCAACTCCTGCTAATTTCTTTTGCTCTTCTAGAGAAATCCCTAGTTTTTCAAAAGTTTCCAATAACTCTGGATCTACCTCATCAATACTATTGTATTTTGGTTTTTTATTGGGTGCAGAGTAATAAGAGATATTCTGAAAATCAGGTTTCTCGTAGTTTACGTTTGCCCATTCTGGTTCTTCCATCTGTTCCCAGATTCTAAAAGCTTCCAGTCGCCATTCTGTCATCCATTCGGGCTCTTCTTTTTTCTTTGAAATTGCTCGAACAATATCTTCATTCAAACCAACAGGGAATGTATCAGATTCTATATCTGTATAGAATCCGTACTCGTATTCCTTGGTTTCTAATTCTTTCTTTAAGTCGTCTTCAGTATATGCCATCTTCTTGATCCTAAATTTGATTCAGGACTTTTTTCATGTCCAAATTAAAGAGAAAAACTCTCTCCACAGCCACAAGTTCTTGTTGCATTGGGGTTATTAAATACAAAGCCAGTTCCGTTTAAACCACCAGAATATTCCAAAGTGGTTCCTACAAGGTAGAGAAAGCTCTTTTTATCTACGATGATTTTTACACCGTTGTCTTCAAAAACTTTATCTCCATCTTGCTGCGATTTGTCAAACTTCAGATCATAAGACAAACCAGAGCAACCACCACTTTTTACACCTACTCGGATATAATCGGTAGTGACATTGTACCCGTCTTCGCTCATCAATTGGATGACTTTATTTTTTGCTATGTCTGATACCTTAATCATCTTTTTATAAATAGATTAATTCTAAATGAGTTGCAAATATACTACATAAGTGCATTTTATTCATAAAACCTAACATTTATCTAACATATATCTATATTGATAAAATCTATTCATTTGGTTTTAGATAGATTATAAGATGTCTTAGTTCTTATTGACCTTACTTTATTTTGATCATCATCAAGTCTAGAAGCCCTTTGTTTTCAGCCTCATCAAGATCATTACTGTTTGTTTCTCCAACTGCCAAAAGGTGACCTGTTGAGGTTTCAATAACATCATACGAAAAATCGAAACCGGCACCACCAAAGTTCTTTTGCCATTGCAAGTTTCCGGAATTGTCTATTTTGATCACCCAAAAATCGTTATCTCCATGGTTAGCACTAAGATCGCCACTGCTACTTTTTGATGCACCCGAAATAACAAATCCACCATCAAAGGTGGTATCAATAGATCTTGCAACATCAAACTGTAATCCTCCAAAGGATTTTTTCCAGATTAAGTTTCCGTCATCATGTATTTTGATCACCCAAAAATCAGAATCTCCATGGTTATCCGTTACATCACCATCATTACTTATGGTTTGACCTACTACAACATAAGAATTGTCGGCAGCAAGAACAGCTTCGTATGCAATATCAATTCCGCTACCGCCATATGTTTTCTGCCATACCATTTCTCCCGAAGCATTTATTTTTACGATCCAAAAATCATAACTTCCGTTATGGCTGGTGATATCAAAATCGGTGCTCTCTGTAGCACCAAACATAACAAAACCTCCATCCGCAGACTGAAGCACACTGTAACTTCTATCATTATTGGTGCCGCCAAAAAAGTTACGCCACTCTAATTCTCCCTGGGCATTTATTTTTTGACCCCAAAACTCTCCTACACCATGTTTGGTCAAGCCTCCTTCTCCTCCAGAAGCCGTAATGTCCAAAAATCCAGCACTAAAATATCCGCCATCCTGGGTTTGAATTATAGCATAACTATGATCATGCCCTGCAAAACCATAGCTTTTTTCCCATTCGATATTACCACTGCTATCCAATTTTACAAACCAATTGTCATGAAAGCCTTCATTGTTACTGGCATCACCATCACTGCTCATACTGTATCCGGTGATAAGAAAACCATTATCCCGGGTTTGAATGACTTCCTGACCCTGATCATCACCACTTCCTCCAATAGTCTTGTTCCATTGTAACGTACCTTCGGCATCTAATTTTAATAACCAATAGTCGTTTACGTTCAAGGTTTTGTCGGTAATATCCCCATCTGTACTTTTGGTAAACCCAAAAACTGCATATCCTCCATCAGAAGTTTCAATAACAGAGCGTGCAGACTCCTCGTCGGATCCACCAAAGGTTTTTATCCAATCAATTTCTCCCTGGAAATTAATGACATCAGAATTGTCGTTATCATCATCATTCGAGCAACTACACAATAGTATGCCTAAAAGAGCCACCAGGCTAATTTTTATATTTCTTTTCATATACGCGTTATTGTTCTTTGACCAAAAGGAATCCAGAATTGATATCACTGATTACTATATTTCCACTAGCAAAAAAAGGATAAACGTTCCAGGCTCCACTAAAATTTGCACTGTTTGCCGTTGGGAAGGAATCGAAAAACCCTATTTCGGTTAGGTTTCCGCTGGCAATATCGGTAAGGTCAATTACTCGTAATCCGGCTTGATAGTTTGCCATATAAAATTTATTGTCTTTTACATATCCATTATGATCAATAGCTCTAGTTGGGCCAGTATAAGTCATGTGGAAAGCAGGATTGTCTAAATCCTGAAAATCGAATATAATGGTTCGAGTATTAAACCCTGCATTGGTTTCGTCTAATTCATCCCCTAGAAGAAAATATCGCATATCTTCGGTAAACCAACCTTGATGAGTATACCCTACCTGGGAATAGCTGATTTTGGAAATATTAACAGGGTTGTTTTTGTCTGTAATATCAGCAATTACAATCTCTACCTGATTGCTTCCAATTAATATTTCTCTGCCTTGATAATCAAGGTCCGGACCATTATAAGTTACTACCTGTGCATCATGAGAATAGGGATCCGTACCTACCGAGGTAAACCCACCTTCTCCCACAGGGTTTTGAGGGTCCTGGATATTTACAAAAATAGGACCTCCGCCAAAAATCAATGCGGTTCCGGTGGCGTTTCTTGCTCCAACCGGATAGGCATAGCCCGAATCCTCATTGATGACAATATTATGAGCACTACCAAATTCTGTAAATCGGGTATCGGCAGTAAAATTTTGCGGAGGGTTGGTTATACTTCTAAGTCGAGTAAGATCAAAAACCTGCATACCGTGACCTTGGGCTTCACTTACTATAAAGGCGTGATTTTGATATACTTTTACATCTCTCCAGTTGCTACTAACCGTTGCCGTTGGTAATTTTCCTAGATATATTGGATTCTCGGGGGTAGAGATGTCTATAAATGCGGTACCATTATCCAATCCAATAATAGCATATTCTTTTCCGTCTTGAGGGTCCGTCCAACCCCAGCTATCGTTTCCTCTTGCTGCTTCCATGACTCCCAGATTAATTGAGGAAACCAAATCAAGACCATTACAAGGGTAAAAACCTGCAGCAGTACCATTAATACATTCGTTGGAAGCATCAGGGTCCGGACCTGGATCCACAGGAGCACCTGCATCGTCATCTCCGCTACAACTCAAAATGAGTAAAAGAAGGAGACAGCCGATGACACTATTTAACTTTTTCATGAGACTATCATTTTACTAAAGATACCAAACTTTTTTCATTTCATTTAAATATCTGAAAAACAAATATTTATGAATTTGTAATTGAATTTTTTGCTGGAAATTTTTCAAAAGAGGGTAACAATATTTTTACCTATCTGATATAGAGATGTAAAACAAAAAACCACTAAAAATTTTAAGTATGGAAACTTCAATTTTAAGGAAAACGTTGATTACATCTATTAAGAGTACACTTAGTTTATTGATCTATGTACTTGTCTTTAGCGCATGCGAAAAAGATGATCCACAGCAGTTTTGTGATCCTGCACCCAAGTTTGATATTGATGCATTTGTAGAAGGACTACAAGAAAGATTAAATAATGAAGACAACCCGAATGTGGGTTATCAATTGGTAATTAATAAAGATGGAAACTTATATCATGTCGAAGCAGAAGGGTTTGCCATTCATGAAAATGATAGCGACGGACCTGTAGCCATGTCAGTGGATACACGAATGAATGTAGCTTCTGTTTCAAAATTTATAGGCACTGTTGCACTACTAAAAGCGATGGAGGAGCATAATGTAAGCCTGGAGTTTAACGTAGTTAATTATCTTCCAGAAACCTGGAAATCACAGGTACATTCTACACATTCTGATGTAGATTCTGATGCGTATTTGACATTTCGCAAATTGTTACAAATGAATACGGCCATCAATTTTCCTGGGGATAATCCTTTTCCTGGTATTATGCCTACCGAAGCTCAAATGTTAGCTGGGTTAGCCGCTACTCCTGCGATGAACCGTATCGGAGAGTATCAAAACGGGAACTTTACGTTGATTAGAGTATTGATCGGTCAAATCGTTTATGAACTTGATGAGACTGCCAATGAGTATTCAACCGCATGTACGGATAAGTATTTTGAATATGTCAAAGAAAACATCTTTGATCCTTTAAATATCAACCCTCCATCGTCTGCAAACGAAGTAGAGAGTTATTATGATGGGATTTATCCTTGGGGGTATCAATGGCCATTCAACCCTGATTTTCAAAATGCTTCTGATGGTACTTTGGGTTGGAAACATAGTAGCAATCCGTACCGTAATGGAGGATCTGGTGGATTGTTATTGTCTTCGATGGATCTGGCAAAAATCTTGGCCTTTTTTAAACACGATCAAAGCGAAACCATTATTTCTAAGAAACAAAGAGAAAGTATTCTGAATTCGGAGTTAGGATTGACTGAATCCATAGATGGAACCTATGGCAAGTATCTTTCAAAAGGAGGATTAAGAGGTGCAGATGATTGTTGTAGTAGAGCATTGCGATCACGTATTATGATTTTTCCAAATGGCGTAGAAGCTGTGTTATTAACCAATGGTAACAATACCACCTTGGGAAGTATGTTGAGAGACAGCTATGATAATGCCTGGAAATCTAACTGTCAATAAAAGGAAGAATAAAGTATAAAAAACAAAATAGTAAAGTCATGAAAAATCAAATTTTAAAAATCATTTTAATCATTGCAGGAATAACTTTTGCGAGCTGTTCAAATGACGATGATGCAACCCCGGAAATAGTAGGAGTAACTTCTTTTGAAATAGAAGGACAATGGAATTGTGAACTAGGTGAAAATTGTGAAGATATTTATCAGTTTGAATTCGAAAAAGATTCTAAAATATCAATTAGTATAGAAGATGTAACAGGAATGTCGGTAGTATCTCTTGATTTATCTGCAGAATTTGGACAGTTTGGAGGACCCAATTTATTAAATGAAGGAAGTCTTACTTATTATGGATGTACAGGTCAGGATGAAGACGTTTCCATAACAAACATAACTGTTTCAGAAGCTGGTACATACAATCTGTCTGTCGCAAGAGATTGGGGATTAAGTGCTGGAGTTGAAGGTACTTATACCTTAGCGATAATTTCAGATACTCCATTTACAGAAGGTGTAGCTCCTGTAGAGGATATCGATGCACAGAACTATGAAAGAGAATGTTTATAAATTCAAATTGTAAATATTAAAAATCCCGATTTTTCGGGATTTTTTTATGAGATAGAACCACAATGTTGGCTACCTTTGCAGCATGATAGAAGATAAAAATAGCGCTAGAACTCCTTTGTCTGAACTGGGTGAATTTGGTTTAATAGATCATCTCACAAAGAATTTTGAGATCAAACAACCTACAACAGATGTTGGTATAGGAGATGATGCAGCAATTTTGGACTTTGGAGATCAAAAATGTGTGATCAGTACAGATTTGCTAATTGAAGGAGTACACTTTGACCTTTCTTACGTTCCTTTAAAGCATCTGGGATATAAATCGGTGATGGTTAACCTTTCAGACATTTATGCAATGAATGCTACTGCAAGTCAGATCACGGTATCCATAGCTGTATCTAATAGATTTCCGCTAGAAGCATTGGAAGAATTATATGCAGGTATTCAAACAGCAGCCAATTTGTATAACGTAGATGTGGTTGGTGGAGATACCACTTCTTCTACTTCAGGATTAATCATAAGCATTACTGCTTTGGGATATGCCAAGCAAGAAGAAATTACCTACAGAAGTGGAGCAAAAAACAATGACCTTTTGGTCGTATCTGGAGATTTGGGTGCTGCGTATATGGGGCTTCAAGTCTTGGAAAGAGAAAAACAGGTTTTTAATGTAAACCCAAATGCACAACCAGACTTGGATCAATATACCTACTTAATCGAAAGACAACTTAAACCTGAGGCTCGTAAAGATATTCCGGAATTGCTTAAAGCACTAGAAGTACAACCAACAAGTATGATCGATATTAGTGATGGTTTGTCTTCGGAAACGATACACTTGTGTACAAAATCTAAAGTAGGAGTACATCTTTACGAAGAAAAAATACCTTTGGACCCGGCAGTAATCTCAATTTGCGAAGAGTTTAATTTAAACAGTACTACAGTAGCCCTCAACGGTGGTGAGGACTATGAATTGTTATTCACGATAAAACAAGAGGATTATCCAAAAATAAAAGCAAATCCCAATTTAACGGTGATCGGGCACATGACTGATAAGAATGACGGAATGGGATTAGTCACTCGAGCCAATGAGAAAATAGAGTTACAAGCTCAAGGGTGGAATCCTATTAAAAAAGAAGAGTAGAATTATACTATGATGCTGCTTGAAAAGGAGTAGTTTTTGTTTCTTTTCTGGCCGCTTTTTTCGCATGCACTTGTTCTAGAGCATTATTAATCTCTTTTAATTTGGGGGTTAACACTTCCAAACGACCTCTGCTATTTGTTGTTGCTTGCTCTCCACAATGCGAACAAGTATATTCTTTTATATGATGGGTAACATGTTTAGAAAGAACGTAGTCATGACCAAATAGGGAACAATAGATTTTGGAAAAGGAGAACGTAGAACTAGGGGTAGACTTTTTCATATTTTCTAGGGGTTATAAGTGCATAGAAGGGCGTTATGGGTTCATTATCAATACAATAATAATATTTTTTTTGACATAAACTAAATTTTGTAAGAAAAAATTGTCTTCAGATGTTGTTTTTTAACTAAAAAAAGCCAAAAAATAGGTTTTTTGGCTAAAAAAAATGTATTTCATCTGATAATTTTGTGACTAAGCCGTTACTTGTATAGGGTTCTGTAGATGATTTTGTAAAGCAGTCATAAACTCCTTTTGGTTTTCAATATAGGTCATATGCCCACCGTCAAATGAAATGAGATGTACATTAGCATAATTGGCTTCTTTACTATTTTGAGAAAATGATAAAACAGGATCTTTTTCTCCAGCAAAAATTACTTTAGGTCCATTAAATTCTTTAAGGACATTAGATCGATCTTTTCTGATTTTCATGCCTTCTAATGCCGAAATAATTCCTTGCAATGATGTTTTAGATGCTTGTTCTTTTATTCGTTTGATCTGTGGTTCGTAAGCAATCCTATTTTTTTCAGCAAAAAGATTAGCGATTGCCATGCTGGTATAGGCGTTAGGATTTTTTTTAACGATATCGATGGCACGGGTTCTGCTGATTTTACGTTCTTCACTGTCTGGATAAGATGTAGAGTTAAGCAGTACTAATGACATTGCCTTTTTAGGAAAAAGCTCTACCAAAGCAAGCGAAACATATCCTCCCATAGAATGTCCGATTAGGGTAGGATCAGTTATTTTTAATTCTTCTAATACTGTATTAACGGCTAATGCCATTTCTTCCATGGTATGAATATATCCTAAAGATTCGGTATTTCCATGACCCAATAAGTCAATTGCAATACAATGATAGGAGTTTTCGAGTACGGCAATAGTTTCTTCCCACATGGTTATATTCTCTAGAAATCCATGCAAAAAAACAATCGGTCTCCCTTTTCCGGTGCTCTTATAATTTATTTTGATCCCTTTGTACGTCAAAGTCATTTTGAAATTTTATTTTTAGGCACATAAACCTAATTAAATGCGATTTAATAAAGAAACTTTCGTTGCAGGATTTGCTCTTTTTTCTATGTTTTTTGGTGCGGGGAATCTAATGCTACCCCCACTGTTGGGACTTAAAGCTGGAGAATCCTGGTCGATGGTTACTTTGGGTTTTGTTATTTCTGCAGTGCTTATCCCTATATTAGGGATCGTAGCTCATGCTCGATTACAAGGAACAATGTTGGATTTTGCCAAAAGGGTTTCTCCGGGATTTAGTCTTGTATATTGTGTATTGGTGTATTTGATTTCGATTACCTTACCTTCTCCAAGAACGGCATCGGTAACTCACGAGATGGCTATTCAACCATTTTTTGGCACTAGCGCTTGGCTAACCAGCGGAATTTATTTCGCATTGGTACTCCTATTTGTACTCAATCGATCAAAAATATTAAGCCTACTGGGGAAATTCTTATCTCCTATATTATTTATTGTAATACTATCTATTGTAGCACTAGGTGTTTTTGGAACTTTGGATCCAACTCTGAATCCTTCAACTTTTGAGACACCAGTGGTTACAGGATTATTAGAAGGCTATCAAACTTTTGATGCTATTGGTGCGGTAGTTGTTGGTGGAGTGATTATTATTTCACTCAAAATCAAAGGAGAGGAAAATTTTGAAAGGATACGCAGTCTAATCATTAGTTCAGGAATTGTTGCTGGTTTTGGCCTCTTTATCATTTATGCAGGGATGATCTATAATGGAGCTCTTTTTGGTGCTGAAGTGGATCCAAACATTTCCCGAATCGGTTTGCTTTCCGAATTAAGTTTAAAAACCTTGGGTAATATTGGTAGATCCTGCTTAAGTGTTTTGGTTGGTTTGGCTTGTTTTACAACTGCTGTTGGTATTGTTACGGGTACAGCCGATTTTATGAAAGGCATTCTGGGAGAATCCCAAAAAGCATATGTAATCACCGCTATTGTAGGATGTATTCTGGGAGTGGTAATGGGGCAGTTTGATGTGCATTATATTATTGATGTTGCAGTACCTGCTTTGATGCTTATCTATCCAATTACTATTGTGTTAATTCTGCTTAATGCCATACCCGACAATTTCACTTCAGATCTCACTTTCAAAATAGTGGTTATTGTTACCATCATTTTTAGTATTCCTGATCTTTTGGCGTCCATAGGTATGGGAGAATCTGTACAACCTTTATTAGAGGCGCTTCCCCTTGGAAAGTATAGCCTAGCCTGGTTGCTTCCAGCTGTTGTTACCTGGATTATAATCAATCTATTTTCATTAGTAAAAAGAAAGTCATAACATAATTGTTTTTAAGGGTAATTTCCCCTTTTTCGGTTATTCGTTTTTTAGTACATTCGCGGCTAGGAAAACAACCACAATTCAATAAACAAACCTTTAAAAGCATAGATTTATCTTATGAAAAGACTATTTCTAGCTGCAAGTCTATTATGCCTAATAGTTTCTTGCGGTAATGACGACAATTATGTACCTATCGAATCCAGTTTAGATGATCAATTAAAAACATTGCTTACCGAAGCTTCAGAGGGAAAAGGGCTTTCGTATTTCATGTTTCCAGAAAGTGATGATTACACCAACATCCCGCAGGATCCCAAAAATCCGATTACCAAAGCCAAAGTTGATTTAGGAAAACTATTATTACATGAAACTGCTTTAGGAAGAAACCCTAAAATAGAAGAAATGAGAGGGACCTATTCTTGCGCATCTTGCCATCAGGTTGGAGCTGGGTTTAGCGCGGGGATACGACAAGGAATTGGAGAATGCGGAGTAGGTTTTGGTATTCACGGAGAAGAAAGAACTATTAACCAAAATGTACCTGTAGATTCTGTAGACATCCAACCACTTCGATCTCCAACCATATTAAATGTAGCCTACCAGGATGTGATGCTTTGGAATGGACAATTTGGAGGTACAGGAACCAATCAGGGAACTGAAGCCAATTGGGAAAATATTCAGGAAAACTTTCTGGGATTTCAGGGAGTCGAAGTACAAGCGATCAAAGGACAAGGTGTTCATCGATTATTAGTAGACGAGAACTTTGTAAATGAAACAGGATACAAAGCAATGTTTGATGCAGCTTTTGGTGATGTTGCCGAAGGGGACCGGTATACTACCTTGAACGCAGCTTTGGCTATGGCAGCTTACGAAAGAACGTTATTGGCGAATCAAGCACCTTGGCAGGAATGGCTGAAAGGACAAAGCGATGCAATGACTGATGCTGAGAAAAGGGGAGCCATTGCTTTTTTTGGTAACGGAAAATGTTATGAATGTCATACAGGTCCTGCATTAAACGATAAAGGATTTCATGCCTTTGGAATGGGCGACTTTGATAATTCGAATACCGCCATTGTTTTGGATGAAAATGGATTTCAAAATGTAAAAAAAGGAAGAGGAGGATTCACCAAAAATCCAGATGATGATTATAAGTTTAAAACACCAACGTTATACAATATTGCAGATAACGGATTTTATGGTCATGGATCTACTTTTACTTCGGTAAAAGAGGTGATTCGCTACAAAAACGATGGGGTGCCACAATCCAATGAAGTTCCTGCAGAGAATCTGGCAACACAATTTGGAGCAACAGATTTAACTAATCAGGAGATTGATGATCTTACCGTTTTTATCGAAAGCAGTTTACGAGATCCCAATTTAACTCGTTATGTTCCGGAAACCATAAATTCAGGATTATGCTTTCCTAATAACGATGAGCAATCGAGATCAGATTTAGGATGTAATTAATACAATGTGGCGATCCACCAGGTATTTCCAAAAGGGTCTTTAAAGCCGGCGCCTCTTGCTCCGCTATCCTCATCCATGGGTTGCATAAGCGAGACGGCTCCGGAATCTAAGGCGTTGTAGTAGGTTTGATCGGTATCGCGAACATACACATACATGGATCCAGGTTGAGCAGGATAGTCTGCTGAAGCTTCTGAAAGAAGAATAGTGCTGTCACCGATTTTAATCTCAGAATGTTGGATACGGTGTTGCGCATCAGTGCTTCTGATCATTTCTTGAGCATTGAATATTTTACGAATGAAATCAATAAAATCTTCGGCTTTTTTGACCACCAGATAGGGCATAGCCTGTTGGTGACCTGCTGTAATCTTCATTCGTTGCATAAGATAAAAGAGAGTTTTGTATTGGTAACGAATGAATAGGATAAAATATTCTACTCGAAGTCAAAAATGGTATCAGTTTTGCAAATTTTCGATCCAATCGTAAATTTTTTTAGCAACTGGACCTGCTCCCCTATCATAGTTAGACATTACGGTAACTATATATCCATTATCTAAGAATATATCCAGTTGAGAATTAAGCCCAGGAAATCCACCACCATGACCTACTACTTTTCCCGTATTGCTGGATGTAAGAGTAAAACCATATCCATACCCTGCTTTTGCATGATCCGTCCAAAGCAATTCTAATGAAGATTTTGAAACTAACTTCTCATTCTTTAGCGCCAAGGCAAAAAGATGCAAATCTTTAACTGTAGAAAAACCACCACCAGCTGGACCGCCTTTGATTACATGTTTGTAGATGTTGTTTTCCCAACCCAGAGGATTTTTTGAACTAGGAATGTATCCTATAGCCAAATTTTCTACCGGTTGATCCATTTCAAAAGCATCAGAATTGATCATTTTTGCGGGTTTATAAATATTTTCTCTGACGTATTCAAAATAATCCTGACCTGTGGATTTTTCGATAATTACGCCTAAAAGTAACATACCAGTATTACTGTATTTATACTTTTCCCCGGGCGGAAAGGCAAGAGTGTTGTCTTTGACCAAAGGTTTAAAATCGTCTAAAGATCTAAACAACTCACGAGATGAATTACGATAAGTTTTATTAAAGTAACTACCTAATCCACTAGTATGAGATAATAGGTGATGAACTGTAATTTTATCCGTAATTTCTTTTGGGAGCCAATCCCGGTCTATATAATTGCTTATAACATCGTCTAGAGCTATTTTGTTCTTTTCAACAAGCTGCATAATAGCAATAGCAGTAAACATTTTGTTCATAGAACCAAGATTGAACTTAGTGTTTAAAGTGTTCGCTGCATGAAATCTTTTTGAGGCTTCACCATATGCTTTTTCAAATAGAACCTTATCCTTTTTGGCTACTAATACGGCTCCTGAGAAAAAATCATTTTTAGATAGCTTACTAAGTAGTGCTGAGGTTTTTTCTATGAGTTCTGTCTCAGAAATTGTTGGCTCTAGAATGTCTGAAGGAGCATCTACAGAAGAAAACCATAAACTATCTAGCACATAGTCTGTTTTATTAGTAAAGCTTAAGCTAAAAGCGTACCAAAAATCAAAATTGTTACCTTTTACAATGATTACTATTTTATCTGAAATAGAGGGGGTATAGGTTCTTGTACTATGGAAATTAACCCCTCCTGTTTTTCTCACATTATCTAATAGGTATCCTTGAAAATCTTCCAAAGAAAACTTTTTAAGGATTTCTTTATCATCATGTTTTGATACAAATTGACCTATCCTATCCGCATCGTTTGCATTAAAAACATCAATGAGTTCCTTTACTACTTGACCTAGTTTTCCATCTGGAAAACTAGTGGTATCCGTAAAATCTATATTGTTGGCCTGTTGTGCATTGCATACCAATGGAAACAGTAACAGTGTAGTTATTACCTTCAGTTCGGTAATTACATCTTTTAATTTTAGCATGAGTTTAAATTTTGATATACTATTTTTTGATAAGGTGAACCAAGAACATATCTAATTCCTTGGGGTTTTTAAACGTGATGTTTTACTCGCAATTGGAGAAGAAAAAAGCTATGTTAGTTAAAAAAATAGTATGTCAAAAATTATTCCATAAAATCTGAAAATCAATAGGTTAAAGTTAAAATAACATTCTGTTAACTCTATGATTTATTCATAAGTTCTTCAATTTCTTCTGCTTCTATCGGTATGTTGGCCATCAGATTAAAAGGGGCTCCCTTTTCTTGAATCACTACATCATCTTCTAGTCGAATTCCAAACCCTTCATCAGGAATATAAATCCCGGGCTCTACAGTAAATACCATGTTGGCTTGCATGGGTTCAGTTAAGATTCCGTAATCATGCGTATCCAAACCGATATGATGAGAAGTTCCATGCATGAAGTATTTTTTGTAAGCTGGCCAATCTGGATCCTCATTTTGCACATCTGCTTTATCCAATAGACCTAGACCTAATAATTCTGAAGTCATTAGTTTACCTACCTCAACATGATAGTCTGCCCAAATAGTACCAGGTACTAGCATTTTGGTAGCTTCGTTTTTTACTCGTAAAACAGCGTCGTATACCTCACGTTGTCTTTTGGTATACGTTCCAGACACAGGAATGGTTCTGGAGAGGTCACTAGAGTAATTCGCATACTCTGCGGCAACATCCATCAAGATAAGATCACCTGCTTTACACTGTTGGTTATTTTCTATATAATGAAGAACATTGGCATTAGGTCCACTTGCAATAATTGGAGTATAAGCAAACCCTTTGGATCTATTATTAATGAATTCGTGTAAAAGCTCGGCTTCAATATTATACTCCCATACATCAGGCTTCACAAAATCTAATAGCCTTCTAAATCCTTTTTCGGTGATATTACATGCAATTTGCATCAAATCCAATTCTATTTGATCTTTTACCGAACGTAGTCGTTGTAAGATAGGGTTGCTTTTTGCAACCGAGTGTGCAGGATATTTGTTTTTCCACCACTTAGTAAATCGATCTTCTCTTGTTTCAGTTTCTACATGAGATCGGTAATGCTCATTGGTATTTACATATACAGTATCGCATTGGGTCATGATTTCGAAAAAGACTTTTTCAAGATCCGAAAGCCAGTATACGGTTTTAATACCTGAGACTTCGAATGCCTTTTCTTTGGTTAATTTTTCACCCTCCCAAATGGCAATCAATTCGCTGGTTTCTTTCAGAAACAATACCTCTCGATGTTTTTCTTTTGGAGCATCAGGAAAAAGTAATAAAACACTTTCTTCTTGATCTACACCGCTGAGATAAAAAATATCTCGGTGTTGTTCAAAAGGCATCATACTATCTGCACTAATTGGGTAGATATCATTGCTATTAAATACAGCTATGCTATTAGGTTTCATCTGTGCAGTAAAATTCTTTCTGTTCTTGATGAATAGGTTTTTGTCTATAGGATGATATTTCATGAGTTGCTATTTTGAAATGTGTTTTCAAAAATAGTGTTATTATAGATTCTAATAAAAAAGGAACCCAAACAATTTTGAGTTCCTGATATAAGTTAACTTCATAAACCCAAAGTTTTATGAATAATCGATTTTGTCAATCACATTTTTTCGATATGATTTACCAATGGGTAGTTTACTGTCATTTTGTAACACAAATTGATTTCCATCGATAAATTTGAGCTGATCAAAATTGACCACAAAAGACTTATGAATTCTCAAAAAAGATGGTGGCAGTTTTGCCATAAAATCTGTAAGTGTTTGGGGAGTAAGAATCATTTGATCCGTATAAATTTTTATATAATTACCATAGGCTTCGATATAAGAAATATCATCGGTATTTAGTTTAATGATCTTTTTATCACTTTTTACAAAAACGGTTTTCGAAGTATCTTTTTCTTCTTTTATTACAGTTTTTTCAGCTTCTTGTTTGGGTTTAACCTTATAAATGGCTTGTAAAAATCGTTCTAATGAAAAAGGTTTTAATAAGTAATCCGTGACAGAGAGTTCAAATCCCATCACTGCATGTTCTGGGTATGCAGTGGTGATAATTACAGCTGGTTTTTGTTGTAAAGTTTTAAGCAGACTTAACCCTGATAATTTGGGCATATTAATATCGAGAAACAGAATATCCGGAGATTCTTTTTGTAAAACTTCCATAACTTCAAAAGCATTCTTGCAAGAGGCAATAAGCTCAAGATTTGGAATCTCTTGAATATAATTTTCTAAAATCTGCCTTGCGATGGGTTCATCATCTGCTATGATACATTTCATCATGATCAAAACTGTAAAGTTAATTGCACGTCAAAAACTTCTTTATTGGTAGTAATTTCTAGCTGATGTTTGTCAGCATAAATCAAATCTAACCGTTTTTTGGCATTTTGTAAACCAATGCCACTTTTTCCTGTTTCCAAATTTTCTTTATTCGCAAGATTATCGGTGTACGTATTACTGCATGTAAACTTCATTTCGGTTTCTGAAACCGATAAAGTAATATGAACATTGCTTTCAGAATTTGTGGAAGCATCCAAATGCTTAAAAGCATTTTCTACAAACACGATCAAAAGCATAGGGGCAACTTGCTTAGAAAAAACATCACCACTTCTATCAAACTGAATTTTTGTACTACTTTCTAATCTTATTTTCTCTAAAGAAATGTAGTTTTCCAGATACTGTATTTCCTTTTCTAGAGGAACAAAAGTTTCTTGTGTGTCATAAAGACTATAGCGCAAAAGATCAGATAGTGTGAGCATCAAACCTGGTAATTTTTCAGATTTTACTACAGATAATCCGTACAGGTTGTTTAAGGTATTGAATAAAAAATGAGGATTAAGCTGAGCTTTAAGTAACTTTAGTTCCGCATCTTTTTCTTGTTGTCTTCTATAAAAGCTATCTCTTGCAAGTTTGATTGTCGAAGAGAAAGACAATGCCAAAATCATAACCCCTACAAAATTAAGCCACATCTTCCATTCAAACTCTTGATCGTTAACAATTCCCATAATGTAAACAAGAATGGTGTTCCATATCATGAGATGTACAAAAAATAAAGCAATACATTTCTTTAGGTTTTTTTGTAGATACGGAAGAATATAAAGATTGTTGATATATACCGGAGGTGACAATAGTACCACTACAAACAATGCCGCTAACCATCTATTATCCGCTTGTATAGTAGCTAATAGAATAATAAAGAGCAGTAACCAAATAAAAAGGTTCTGCACAATTTTGTTATCGATCCAGGAATCTAGTTTTGACATGTAGACGAAATAAAACCTAAAAATAAGAGATGGTATTCAAAAACGTACTTTTTAATGACAAAAGACTTCTTTTTGGGTTCAACTCATACGATTTTCATGATAAGAGGGTAATAAAAAGGTTCATCATTTTTGTCAATACACTTGTCATTATTTATTGAATTTATGTAGGCCAACGTAGATTTTTGGCAACAGAATATTCTTTAACCGTAAAAGCAAATAAAGATGAAGCTAGAAATCAATAATGTCTCAAAACGATATACCAGAAAAAAATATGGAATACAGAATTTTTCATTAACAGTAGAAAAAGGAATTTTGGGTCTATTAGGACCCAATGGTGCTGGAAAATCTACATTGATGAAAATGATCGCTACCGTAAACAAGCCTACCGAAGGAATCATTCTGCTGAATAAAAATAATATTGTAAAGGATGCCAACTATATGCGGGGACAATTAGGTTTTTTACCCCAGGATTTTGGAGTCTACCCTAACTTGAATGCTTTTGAGTTTTTACAATACATAGCAGCTATCAAAGGAGTTGGGGGAAGTGGGCTGAAAGACAGAATCGAAAAGCTGTTAGAAGGACTGAACTTAATCGATGCGGCATCAAAACCAATAGGTAGTTATTCTGGAGGGATGAAACAACGAGTAGGAATCGCACAGACACTGCTCAATAATCCCAAAATCATCATTTTTGATGAACCCACTGTAGGTTTGGATCCCGAAGAACGGGTTCGATTTAGAAATCTTATTTCAGACTTAGCGAGTCAGAGTATTGTAATATTATCTTCTCATATCGTATCAGATATTGATATGATTGCCGATACGGTTGCCATCATGAAAAATGGAACTTTGATCACCCAAGGAAATAGACAGGATATTATAGATCATGTAGAAGGCAAAGTATTCGAAATCAAAATTGAAGATGAAGCTGTATCAGAATTTAAGAATCGGGTAACCACATTAAGTACTGCACGCTATAAGGGCAAGACTACTATTCGGTATATCTCAGATAAACTAATGAGCAATGCAAGACCTCAAAAAGCAACTCTAGAAGATGCTTATTTATACCTAACCAAAAACTAATCCTTTGTACTCATGAGATCCTTTTTGACCATTATAAAGTTAGATTATCTAACACGTATCCGAAGTTATTCTTTCTTAATTACACTTTGTGCAACTTTGGCTATTTCATACACCTTTGTTCCAGAACCCAATGCCAGTTATTCTACCATTAGGATAGGGGATTATGTTGGCAACTATAATTCGGCATGGTTTGGATATGTAACCGCGATGATGAGTAGTGTGTTTTTGTCTTTGATTGGCTTTTATTTGGTAAACAATAGTATCCAAAAGGACATCAAAACTAAAGTAGGTCAAATTCTTGCCACTACAAGAATTAAAAACTTCAGTTATTTATTGTCTAGAGTCTTTAGCAATTTTTTGGTGCTAATTACCATCGTATGCATCACTTTTTTGATGAGTATTCTTCTTTTTGTTTTATACAACGATGGGTTTGATTTTGAGATCTTGCAGTTTGTTAAACCTTATGTAATTATTGCACTACCAGCTATTTTTTGGATTTCGGTGTTGGCAGTATTGTTTGAGGTGATAATAGGCAGATATACTGTGATTCAAAATATACTCTTTTTTGTACTCTTTTCTTTTTTGTTGCTGTTTTCATCTCAAGACAAAATGAAATATAATTTAGATGTTTTTGGAAACAAAATAGTGATGAATGCCATGGAAGAAAGTGTTCATAAGCTCTTGCCTGCTCATAAGACGTCTAAGATGACCATTGGATATGTTTTGGGGAATACTACCAAAGCAAAGAAATTTAACTTTGAAGGAATTGATTTCCCTTCTTCTTTTATCGCGAGTCGTTTGGGATGGGTTTTTTTCGGAGTTCTTCTCATTGCTATAACTACCCCTTTCTTTCATAGATTCAATACCAAAGAAAGAACATCATCCACAAAAACAAAGCAACATATCGTATCGAGTTTTGGATCTAGGGAGGTTATCCTATCTCAATTGCCAAAGCCTCAAATAGATCAAAGTATACTGCCATTGATTAAAACAGAACTATTTTTATTAATACGAAAAGGAAATAAGTGGCTGTGGATGGTCAATGCAATAGGCATGATCTTATTGGCGTTTTTAAATATTGATGTTGCCCATCAAATAGTGTTACCCATTTTATGGTTTTTGCAGGTACACAGGTTGTCAGATCTTACTACAAAAGAACTGGAAAATGATGTGTTTTACTTTACATTTTCAGCATTTAGACCTTTGCGTAGAATTTTGATTTCGCAGATAATCGCAGGAGTGATATTAATGATAGGTTTGGCATTTCCTCTACTGTTTCTTTATGGATGTCTTCTGGATATTAATGGGTTGATGTCTATTTTGTTGGGTGCTATTTTTATCGTATTTCTAGCCATGTTTTTAGGAATTTTTACGCAAAGCAAGAAGTTGTTCGAGGTATTGTTTTTCTTCATTACTTATGCGAATATCAACAAGATTCCGGTTTTTGATTATTTCGGTGGGATTTCTCCAGATACAACTCAAATTCTATACGTATCTGCTTTAATCTTAGGTTTAGGTACTATGAGTTTTCTCAAAAGAAGAAGTGACCTCAGAAAGTAAAGACATATTTGTGAAGTAGTTAAACAATAACTAAAAATTTTGAGATTGTTTTAACAATATCTACTTTCAGGCCACTAAATGATGGTCAAAATGAAAACACAAACACTCACCTTAGCTTACTTTATTTTTTCTTGTTCTCTTTTTGCACAACAACCAGTAACCAGTGCTGAAGATATGATCAGCGGATTGTCGCAGAAAAAGGAAATGGAAGCTACCTCTATAGTCAAAAATGTTCCTTTTACAAACATTGGCCCTTCTGTAATGAGCGGAAGAGTAGTAGATGTAGATGTTAATCCAGAAAACACTTCAGAATTTTATGTGGCTTATGCCTCTGGGGGATTATGGTATACTGCAAATAATGGTACCACTTTTACTCCGGTGATGGACGGTGCAGAGACGATTAACATTGGTGATATTGCCATAGATTGGAAAAACGGAACAATCTGGGTAGGAACCGGAGAAAACAATGCATCGCGATCTTCGTATGCAGGAATAGGAATTTTGAAATCTACAGATAAAGGAAAGACTTGGAAAAATGTAGGTTTGTCAGATTCTCACCATATAGGTCGGATTGTGATTAATCCAAATAATCCTGAGGAAGTAGTCATTGGGATAACGGGCCATTTGTACTCTACAAATCAAGAACGAGGAATTTATAAAACCACCGATGGGGGTGCGACATGGAAACAAACCCTATTTATCAATGATCAAACGGGAATCATTGATGTAGAGTATGCCCCTAATAGCTTTAATACGATGTATGCCACTGCTTGGGATAAAGACAGGAAGGCATGGAATTTTAGAGGAAACGGAACAGGATCCGGTATTTATAAAAGTACGGATGCTGGGGAAACCTGGAACAAAATCTCATTAGAAAATAGTGGGTTTCCTACTGGCGATGGAGTGGGAAGAATTGGGGTTGCCGTTTTTGATGAAAATACGGTCTATGTGGTACATGACAATCAGTTTAGAAGAAAGAAAAATCAAACAAAAAGCAAGACAGAGAGGTTAACCAAAGAAGATTTCAAAACAATGTCTAAAGACGATTTTTTGAAAATCGATAACAAAAAATTGAATATTTTCCTGAAAACCAATGGATTTCAGGAAAAATACAGAGCAGATAATGTAAAGCAAATGGTACGAAGCGGTAACGCTCAGCCCAAAGACTTGGCCAAATATCTGGAAGACGCAAATTCGATGTTGTTTGACACCCCAGTAGTTGGTGCCGAAGTATATCGAAGTGATGACGGTGGGAAATCATGGAAAAAAACACATACTGATTATCTGGATGATATTTACTTTAGTTATGGATATTACTTCGGACAAATTCAAGTAAACCCAAAAAACAAAGAGCATATTTATATTAGTGGTGTTCCCATTCTGAAATCAAAAGATGGAGGTAAAACATTTTCTAGTATACAAGGAAAAAACGTACATGCCGATCATCACGCTTTATGGATTGACCCTAACAATCCTAATCACCTAATTAATGGTAATGATGGTGGGATTAATATCTCCTATGATGATGGTAAACATTGGATCAAGGCTAATCAGCCCAATGTAGGACAATTTTATGCTATTAATATCGATCACGAAACACCGTATAATGTGTACGGAGGTCTTCAGGATAATGGCGTTTGGGTAGGTCCTAATGATGCCGAAGAAAGTTCAGAATGGCACCAAAGCGGTCATTATAATTGGGAGAGTATTTTAGGAGGAGATGGGATGCAGGTACAGATCGATAAGAGAGATGCCAATATTGTATACACCGGTTTTCAATTCGGTAATTATTTTAGATTAGATCGAGCTAATCAACAACAAACCTATATCCAACCAAAGCACGAACTTGGAGAGTCTCCGTATCGCTTTAATTGGCAAACACCAATTCTACTTTCTTCTCATAATCAGGATATTTTATATCTGGGAGGGAATAAATTAATGAGATCCATGAATCAGGGAGATGATTGGACAGCGATTTCAGGAGATTTAACGCAAGGAGGCAAAAAAGGGAATATAGCGTATGGCACCATTACCACCATTTCAGAATCTCCATTTCAGTTTGGATTGATTTATACAGGTAGTGATGATGGATTGATTCAAGTTACCAAAAATTCTGGAGGAAATTGGAGCAATGTATCTAGTTCACTCCCAAAAGATCTTTGGGTATCGAGAGTGGTAGCCTCTGCTCACAAAAAAGAACGGGTATATGTAACCTTAAACGGATATAGAAACGATGATTTTACACCTTACGTATTTGTAAGTGAAAACTATGGAGCTACCTGGCAAAATATAGGACAAAAAATCCCATTATCTTCTGTAAATGTTATTCAGGAAGATCCTAAAAATGAGAATGTACTGTATCTGGGTACAGACAACGGAGCTTACGTTTCTCTGGATAGAGGTAAATCATGGCAAGTATTCTCAAAAGGA
The DNA here is from genome assembly GCF_056160245.1 of Aquimarina sp. AWH4_224. NCBI lineage: Bacteria > Pseudomonadati > Bacteroidota > Flavobacteriia > Flavobacteriales > Flavobacteriaceae > Aquimarina > Aquimarina sp. AWH4_224. Next base: position 142,455 of record NZ_JBSWWU010000002.1, on the reverse strand, counting down.
TTACCCAATGTAGCCATTCACGATTTAGTAATTCAACCGGAGGAAAGTGATTTGTTGCTAGGAACCCATGGAAGAAGTATCTACAAAACGGATATTGGTGCGTTACAAGCATTCAATGATGAAGTAAAAAATAAATCATTACACATTTTTGATATTCAAGACATCACCTGGTCAGAACAATGGGGTGTTTCCTGGAGCAAGTGGCTGGAGGCTAGACAACCCTCAGCGACGATTGAGTTTTATACCGCACAAGGAGCCAATGTATCTGTACAAATAATGACTCTAGAAGGTAGTGTATTACAAGAGTTTTCAGCTAAGGCAGAAAAAGGATTTAATCAAGTCGAATACGATGTTACGATGACAGAAAAGGGTAAAGGCTTACTAGAAAAAGAATTTCCTGACGAAGAAGTGGCAAAGAGAAAAAATGGAGCTTACTATTTACCGGTAGGAAAGTATTATGCTCAAATTTCTATAGGAAAAGAGACAGAAAAGAAGATTTTTGAAATCAAATAATGATGGACTGCGTTTTGTGATGAAACGTTTGTCATAGTTTTTGGAACAATGTTTATATACAACAATTAGCGATCACAATACTTTTACGAAGTAATGGAATTCTTATGGAATAAGAATATCGAAAAGTTGTAATCGTATGTATATAGAAAACCCTCATTTTGAAAATTTTGTTCGGCTTATAAAAACCGAAAAAATACATTTGGACCCTTTGTTGAACTTGGATGTGGTAGCAGAAAAGCTGGAGATAAGCGCAAATTATTTGTCACAAATTATCAATAAAAATACAGGCAGAACATTTTGTGACATCATAGGTAAGCTTAGAGTAGAAGAAATAAAAAAGATGCTCGATAACACACAATATGATAAGTATACTTTATTATCTATTGGTCTGGAAGCTGGTTTTAACTCTAAATCCGTGTTTTACCGTACTTTCAAAAAGCACACCAGGATGACACCTACAGAATACAAAGAAAAATTCGTTTCGTAAAAAATATAAAACCCTTCAATATCATATTGAAGGGTTTTTAAAACATCAAGAAGTCTAATTTAAAATCCAATTACTGTAGGAGATGTACAATCAGCACGACGTGTTTCACATCTGTCAGCCATAGAATTAAAGATAATATCATCTCCTCCTTTACAATTAGGTTCCCTACTTTTTTTCCCTCCTTTGAGATTATACATATTGCTCTCGCTTAACTTAGCAACACTAAGTTTTTTCAATTCCAGTTTTTTGCCCTTTACTTTTTTCATCTGTCCTTAGTTTATTAAATGTTTTCCGGTTTTAAAAATAGGGTAAAAAAAGTAAAAAGACTCAAAATGAGGAGATTATTAGTCGAAATTCACGGAATTTCGTTAATGTTCTTGCGTATCTAACTCATGTAATTTCTTAATAAAGTACGAAGTTTTGATGCCGGTGGTCTTTTTGAAGGCCGAAGAAAAAGACTCAGCGGTATTAAATCCCATTTCTTCTGCAATACCCTGAATCGTATAGTTTTTTAACACCTTATCGGTTTTTAATCGATCTACAGCATAGGCAATTCTAAGATCATTGATATAGTTGGCAAAGTTCTTTTCTTTATAATGATTAATAATTTTAGAAAGGTATTTGGTATTGGTCTTGTTGTCTTTTGCCAAAGAAGTAATACTGATGTTTTTTTTCAGGAAAAGCTGCTTTTTTTCAAAGGCTTCGAGTTTTTTCAAAATATCTAAAACAATCTCTTCAGGTACACCAATATCGGCTTTTGTGGTTTTTTCTACAGTAGATGAGCTATTGTTTTTTGTAATGAGCTGCTCAAATTTTGATTGATACTCTTTTTTCTTTTTGTAGAGTTTGTAAAAGAAAATCGTTACGATTAAGGTAACTATTGCAAGAAAGACAACTAGAAGATATAGGTTTTTGTTGGTGCCTTTTAGCTCATCAATAAGCTTCTCTTTCTCTTTTAATAATATAGGAGTATCAAACTCCTTAAAAAGTCGTGAAGATACAAATGAAGCCTCGCTATTGGTAATACTATCAAAAGAAATGAGTTTATTGATGTAATCCAATTGCATTTCTTTTTGATTTTTATCTTTAAAAAATTGAATTAAGAATTCGTAACTCTCTCTTACTTCGAGTGGTGCTTTTTTCTCTTTTTGAAAAACAGAATCCACAACCAAGAATTGTTTTTTTGCTTCGTTAAGATCCTTCTGTATACGTTTCAATTTACCCAAGTAAAATGAACCCAAAATATAGAATTTTTTGTTTTCTGCATTTTGTTGATCTAGCATACTAATCCCTTCGAGAATACTTTTTTCTGAGGTTTTGTAGTTCCTTTTAAAGAAATCAGTAATACCCTTATTGATCATTATTTTACCATAAAACCTATGATAATGATATTCGGAGTTTTGAAGTTTTTCAAGTGCTTTTTCGTTGGTTATCGATGCAGAATCTAACTTATTATTGTATCGATAAGATTCTGCCAGTGCAATAGAAGATTTTAAATATCGGGTAGTATCAATATTTTTTCTTGTGCTATTACGGATAAAATTTTCTCTGAATAAAGGTAGTGCCTCATCATGCTTTCCAATCTCCGTTTTTATACGAGCAATATTATGTCTGGTAATATATAGGTATTCTTGATTTTGTACCTGTTCTGCAATAGGTAGTATTTTTAAATAGTTGTCAAGAGCAGCAACAATATCCCCTTTTTTCAAGAAATACCCTCCCTTGAAAGAGTAGGCTTCAATAGGATAGGTTTTATCTCCAGAACCAGCACTCAATAGTATCGAACGATCTAATAACTTTAATTTTTCTGATTCTTCTTTGGCATAATAAGAAAGCAAGCAATAGGCCTTAGCCATCTCTATCTTATTGTTTTCGCTAACGGCTTTTTTCAGATGGCTGTTTAGGTAAATCGTCGAGGTTAAAGTATCTGGCCAGGTTTTGATATACGTACGGTATAATTCTTTGTAATCTAACCCTTTTAAAGAATCAGGAATCTCAAATTCTTTTTCCTGAGCAATAAGAGACTGAATGCTCAAAAATAAGAAAGCTAATATGACCTTAGGACAAAAGGAAATAACAAGAGAGTATACTTCTTTTATTTTCAAAAGCAACAGGGAATTTAATAGGTTTACGCGCTTTAAAGATACTATTTTATGTAGTGAGATAAAAACAAAGTAAAAATCACAAAAGTAGCTAATAATCAATGGTTTAGAGTTGTTTTTAAACTTCGAAATTCTCGGAATTTCGAGAGATATAGTTTGTTTTACAGCATATTCTGAAGGTATATTTGATCAGGACAAAAAACAAAAAAATGGACATTCAGAAGCGATCTTGTCACACAAGTTCTTTGAACCCAATTCGAAAAAGACAAAGAACTGATCTTATAAAAAAAGAGGAATATCGTCAATCTTTTAGATCTCCTTCAACTCATTATTTAGAAGAAGTATTTACTGGATTTGATCGTAATTATCTACAAAAAGCACCGCTGCAAACTATCTCGGTATTAAGTTATTTTGCTACTTCCCTGTTCGATAAAAATAGTGTTCATGATGTGTTATGGGATATTGTAGAAAACTGTATAGCCCACTTACATCTCGAGGACTGTGTGATCTATATGCTTGATAAAGACAAAGAGTATCTTATTCAGAAAGCGGCCTATGGCAATAAGAACAATGGTGAAAAGAAGATCGTTAGCCCTATCAAAATTAAGGTTGGAGAGGGTATCGTTGGTCATGTTGCAAAAACTGGAGCATATCAAAGAATAGAAGACTTATCCACTCACTCTTCGTATATAGTAGATGATGCCAGAAGGAAGTCAGAGTTAGCCGTTCCTATTTATATTGGAGGCATGGTAATGGGGGTATTGGATTCTGAACATTCCAAAGAAGACTTTTTTAAAGAAAATCATGTGTTTTTGTTTCGATTAATTGCCAAACTTACAGAGCAAAAACTAAAACAAATTTGCAATAATAGTAGTACCTGCAATATCACCGATGACAATGTATATTTCAAAGAACTCGAATTATTGATGAGAGAATCCAAAATATATAGGGACCCTAATTTGGGGCTTACCAGTGTGGCGCATCAACTTAAGATTAGCAGTAATTATTTATCCCAATTGGTCAATAAATTAACAGGAAAAAACTTTGCCGATTATATCAATAGCTTCAGAGTAGAAGATGCCAAATTGAAACTCACTAATATGGATTTTACAAATTATACTATAGTTGGTATTGGTTTGGAGTCTGGTTTCAATTCGAAATCTACTTTTTATAGTGCCTTCAAGAAAATGGTAGGCATCTCTCCTAGTATTTATCGTAAAACGGCCGCCTGAAAGTGTCCAGATTCTTTGAAATTCAAACTTTCTGGATAGTGATTCTTAGCTACCGGAGTACTTTTCGAGAAAACAAACAAGATGAACAAAGTATATTTTGCAATCCTTTTGATATCGTTAGCGATATCAGGATGCTCAGATGACGACGATGAGGTACTACAAATTGAAAATCAAAATCCCGGCGATTTTACGGTTACAGTAACAGAAACAACAAATTCCAGTAGTTTGTTAACCTGGGATCCAGCTATTGATCCAAACGGAGATACAGTTACCTATTCGGTATTTTTGAATGGAAATGAGATTCAATCACAATTAGAAGCGACACAATTCTTGCTAGACAATCTTACCGAGCAAACCATGTACACAGGAATGATAGTGGCCAGTGATGGAAACAATGGTTCTTCTGAAAGCGAGTTTAATTTTACCACTTTAGGATCATCAAACGAAGTGATGGTGGCCTGGCAAAAATCATTGGGAGGAAGCTTTGATGATGAGGCCTATGCCATCTTACAAACTACGGATATGGGATATATTGTGGCTGGAGTAACCGAATCTGAAGATGGGGATGTAACTGAGAACAATGGAGGAAAAGACGGCTGGATCGTGAAATTGGATGCCGAAGGAAATATACAATGGGAAACAAGCTTAGGAGGAACTGCAAACGAAACCATTCATGATATTCAACAAACCGCAGATGGAGGTTACATTGTAGGAGCATTTTCAACCTCAAGCGACGGTGATGTGGTTGGAAACAACGGAATGCGTGATTTTTGGATTGTAAAACTAGATGCTTCAGGAAACATCGTTTGGAGAACTGGAGCAGGTGGAGGAGAAGACGATATTTTGGAAGCGATCATAGAAACTTCAGACGGTGCAATTGTGGCCGTAGGGTTTACGAGCTCCGACACGTTTGATGTATCAGGACAATCTGATGCCTGGGTCGTAAAACTAGATGAGAACGGTGAGTTGTTATGGGAAACCAATCTGGGCGATGCGCAACGAGATGTAGCAATGTCAGTAGTAGAAACCGCTGATCTTGGATATGCTTTTACGGGATCTACAGAGACAGTGGCAGACAAGAGGGATGTGTGGGTCGTAAAACTAGATCAGGATGGTCTTGTTGAATGGGATAGAAAATACGGAGGATCAGAGAATGATACCGCCAATTCTATACAACAAACACCAGATGGAGGGTATATCATTGGAGGTGCATCACAGTCTGAAAATGGAAATGTTTTGGAGAATAAAGGAGGATCTGATGCTTTTATCATAAAAACTGATGAAGTAGGAAATATTGTTTGGACAAAATCATACGGCGGTTCAAACTCAGATTGGATTACGGATATAAAACAAACCAATAATGGAGGATACATTGCCATAGGAAGCTCGAGTTCTGATGATTTTGATGTAGAAAACAACAATGGAGCCGCAGATTTCTGGATTTTGCGATTGCAAGCCAATGGAGATATGGTATGGCAGCAAAACCTGGGAGGACAGGGAGACGATTATGCATTTTCCATTCAAGAGACAAGTGACGGAGGTTTTATAGCGGCCGGAACGTGGTATACGAATATTATGGGTAATGGAGAAGGTACTACAGGAGATTTTAACTACTGGATTATTAAGTTAGAATAATATTTTACCCCTATTCCTATAATTTTGCGTAATGATGAGGTTTTTTGTCCGTATGCTTTTCATTACTCGCGGGTCCTCATTTGCTAACCTAAACGAAAGTAATGAGGATCCTTTTTTTATCAAACATACACATCACAAAATATGAACTCTTTCTATGTATTAATGATTAGTTTTTTATCGATCACATTCTGTTTTTGGGATTATGATACTATCGAAATGGAAAGACAGCAGTTTCCTAGTGTGATAGAATTAATCTCTGGGAACTTTCTACGGCACTCGCCAGAATTTTATGATTGGAGAATACAGGATCGAGAAGAAAAATTAAAAAAACATCCTGATTCCCTTGACCTATACGACGATCTGGCTGTAGCCTATTCCAAAACAGGGGATGACAACAAAGCCATCCAGATCATCCTGAAAAAAGACAGCATTTCTCCCCAAAATTATAAGACCTATGCAAACCTGGGAACTTTTTATATTCACAATGGACAATTAGAAAAAGGTATCGAATACATTGATAAAGCGATACAGATCAATCCCAATGCACATTTTGGGAGAGAGATTTATCAGAAATACCTGGCTACATATGTAATAAGTAAGATGAAAGATGGAAAGGTTCCTTTGCCCTTATCCACAACATTTAGAAAGTGTTTGCCCTGCCCACCTCGAGGAGAACAGGATAATTTTCATTCTTTTTTATTACAGATCTATCGCAAAAAACAAGATGAGCAATCCTCATCGATAAAGAAGTTACCCGATGAAGAAATAAAACGTGCGGTAAAAGGGATTATGGGAATGATGAGGTTTGGAAACCACGACTCTCCTATTCTTCTTGAAGCACTTGCGGATCTACTAGCAGGTTCTGGTTGGGCAGAAGGAGCTAGGCAATTGGCAGCTAGAGCTTATCTCAAGGCATCGTACCATCCTAGTGTTTCTGAAGTAAAATATCTTTATGACAAAAAAGTAGGGTATTTGCTCTACCATCAATTTACGGATCGAAAAGGAAAACGGTTTACATTGGAAGATCTCGAGAAATCACTAAAAAATGAGATCGACAAAGGAACATCGTTTTACCAAAATATCAGAAACGATGAGATACGATGGATACAAAATGGACAAGATCCTGATGTTGAATTTGCCAAAAAATATTATCGAGAGCCTATTCTGGATAAAACCATTCAGAAAACTTCAGTAAAAGGCTATGAGATCGAAAAGACATATAAAGGCATTGTTGATTATCGACCAGAAAACACCTCTGACAGAGTGTTTATAGAAATGCCCAATAATTCATCGGGAAGACCAATAGATACTTCCCAAGTAAAAGAGAAAAAAGTCGTTGATCAAGCATCATCAAATCCAGATGGAGATGATAGAAATACGATCATCTATAAAATACTATTCCCTTGCTTCGGGATATTGTTTGTGCTTTTAGTTTTGATATACAAAAGAAAAACCAAGTCATAGATACTTTCTTTTTGAACAGAATACCCATACAAAGTATCCGAATTTTTTGAAATTCAAACTTTTCGGATACCCAAAGTAGCCACCCTGATTAGTTTAGCATTAAAATTCTAAAAACCAGGATTATGGATGCTAAATATAGGATACCTTTTGTATGTAACATGCTGTTATTGCTAGTAGTGATTGGCGGATGCGAGATGAACGAGGAGCTTACTGTCGATGAGATTAACCAGACTACTTCAGAGAAAATGGCACCTGCAGGAGCAATTAGTTTTTCGGATATAGTAGTGAACGAAGCGACACCTTATGGAGGGAGAGCGGCACACGCTTCCGTAGTTTTTGATCATAAAATGTGGGTAGTTGCAGGTATTCAAAATCAGCAATATTATAATGATGTATGGTGTAGCAAGAACGGAAAGACATGGGAGCAGATCAGTGAGACGTCTAAATTTACAGAACGTTTCGGTCATGCGATGACGGTAGGTCATAAGAGAATGTGGCTAGTAGGAGGTACACAAGGGACTAACTTTTTTAATGATGTTTGGCATAGTGAAAATGGAAAAGAATGGGAACAAGCCATAGAAAATGGACCTTTTACCGCACGAAGACATCACTCCTTTACCAACCTAAATGGTAGAATGTTCTTAATAGGTGGTTTGACCACTGGAGCCAATGCTTTGGCAGATGTTTGGGTAACAAGTGATGGTGTGAATTGGAATTTGGCCACTAATTTCGCACCATTTGGAAGAAGATATGGGCATCAAACGGTAGTTTTCAGGAGTACTATCTGGGTGATAGGAGGAATTGATCAAAACGGGAACTATCTCAATGATGTGTGGTATTCTGCAAATGGATTTCAATGGAATCTAGCTACACCAAATGCACAGTTTGATCCAAGAAGGAATCATGCGGTTACTGTCAATGAAAAAGGCATGTGGTTAACTGCTGGGATAGGTCCAAATCATGATTATTTTGACGACATCTGGTTTAGTGAAGATGGGATTGCGTGGGAGTTTGTACACGTTAAAAAGAATTTCGAACCTCGTGGCTATCATACTTCTGTATTTTTTGATGATAGACTATGGGTAATTAATGGTTTTAGCCTGGAGGGACCCGCAACTTATTTTCAAGATGTTTGGGGATATCAATAAGACAATACACGCAGTTATGAAATGGGTGGGGTTTGTAATCTTGGTTTTGATAGGGGTCTCATGCTCCGATGATGATCAGTTGTTGGATCCTAGTCCTCCGGTACTTTCGGTAACTCCTGTAGCATTTGATCAGATTACTTCGTTTATAGCTTTTGGAGATGTGCTAACTCCAACTCAGCTCAACCCAGCTATCGAGTACTTTTCTGATCAGGCAGATGCCCAGATAAGATCAGCTTCAAGCGGAGTTGTGGTGGATATTAGAATGAATACAAATGTTGATGATGTTGAGGTATGGATGCGACCTATATCAGATTCTAAATGGCTTATTATTTATGATCATATTATTGATCCCGAAGTTAGTATTGGAGATCAGGTAAATGTAGGACAACCTTTAGGAAGTATAGGTGTTGGTGGTAGAACAGAACTTCAAATTAATGACGATCAAAATATAGCACATTGTCCTTTAGCATTCGGAACATCTGATTTTGTGCAAGAACATATCGATTTTTCCGAAGAATGGTGTATTGCAGAAACAGTAGTGCCGTAGATCAAACAGCAAAAGAAAAATTTAAAACAAAAAACTATGAAATCTATTAAAATGACAATATTGGTCCTTATTTTATGTCAAAGCTTAGTGCAAGCACAAGAGACGAATTCGATTACAGTAATTGGAGAGACCGATACCAAAAGTGAAATCGAGAGGTATATTGTAAATGTCGAGTTTAGTGAAGTTATAGGAGATACCTATAGAAATATTAAAGCAAAAACAGCAAATGAAATAGTCAAGGAGTTTGCCGCAGCATTAAGTAAAGTAAATATTGATTTTAGTCGTTTTGAAGAGGATGAAACATATCGCATGTCTTATGGTTATTTCTCCTCCAGGCTTTATTTTTATAAGACTACTTCCAAAGAAGAAGTAGAGCGAATCTTAACTCAAAGAATGGAAGGGGCTACTAATATAAAGGTCGACATTATTGCTAAAGAATTGACCCATGAACAAATTGGGAAATTGAATAAGGAGGCGGTCGATAACGCCAGAAATACGGCCACTCAAATTGCTAATAACATAGGAAGAACGGTAGGGAAAATTATTCAAATTGAAACTCCGCAAAGTAACAAACACAAATATTACAGCGCCGCAGAGGCAAAGGTACCTTCAAAATATTATGTAAAAGTGGTGTTCGCTCTAGAATAAAAACCCAAAAAAATGAAATTACTTCAGTTTAAGTTGTCTTGTCTTGTGATATGCCTCATAGGGGTAGTAGATTGTAGTGACCATAAGAAAGAAGACGCAATAGAATCTTCTCCTACGGTACAGAAAGAATCCGTTCAACTTCAAAATCAAGATACCTTCAAATTGGGATATACCTATTGGTGGCCCCAATCAGGTCCTTTTTTAGGGTATTGTGGAGAACCCTATAGTTTGGTGTTTTTGGGTACGGTGGTAGCACTTCAGAAAGAGCGGATTAAGGAGCATTATGTGGCACAAAAAGGAATGATTAAAGTAGATAGTGTTCTTTTTTCAAAAACACTTCAGAAAAATAGTTATCAGAATCAAAAGCTGATAAGTACAGATGCCTTTTACCAGGCAAATATTGAAGAAGGAGATCACATATTGGTGTGTTGTTATGCCTACGAAGGTAATTATGTACACCCCGGTGGTAAGTCGATATTAAAAATAGAAGGAATACATGATCCCAAAGTAAAATCACTGATAATATATATACAATCTGGTCAGGACCCGCGGTCCATTAAGGGTGATATCAACCTATGGGAAGAAGCACAATTGGGGTATGATCTCAGGCAAATTATCAGCTGTAAAGAAGAGATGGATTCTTATTAGAAACGAATAGTATCCAAAGTGTCCGAATTTTTTGACTATCAACTATTTCGGACGTTTGCGGGGAGTTCACCACTTAAGTTTGCTACAAGATTTTTAAATAACATTAAAATTATGAAAGCGATGAAAAATGTAATTAAGTATGCGGCAATAATGGTACTATCTGTATTTATCTTCTCATGTGAAGGGGAAGACGGTGCTATTGGCCCACAAGGCGAACCAGGAATACAAGGGGAACAAGGCCCTCAGGGACAACAAGGAGAACAGGGTGAGCAAGGCGAACAAGGCGAAACGGGAACGGCAAATGTGATTTACTCAGAGTGGATTGCAAGAAGTTATGAAAATACAGGAGATTTGGCAACTGATACCAATGAGCAAATTTTGGCCACCCTTGGCATAGGCGATTTTGATCTTGCTCAAGATGTATTACTGGTATATGGTAGACGTGGAGTGAATATTCTGACTTCAGAAGTAAATGCATTGCCTTATATTTTTGTTGCCGACAATGAATATTATGGCTTTGAGGTAGCTAATTTTCTCACGGGTTCAACGATTAGAATTCGAGTGACAACCTTAGATGGTAGCGCTAGTACATTTACTTATTTTGATGATTTTAGATATGTCATCATCCCAGGTGGTGTTGCCAGATCTTCTATAGATTATAGTGCAATGTCTTACGAAGAAATTGTAAAGCTTTTTAACGTCAAATAATTAGCCTAACCCCTTTGATTTAAGAAATTCCCCGGGATATCATCTCGGGGTTTTTGTTTTACAATAAATATGGAAGAATGGCAAAAACACATAAGCGTCCGGATTTTTTGACTATCAAACATTTCGGACATTGAAAACTGCAGCTGTACATAAGTTTGCTACATGATGTTACAAACTTTAAAAATAGTAAATGCAATGAAAAATGTAATTAAGTACACAGCCATCCTTTTTGTATCGGTATTGATTTTCTCTTGCGAGGGAGAAGATGGCGCTGTAGGGCCACAAGGTGAACAAGGAATACAAGGAGAACAAGGACCACAGGGTGATCAAGGAGAACAGGGAGAAACCGGAACCGCAAATGTGATTTATTCAGATTGGATTCCAAATGGGTTTGCCACGGGAGGAGGTCTCAATCAAAAGATTTTCACTTTGGCGAGCCAACAAGAAATTACTGATATGGGTGTAAACCTAGACACTAGTGTGGTTATGGTATATGCCAGAGGAGAAGGTGTGTTAGCTGCAATAGGGTTAGAAGTAGTGCCTTTGCCTTATGAAAACCGATCAGAGAATCAATTATATACATATAGTTTAAATGATGGTCGAATAAGAGCTTTGGGCGTTGTGATTGGTGGTGGAGATAATGATTTCGATTTTTTTGAAGACTATCGATATGTGATTATCCCTGGAGGACAGGTGGCAGGACAAGCGGGAGCAAAATCAGCAATAGATTATAAGAGTATGTCTTATAAAGAAGTTGCAGCACTTTTTGATATTAAATAAATGAATTGGTTTTAAGATTCCCCGCATGTAAAAACAGTGAACTTTGGAGACAAAGTTTGCTGTTTGGGGTTATGAAAAACAAAAGAGAAATAAGCGCATTATGATCATCTACGGTAGCAAAGCAGTTTATATATCCTCAAAACAGTCTACAACTTCTATTTGTCCAAGTTGCGGAACCCAAGGGTCATTAAAATTATTCGTGTTCAGAAGGCATGTTCACATATTTTGGATTCCTATGTTTCCGATTGGTAAAAAAGGAATGTCACAGTGTCAACATTGCAAAAATGTTCTGCACACCAAAGAGATGCCAGTGTCCGTAAGAAAGGAGTATGATGTTTTGAAAAATAAAGCCAAAGGTCCAATTTGGCAATTTACAGGGTTAGGGATGCTTATAGTTATGATAATTTGGGCATTCATCTCTACTCATAATTTTTAAATCAAGGAACAAATGAAAAGAATAGCATATAGTTTACTGTTCGTACTACTACAGTTTTCTTGTGGTAGTGATGATGATTCATCAAATGAATTAAGAGTTACCTATGATCAAAGTGTGATCGAAAATACATTCCGCCAAGAAGGGCAGACCAATCCCCCAACAGTAAATTGGATGGGAGACACAGGTACCTTTTCGGCCACAACTCTAACCTCTCCCGAAGACGATGATCTGATAGGAAGAGTGATTTTTATAGATAAAACAACAGGAGTTATTACCTGGGATAATAGAGTTCCGTTGGGAGAAAAAGAAATTGTTATCACTGCTGTAAATACTGTGGAGACAGCGACTACGAGAATTACATTCAGAAACACGTTTAAGAGTGGTTTTTTTATAGGGGGATTCAATACCGATACATCAGATGAGCCTGATTTTTCAGCAATAATTAACGATACTCAATTGGTATTGTCTGAAGGTGGAAATGCAGAATTAATTGCCACAGACGGATCGGATTTTGAAGGTGTTGGAACCTGGACCGCCGATGGTTCTATAGTAACAGTTAATTTTTCTACCAATGAAACTCCTCCAAAAGAAATTGTGATGGTAGGATACATGTATGCCTCTGATGGAGGATTTAGTGGTCGATGGGGAACCGGATTGAATCAAGACAATACTGTGGAAAACGTGATGGGAATATTTGGCTTTGAGAATGACTGATATGTTTTTGAGTGATCTCTAGTGAATTTGAAGTACCTTAGTGTCAAAAATCATCTGGTTATGACACTAAACATGAGCATCCCGGCACTTTTGTTTCCTGCAATATCCTTAACTATGCTGGCATATAATGCAAGGTATTTGGCCATAGCTGCACTGATAAGACAATTGCATAGTGAGTATTTAAGTACGCAATCCAAAAATACAGTCTTGCAAATTAAGAACTTAAGAAAACGGCTTTGGTTAATTAGAAACATGCAGGCGATAGCTATTATTAGTTTTCTAACAAGTGTAATCACCATGTTTTTGCTGTATGTAGAAAAAAATGAGTGGGCCAATGTTGTATTTAGTATGAGCTTACTTTGTTTGATGATTTCACTTTTTTTGTCCTTTGTAGAGGTTCAAATTTCCACCAAAGCCTTGTCAATCCGATTGGATCGAATAGAAGAAAATAAGTAAGAAATCGTTATCTTGTAAGTACTAATTGCTATCAAGAATTTCTTAATGCTTCAAAATGAACTTTTTAACAATGTTATTCAAGACCTTAATGCGGGGTATTGGGAGTTATATGTAGATCCCGATCGTGAAATTTGGTCAGAAAAGTTCTATACAAACATTGGTTTTCAAAGAGCCGAAGTAGAAGAGAATGTCGATTATTTCCTTAGCCATTTAATTCATAAAGAAGATATCGATCTCTTTCGAGATAACTTTCTCAATTATAGAAAAAATAGCATAGATTTTAAGCAGCATATTAAGATTATAACCAAAGACGGAAGTTATAAGTTGTTTAGATGTGCTACGAATGAAGAACTACCTGTAAATATCAAATCCGAGGTGCTACTGATTTTCTTCATTGAAATAAAACTGGAACCTGAACAGGATATTTCGAAAGATAATTTCTACTACAAAGAAACGGCCCAGATGACCGCCACAGGGAGTTGGTATGTAGATTTTCATAATAGAAAGAGCTATTGGGATTTTGAAACAAGACGTATACTAGAATATCCCGATGATTATATTCCTTCTTTAAAAGATTCTGCCAGTTATTATACCGAAGATTGTAGACAACAAGCTGCAGATCTGTTCTTTAATTGTGCGATGGCGGGAACACCTTTTAATACCGAAATTAAGATGGTCACAGCCAATGGCCGTATTTTTTGGGTAAAGGCAATTGGCAAACCTGTTTATAATGAGAGTAAAGAAATTATTGGTATTCGAGGGGTTTTTCAGGATATCGATGAGGTAAAGAGTAAAGAATTGAGATTGGAGCGATCTTTGGAGATTATTGCTTCACAAAATTCTAGGCTTTTTAATTTTGCCCATATCGTATCCCATAATTTAAGATCCCACACCAGTAATTTGTCATTACTCGTTCAATTGATTGAGGATGTAGAAAATCCGGACGAGAAAATAGAATTGATTAATGAAATCAAGGAAATTTCCTCTAGTCTAAATAGTACCATAGAACACCTTAATGAGATTGTTGCAATCCATACCAACAAAGACCAGGAAAAGAAAATAGTTAAGTTTCAGGATGCGTTAAACATTGTGACCAATGGCATTGGTCAAATGATCTCTTTAAGCAATACTCAGATTATTACCGATTTTACCAGACTCAATGAGATAAGCTATATACCTGCTTACCTTGAGAGCATATTGTTAAATCTAATAACAAATGCCATAAAGTATAAACACCTTGACCGAGATCCTATTATTGCCATAAAAGCATATGAAGAAGAGGGTTCGAAATATTTAAAAGTATCAGATAATGGTAGAGGTATCGATATGAAACTTTTCAAGGATAAAATATTCGGGATGTACAAAACCTTTCATTACAATAAGGATGCTGTTGGTATAGGCTTGTTCTTAACCAAAAATCAAATAGAATCGTTAAATGGAAGTATATCTGTAGAAAGCGAAGTAGATAAAGGAACTACATTTTTGATCGAATTTTAAAACTAACACCCCATTACTATGAGCCAAATAGGATTAGCTTGTATTATAGATGACGATAACATGTACGTTAATCTGGTAAAACGGATTGTCGAAGCTAAAAAGCTGTGTAAGAATCTTATGATATTTCAAAACGGGATGGAAGCTCTGGAGTATTTTGAAGCTTTGCTCAACAATCTCGAGAAGAAGTGTATTCCTGAAATTATTTTCCTGGATCTCAATATGCCAATTATGGACGGATGGGAATTCCTGGATAATTTTACTCAGATAGAAAACAAATTAGGAAAAACCATTACTTTATACATTGTGAGCTCATCTATAAATCCTGTGGATATTGAAAGAGCCAAACAATCGAATACGGTGAAAGATTATTTGATCAAACCGGTAACAATACATGATCTTGAAGCTATTTTTTTGAATCCGGCATCATAAAAAAAGGCCTCATAAAAGAGGCCTAGCTATTTTGTGAAAATTGTATTTTTTAGATCTGAGATACTCTCAACGTATTTACCATTCCTTTTGCGGTAATAGGCATAGCTGCCAGATTGATTAGCATATCTCCAGATTGCACAAATCCGCGTTCTTCAGCCATTTTATTGATATCTTCTACGGTCTCATCTGTACTTACAAATTTATCATAGAAAAAGGCTTTTACTCCCCAAAGTAAACTTAATTGAGATAGAATTCGCTTATTACTAGTAAACACCAAAATATGCGCATCAGGTCTCCAGGCAGAGATCTGAAAAGCAGTATATCCACTATTGGTCAATGTACAAATCGCTTTTGCTTCAATCTCGTTGGCCATTGTCGCAGCATGATAACAAATGGATTTGGTAATAAATCTATTGGTTCTGATATGAGGTGGTTTTTGAGGTACGGTAATTAACTCTGATTTTTCTACACTTTTAATCACCTTAGACATAGTTTCTATAACCTGAACAGGATACTTCCCAACCGAGGTTTCACCAGATAACATCACTGCATCTGCTCCATCCATTACCGAGTTGGCGACATCGTTCACCTCTGCCCTTGTAGGAGTAAGGCTATCAATCATCGTTTCCATCATTTGGGTGGCAATAATTACGGGTATTCTTGCGGTCTTCGCCTTCAAAACCAGTTTTTTCTGAATTAAAGGAACTTCTTGAGCAGGAATCTCTACACCAAGATCTCCTCTGGCTACCATAAGACCATCACAATAGGCTACGATTTTATCTATATTTTCTACACCCTCGGGTTTCTCTATTTTGGCAACGATTGGGATCTTATGTTCGCTATGTTCCTTTATTAAGTCCTGAAGTTCCATCAAGTCCTGTGCATGTCTTACAAAAGATAAAGCAATCCAGTCTACTTCTTGCTGGCAAGCAAAAATGGCATCTTTGATGTCTTTTTCTGTTAGGGCTGGTAAAGAAATATTAGTATTAGGTAGATTAACTCCTTTTTTGGATTTTAAAGGTCCTCCTTGAATAACTTTGGCAGTAACAGTATCCTTACTATTAGAAGAAACCACTTCAAAAATAAGTTTCCCGTCGTCCAATAAGATTCGTTCTCCTTTTTTTACATCCCTCGGGAAATTCTCGTAATTCATAAAAACCTTTTCCGAAGTACCTTCAAAAGGTTTTCCTGTTACAAAATTTATAGTATCTCCTTTATTTACTATGATATCCCCCTTCATAACACCAACCCTCAATTTAGGGCCTTGTAAATCTGCTAATATTGATGGGGTATAGTTATGCGTGTCACTAAGTTCACGGATGATTTTTATTTTTTCTTTTACATCATCATAGTTGGCATGCGAAAAATTGATCCTGAATACATTTACACCAGCATCAAGCATTTTCTTAAGAATTTGCTTTGTGCTAGTCGCAGGACCAAGGGTAGCAACTATTTTGGTTCTTTTACGTTTTGGCATTACTCAAATATTAAGTTGTTTTTTGATTTAAGTTCTTTATGTTCTACCTGATATGCGGTAACAATTTGTGATATACCTAGCATATCTGATAGCATGGGTTTACTCAAAAATGTAGTCGCCTCTGTTTCTATTTTTAGAAAATAATCTACATTTTTTAATTCTGGTATTAAATACTTCGTTACATAGGTCTCTTCAGCAGTCTCAAAAAGTCCTGTATTGGCAGGGTTTTTTGAGACTATATTTGTTCGGAATTGATTTGCAAACAAATGATATGTATTGTATTTAAAATGATCTTCATATTGATAAATAGGAAAACTGGCTATCAGATTGTCATATTCAAAATTGACATCTTCTTCTTTTCTGAATAACTGTAACCCCAAATGCTTATTTAATAAAAATGCTAAACGATATGAAGCTAATGAACAGTGAATGGCAATCAGTTCATACTCATCGTCGGTAATTGCATCCAATACTAACCGCTGAACAGCCACTTTTATTTACTTTTTTTATCAGAATTAACGCGAAATATACAAATAATTTTAAGCAGGAACTTTAATTAAATCTAAAGTTATTATACGAAAACGATTGAGTTAGTATCTTTTATAAAAAAATCTGTTTTTGATTAGGAATCGTTCATAATAAACGACTTAAAAGTATGGTATTGTTACATTTATCTTGGGCTTATTTTACTTTGTAATGCAAAATATGCTCTTTTTGAAGCTTTTTCTTCAGCTTTCTTTTTTGAAGTGGCCCGTGCTTTGGCCACTACTTTTTCATCGATCCACAATTTGACTGCAAAATGCTTCATCTCATCACGACCTGTGTCTTCGTAGATTTCGTAATTGAAGGCATTTTTTTCTTTTTGACACCATTCTATCAGCAAGCTTTTGTAGCTGATTACCTGCCCTTCGAGGCTTTCAATATCTACATAAGGATCTATAACGGCTTCTTTGATAAATCGTTCACAATACAAAAACCCTCTATCCAGGTAAATGGCACCAATAAGCGCTTCAAAAAGATTTCCGTGTATATTGATTCCGAACTGTGTTTTAGGGATATTGGTTCTTACCAGCTCAATGAGTTTTAGGTCTTTCCCTAATTCGTTTAAGTGTTTTCTACTTACCACTTTTGCTCTCATTTTGGTAAGATATCCCTCGTTTCCTTCGGGAACTTCTTTAAAAAGATGTGCAGCGATCACACTGCTCAACATTGCATCACCCAAGAATTCCAGCCTTTCGTAGTTGATGGCATTCCCCTGTTTATCTTTTAGATTTAGAGATCTATGGGTGAAAGCCTTTTCGTAAGGCTCAATATTTTTGGGCTTGAATCCAAGTATCTTTTGGATTCTAACAAAAAAATTCCCGTTCTTTTCAGATCGGGAACTTAATATGTTTCGAATAACATTCATCCTATTATTCGTCTAATTTCTTAAATAACACACATGCATTATGACCTCCGAAGCCAAATGTATTGCTCATTGCATACGTAATGTCACGTTTTTGCGACTTGTTCAAGGTCAAGTTCAAACTTGGGTCTATGTTCTCATCTACTGTAGAATGATTGATGGTAGGAGGTACAATACTATTTTTCATAGCAAGTATAGAGGCAATAGCTTCTATAGCACCTGCAGCACCTAGTAGATGACCTGTCATAGATTTTGTTGAGTTGATATTGATGTTTGATGCATGTTCTCCAAATACCTTAGTAATTGCTTTTAACTCTGCTACATCTCCTAATGGAGTTGATGTACCATGCGTATTTATAGCATCTACTTCTTCTGGAGAGACACCAGCATCTCTCAAACAATTTAGCATTACACGCTCTACTCCAATTCCGTCAGGATGAGGAGCGGTCATGTGATAAGCATCACTAGACATTCCACCTCCTACGATTTCGGCATAGATTTTTGCACCTCGTGCTTTGGCGTGTTCGTATTCTTCAAGAATTAAAGCTCCAGCTCCTTCGCCAAGAACAAAACCATCTCTGGTAGCGTCGAATGGCCTTGAAGCAGTTTCAGGACTTTCGTTTCTTGTTGATAACGCATGCATTGCATTAAAACCACCCATACCAGCAATGGTAACTGCAGCTTCACTTCCTCCAGTAACAATAATATCACAATGTCCTAAACGAATATAGTTTAAGGCATCGATCATTGCGTTTGCGGACGAAGCACAGGCAGAAACTGTGGTATAGTTAGGTCCCATAAAACCATTTCGAATAGAAATATGACCGGGAGCAATGTCGGCGATCATTTTAGGAATAAAGAAAGGATTAAAACGGGGAGTTCCGTTTCCATTGGCATAGCCAATTACTTCTTCCTGAAAAGTCTCTAAACCTCCAATTCCGGCACCCCAAATTACACCAACTCTAAATTTGTCAACCTTTTCCAGATCAATAGCAGCATCTTTGATAGCTTCTTCAGAAGAAACTATAGCATACTGCGCAAATTTATCCAGTTTGCGAACTTGTTTTCTGTCAAAAAAATCTGTGGGATTGTAGTCCTTGACTTCGCAAGCAAATTTAGTCTTGAAATTTTCGGTGTCGAAATAAGTAATAGGGGCGCAACCGCTTTTCCCGTTTACTAACCCCTCCCAATATGATTCAATATTGTTACCGATTGGTGTCAATGCACCAAGTCCAGTGACTACAACTCGCTTAAGACTCATACTCTGTTGTGAAGTTATTACTTTGCGTCTTCGATATAAGATATTGCTTGTCCAACGGTAGCAATATTTTCTGCTTGATCATCTGGGATTTGAATATCGAATTCTTTTTCGAATTCCATAATCAATTCTACAGTGTCTAGCGAATCTGCGCCTAGGTCGTTTGTGAAGCTAGCTTCATTAACTACCTCATTTTCGTCTACACCTAATTTGTCAACGATTATCGCTTTTACTCTTGATGCAATGTCTGACATAATGTTTAATTTTAATTTTTAATTTAGGAGGCAAAAATAAAAAACTTTATTTTAAAACCCCATAATCCCGTAAAAATGTATTTGCCTTTTTATCAAATATAGGGAAACTATTAGGTTTTGCCGCCTATTATGTGAATAATAATTGTTTTTTTTGTGCTTTATTAATCAACAACTTTAGGACTTATGAAGCGTATTATAATTTTTGCTTCGGGCTCTGGTACCAATGCCGAAAACATCATCAAATATTTTCAAAAGTTAAAAACTGCCGAGGTCACACATGTGTTCTCTAACAACCAGCGTGCCAAAGTTTTACGTAGAGCTCACGACCTAAAAGTAAAGGCTTTGCACTTTGATAGAGCCTCGTTTTATGATACCAACGAAGTACTCAATATTTTAAAAGATGCGCAACCAGATCTCATCGTACTAGCAGGATTTCTATGGATTTTCCCAAAGAAGATTATCGACGTATTTCCGGATCAGGTGATCAATATTCATCCAGCGTTGCTTCCAAAATATGGAGGAAAAGGAATGTATGGTCACCATGTACATGAAGCAGTAGTAAGAAATCAAGAAAAGGAAAGCGGAATTACCATTCATTATGTAAACGAGCACTACGATGAAGGCGCTATTATCTTTCAGGCAAAAACAGCGATCAAAGAAGAAGACACTCCAGAAGATGTAGCGAATGCTATTCATCAATTAGAATATAAACATTTCCCTGTCGTTATAGAAAAGGTGTTAGGTCTGAATGAAGAATAACTGTTTCTTCAGAACAAATAGTAGATCATATTATATAGTACAAATCAATTTTTTGGATACAAATGGCTAAAAAGGAAAAGTTTTATGTGGTTTGGGAAGGTCATCGCCCTGGGATTTATACCAAATGGGATGATTGTAAAGCCGCTGTAAAAGGATATGCCAATGCAAAATATAAATCTTTTGAGTCATTCGATGTTGCAAAAAAGGCATACAACGGAGACTATGAAGATTATAAAGGTAAAAGCAAGCCTAAAAAAACCTTATCTCCGCAGGAGCTTGCAAAAATAGGAGAACCCAATCTATATTCTATCGCAGTAGACGCCGCCTCAAGTGGTAATCCAGGAAAAATGGAATACAGAGGAGTGGATACGCAAACCGAAAAACAACTTTTTCATCAAGGACCTTTTCAACAAGGCACTAATAATATAGGTGAGTTTCTGGCTCTTGTTCACGGACTGGCGTATCTAAAAAAGAAAAATAGCGACCGTATTATCTATTCAGACTCTAAAATTGCCATCGGTTGGGTCAAACAAAAAACATGTAAAACCAAATTGAAACGAACACCCAAAAATGCAGAAATGTTTGATTTGGTGGATCGCGCTATACAATGGCTTAAAGAAAATAGTTACACTACCAAAATTGTAAAATGGGAAACTAAAGCATGGGGTGAAATCCCGGCTGATTTTGGAAGAAAGTAGCTAGCAACCAAAGATTTAACGCATTTTAACAGATTAAATTCGTAATTCACAGTAGTATTCTACTACTAAATGGCTGTATCATATTCTGAAAAACCAAATCAAAAGCCATTTAGGATGAAAAAAGTATACTACCTTCTCCTGTTTTTATTGCCTTTTTTAACCTCTGCCCAGGACGCGTGGAAACTCGCCAAGAAAGACAAAAACATTCAAATCTGGACTAGAAATTTTGAAAACAGTAAATACAAAGAATTCAAGGCTGTTACCAGGGTAAATGTATCCATTGAAGCAGTGGTAAAGGAATTATTAGATGCCCCTATGTATACCGCAAATTGTGAAGAAGGAGTAAGTCATCTCGTAAAAGTTAATCAGAATAACGAACATATCTTTTATGCAAGAAATGAGTTTCCTTGGCCAATCAAAGACAGAGATGTAGTATCAAAAATACGTGTGGAGCGAATCGCACCAAACAAAGTTAAACTTTCTATTAACGCTGCTCCTAACGAAATACCTACCCTTAAAAGCACGCTTAGAATACAGGATTTAATTGGCTATTGGCTTTTGGAAGAGGATCAAAATGGGGTAAAAGTTACGCAACAACTGTATATCAACCCAGAAGGAACATTGCCTCCATTCATCACAAACTCGCTACTGGTAACCGGGCCATTCAGAACCTTTATGGAGCTTAGAGACAAGCTTCAAAATATGGATTCTTAACGCAGAACTAAGAAGACTCCTTTTTTAGGTATCCCTTGAAAAGGAAAGTGTATATTTGCAAAAAAATTATAAGCTATTTATGAGCAAATTGTTAATTGTAGGTTCTGTTGCTTTTGATGCTATAGAAACCCCATTCGGAAAAACTGATAAAATTTTAGGAGGAGCGGCACCTTATATTGCTTTGTCAGCCTCTAATTTTAATATCCCGTCGGCGATTGTTTCCGTGGTTGGAGAGGATTTTCCTCAGGATTACTTCAAAACATTAGAAGAGAGAAATATTGATACTTCAGCGATAGAAATTGTAAAAGGAGGGAAAACTTTTTTCTGGAGCGGGAAATATCACAACGATCTAAACTCTAGAGATACCTTAGAAACACAACTAAATGTACTTGCAGATTTCCAACCTGTAGTTCCTGATAATTATAAGGATGCAGAGATTGTAGTGCTTGGAAATTTGAATCCATCTGTACAGCTTAGTGTTCTGGAGCAATTTTCGGTAAAACCAAAGTTAGCTATTCTGGACACCATGAACTTCTGGATGGAAGATGCTTTTATTGAAGGTTTACGTGAAGTTATATCCAGAGTAGATGTTATTACCATAAACGATGAAGAAGCTCGACAATTAAGTGGAGAGTATTCTTTGGTAAAAGCAGCAAGAGTAATTGAAAAAATGGGACCTGCCTATGTAGTGATCAAAAAGGGAGAGCATGGAGCATTGTTGTTTCATAAAGATCAAATTTTCTTTGCGCCAGCGCTTCCATTAGAAGAAGTTTTTGATCCAACGGGAGCGGGAGATACTTTTGCAGGAGGTTTTGCAGGGTATTTGACCAAAACCGGAGATATTTCTTTTGAGAACATGAAGAATGCGATCATTCATGCTTCGAACTTGGCCTCGTTTTGTGTGGAGAAATTTGGTACAGAACGTATGGAAAATTTGAATAGAGAAGAAGTTCAGCAAAGATTGCAGCAATTTAAAGAATTAACACAATTTGAAATAGAATTGTCTTAAATACAAAGCCCCAAATTATAAGGATTTAGTCCTAAGTAATTATGGTTTACTCAACACAACAACTTAGAATTTTTGGAATACAATGAGTGATGCATTAAAACACGAATGTGGGATAGCATTTATCCGATTACTAAAACCATTAGAATATTACAAAGAAAAGTATGGTAGTGCTTTTTACGGCGTTAACAAAATGTACTTGATGATGGAGAAGCAGCATAACCGAGGCCAGGATGGAGCCGGTTTTGCCAGTGTCAAACTAGACACTCCTCCAGGAGAAAGATACATTAGCCGTGTTCGCTCCAGTAAACCACAACCCATTCAGGATATTTTTTCGCAAATAAACGAAAGGATTAACCGAGAGCTAGAAGAACATCCGGAATATACCGATGATGTTCAATTGCAAAAAAAGAACGTACCTTATATAGGAGAAGTTTTGTTGGGACATGTGCGCTACGGAACTTTTGGTAAAAATAGTGTAGAAAGTGTTCACCCTTTCTTACGCCAAAACAATTGGATGCATCGCAATCTTATAGTTGCTGGTAATTTTAATATGACCAATAATGATGTTCTTTTCAAAAACCTGGTTCGACTAGGTCAGCATCCAAAGGATAAAGTGGATACAATTACCGTAATGGAAAAGATTGGTCATTTTTTGGATTCAGAGGTGGCCAAGTTATATAAGAAATTGAAGAAGGAAGGATTTAATAAAATTGATGCGTCTCCTCAAATTGTAGAGCGACTCAATATTGCAAAGATCCTTAAGAAATCTTCGAGAGACTGGGATGGTGGATACGCTATGGCTGGAATGCTTGGTCATGGAGACGCCTTCGTGCTTAGAGATCCTGCAGGAATTAGGCCGGCATACTATTATAAAGATGAAGAAGTTGTAGTGGTAGCTTCAGAAAGACCAGTAATCCAAACTGTATTTAATGTTCCTTTTGACCAGGTTGTAGAATTGGATCCTGGAAATGCAATTATCGTTAAGAAAAATGGCGATACTTCGGTAAAGGAAATCATCGAACCTTTGGAGCGTAAAGCTTGTTCATTCGAAAGGATTTATTTTTCAAGAGGAAGTGATGCCGAGATCTATGAAGAGCGAAAGAAACTCGGAAAATTGATCATGCCGCAGGTTTTGGAAGAAATTAACCATGATACGGTAAATACCGTTTTTTCATTTATTCCAAATACTGCAGAAACTTCATTTTACGGGATGGTCGAGGCTGCTCAGGATGAGTTGAACAAACAAAAAAATGAAACCATTCTTGCCGAAAAAGAAACACTAACCGATGATCGGTTGGCCGAAATTCTGTCGCACCGTTTACGAACTGAGAAAATCGCGATCAAGGATGCTAAGCTTCGTACCTTTATTACAGAAGATAGTAGTAGAGATGATCTGGTTGCCCACGTATACGATGTAACCTATGGAGTAGTAAAATCTGATGACAATCTGGTGATAATTGATGACAGTATTGTAAGAGGAACTACATTAAAGAAGAGTATCATTAAAATGATGGATAGATTAGGACCAAAGAAAATATTGATTGTTTCTTCGGCACCACAAATTCGTTATCCTGATTGTTACGGAATTGATATGGCAAGATTGGAAGGGTTAATTGCTTTTCAGGCATCTTTAGCACTTTTGAAGGAGAACGGGAATTATGATCTTGTAGAAAAAGTATACGATAAGTGTAAAGCGCAAGAACATCTTGAAGATTCAGAAGTTCAAAATTTCGTAAAGGAAATATATGCCGGATTTACAGATCAGGAGATTAGCGATAAGATAGCAGAATTATTAAGTGATGCCACGGTAAACGCCGAAGTAAGGATCATATATCAGACAGTAGATAATCTGCATGTAGCTTGCCCTAAGAACCTTGGGGACTGGTATTTTACCGGAGATTACCCCACAGCAGGAGGAAACAGGGTGGTAAACAAAGCGTTCATAAACTTTTATGAAGGCAAAAACGAAAGAGCATATTAAAATTTGAAAAAAGATCGTTGTTAAAAATGGTTAAATTGTGTAGTTCAACAAGTATTTTGACCTTTCATCTAAAACATTTTTTCACAATGAATTTCCGTCTTATATTAGCAGAGCCATAGCATAAGTAGGTTAAGTTCATGGTAGATTTGGGGCAAAAAAAGGTGGATCTTCCACCTTTTTTTATTTTTAGGAAAACTCACAAAAATAAAACATAAAAAAACCACGTACAATACGTGGTTTTCTTCTTTAAAGTAATATGCTGTTATTTGCCTTGGGCATATCTGCTTGATACTTCGTTCCAGTCGATAACATTAAAAAATGCAGAAACGTAATCTGGACGACGATTTTGATAATTTAGGTAGTAAGCATGTTCCCAAACATCAAGTGCCAAAATAGGAGTGCCTGAGCAGCCAACACCTGGCATCAACGGATTATCTTGATTAGGTGTAGAGCAAACTTCTACTTTACCACCTTCATGAACACATAGCCATGCCCATCCAGAACCAAATCGAGTACCAGCAGCCTTAGAAAATGCATCTTTAAATGCTTCAAAAGAACCAAAGGCGTCGTTGATTGCATCTGCCAAATCACCAGAAGGCTTTCCTCCTCCGTTTGGAGACATGATTTCCCAGAATAAGTTATGATTGTAATAACCACCACCATTGTTTCTAACAGCAGTGTTAGACATATCTAAATTGATTAAGATATTATCAATGGTTTTACCTTCTAGGTCAGTCCCTTCGATAGCCGCGTTTAGTTTACTGGTATATCCTGCATGGTGTTTGTCATGATGGATTTCCATGGTGCGTGCATCTATATGGGGTTCTAACGCATCAAAGGCGTAGTTTAATTTTGGTAATTCGAATGACATATGTTATTATTTTGATTAATAAAATGTGAAAATGACACCAAATTTAACAATTAGCACGATGAATAAAAATTAATATTTGTTATAAAATAATTAAAAGCATAACTAGGTTTCCTCTGCAAAACTTTTGATATTTGACTTGATCAGCACAAGAAATTTCGTCGTATTCATATTTTAACAAAAAACAATTGAATTCTCATACTGCTTTTACCGTCTATAATGCAGCCGCAGGTGCAGGAAAAACCTATACTCTGGTAAAAGCGTATTTAATTACGCTTTTAAAAGGGGAATTTAAAGATGGCTACAAGAATATTTTGGCAATTACTTTTACCAATAAGGCCGTAGCCGAAATGAAAATAAGAGTTCTTGAAAATCTAATTGCCATTAGCCGGCCGGTTACACCAGCCAAATATCAAGATTTAGTCAATGATCTTGTCATTGAAACTGGTATCGATCAAGAAAAGCTAAAGAAAAAGGCAGATCGTATCTTAAAAAGTATTCTTCATAATTATGCAGCTTTTGATATTGTAACTATAGATACGTTTACACATCGCGTAATTAGAACCTTTGCTTATGATTTGGGTATCCCACTCAATTTTGAGATCGAAATGGATACAGAAATGTTAATTGACGAGGCAGTAGATGCATTGATTTCGAAGATTGGGGTAGATCAAGAGTTAACGAAGCTCATTATCGACTTTGCAATGGGCAAGCTAGATGAGGACAAAAGTTGGGATGTTAGTATAGAATTACGAAAAGTAGCAAAGTTATTATTTAGTGAGAATGACAGAAAACATCTCGCTGCTTTTGCAGATAAAAAAACGAAAGATTTTGAAGTTTTAAAACAAGAGTTGATACAAAGAATTGACCAAATCGAGAATGATGTGAGTTCTAAAGCTCTTGGGGTTCTAAATACAATTGACCATTCAGGTTTAGGGTTTGAAGACTTCACCAGAAAATCTGTACCCACTCATTTTCAGAAGATAGCTAACAAAGAAAAACCTATTGACTTTAAGGCAGCCTGGAAACAGGATATCTACAATGCTTCTTTTTATGGTGCCAAACTAGAAAGCAGTAAAAAAGAAAGTATCGATGCTATTCGGCCAGAAATAGAAGCTGTTTTTGTCGAAACTAAAAAGCAGTTACAGCAGATCCATTTATTTCAGAATGTAATCAAGAATTTAACTCCGTTATCGGTGCTTAATGCAATTCATAAAGAGTTGATGGACATTAAGAAGGAGCGAAAGATTTTACTGATTTCAGAATTTAATACCATTATTAGTACTACTATTCAGGATCAGCCAGCACCTTTTATTTATGAACGTTTGGGAGAGCGGTATCGTGATTATTTTATAGATGAGTTTCAGGATACTTCAGAATTACAATGGAATAATCTAATACCTCTGGTAGATAATGCGGTGTCTGCAGAAACGCTTTCAGGTAAAAAAGGCCAGATTACCATCGTTGGTGATGCGAAACAAGCTATTTACCGTTGGCGAGGAGGAAAGGCAGAGCAATTTATTAATTTATCAGCCGATCATAATCCTTTTTCGGTGAAGGAAAAAGAAGTACTCAACCTGCCCAAGAATTATCGTAGTCATGAAGAAGTGATACATTTTAACAATACCTTTTTTACCGAATTGGCCAAGGATTTTAGTAATCCAAAACACCAAAAATTATATGAGGTAGGAAACAAGCAGGAAGTGAATACCAAAAAGGGAGGGTATGTAAACATTTCATTTATTGAAGCAAATAATATCGCCGAAGAAAATGAAATTTATCCTCAAAAGGTATATGAGCAGATTGCTGAGTTACTGGAAAAAGGATACAAGGCCAACGAGATATGTATTATCGTAAGAAAGCAGAAAGAAGGAACTGCTATTGCAGATTTTCTAACAGAGAAAGGAGTTGCTATTATATCTTCAGAAACCTTGCTCATTAATAATGCTCCAGAAGTGTCTTTTATTATTGATATGATGACATGGCACATGCAACCCGATAATCTTTTGGCCAAGATTAATGTACTCCATTTTATTTCGAAACATTTGCAGGTTAAGGAAAAGCATGGCTTCTTGCAGAAAATGATATTCTTGAAAACGAGAGATTTTACGACAGCATTACAAGCAATAGGAATTGATTTTAACACCAACCTTTTAGCTCTAAAACCTTTGTATGAAGCTGTAGAGTATTTGATTAGTTCTTTTAAATTAAGCACAGTTGCTCCGGCCTACCTTCAATTTTTTCTAGATGTAGTGTTTTCATATACCCAAAAGGATGTTGGTGATATGATGGGATTCCTTTCGTATTGGAATGAGAGAAAAGACAAGCTAAGCATTGTAGCTCCAGAAGCAGAAGATGCTATAAAGATTATGACCATTCACAAAGCCAAGGGTTTAGAGTTTCCTTGTGTTATTTATCCTTATGCCAATGTAGATATCTATAGAGAGATAGAACCCAAAACGTGGTTTCCTGTTCGTCCTAATGACTATTTAGGGTTTGAAGAGGTCTTTATTGATTATTCCAAAAGCATTGGAGATTATACTGAAGAAGCTCAGGAAATGGTTGCTAAACGAAGAGCGCAATTAGAGTTGGATGCTTTTAACCTATTGTATGTAGTACTTACACGTGCAAAAGAACAACTCTATATCATTTCAAAATTAGAAATCACTCAAAAAGGAGAAAGCAATCCTAACAAATTTTCAGGAAAGCTGATTTCATATCTAAATAGTATAGGAGTTTGGAACAAGGAACAACTAGAATATGAATTTGGAATGCCAGAGCGACCTATGCCTATAGCAAAGCAAACATCGGACAAAGTCAAGGTGGTTAAATTGACTCGATTTGGTGACACAAGAAATAACTATAAAGTTCATATCGTGACACATTCTAGCAAATTATGGAATACTATCCAGGAAACTGCTATAGAAAAAGGGAATTTAATCCATGATCTTATGGCTTCGGTATACGTGCAGGATGATGTGAAAAGAGTGATACAAGAAGCCTTTATAAAGGGGGAAATTAATACTTCAGAAAAAGAAATATTATCAGTAGAGTTGGATAATGTTGTTCGTCATCCAGAACTAGCTTCATATTTTTCAGAAGGGAATATCATATACAATGAAAGAGACATTATATATAAAGGACGATTATTTAGACCAGATAGGGTAGTTATAGATTCTAATAGAAATGCTACGGTTATAGATTATAAGACAGGGAGTTATGATATTTCTCATGCCAAACAAGTCGATGAGTATGCCGGAATTATGCAAAAAATGGGGTATAGTATTGAAAAGAAAATTCTAATATACTTTGATAAAAAAATCACTTTAAAATACATATAAATAAGGACACTATTTTATAATTACTAAAAGAAATTTAAGGATAAAACGTAATTTTATCTTATACTTGTAGCGTAATTTTCGAGATAAACACGATAATTTTTCTCAAAATAGGTTAAAATTCACACTTTTTTCACGGTGAATTAATCGAAAACGAAAAGGGTAAAAACCTTGAAAACGGTTATATTTACTGGCCTGTTATGAAAATTTTATTAGATTTGTCTTTGACAGTTATGTTTAACATATTACATTTGCTCTAATTAACACTTAAAAATTAAATTATTGAATATGAAACATCTTAGCAGATTTTTAGTGGCTTCGATTTTTGTACTTGGACTTAGTACTGCGAATGCACAAAATGAAGACAATCCTTGGGCGGTTTCTATAGGTATCAATGCAGTTGATATTTTCCCTACGGGAGGTGACCTAATCAGCCAGGGGGAAATTTTCGACGAATTTTTTAATGCTGGTGACCATTGGAATATCCTTCCTTCTGTTTCTAAAATATCTGTTGGTAGATATATAGGAGACGGTTTCACATTTACTGTGGCTGGGTCTGTTAATAAAATAGACAATGCTGGAGAGCTTCCTGATGGGACTCTTGTAGACGTAGATGATTTATCTTACTACGCAGTAGATGGTAGAATTAGCTACAGTCTTCAAAAAGTATTGAACACAGGTTGGTTCGATCCTTACCTAGGTGTAGGTGGAGGTTATACTTGGGTTGACGAGCTAGGAGCTGGAACCCTAAACGGATCTCTTGGAATGAACTTCTGGTTAACAGAAAACTTAGCACTTAATCTTCAAACAACTTATAAGCACGTATTCGAAGACTACGAGGTAACTGGTGTAACTCCTACTCACTTCCAACACTCTGCTGGTCTTACTTTCGCTTTCGGAGGTAAAGATACAGACGGTGACGGTGTATATGACAAAGAAGATGAGTGTCCAGACGTACCAGGTTTAGAAGAATTCAACGGATGTCCTGATACTGATGGTGACGGAATCACTGATGCAAAAGATGATTGTCCTGATACTGCAGGTACTGCAGAATTTAACGGATGTCCTGATACAGACGGTGACGGAATCGCTGATCCTAAAGATGAGTGTCCTACTGTTGCTGGTCTTGCTAACTTAAATGGATGTCCTGATGCTGACGGTGACGGAATCACTGACGCAAAAGACGGTTGTCCAAACGAAGCAGGTCCTGCTGAAAACAACGGATGTCCTTACCAAGATAAAGACGGTGACGGTGTTCTTGATAAAGATGATAACTGTCCAGATGTTGCAGGTACTGTAGCAAACAACGGATGTCCTGAAGTAACTGAAGAGATCCAAAAGACTCTTAACCAGTACGCTGCTCAGGTATTATTTGACTCTGGTAAGTCAACTATCAAAGAAGAGTCTACAAAAGTACTTAACGATATCATCGCTATCTTAAAAGAGTACCCTACTGCTAAGTTTACAGTAGAAGGACACACTGATAGTGCAGGTAGCGCTAAGCTTAACCAAAGATTATCTGACTCTAGAGCGAACGCTGTTAAGAACTTCTTAGTAGAAAATGGAGTTGATCAGTTCAGATTATCTGCTGTTGGATACGGTGAAGATAAGCCAATCGCTTCTAACAGTACTAGAGCTGGTAGAGCTAAAAACAGACGTGTAGAGATCAACTTAGTGAAAAACTAAGAAAGTCTCTCAAGAATAATAAAGAAAACGTCCCGAGTTATCGGGGCGTTTTTTTATTTTTAAATCCTAATACAACTATACCATACGTTGCTATGAGTAGTGTAAAATGAAAAGGATTTGAAAAGTTTTTTACAAGAAGTACTACAAGATTTAAACTACTCTCCTGAAGAAATTAGTAACGTAATTTTTTTGGTCCCTAGTAAAAGAGCCGGGCTTTTTCTTAAAAAAGAACTCGTAAATACTTTTGGAGATTATACCATCCTACTCCCGGAAATTTATAGTATAGAAGAATTTATATCCAAATTATCAGGATTACAGCAAATAGATAGTATTCAGGCATTATTCGAATTTTATGAATCCTATTTACAAACATTCCCAGAGCAGGATAAAGAGGATTTTGAAACCTTTAGCAATTGGGCACAAACCTTAATTAGCGACTTTAACGAAATAGATCGTTACTGTATTGATCATAAAAGCTTCTTCTCTTATTTATCCGGAATTCAAGATTTGAATCATTGGTATCTGCAAAAAGAGAAAACCGAACTGGTACAAAATTATATTCGATTTTGGGAAAGTTTAAAGGAGTACTACGATGCATTCAAAAATAGACTATTATCTCAAAAAATTGGATATCAGGGATTGCTATATAGAAAGGCCTCAGAAGATATCGTAAACTATATTAATGAGGAAAAGAGGACTCATATCTTGGTCGGGTTTAACGCATTAAATAATGCCGAGCAGCTTATTTTTCAGGAATTGTTGGGAGCAAATATGGCCGAGGTGTATTGGGATGGAGATGAGTTTTTTTTTAATAACACCTATCATGAAGCATCCTTGTTTTTAAGAAACTATAAAGAACAATGGGAGTACTATCAAAAACACTCTTTTCGATGGATAGGAGATCATTTTTCTGACGAAAAGGATATTCAAATTATTGGAGCACCAAAACACGTTGGTCAGGCAAAATATGTAGGAGAAATTGTAGCTACAATCCCAGAAAAGGAAATGGAAAATACAGCTTTGGTATTGGCAGACGAGGGATTGTTACAACCATTGCTTAATGTATTACCAGATACGGTTAGGTCCATTAATATTACTATGGGATTGCCACTCAAAGAAGTTCCGATTTCTGGATTTTTTGAACAATTGTTTGATTTACATAAACACTCGAATACAAAAGGTTTGTACTATAAATCAGTAGTGCAAATTCTGAGTACCCTTCCAGCCTTTCGACTTTTGAAAGGAACATCCAGAAAGTTAATAGAAACCATTTCAAGGAACAATATGGTATTTGTTAGTTTGGAACAATTAAAGGAGGGTTATAATGATAAGGAACAAGAACTACTAGAGTTATTATTTAAACCTTGGGAAAATGTTTCTGTTGCAGTAGAAAATTGCCGAATACTAATTACCCAGCTCAGGGATCATATAGAGCAAGAAGATCATCAAATAGAATTAGAATATGTATATCGATTTCATATTGTATTCAATAAGCTGTCGGCATTAATAGATAACTATGATTATTTGAAAACCATTGCAGGGTTGCATTCTTTATATCGAGATATTTTGCTAACAGAAAACCTGGACTTCTCGGGAGAACCATTTAGCGGTTTGCAGTTTATGGGAATGCTAGAATCGAGGTGTTTAGATTTTGAAACCGTAATTATTACGTCGGTCAATGAGGGAATTTTACCTGCAGGCAAAAGTGCAAACTCCTTCATCCCCTATGATCTAAAAAGAGCATATAATTTACCTACTTATAGAGAAAAGGATGCCATTTATACCTATCATTTTTATCGATTGATTCAACGTGCAAAAAAAGTGTATTTGTTGTATAATACAGAGTCCGAAGGTGTAGGTGGAGGTGAAAAAAGCAGATTTTTACATCAATTAGCTATCGACAAACGACCAAAACATCAGATAGAGCAGCTTCTAGTTTCGTCTGATGTACCCAAGTTGAGTAGTGATCCACTGCGTATCGATAAGAACGAAGAGATTTTAACCTCGCTAAAGGCGCTCGCAAATCATGGCCTATCTCCTTCTGCCCTTACCACATATATTAGAAATCCAATAGATTTTTATTATAAATATGTATTAGGAATTCAGGAAATGCAAGAGGTAGAAGAAACTATCGCCGCCAATACCTTGGGAACGGTGATCCACAATACCTTGGAAGTGTTTTATAAACCGCTGGAAGGTGTTGTTTTGACTTTAGACCACCTAAAGAAGATGAAAGAAAACGTAGCCCAAGAGATTCAAATTCAATTTAAAGAAACTTATTCAGAATTAGATATCACACAAGGTAAAAACCTCTTGATTTTTGAAGTAGCTAAAAAGTATATTTATAATTTCCTGAGGTCTGAAGAGAAGTTGCTCAATAGTGGAAGTCAACTCAAAATTGTAGCGATAGAAAGCAATCTCAAAACTGAATTAAAAGTACCGGAACTTAATTTTCCTGTATATATTAAAGGTAAGGTGGATCGTATTGATGAATTAGATGGGAAACTTCGAGTAATTGATTATAAAACAGGAAAAGTAACCCGAAACGATGTTGTGCTAATGGATTGGGATCTGATTAGTGAAGAATACAAATACAGCAAAGCTTTTCAGGTGCTAAGTTATGCGTATATGCAAAGTATGAATGTTGCAGAAAGTCCTTTTCAAGCGGGGGTAATTTCGTTCAAAAACCTTCAGGAAGGGTTTCTAAGATTTGGAACAAAACAAAGTGTACGAGGTAAAGTAGATCACGAAGTCACAGCCGAAGTAATGGATACATTTTTGATACAACTGAAAAAAGTAATTATCGAGATTTTTGAGAGCACAATTCCGTTTACCGAAAAAGAAGTATAACTATGATCACAAGTAAAAAAAATATTGTTTTAGAAGGTAATCATGGCAAACGCATTGTAACCGATGTATTCTATGCCAATGAGCTCAACAACAAATCCGTTATAGTTTTTTGTCATGGATACAAAGGTTTTAAAGATTGGGGCGCATGGGATCTAATGGCTGAAGCTTTTGCGAATGCTGGATTTGTTTTGGTGAAGTTTAATTTTTCGCATAATGGAGGTACTGTTGAGCAACCTATTGATTTTCCAGACCTAGAGGCTTTTGCCAATAATACATTTATCAAGGAATTGGATGATTTGGAAACAGTATTGGACTGGATTACAAATCCAGATAATGAGATTTTGTCCAATGCTAATACCCAAGACATTACACTTATAGGGCATTCTAGAGGAGGAGGAATTGTTACCATTAAGGCAGCAGAAGATCCAAGGGTTACAAAACTGGTTACCTGGGCTGGGGTGTCGGATTATAAAAATCGATTTCCAAAAGGAGAAGCTTTTAGGCAGTGGGAAAAAGATGGGGTCTTTTATGTCGAAAATGGAAGAACTAAACAACAGATGCCTCATTATTTTGATTTTTATAGTTCTTTTGAAGAGAATGAAGAGCGTTTGACGATTTCTAGAGCCGCTGCACAAATTACGATACCATATTTGATCGTGCATGGTACAGAAGATCCTACTGTGGATGTGCAAGAAGCATATGACATAAATAAGTATAATCCCAATGCATCTCTCTTTTTGGTAGAGGGAGCAGATCACGTGTTTGGAGGAAGACATCCATGGAAAAACAGTGATTTGCCCAAAGATTTGGAGAAAATCATTGAGAAATCTATTGAGTTTACAAGACTTTAACAGCTGTTATAGGCAAATAATGTAATATTTTTCATTTTTTTTTGTTTATTTGTCACAATGAAGTCAGAAAGACGAATGATAGCGGCCATATTTCTTACCCTGTTCTGTTTAATACAGTTAGCAGAGATTCATGTGTTTGGACATGATAGTTGTGAGGAAGAATGCCAGTTATGCCTGATTTCAGCAGAAAAAATAAATGACGGGTTTCTAAATACAGAAGAGGTTACCGTACCTTGTATTATAGTTGTCCCTACCGATGTTGTTCGATCTACTTATGAACAACGCTATTTTACTTCTACAGTTAAGAACGCTTTTCTTAACAAAGCTCCTCCTACGGCCTAATAACTTCGTTATTTTTTTTAGTTCAACTTTTTTTAAATAGCAGGCAGTCAGTGCTAGCGATAATTATATTTTAATGAAAAGATTAACACTCGTTACAGCAGTGTTTCTTTTAGGAACTTTGATCTCAATTGCCCAAGAGTGCAATAAAACCCTTACCGGTAAAGTAATAGATTTTCATGATGGAGTACCATTGAAAGGAGCTACAATTACATATAATAATCAAACCATCGTAACCGACGATGCAGGAAACTATAGTATTAGTTCGCTATGTCCTACTTCGTATGCCTTTACGATATCTCACAAAGATTGTAATTCTCAGGTGGTTACTATCAATATTGGCGAGGTCTCTACCAAAACTTTTTATCTCGAACATCATTTGAATGAGCTTCAGGAAGTAGAGGTTTCAGGGCAAGCTCCTAGTAAAACATCGTCTTCACAAGAAGAAACGATTAGTGAAAACATTCTCGAAAAATATAGTAGTGCCTCTTTGGGAGATGCCCTTAGAGAAATTACAGGCGTTTCTTCATTGAATACAGGTTCAACTATTGTAAAACCTATAATCCAAGGATTATCAGGTAGTAGAGTGTTGATTATGAACAATGGAGTGCGAATGCAGGATATGGAATGGGGAGATGAGCATGCACCCAATGTAGATATTAATAGTGCTGGAAAAGTTACCGTAGTTAAAGGTGCGGCCGCATTGCGTTATGGAGGTGATGCTATTGGAGGTGTTATCGTTATGGAACCCAACAATGCCCCTGCAAAAGATACGTTAATGGGGAAAACAGCTGTAACCGGTTCATCCAATGGTAGAGGAGGTGCTATTACCTCTGAACTTATAAAAGGGTATGAAAGTGGATGGTTTGTCAAAGGGCAAGGTACTTTCAAACGTTTTGGAGATGTTGAAGCACCAGACTATGTGCTTTCTAATACAGGCATTTCAGAAATAGCTGCTTCTCTGGCATTTGGAGTTAATAAGTTTACACATGGTTGGGATGCCTTCTACTCATATTTTGATACCGAAATTGGGGTGTTAACAGCTTCTCATATTGGTAATGTTGATGATCTTATTGTATCGATCAATAGCAATGAACCCAATGTGATCAGAGATTTTACTTATGATATTATTAATCCAAAACAGGAAGTAAAACATCATTTAGGGCGCTTACGTTATTTTAAAAGATTCGAAGAATTGGGTAAGTTAACCGTACAATACGATTTTCAGCTCAATCAACGATTAGAGTTTGATATTCGACAAACTGCAGCCTTAAGAGAAATACCCAGTCTGGATTTGGAGTTGACCACGCATACGTTTAGTTCTGATTTTAAATTCGATTCGAAATCAGATTTTACCCTGGATACCGGAATCTTATTAAGGTATCAAGAGAATTTTGCTGATCCCTCTACTGGAGTAAGAAGGTTGATCCCGGATTATGATAAATATGATGCTGGAGCATTCATTACGGGAGAATATGTCCTTAATGAAGATTTGGTAGTAGATGCTGGTATACGATATGATTACAATCAAATCAATGCCAAGAAATTTTATTTAAAAACACGATGGGAAGAACGAGGATATGATCAAGAGTTTTCGGACCTGATCATAGAAGATTTTGCAACGCAGTACTTAACCAATCCAAAATTTGATTACCATAGTTTTTCTGCAACTACAGGTCTTAATTATCAGTTTAAAGATGATTATGAATTAAGATTCAATTATGCGTTGGCACAAAGAGCACCAAATCCCGCAGAGTTGTTTAGTGATGGATTACATCATTCTGCGGCTCGTATAGAATTAGGGGATCTTAGAATTGAACAAGAAACCTCTCATAAAGTGTCGTTATCAGCACAAAAAAATGGTGAACGCTGGGGCTGGGAAATAGCACCCTATGCCAATTTTGTCAATGATTATATCTTGTTAGAGCCCACAAATGTGGAATTGTCTATAAGAGGTGCTTTTCCGGTTTGGGAATATAGACAAACAAATGTTCGCCTATTAGGAACCGATGCAAAGTTATATACCCAATTACACACCAATTGGAGAACGGATCATAGCTTTTCTATTGTAAAGGGAATTGAAACTGAGAATGATACCCCACTTATTAATTTACCAGCGGCAAATTTATCTAATAAGGTAACTTTTACCAAGCAGGATTGGTTGGGGCTAGAAATGTCTTTAGAAAGCCAATACGTTTTTAGACAGAATGAATTTCCGCCTAATATTAGTGTTTTTTCACCGCAAGCAGGACAAGATGTATTATTAGAAATCAATACACCACCTGATGCATATCATTTGTTGCATGCCAATGCAGATATCGAAGTATCTGCTTGGAAAAACAGCACAATGAAAATAGGTGCCACAGTATCGAATATTTTAAATAAAAATTATAGAAACTACCTTAACCGTCAGCGGTTTTTTGCAGATGATGTAGGTAGAAATTTTATACTAAGACTAACATTTAACTATTAAATTTTTTTAAAATGATGAACTCAAGAAAATTTTTATCAATCTTAGCTATTGCGGGTACTTTGTTTGTATCATGTTCTGATGACGACGATAATCCGGATCCAGTACTTGAACAAGAATTAATCACAACTATGACGATTACCTTAACTGCGGGTAACGATGTGGTTACTTTAAGAGTATTTGATGAAGATGGTCAAGACGGGCCAGTAGCTCCTGTAGCAACCGTTTCTGGAAACTTAGCGGCAAATACTACGTATAGTGGTTCTATAGGTTTATTAAATGAAACTGTAAACCCTGCAGATGATGTAAGAGAAGATGATGTTGAGCCAGAAGCAGATGAGCACCAATTCTTTTTTGAAGCTGCCGGTGGTTTGAATGTGGTAGCGACTTATGCTGATACAGAAGCTGATTATCCTCCATTAACAGGAACTAATCCAGTGGGTCTTGAATTTCAGTTAGAAACAGGTGATGCTAGTACAGGTACATTTACTGTTACCTTAAGACATGAGCCTACAAAGCCAAATGACGGTACGTTAGCAGGTGCTGGAGGAGATACTGATATTGCGCAGGCTTTCCCTATTACAATCGAATAAACGCTTTAAATAATTTGAAACAATAGTAATTATATGTTATAAGTTGAGTTTGTAGATTTTCTTTCGCAGATAATAATTTGTTTCAATGTTAAACCCTCGAGGAAGTAGTTACCCTTGGGGGTTTTTTTATATCCAAAAAGCAAAAATTGGTATACATTTTGATGAATTTACGATAAGATAACATCATGGTTTTCGATTTGGCTCAGAAACCACTGAGAATATGCTAACAAAAGGAGAAAAACCACATTGTAAAATGCTATGAAATGTGATGTTCAATGGGTTAAATGCAATGATTTTACGAAGACATTACGGCATCGTTAAATGTTATTTATCATCAAAAAAGAGCTATTATAATTGAGGAAATGACATTATATTCGCGGCATAATTAGCAATAAAGAAAACAATTGAAACTATCATAATTAGTATAAGTTGAGTTTGTGTTAAATACTACTACTAAGTTTCAATTAAAAACCCCCGGATTAGTTACCCGGGGGTTGTCTTTTTTAACTGATATTTTTCTAATAACTTATCTATTTAAAAGAATGTAAAGTGCATTAAAGCCCTATTCACTATTTCGATAAGAAACTTAATACCATATAATGTTACCGTAGATTACACAATTGCTGCATGGTAACTTCGCTATTGCTTCCACCTTTTACTTTAGTTTTTTGTAATTGATTCAATTTAGTAACATTAATTTTTGTTAACGAAAGCTTACTGTTTTTTTTAGATTTCATTGTGTGAGTTTTAAAGGATTTAATGATGTAAAACTATTTAAAAGCGTACTAAATAGCAGTGTTTTTTGATCCCTTATGCTCAAAATTTATAAAGATATAACCAAGATTTATAAATTTTTATCAAGTTTAGCCAGAAGAAATTGAAATTTATAAACTATTGATCATTAAGGTTTTGTATGTAGTCCGAAGGGTTTTGTCCAATTCTTTTTTGAAAAGCAGCAGAAAAAGACTGTATATTATTGAAACCAGTTTCCAAGGCAATGGATTTGATCGAATAGCGCCTAAACTTTTGATCTGTTTTCAACCTTTGAATACAAAATTCTATACGTAGATCATTAAGATAGTTTGCAAAATTCTGTTTTTTATGCGTATTGATCACTTTGGATAAATAGGAAGAATTAGTTTTGAATTTTTTGGCCACATTAGCCATAGTCAGATCATTTTTTAAAAATTCCTGGTTTTCTTCAAACTTTGTTAGCCTATGGATGATGTTCTCAACAATTTCAGGTGCTATTTCTATCTGCTTTGATGATCTGGTTCTTTTAGAAGACTTTTTGATCAAGTCGGTATACTTTTCTTCTATTTTTTGCTCGTAGACTTTCTTTTCCTTTTTGAAATAATAGAAATATGCAAAGGAGACCGTAGCAATAACTAGAATTGCGATTAGTAAAAATCGATACTGTAATTTTTTACTGCGATTTTGTATTCCAAGGATAAGCTCATCTTTATCCTTTATAAGTTGTGCAGTATCGTAGTTTTTGGCGATATTATTGCTCAACACTTTTTCTCTTTTTTGACTGATCTGCTCATACTTGATCAGTTTTTCCATCATTTTTAATTGACTTTCCTGATCTTCTTCGCCTTTGTAATGATCAATAAGCATGGTGAACGCATCTTTTATCGAAGAAGAATAATTGGATTCGTCTATAGAATCGTCAATTTTCTTTAAAATAGCGAATGCTTTTTGGTGTTGATTGAGTTTCGAATGCGTTTTTGCAATGTATAATTGGTTCAGAAAGAAAAGATCATTATTTAAGATT
The DNA here is from genome assembly GCF_056160245.1 of Aquimarina sp. AWH4_224. Classification (NCBI taxonomy): domain Bacteria; kingdom Pseudomonadati; phylum Bacteroidota; class Flavobacteriia; order Flavobacteriales; family Flavobacteriaceae; genus Aquimarina; species Aquimarina sp. AWH4_224. The sequence goes on along the minus strand of NZ_JBSWWU010000002.1, from coordinate 102,684 downwards.
GGATCTATCAAACCCGAAGCTTTTTTTAGGCTATCAATAGCGTTAGGGTAATTTTCTCGCAAAAAATTATTAACTCCACTACCAAATAGAAGTTCCGGATAGTATTTTTTAGAATCTTCAGAAAAACTTTTAATGATTCCTTTCTTAAAATAATATTGAGCAGAATCCAAAACACCTAGGCGGTTATAACAATTTCCCAAATTGTAATATGTGGCGATATAGTGATCCAGAAATTGATTTACGGTATCTCTATGCTTTATGATTTTCAAGTTTTTTTGAAATGTACTAAGGGCCTCTTGGTATTTACCCAATGTACTCTTTAACATAGCGATGTTGTGTTTGCAGGCTACTATATGATCCAGATTATTACTGTTTTCTGCATACTGTAAAGCCAACAAATAGAATTCAAGGGCATCATTATTTTTCTTTAGATCTGTAGAGACAATCCCTTTTCCTATATAGGCCCTGGCAGGATAGTACTTATGACCTGTATTTTTGGTAAGATTGATAATAGTATCGCAATAACTCAAAGCTACTTTAGGTTGCTCCCAGTTTAATCTTAGTAACATATAATAGGCATCTGCAAGTTTTATCGTATCAAGATCCTGTTTTGCCTTTTTCAAGTACTGCTTAGCGATTGTAAATGCTCTAAAGGAATTCTTATACCTGTTGTTGTCATATGCCTGAGACAACTCAGTATATGATTTTCCTTGCCAATTATTTTGAACAGAATCATTTGTCTGTAGAGGTAAAATAGCATCAATGACCAAACTGTCAATACCACTAGAAAAAATAAAGTGAGAGTTTATAAATAAAAAAGTGATAAAACATAAAACAAATCGCATACGTGCAAGCCCTAATTTTTAATAAATGATTGTAGCGTGTTGTCATTAATATTCTTATGTACATAAGGAATTAATACGGGACAAACTACGCAAAATTTATAAATCTTGTGTTATAAATTTATGATTTTGCGCTTATTTCTTCTCCAACTTTGCATTTATTCATATCTTAAAATAAGATATGAAAATTAATGCAGTTTTTTTTGATAAAAACAAATTCAGGCATTTCCTACCGCAGGAAATCAGATTAAATACCTCACTAGAATAACTTTTAAAACCTTGAAGGATTCTAATAATTCATTTCAATAGATGATTAATTATTTCCGTAGTTGCTTATTAGAACAATCCAAAATCTGTTTTTATCTGTAATGAAATAACACAATAAGTATGTGTCGTTTTTATATAAAATGTTACTAACGATTTTGGCATAATTACATTTTAAAAGGTGTATTTGTTAAGACGTGAGAATAGATCTTGTAGTATTATTTGTTCTAGGATAGAAGTTATAGAATATAAAACATTTGATAGTTAGATTTTTAATATGGATAAATATTAAAAAAGGGATTAGAGCACTAATAGAGGTAAGATTAGAGTTCTTTGGTAAAAAGACTACGATTTCTTTTGCAAACGTTTATTTTGAAGGCGTCTCATAACTTCTTTTTTTCCGTTAGGCGTAAGATTTGCACTTGAGGTTTCTTGAATAAAAATCATTCCGTCAAAGGTTTTAACAGGAACAATTCGTTGTTTTGAAGCATATGTATAATCCTTGCTCCAGCTTGCTCCGGCATAATACATTTCAAGTTTTTTATTTAGGAAGTTTTTGATTGCTGGAGATGACGAATTAGATGCATTTAAATCAATAAAAAAGATGTCGTTTTTAGATTGCGCGAAGTACCAGTCCAAACTACCCTCTAGCGCCGGCGGAATTTGAAATGGAATCACTCCAGTATATTTCTTTTCCCTAGGCAAATAATTCATTGCCTGAAAACTTCCTTGATAGGTAGAAAAACCAATCGCATAGTAATCATCGCTAAAGTATCTTGCCAGTGCACTTCCTAAGGGGTTCGGATATCCATTTACCTTCTCTTTGGAGTTTTTTGAAATATGCCCATTATGAGCCCAAATTACAATTTTACGATCAGGTTGTTTTTGAGATATTTCTAATACTGTTTGAGCCATAAACTCATCGCGTATACTATAAGCCAAGGTGTTTTTTTGTAGTTTTCTATCATTAGATTCTACTCCTTGAAGTACTTTTCTAAAATCAGCAATTACATTTTCATATTCTGAAATAGAACTATTGTGCACTAATTTGGTTTTATGTAGGACAAGTTTAGATAATAGCTCATATAGCTTGTTTCTTTGAGAAGAAATGTCTTTGTAGTTTATGTTTGTACTTAATTTAACAAACAAAGAATCTACTTGTTCTTTGATTTTGGTATTAATCTTCGTCTTAGAAAGGAATGTGTTTATATTGTCATAAGCTAATTCTAATGCTTTGACCTGGGTATCAATACCAACAAATTGTACTTTTTTATCCTCAGACACTTCAGCGTTATATTTTCGCATCCATTCGATCATATCTACTACTTCTTCTGTATCCCAAACCCAGAACCCTTGAGAAGAAAGAGCATCTCTACTATTGCTTTTCCCATAAAGAACATAATCGTTGATTGGTCGGCATCCTATATGACTCGCTTCAATGGCAAAAGTTCTAAACCCCATTTCTTTAACCAAAAATTCAAGAAAACGATGTTTCATTTGGAACATTTCTTTTGTGCCATGACTGGTCTCTCCCAGCCCAATCACTTTTTTATCTTTCAGGATTGTTTTTAAGCTGGAAAAATCTTCTAACCCGGTTTCTGCTCTAACACCGTTAAGCGGTGTAGAATTGGTATTGATCCACGAGATTACAGCATCTCTTTGAGCATCTTCAATAGACATTTTCTTGATATATTCACCTTTTGAAAATATCCTAGGCTCGTTAAATTGAAACGCACCATTAATATTTTCTATATGACTTAGAAGGTCAGAATCGCTTAAATACTCAGGAATATGTGAGGAGATCTGAAATGTATAAATACCAGGGTCTATAGCCTGAAATTGCACGAATTCGATATCATTTTTTGTGTTGTTGGTATTAATGATTTGTAAAGTGTCCATTTGCTGAGAAAGAACTAACACCTGAAGATTTACATCTTTCTGTTCAATCTGAAACTCGATAAAATCTTCTTTTTTTAATTGAACCTCGAAACTATGCTTTTCGTTACCAATTAATTGAATATCCTTATTCTTCTGGTGATCTATCAAAGAATACTGTGCCTGTATTGTACAGGAAAAGGTAAAAGACGTAATTAGTAATGCAATGTAAGTACTAGAGTTAATTTTCATATCAAAGGTTGAGGTTTTAAGATGTAATTAATTTGACTGTAATTATTTCTTCACTTAAGACGGCTCAATTCTTTAATAAAGATAGAGCTTAATGCACTCAAATTCTTTTTTTGGAGAGGCAAAGAACCCGAGTATACACCAAGATTTATAAAAGTATAAAAGGTAAAAATATGTGATAGTATTGATTTTACTAATGCTATATGAAGATTAATGCCAATTTATTGGTTCGAGGTTGAAAAGGATGTAAAAAAAGAAAAGAGTTGCACTTTTTTGCAACTCTTTTGATAAAAGTGGAGAAGATGGGACTCGAACCCACGACCTTTTGACTGCCAGTCAAACGCTCTAGCCAGCTGAGCTACATCCCCTTTTTTGAATTAATCGGCACCGCGAAGTACCAATAATGGGAGCCTACTTTCAAAATCTTTCTTAAGCACGGTGTTTTCTTCCCAAAGCTTAGAGAAAAACCCTCGTTTTCTTCTAAAAACACAGATAAGATCTGGATGAGTCTCATTCAAATGTTCCAAAACGCCTTGGAAAAGTGTAGCGTTTTCAGAAGATTTGTAGGTAGATACAATCTCGCCTAATTCCTTTTGAAACTCCGAGTCTTCAGGTAAAAAATCTGCAGTCTTTACTTGAAGTAACTTTAGCTCAGCGCCAAATGTAGTTAAAATTTCTTTGATAGGAGTTAAAGCATTTTTCTTTTTTACCATACCAGATTTTACAGCCATGAGAACAGTTTTGATGGGTGTAAATTTGTGTTGTGAGGGTATAATCAGGACAGGTATTTCGGTTTTTTTGACCAAACTACCAGAAGTTTCACCAAGAAAATATGGATTATTAAGGTCACTACTTTCAGAACCCAAAACAATCAAATCAATCGCGTGTTCCAGATTAAATTGTGGAATGGCTTCCAGTAACTCTCCTTCCAAAGGAAGTGGGATCACTTCTACTCCTTTTTTGTCAAGAGCACTCAACTTTTCTTCAATAGAAGATGTGCTGATTTCTTTTAAAGTTTCATTTACCGAAGGCAAACTACCTGATCTGGGTAGCTCTTTAAATACTTCTACTGCATACACCGTTCCACCAAGCTCTTTGGCTAGATCCACCGCATATTGAAGTAATGAATTACTAATTGAACTTTCAGACAAGCCCACTGGAACAAGAATGTTCTTCATCCCTATAATTTGATTTGTGATTAAGGTGACAAAATTACAATTTTAAAGTGATTGGTTGTAGAGATAACTATAAAGATATCAGGTGGTTTTCTTAAAGTTTTTTTAAAAATCCCTGTAAACCAATGATAGAACTATCATTGCAGATATAAAGTTAGTACTTTTGCGACTTTCCTAAAAAATATGATTCGTAAAGCGATATTATCTGATTTGGATGTCATCCATAAACTCACACAATCATGTGCTCAAGCAATGATAGCCAAAGGGATCTATCAATGGAATGAGCATTACCCAAAGCGTGAGCGTTTTGAAAAAGATATCCAATTACAAGAACTGTATGTTTTTGAAAAAGATGCAGTCATTATTGGGACTATAGTATTGACTGAAATCATGGATGAAGAGTACATCCCGATAGAATGGCTCACCAAAAATGACAATAACGTATACATCCATAGATTAGCTGTTGATCCAGAGTATTGGGGTAAAGGGTATGCGCAACAGCTTATGGATTTTGCCGAGGATTATGCACGTAAGAACAACTATGAATCGGTTCGATTAGATACCTTTAGTCAGAATACGCGAAATCAAAAGTTTTATGAAACCCGTGGATATCAACGTTTAGGAAATATATATTTTCCAAAACAAAGCGAGTATCCTTTTTATTGTTACGAGCTCATACTATGAGTGCATTAATCAGTTTTAAAAATATCAATAGACTTGCAATTCCGGCGATTATTTCGGGAATAGCAGAACCTATTTTATCGGCTACAGACACAGCTGTAGTAGGTAACATTCCCGTATACGGAACAGAGTCTTTGGCTGCTGTTGGTATTGTAGGATCATTTCTTTCGATGTTGATATGGGTTTTGGCACAAACGAGAGCTGTTATTTCGGCTATTATTTCTCAATACCTGGGTGCAGGAAAATTAGATGAAGTAAAGACACTACCTGCACAAGCTATTCTTTTCAATATAGGGCTTAGTATAACCATACTGATTGCAACCGTACCTTTTATAAGAGAGATTTTCGAATTGTTAGAAGCCAAAGGAAAGGTTTTAGAATACTGTATTTCTTATTACAGAATACGAGTTTGGGGATTTCCATTGTCCCTTTTTGTTTTTGCTATTTTTGGTATTTTCCGGGGACTACAAAATACCTTTTGGCCCATGATCATTGCCTTAATTGGTGTAGTGGCTAATATAGCGCTGGATTTTGCTTTTGTATATGGGATCGAAGGTATATTGGATCCTATGAATCTGGAAGGAGCAGCCTGGGCTAGTTTGATATCTCAAGTCTTGATGGCTGTTTTATCTTTAATTTTGCTGCTTAAAAAGACAGAGGTTTCTCTAAAACTGGAAGGACTTTGGCATCCAGAAATGAAACGTTTCTTGGTGATGAGTGGTAATCTTTTTATTCGATCTTTAGCCTTGAACGCCACTTTGATGTTGGCAGTACGAGAAGCAACTAGTCTTGGAACCAATTTTATTGCTGCACATAGTATTGCTATACAGTTATGGCTGTTTTTCGCATTTTTTATTGATGGATATGGCGGCGCAGGAAATATTTTGGGAGGTAGATTATTGGGAGCCAAAGATTACAAAACCCTTTTTGCAATGTCAAAAAAAGTAACCGTTTATGGCGTAATTGTAGCTTGTCTTTTAGGAGGAATAGCTGTATTAATTCCTAAGCAACTTGGCTTGATTTTTTCTAAAGATCCAGAAGTACTGTCTATTTTTACCGATTTTTTCTATATCGTGGTCATTATGCTTCCGATCAATGCATTAGCGTTTGTGGGAGATGGTATTTTTAAGGGTATGGGAGAAACTGGATATCTTCGAAATGTATTGGTGGGTTCTACATTCCTTGGTTTTGTGCCTGCGTTGTTGATTACCCGATATTTTGATTTACAATTGCATGGAGTATGGATAGCGATCTCTGTTTGGATGCTGGTAAGAGGAGTATCTCTGGTTATAAAATTTAAGAAAAAGTATATTCCCCTAGCGGTGGGATAAGATTACTTTGATCACAAACCAGAGTGTTATCAGATAAGTAGATAGCATTATAAGCTCTAAACGATATTTTTCAAGATACTTTTTTATCATGGTTCAAAAATAGAATATGTTGATATACAATGAAATACGTAGTGATACGTATTTAAAAACGTCACTTTGTAAAAAAGTATACCGGACAACGCCTAACCCCATTGCTGTCCGGTATTTCAACTACACTTAAGTAAAAAAATGTTGCTTTATTAGATAGTGTTACAATCAAATGATATGTTACCCACTTTTTTTAAATTTTTTTTGTGGGGTGTCTGAGCAGAAGTTTTCTTACTTCCTTGGAACTATAAAATTTCAAAACTTTATATACTTTTATCAAAAACAGATACGATGAGTACCACCGATAGAACCAATGGGAGTTTATATGTACATACCGAGAATTATATTACCACTATTGAATTTGGTCACCCTGCAAGTAATTCATTCCCATCAGAGTTATTAGAAAGATTAACCCAAGCCTTTATTAAATTATCAGATGATCAAAATACCAGAGTCATCATTTTGAAATCTGAAGGAGATAGGGCCTTTTGTGCGGGGGCTTCTTTTGACGAGTTGGTTGCCATTACGAATTTGGAAGAGGGTAAAAAATTCTTTTCTGGTTTTGCCAATGTGATCAATGCTATGAGAAAGTGCCAAAAACCAATTATTGGTAGAGTGCAAGGTAAAACCGTTGGAGGAGGTGTCGGACTGGCCTCAGCATGTAACTATTGTTTGGCAACCGAAGCAGCATCTATAAAATTAAGTGAGCTTACTATAGGCATAGGTCCTTTTGTGATCGAGCCGGCCGTATCCAGAAAAATTGGAATAGCCGCTTTTGAGACTTTAGCTTGGGAGGCCTCGCAATGGAAAAATGCATATTGGGCCAAAGAAAAAGGCTTGTATTCCAGAGTTTTTTCAGAGATTAACGAACTGGATAAAGAAGTACAATTGCTAGCTGAAAAATTAGCGAGTTACAATCCTCAAGCCTTACAGCAAATGAAAAAAGCAGTCTGGGAGGGTACAGAACATTGGGACAATTTATTGGCCGAAAGGGCAGCAATTTCTGGAGAATTGGTGTTATCCGATGCAACCAGAAAAGCCCTTGAAAAATTCAAAAAATAAAAATGGATATTTTAAACTTTTTAGGAGGAAACGGACTGTTTCTTGTTTTAGGAATAGTATTAGTTGTAGTTTACTTTGTAAACAAGCGAAAAAGAAGGTAATCTTCCGTAACTTTGCACAAATTAATACAAGGAATGAATAAGATTAGGATTACAAAGCAATTTTCTTTTGAAACTGCCCATGCACTTTACGGTTACGACGGGAAGTGTCGAAATCTACATGGACACAGTTATAAGTTGAGCGTTACTGTAATGGGAACTCCTATTGCCGATACTTCGCATGTTAAGTTGGGAATGGTAATTGATTTTGGAGACCTGAAAAAAATTGTAAAGGAAGATATTGAAGATGTTTTCGATCATGCCACAGTATTTAATAAAAACACCCCTCATGTAGAGTTGGCTGGAGAGTTGGAACAAAGAGGACACGACGTGATTCTAGTAGATTATCAACCTACTACCGAAAACATGATCCTTGATTTTGCAGAAAGAATAAAGAAAAAATTACCAAATACGATCGAGTTACACTCTTTAAGGCTTCAGGAAACAGAAACATCCTACGCAGAGTGGTATGCTTCGGATAATGAGTAAATTGCACTCCTCTAATAAATGCCTATATTTATTTTATAAACACACAATATGAACCTTCCAAAGGGGAAAAAGATTTATTTTGCTAGTGACAATCATTTGGGAGCTCCAACATCGGAGAAAAGTTTCCCAAGAGAACAAAAATTTGTAAAATGGTTGGACGAAGTAAAGGAAGATGCTGCTGCCATTTTTTTATTGGGAGATCTTTTTGATTTTTGGTTTGAGTATAAAACGGTTGTGCCCAAAGGATTTACAAGAACATTAGGCAAATTGGCCGAAATTACCGATTCAGGAATTCCAGTGTATTATTTTGTAGGGAATCACGATCTCTGGATGAATGGTTATTTTGAGGAAGAACTAAATATTCCTGTATACCACAAACCCAAAGAGTTTAAATATAATGGAGTGACTTTTCTTATAGGTCATGGAGATGGCCTTGGTCCTGGGGATAAAGGGTACAAGCGGATGAAAAAAGTGTTTACTAACCCGGTAGCAAAATGGTTTTTTAGATGGTTGCACCCAGATCTTGGAGTAAAACTAGCGCAATATTTGTCGGTAAAAAACAAGCTAATTTCCGGAGATGAAGATGTGACCTTTTTAGGAGAAGATAATGAATGGCTGGTACAGTATTGCAAAAGAAAGCTGGAAGATAAACACCGAGATCATTTTGTATTTGGGCATCGACATTTACCCATGGAAATTCAATTAAATGAAACATCAAGATATACAAATCTTGGAGATTGGATTACCCATTACACCTATGCCGTTTTTGATGGAAAAAATTTAGAGTTAAAACGTCTTTCGGAGTAATAAAAAAGGGCTGCAAGTATATACAGCCCTATGTAGTGTGGTTTGTCCCGGAGGGTTTATTTTAAGAGTATTTGTTCTACAAAAACAGCTTCGCCAAGAGTAACCTTTACCAAATATAACCCCTGAGTTGTTATATTGCTTTTCAAATCGTTAAGAGCAATTACCTGATTTCCCTTTTCTTCTATTGCTATGGATTTAGAAACAATCCTCTTTCCGTTAAGGTCCATAATTTCTACAGTGCACGTTTCGTGGGTAGCATCAGAAATGTGTAGCTTGAGATTGTCTAAAGTGGATGGATTAGGAAATAGTCGTATATTTTTTGAATCGGATATCAAGTTTTGATTTGCTCTGCTTGTAGTATTATTTAACCCCTGGATAACGAATTTTTCCCAGGAACCAATGTTAGATCTATTACAGAAAATGCCCTTATCATTTCCGTTTTCATGGCTCACATATTTACCATTATTACCTTTGATTGCATAGAGGTCATTTCCTAAGGGTTCCAAAACGAATTTTTCCCATGCGCCTACTGCATTACGGTTACAATTCATGGCTTTGGCTCCGTTCTCAGAACTTACATATTTACCATTGTTGCCTTTGATTGCATATTGGTTGTTACCAAGGGATTCGAAAGTAAATCGTTCTTCTGCCTCTGCGGTATTGCGATTTGCTCTCATTGATCGAGAACCATTTTCGGCACTTACATATTTATTAATGGATTGCCCCAAAATGGCAACATTAGTATTAGGCGAACCATCTGTTCCTTCAGGAATTACATAAACTAAAATATCGACTACAGAGACATTCCCTTTGTTGTCGTATGCTTTTACTTCAAGAAGATAATTTTTTACGGGTAGATTGGCCAAAGCATTGTCCTGTCCGCGGTCATTCCATAAATAGGGAGCAAATCGTTCTACTCTCACCAATTGTCCATCGATAATCAGTTGGATTTCTTTTACTCCGTCTGCGTCTGTAGCTTCTGCCTCTACGGTAAAAGTTGCAGGAGCTACCAATCGTTTATTCAGGGTAGGGAAAAGCACTCGTAGTTTTGGGCCTTCTCCTTGTCCACTACCTCCGGTTCCTGCTGTTCCTATTTCGTCCAAGTCATCACCGCCATCACCGCCGTCGGTTCCTCCGTCACCATTAAACCTTGGTCTACTTGATAACCAAGCCATATCCCATTTGGGCCCGATTTGATCACATCCTTCCGGACCCAGATCTACTCTCCCCGGGCAGCCAGGTTCATCGGGTGCATCGTTAAATGGTCCATTACCGCATTGTATGTCGTTATAGATGGGATCTCCATTTTGGTAAGCGCGATAATTAGGGTGTTTTTTAAGTTCGTCACAGATATCAACTACACTGTATGCGGTATTATTAATAGTAACAGTTTTATTGGCAATTCCATGATCCAAATTAGAATCACACCAACAAAATCCATTGGCTTCAAAACTGTCTTTCCAACCTGGTCTGGGATTCCACTGTTGGGATTGTACGGTAATCGCCGTAGAAAAAATGGCGAGTAGGGTAAGCATGTAAAGTTTACGTCTCATGTTTAATTTTTTTGCGTGAATATTTATACTGGTTATTCTGTAAACGTAATTAATTATGTGTGGAAAGAGTACATTTGGAGTACATATATGGGGTAAAAGAATACATAAAGCATACTCGTTGTATGATATGGTAAAAAGGAAAGTCTCTAGAGGATCTTATTAAAGAGATAATGTACGATGAAGTGCTTTTTCATCGATATGAATACCAACAGATTCTGGTGCTTTAAGTGCCGAGGTATGGGTAAAGAAAAATACAGATTGATCAAGAACGGCTTCCACCAAATAATGACTTCCATTAAAATAAGAATTCTTTACTCTTACTTTTGTAGAGGAGTTTTGATCTATGGATATTTCATGTGGGTATACTAGAATATTATCCGGGCTATCATGACCCAACGAAGAAAGTGCTACTTGATTTACTTCGCCAAAAAGAGACGCGATATAGTAATCTTGTGGATTTTGATACAATTCTTGAGTTGGTTTTTTGACTACAATTTCTCCTTGACGGATGACAATGGTTTCGTTGGTAAACGATAGGATGTCGGTTTTATCGTGTGTAGCAATAATACTGGTGATGTTGTTTCTGTTGAGATACCTGAAAAGATTTCTGCGTAAAGAATTTCTTCTGAAATTATCTATATTATGAAAAGGCTCGTCCAAAAGTAGTATCTCTGGTTTTTTTGCTAGAGCTTTGGCAAGTGCCACGCGTTGTTTTTGCCCACCACTCAGATTTTCTACTTTGGTAGCTGCAAAATCTGTCATTTCAACAATTTCGAGCAATTCATTTACTCTTCCTTGTTTTAACTCAAGCTCGAAATTGGATAAATATTGTCCTATATTTTCCGCAACAGTTCTGAAGGGTTGTAATTCGAATCCTTGCGAAAGGTATTTCATGTTTTCTTCACCTGGGACTAGATTATAAAGTGGGCCAAGTAATTTTTTATCTTTCCAGAATAATTCTCCTTCATTGGGCTGCAACAATCCATAGATGACCTTCAACAAGGTACTCTTACCACAACCACTAGCACCAATAAGAGCGATGTGTTGGCCTGGTTCAATCGTAAAGTTGATATTTTTTAGAACAGGGATGGTATTGTAAGCAAAAGAAAGATTGTGAATTGCAAGCATATTCAAAGATATTGAACTTTGATGAAGTTTTTGAAGAAAAAAATCCACTTCTTTTTAAAGAAATGGATTTTTTAAGTATAGGGAGTGTTTTTTGAATTTATCCTTTGATATCGTCAGTCACTTTTTCAGGCAATACCTCATATCCCATATTGTACAATGTGAACCCAAAAACATCTGCGAATTGCTCAATAGTTTTGCTAACTGGAGTCCCAGCTCCATGTCCTGCATTGGTTTCAATACGGATTAATGTTGGATTTTCTCCGGTTTGCTTGTCCTGTAATTGTGCAGCAAACTTGAAAGAGTGTGCAGGTACCACACGATCGTCATGATCTCCAGTGGTAACCAAGGTAGCAGGATATTCTACCCCTTCTTTTACATTGTGTACAGGAGAGTATCCTTTCAAATATTCGAACATCTCTTTATCATCTTCAGCAGTACCGTAATCATATGCCCATCCTGCACCAGCAGTAAACGTATGATAGCGTAGCATATCTAGTACACCTACCGCAGGAAGAGCTACTTTCATAAGATCAGGTCTTTGCGTCATTGTTGCACCAACCAGTAATCCTCCATTCGAGCCTCCTCTTATTGCCAAATAATCACTAGAGGTATATTTGTTTTCTATTAAATATTCTGCAGCTGCAATAAAGTCGTCAAAAACATTTTGTTTTTGCATTTTGGTCCCAGCTACATGCCATTTTTTACCATATTCTCCTCCACCTCTTAGGTTAGGCACAGCAAAAATTCCTCCTTGCTCCATCCATACGGCATTACCAATACTGAAAGAAGGAGTAAGGCTAATATTAAAGCCACCATATCCATAAAGTAGTGTTGGGTTTTTACCATTAAGTTCGATACCTTTTTTGTACGTTATTATCATAGGTACTTTGGTACCATCTTTTGAAGTGTAAAATACCTGCTTACTTTCGTAATTGTCCGGATTAAAATCGATTTTAGGTTTACGATATAATTCAGAGGTTCCGTCGGTGATGTTGTATTTGTAAATGCTCGAAGGCGTTTTATAATTGGTGAACGAATAATATAATTCTTTTTCTTCTTTTTTGGCTCCAAAACCATTAGCGCTTCCTACTCCTGGAAGTTTTACTTCTCTAATCAATTTTCCGTCATAATCATATTGTAATACTTTAGAAACGGCATCCACCATATATTCCGCAAAGAAATATCCTCCACCAGTACCTGGACTTAGCACATTTTCAGTTTCCGGAATGAAATCTTTCCAATTTTCTGGGGTTGGATTTGCTGCATCTACAGTAACTATTTTTTGATTTGGTGCATTTAGGTTGGTAACCAAGTATAGTTTTGATCCTACATTTTCGATGATATAGGTATCGCTATCGGTATGATCCAGAATGGTTACTAATTCGCTATTAGGCTTTGTTAAATCTTTTATGAATAACTTATTTCCAGAAGTCGAGATACTTGCAGAGATGATTAGGTATCGATCATCTTCGGTTACACCTCCACCAATGTATCTATGTTTTTGTTCTGGTGTACCTCCAAAAATTAGTTCGTCTTCCTTTTGTTTGGTGCCTAATTTGTGATAGTACACCTTGTGTTGATCAGTTTTGGCAGAAAGTTCGCTTCCTTTTGGCTTATCGTAGCTAGAATAATAGAATCCTTCACTACCTTTCCAGGACATACCCGAAAATTTAACATCAATAAGGGTGTCTTCGATGACTTCCTTAGTTTCAGCATTCTTGATGATGATTTTTCTCCAGTCGCTACCTCCTTCAGAAATAGCATAAGCAACTAGTTTTCCATCTTTAGAAAAACTTACACTACCTAATGATGTAGTACCGTCTTCGCTAAATGTATTAGGATCTAAGAATACTTCAGGCTCATCACCATCATTTTTAAACCTATAGATTACATATTGATTTTGAAGACCATCATTTTTATAGAAGTAAGTGTAATCACCTTCTTTAAAAGGAGATCCTACTTTTTCATAATTCCATAGATCTGAAAGACGTTTTTTGAGATCTTCTCTAAAAGGGATATTTTCTAAATACCCAAAAGTGGTTTTGTTTTGTGTTTCTACCCATTTCCCGGTTTCTTCACTTCGATCATCTTCTAACCATCGGTAGGGGTCTTTCACTTCGGTTCCAAAATAAGTATCTACGGTATCAACTTTTTTGGTTTCAGGATAATTCAATGCAATTTGGTTTTTACTGGGTTGTTCTTTTGATTCGTTTTTGCAGGCTACCATAAAAATTAGAACAGATAGCACAAAGAGTGTGTTTTTCATGATGAGAATTCGTTAGAATAATACACAAATCTATCAAAAGAAGCGTGGCTAAATGCTAAAGAAAATATAAAAAAAGACTGCCTGTACACGAATCTATGAAGAAAAATGTTTTTCTTCCAGGAAGCTTTGGGGTTTAGCGACCTGTAGGATTAGTATACAAAGGCAGTCAGAAATTTCTGTAAGAAACAAAAAAAAATGGTTTTAGAAAAGAGGTTTATACTTGTCCCAAAATTTAGATATTAAGAAAGTGTTGACAAGAAATACAAATATGGCAGGACCAATATTTGCAGGGTCAAGTGTAACGTGAAATAAGATGATATTCACAGAGATAGGTGCCAATAGTATTAAGGCAAAAGGAACTGCTTTATTAATAAGTAGCAAAAAGCCAACAATTACCTCGATTAAACCTACAGTTTTTAGAACGTAACTACTGGCTAATGCACCAAAAAATACACCGGCCTCTGGATTTGCAAATTCAAAGTCGGGTAAAAACCCTATAAATTTATTGATTCCGAAAAGAACTAGCATCGCTCCCAACAGTATTCTTAAAATTAAAACTAACTTATTCATTATGTTATTTTTTTGTGATTAAATTACTGTATTAGAGGAGGAAATGTTAGCAACCTTACAAATCTTATTTTCTGTACAAGTAGATATAAAAAGAAAATCCCTTGCTATTTTTTAGATAACAAGGGACTTTGAAGTGTTGTATAATGGTGTTTAACCGATAAGATTATTTTCGGTCAGATATTCAGCAATTTGCACTGCATTGGTGGCTGCTCCTTTACGTAAGTTATCCGAAACGATCCACATATTTAATGCATTTTCTCGAGAATGGTCTCTACGTATTCTCCCTACAAATACATCATTTTTCCCCTCTGCATAAATTGGCATAGGATAGGTATTTGTATCTGGATTATCTTGTACGGTTACTCCTGGAGTTTCATTTAATAATGTTCTTACATCTCCTTCAACATATTCGTTTTCGAACTCAAGATTTACGCTTTCACTATGTCCTCCAACCACTGGAATTCTAATGGCAGTAGCAGTTACTGCGATAGTACGATCATCAAGAATTTTCTGGGTTTCGTTTACCAGTTTCATTTCTTCTTTGGTATATCCATTGTCCTGAAATACATCGCAGTGTGGTATTGCGTTGCGGTGTATTGGATAAGGGTACGCCATTTCACCATTCTGACCAGCATATTCATTCTCTAACTGTTGCACCGCTTTAACTCCAGTTCCTGTAATCGATTGATAAGTAGAAACTACAACTCGTTTGATTTTATATTGATCATGCAAAGGTCCTAATGCCATTACCATTTGTATGGTTGAACAGTTTGGATTGGCAATAATTTTGTCATCTGCAGACAAAGCTTTGGCATTAATTTCTGGAACTACCAACTTTTTGGTAGGATCCATTCTCCAAGCCGATGAATTATCGATTACCGTTATACCGGCATCTGCAAATTTTGGAGCCCACTCCAAAGAAGTACTTCCTCCTGCGGAGAATAAGGCAACATCCGGTTTCATTTCGATAGCAGTAGAAAGCCCTACTACAGTGTATTCATCACCTTTGTAAGAAATCTTTTTACCTACAGATCGCTCTGATGCTACAGGAATTAACTCGGTTACAGGAAATTGTCTTTCCTCTAATACTTTTAACATTACGGTTCCTACCAGTCCGGTAGCACCTACTACAGCTACTTTCATGAATTTTGTTCTTTTTAGAAATACAAAAGTCGTATAAACTCTTTTAAATTTGGGCAAATGTGAGGAATATTTTAAAGACCACAAGAAATTACACAAAAAATATAGAAATTCACATTATTTGTTATATAATAAACAAGATGTAAAAAAGAACCACCCTGGTATGGGTGGTTTAGTTAGAATATGTAGTATAGCGGTCGCTATAGATAATTCATTCTAAGAATGGTCGAGATTATTGTTTCTTCAACAAATCTCTGATTTCTGCCAATAACTCTTCTTGAGTTGGTCCCGCAGGTGGTGCCGGAGCTTCTTCTTCTTTTTTCTGTGTTTTTTCGTAAGCCTTGAGCACGATAAAGATAAATAAACCAACAATTATAAAATTAATAATTGCCTGAATCAAGTTGCCATACGTCATTACAGCTGCTCCCGCCTCTTGAGCGGCAGCTAAGGTTTCATATTCTTTGCCATCTAGGGCAATAAATTTCTGTGTGAAGTCAGTCCCACCGGTAATGATACCAACAATAGGCATGATGATATCAGCTACAGCCGAACCTACAATTTTGTTAAAAGCTCCACCGATTACAACAGCAGTTGCAAGATTTATAATATCACCTTTCATTAAGAAAGACTTAAAATCTTTAAAGAATCCCATATGTATAGATATTAATATAGTTAGTATAGGCCTAATTTAACAAAAATTAATTTACACCTTGAATGAGAGAAATGATTTAAAAAGTGCTTTTTCGATAAACGTCAAGAATTGTCGATAACTACACGTTTTACCCGGGGCGAGATGGCAGTTAGTAACTCATAAGAGATCGTACCCGAGTGTTCTGCAATTTTTGCGGCATTCGAAGTATGATCAAAAATAACAACCTCATCACCTTCATTACAATCTATATCAGTAATATCCACCATAATCATATCCATGCAAACATTCCCAATGATATAGGCCATCTTATTATTGATCGTTACAAATCCTTTTTTATTCCCGAAGAATCTACCTATACCATCTGCATGTCCAATAGGGATAGTAGCAGTTTTTACATATCCCGGAGCTTTATAGGCGCGATTATACCCTACACTTTCTCCTGGTTCTAAGGTGTGAATTTGGGAAATGACTGATTTTAATGAAGCAACGGGTTTTAACTGCGTATCAAATTTGGCCTCATTACCATATCCATACAGACCGATACCGGTTCTTACCATATCAAAATGTGCTTCGGGATAGTTTAGAATACCCGAAGTGTTGGATTGATGAAGGATAGGTCGGTACCCTAGTCGATTACTGATATTCTCAGCTATTTTTTGAAATGTATGTATTTGATCCAAGGTAAAAGTTCTTTCCTCATGGTCTTCACTGGCTGCCAGATGAGAAAGTAAGGCTTTAATTTTTATAGCCTGGGTGTTGTTAAGTTGTTCAAAAATGTAATCAATATCGTTTTCCCAAAAGCCTATTCGATTGAGACCGGTATTGAATTTAATATGAATAGGATATTCTTGTTGATCTAACGAATCAGCAAGTTTGATAAATTCTCTAAGTGTTCTAGGGCTGTATAAACTTGGCTCTAGTTGATATTTGATTAACTTTTCAAAGTTAATAGGTTGTGGATGCAATACCAATATAGGCGTTGTGATTCCGGCTTCTCTTAATAGAATACCTTCAGAAACATAGGCTACTGCAAAATAATCGGCTCCCAACGTTTCAAGATGTTTGGCAATAACAGTAGCATCGCTTCCATAACCCGAGGCCTTCACCACAGCAAGCATTTTAACCTGAGGAGCGACCTTACTTTTTAGATAATTGAAATTATGAGTAAGATGGGATAGATGAATTTCTAAAACAGTTTCTCGGGTACTACTCATTCGTGTTTTCTGAGTTTTTTGATATTTCCTTTGGGTCCTTTACTTCCATACCTTTCACCTTTTCCTTAAGCATAGCTTTATAATAGGCTGCTCTGCTTAGAGGCTCATATTCTTCAGTTTCTCCCAACAGGACCAAATCGTCTTTTCTGGATTTTCGATAACTGTACTGTGCCAGATTTCCTGTACGAGTGCATACAGCATGTACTTTGGTCACATATTCTGCTGTTGCCATAAGTGCGGGCATAGGTCCAAAAGGATTGCCTTTAAAATCCATGTCCAATCCTGCAACAATTACTCGGATTCCTTTGTTTGCCAAATCATTGCAAACGGCTACAATTTCATCATCAAAAAATTGAGCTTCATCGATCCCTACCACATCACAAGTATCTGCTAGAATGCGAATATTGGCAGCCGCAGGAACAGGAGTTGATCGAATCTCATTGGCATCATGCGAAACCACCATCTCGTCATCATAACGAACATCTATGGCGGGCTTAAATATTTCAACCTTTTGTTTCGCAAATTGGGCACGTTTCAAACGGCGGATCAATTCTTCCGTTTTCCCAGAAAACATCGAACCACATATTACTTCTATCCACCCAAATTGCTCTTTATGATTTACCGTATTTTCGAGAAACATTTTGTACTTTTCAGAATCAATTAAAGAAATCCCTTTTTCCTTACCTAAAAGATGAGGTAAATTTATTAAAAAACCAAAAGCAGTATCGCAAACGTATAAGAAAGTTATGAAGAAGAAATTGGAAGCTGAATTGATAAGTATTGCTCACCGAATATTACAATTAAAAGATAGATCCACATTACCACAGTTGCAAGAAGAGGCAAGACAGTTGTATGAAAAACTAACCATTTTAAATTTTGCCGAAGATCATTTTCTTGGACCACAACCTACTATTGGACAGATACGTAAAGTGATCGAAGAACAAGTGTCCAATACCTTTGAGGAAAAGAAATCAATTACTCCAGTACCTGTTACACCACCATCAGAAATTGAAAAAAGTATTTCAGAGCCCTCTTCTCAAAATGCTCATCAGGAAGTAAAGGAACAAGAGCCAGTTTCTTTGGATCAGAAACCAGAACTAGTGATCGAGGAAATTAATGCCAGAGTAAGTGAGGATTTATTTGTACCAGCTTCAGATACCAGTGAAGAAGTAAAAACATTTTCAGATACTTTGACGTCTACACCAGATTATCAAAAAAATGATATGAATGATGTTACTCCGCAATTAGACAAATCTGAAGATCACGAAAAACCAAAGTCTCTTAATGAGCAACTGCGGAAAGATATCCATATCGGATTGAATGATCGTTTGGCCTTTATCAAACATCTTTTTGAAGGGAGTACGCCAGATTATAATCGCGTGCTTTCTCAGTTAAATACCATAAACGATAAAAAAGGAGCCGAAGATTTTATTAGCTCGATGGTAAAGCCTGATTATAACAATTGGGAAGGAAAAGAAGAGTATGAGAATCGCTTTATGGATGTTGTACTCAGTAAATACGAAAACTAAACACAAATCTAATATTTATGAAAATAGTTTATTGGATAACTACGGTTGCCCTGTGTGCCATTATGTTGTATTCTGCACAGATGTATTTTTTTAAGACTGAAATGATCAAAGGTTTTTTTGAAAGTTTCAATTATCCAACATATATCGTTATTCCTTTGGCAATAGCCAAGATTTTAGGGATAGTAGCCATTTTGACCAATCAAATTAAATGGATAAAAGAATGGGCGTATGCTGGTTTCTTTTTTGATCTGGTATTGGCAAGTCTTGCACATCATTATGCTGGGCATCCAGTAGGATTGTCGGTATATGCAATTATTATTTTGATTGTATCTTATGCGGTTGGTAAAAAAGTGAGACCTTAATGTCAAAGTTATATATTGTTCCTACTCCAATAGGTAATTTAGAAGATATGACCTTTAGAGCGATCAAAGTGCTAAAGGAAGTTGATCTTATTTTGGCAGAAGATACCCGCACTAGTGGCAAACTTCTCAAACACTTTGAAATTGCTACTCCTATGCAGAGTCATCATATGCATAATGAGCATAAAACGATAAATAACATTGTAAATCGATTACAAAGAGGAGATACCATTGCCCTTATTAGTGATGCTGGTACTCCTGCAATAAGTGATCCCGGTTTTTTACTTACTCGAGCTTGTGTAGAGCAAGGAATTCCGGTTGAATGTTTGCCTGGGGCAACGGCATTTGTGCCTGCTTTGGTGAATAGTGGCTTGCCCAATGATAAATTTGTTTTTGAAGGCTTTTTGCCTGTTAAGAAAGGACGGCAAACCCGACTAAAATTTCTGGCAGAGGAAACCAGGACCATGATTTTTTATGAATCTCCGCATAAGTTGATCAAAACCTTAGGGAATTTTGTCGAATATTTTGGAGCCGAACGATTGGTTACTGTATCTCGTGAGCTTAGTAAATTACATGAAGAAACCATTCGCGGTACTGCCAAAGAAGTATTATCTCATTTTGAAACCAAACCTCCAAAAGGGGAAATTGTTATCGTTGTAGAAGGAAAAAAGAAATAGTGGATCAATTACTTTCAGATATTAGATCGTGTGGTGTTTGCGCCGAACATTTGGCTTTAGGGCCTAGACCAGTAGTTACTGGTCATCCTGAAGCAAAAATTGTCATTATTGGTCAGGCACCAGGAACCAAAGTGCATGCCTCTGGCGTGCCCTGGGATGATCAAAGTGGAAAGCAACTACGGAAATGGCTCGATGTTTCGGATGAAGTGTTTTATGATGAAACTAAGATCGCCATTGTCCCTATGGGATTTTGTTATCCCGGAAAAGGAAAAAGTGGAGATTTGCCTCCACGACCAGAATGTGCACCGCTTTGGCATCAAAAATTATTCGATCATATGCCCAATATCGAATTAATCATCCTTATCGGACAATATGCTCAAAAGCACTATTTACAAAAAAATGTAAAAAATAATCTTACCGAAACGGTTCGTGCGTATCATGAATATTTGCCCAAATATTTTACCTTGCCTCACCCGTCGCCAAGAAATCGGTTTTGGTTTACAAAAAACCCTTGGTTTGCCATGGATGTACTTCCTGTACTTCAAAGTATGGTTAAGAAGGCGATCACATAAAAACCTGTTTAAATTTTAGAAATGACAATATCTCAATTTATATCCAAAGTAAAAGAACAACCTAAACAACTATCCTTTGAGGATACAATGAACGTTATTGAAGAACACTATAATTTTACACCAAGTGCTTTCAAAAACGGAGAAGTGGTTAATAAAGAAGGAGAGAACTCGGGGTCCTGTAAACTATTGAGTTTTGCACAACTTCAACAATTAAGTAAAGAAGAGACTTTACATTGTTTTGGGCAGTACTATACCGATGTACTAAAAACTCCTGAAGGTAATGACCATCAAAATATCCGTAATTTTATGAAAACAGGATGGGATGGGGTTTCTTTTGACCGAGATCCACTGGTTCAAAAATAAGCGATACGGTTTATAAAAAGGCTAACCAAACATACGTTACAAAAGAATTACTTTCAATAATACATTAGTGTAAGCGTTATTGATACTAAAGTAATCCTTAAAACAAAAGTCATTGAAACGTAAATCGTTGTTTACCATTTTGGGCGTAAGCCTTTTGGTTTTCTTATTATGGCAATTACCTTATTTTGGGGTAATACAGTACCCTTTTTTGTTGTTAGGAACCTGGTTTCATGAAATGGGACATGGTCTTACTGCTATACTACTAGGAGGTAAATTTTATTATCTGGAGATTTACGAAAACGGAGGAGGAGTAGCTTATTCTAATGTAGAGAACAGCTATGTAAACTATGATCTGGCTAGAGCACTTACAGCTGCAGGAGGATTGTTAGGACCAGCTATTTCGGGTGCCATTATGATTACTGCTGCAAAAAACCGGATAGCTTCCAAAATTACTTTATGGGTATTGCTGCTGATTATGGTAGTATCCTTATGCATTTGGATTCATGACCTACTGGCACTAGTTATTTTAAGTGTGTTTGCCGCTATTTTGTTTTTTGTTGCGATACTAAGAATTCGAAATCTTGAAGCGTTTACCCTATTATTTTTGGGTACCCAATGTGTGTTGAGCACCTATTTGCAAACGGGATATTTGTTTACCAAACAATTTGAAAGAAGTGGAAAGATACACTATTCGGATACACAAATGATAGCTGCTCATCTATCAGGAACTTATTGGCTATGGGCGATATGTATTCTTATAACAACCGTTTTTTTACTCTATCGTAGTTATCGATACTATCTTCGTAAATAAAATTAGGCCATACAAGTGTATAACTTATACAGCCTAATTTTTATAGGTTGATCAGGAGTGACGTCTACACGTGTTTTCCTTTTTCCCAGCCGTGTTTACCAAGGTATTGTTCACCAGATTCTATAGCACCTTCTTCAACAATAGTTCCCATAGAGTCGTTCCATCTATTCAAATACCCGAACAAAGAAATTACACCGAGCATTTCCACAATTTCACCTTCGTCCCAATACTTGTATAATTCTTCTTTGATTTTGGCATCAACAGCATTAGGGATTACTGAAGCAGCTAGAGAAAAATCTAGTGCAGCACGCTCGGCATCGCTAAATGCTGGATGTGTCTTATATTCCCAAATGTTATCTAATTGTTCTTGCTCGGCACCGTATCGCTCTGCAGCACGAATAGCATGAGCCTGGCAATATCTACATCCTGTAGCATTACTGCTTACCCAAGCAATCATACGTTTTAAAGCAGAAGTTACTCGGCCCTCATTAGCCATTACCGCTTTATTAAGATTAATAAATGCTTTTGAAATAGCGGGTCTTCTCTGCATAGTAAGCACAGAATTAGGGCAAAAACCAAGAGTTTCATTAAAAAATTCTGCTAGTTTTTTGGTTTCCAGATCGTGTTCTGGAGATAATGGAGTTACTAATGGCATGTGTATATTTTTTTGAGTTTAATCTAAAATTTTAGAGAGGCAAAATACAAAACTAATACCCAAATACATGATGATGAAGATGTTTTTTGTACTTTGTATTTTTAATTGTTTGGAATAGATTACACCCATGAGATGGACACTAAAACCCACCCCTGATACTTCGATTGTAAATGCTTTGGCAGAAGGCCTTAATGTAGATACCATAATTGCTACTTTGCTGGTGCAAAGAGGGATTGAAACTTTTGATGAGGCAAAGAAATTTTTCAGACCATCTCTCGATGATTTACATGATCCTTTTTTGATGAAAGATATGGATCGTGCAGTAGATAGAATCGAATCCGCAATTCGTAATGAGGAGAACATTTTGGTGTATGGGGATTATGATGTAGATGGCACCACTTCGGTAGCTTTAATGTCGTCATATCTTTCCACTTTAACGCCTCAAGTGGCTACCTATATCCCAGATCGATATCAAGAAGGATATGGAGTTTCTTATCAGGGGATAGACTATGCGCATGATAATGATATTTCGTTAATTATAGCTTTGGATTGTGGGATAAAAGCCATTGAAAAAGTGGCATATGCCAAAGAAAAAGGAATTGATTTTGTGATATGTGATCACCACCGACCGGGAGAACAAATACCAGACGCCGTAGCGGTTTTGGATCCAAAACGTAGTGATTGTGAGTATCCGTATAAAGAGTTATGCGGTTGTGGTGTGGGGTTTAAGTTAATTCAGGCGCTGGCTTCAAGATACGATCAAACTATAGAAGACTTATTGCCTTATTTGGATCTGGTAGCTACAGCAATTGGAGCTGATATTGTCCCTATCACAGGAGAAAATAGAGCCCTGGCACATTTTGGATTAAAGGTAATCAATGCTCATCCTAGGACTGGATTTAAAGCGATGTTGTCTAAGGCAAACAAAACTACCCTAACCATTACCGACCTGGTATTTCTTGTAGCCCCCAGAATTAATGCTGCCGGGCGAATGAAACACGGTTTGCACGCAGTTAACCTGCTTACAGAGACAGATTTGCAGACTGCTTTACAATTTGCTTCAGAAATTGAATTGTATAATAGCGATCGTAAAGAGGCAGATAAGAAAATCACTGAGGAAGCTCTGCAACAGATCAAAGACAATCAGGAAGAAGAACGATATACCACGGTTGTTTATCAGGAAAATTGGCATAAAGGAGTTATTGGTATTGTTGCCTCTAGACTTACCGAAACCTATTACCGACCAACATTAGTTTTTACCAAAAGTGGAGATAAATTGGCGGCTTCGGCGCGATCGGTAAGAGGGTATGACGTATACGAAGCCTTAAACGCTTGTACGGATTATATCGAACAGTTTGGCGGCCATAAATATGCTGCCGGACTTACTTTGCTTGAAGAAAATTATGAGGCTTTCAAAGAGAAATTTGAATCTGTGGTGGCATCTACTATTGATAAAAAACTATTAACTCCGGAAATCATGGTGGATATGCCAATCGAGCTCACTCAAATTACGCCAAAGTTTTATCGCATCCTAAAACAGTTTGCTCCCTTTGGTCCAGGTAATATGACTCCGGTATTTATGACCGAAGGTGTAAAGGATACAGGGTACGGAAAATGCGTGGGTGCAGATGACAAGCATCTCAAATGTGCCGTGCAAAAAAATAAAATTGCTGTAGGTGCTATAGGTTTTGGTTTGGGAGCGAAGCAAAACCTGATTACAGGAAATAATTCGTTTAAAGCCGCATATTCGATTGACGAAAATGAATGGAACGGGCAGGTATCTTTACAACTGAAGTTAAAAGATATAAATTAACTTATTTTTATTTAGATTGATTATAAATAATATGTATTTTTGAATCAAAATAGATTCAGAATGAGCCCTATTGATAAAATATTCAGCAACGAAATTGGTATTTCCTTCTTCTGGAAGAAAGAAACGCAGACCAATACACCCAAAGTACAATTGGTATTTAGAGATATTGGATTTTTACTAACGCTTAATGAGTTAAAAGACTTTTCGGATTCCTGCACCAACACCATTCAATCGCAATGTTGTAGTGAGTGTATGGATCCAGAACATTGTCGATCCTTATTATTAAGAACACCATCAGATAAAATTGATCTTGCAGTAAACCGACAAGAAATTCACCAGATTCAAGAATTGATCAACGGGACCATTTTTAAGATGGAGCTAAAAAGTTGGATTAATGGATTAAGTTTTAATTAACCCATTATTTTTTCATAAAATCCAGGATTTTATAGGTAATTTCCTGTGCCTTGGTTTCCTGAATAAAATGTTTTTCGTCTACAAAATGAATATCTTCGGGCCTAACACCCAGGGCATTTGCCGCTCTGTTTTCTTGTGGAGGCCACTGCAGCATGGTATCGTGTATTCCCCAGATTACCGAAACAGGAACTTTTACATTCTCGAATACTTCACTATAATCCGGAAGGTCATTACACGTTTGACTGAAGAAGTAATACATCGCATCAGTTTTACCTTCCAATAAAGGAGTTTTATATCCTTCGACATCAACAGGATTAAGAGTATTTTCTTTTAACCCTTCTTTAAACAACTTTTTTAACAGCGTATTGGTAGTAACCCCATTGCGATAGGCCCACATGGCAGTTTTGGCAAAGCCACCCGGTTTCATACGAACAGGAGGGTAGAAACCTTCTTCATAGATAATGGTATTGAGTACGACTAACTTTTCAATTTTATCAGGATCTTGCTTGATCAATTCCCAGGTCCATAAACCACCAGCATCATGCATAACATGGGTCCAGCTTTCGATACCCAAAGATTCCATAAGTTCCAGAATTCGTTTGGCATGGTTTTCATTGTTATATATTTCAAAGCCTTCTGGAGAATCACTAGAACCATAACCCAACATATCCGGTACAATAACTCGATACCCTTTTTTGGCCAATGGATCAATCATCTTGCGATATAACCAGCCTGATGCAGGAACACCATGAAGTAGCAAAATAGCAGGCCCCTCACCTTTGTCGATATATTTGATCAAACCATCTTGAGTAGGGTATAATCGTTGTTCTGCTCTGAAATCCTCGTAGGTAATTTGATTTTTTCTAATTTTAGTAGTTTCATAGGGCTTGCAGGAAAATAGGAGCAATCCCAGTAGGGTGAAAAGAAAAAACTTTCGCATAGCAATGATGATTTATGAGGTAGCAATTTACTTAAAATCATTTTGGTATGCCATAACTGATAAAATTTTAAAGTACAGATCTTTATTTTTGAATATAATCACCATTCAAAAAAAGCATCAGGATACTGATTGTATAGTAATTTCTGCAGTGTTGAACACAAAATGATCTTCAGGGACTTTACCTAATAACAGACGTCCAATAGGAGAATTAGCAGCAATAGCAAAATAGGAAGTGTCGTTTACCAGTAGTTGCCCAGCAGAAATACTTATAAAATAGTTCCCTTTTGATGTAGTAACCAAACTTCCTAAATGTACAGGTTGAGAGGAGATAGTAATATCAATTTTGGCTAGTATTTCTTGTAACTTTTGTACTTCGGCAAGCTGTTTTCCAGCTTTTTCGCGTTCTAGTTGTAACATGGCACGACCGGTTTCATGCTTATCCCCTGCAGTACTTTTTGTTTCCGAAGTTAGGGATTCCTGGATGTCACTAATGGTATGTTGGATGCGTTCTAACCGTTGAGCTACATACTGCTTGCATTGATTGTATAGCTCAAGTTTAATGTCCTCTGTATTCATTTTGTTGTGGCTTATCAAATACTAAGGTACCATAATTACGCATTTGAATAAAGATCCATTCCGCTCTTTTTTGTGTGTAAGAAGATGGAGGGTTGGCAAGATATTTACGAGGATTAGGTAATATGGCAGCTATGGCAACAGCTTCTTCTCTGTTAAGATTAGCAGCGGTAGTATTATACCAAAACTTTGCTGCTGCTTCGGCACCATATATCCCATTTCCCATCTCGATGCTGTTAAGGTATATTTCAAGAATTCGTTCTTTGGTCCACAGCTTTTCGATCAGAAATGTAAAATAGACCTCAAAACCTTTGCGAACCCAGCTTCGCTGAGGCCAAAGAAATACATTTTTTGCGGTTTGTTGTGAGATGGTGCTTGCACCTCGTAATCGTTTGCCAGCCTTATGTTCGGCGAGTGCTTTTTCTATAGCTTCTTGGTCAAAGCCGTTGTGCTCCATAAATCGTTGATCTTCGCTGCAAATCACTGCTAACTGCAGTGTTTTTGAAATTTTGGATAAGGGTACCCATTGGTGCTGAATGGTATGTTGTTTTTCGGATTGTAGTTTGCGTATACCCATTAGTGGAGTAGCCGGTACATCAATCCATTTGTAGGCCAGTACCCATAAAAAACTAATGACAATAAATGCAACCGTACTTTTGACTATAAACCGAAAAAACTTTTTCATAACATGCATCAATTATTACAAAAGATCTGCTAATTCTGTGCCAACTTGAGTACCGATGGCAACTCCCATTCCTCCTAGGCGTACACCACAATACACATGATCAGAGATGGGTTGAACAATAGCTTTTTTACGATTGCCTACACCCATTATGCCGCTCCAGCGATGCTCAATTTCAAAATTAGTATCTGGTAAAATCACCTCATATAAAAGCTGTTCTAATTTGTTTTGTATTAACGGTGTTTGTTCTAATTGAGTGGTTTCTTCAGTTTTAAAATCAAGATTTCGTCCTCCCCCCAAGAGGATTCGGTTATCAATATTTCTGAAATAGTAATACCCCTTATCCAGATGGAAAGTGCCTTTGATATGTAAATTTTTGATTGGTTGGGTAATCAGTACCTGAGCTCTGGCAGGTTTCACCTTGGTGATGCCCAATTGAGAGGCAAAACCGTTGGTTGCAATAAGTGCTTTGTTGGTATAGAACGTAAAATGTTCGGTTTTTATTTCTACAGCAGTGTTAAGATCTTCAATTTGAGTTACTTGGCAAGCGCTTAGGATTTTGATATTTTGCTGATGCACTTTCTGTATCAAGGCATCCATCATCTTGCCGGTATCAATCTGACCTTCGAACTGATTTACAATGTATTGCGAATGAATATTCTTGAAATCAAAGTGATTTTCTGAAAGGAAGAAGGTGTCTTTTTTAAAAATAGGACGCAACAATTCGTTAATCTCCCCTTTTCTAGACAAACATTCTTCAAACAATGCCATGTCTGTTTGGGCAAATAATTCGTACCCTTGATGGGCTTGATAATCGATGGCTTGATCTCCCAAAGTTTCTCGCAGCAAACTTAAACCATGATATCTTTTTTGAACAAGTTGTAACAGCTCTTCTTCAGAATGAGTGTTGAGGTCATCCAAGATTTCAGATAAGCTCCCAAAACAGGCAAAGCCCGCATTTTTGGTGCTAGCGCCGTTGGGTAGTATACCTCGTTCTAGAATTACAATTTTGGCACTAGGGAATTTCTCTCGTACCCTAAGTGCACAAGAAAGTCCTACGATACCACTACCTATAATGGTGAAGTCGATATTGGATAACCATGTTTTATATTCCCAATAGCTTAAATTCATAAAAAAAGCCTCTTGGTAGAGGCTTTGGATATTATTATTGTTCTTTTGGTTCTTGCATTTCAAAGTCCTCCATAAACTTTGTCGTATAATTACCAGCAACATAATCTGGATGATCCATAAGTTGTCTGTGGAAAGGAACAGTAGTTTTTATTCCTTCGATAATGAATTCATCCAATGCTCTTTTCATTTTATTGATTGCTTCTTCTCGTGTTTGAGCCGTGGTAATCAATTTTGCAATCATAGAGTCATAATTAGGAGGAATAATGTATCCACTATATACATGGGTATCTACTCGAACACCATGCCCTCCTGGAATATGTAAATTGGTGATTTTTCCTGGCGAAGGTCTAAAGTCCTTATGAGGATCTTCAGCATTAATTCTACATTCGATAGAGTGTAATTGCGGATAGTAGTTCTTTCCTGAAATTGGCACTCCTGCAGCGACCAATATTTGTTCACGGATCAAGTCATAATCTACAACTTGTTCTGTAATAGGGTGCTCTACCTGAATACGAGTATTCATTTCCATAAAGTAGAAGTTTCTGTGTTTGTCTACAAGAAATTCTACCGTTCCCGCACCTTCATATTCGATAAATTCTGCTGCTTTGATAGCGGCTTCTCCCATTCGATCTCTCAATTCGTCGGTCATGAATGGAGAAGGAGTTTCTTCAGTAAGTTTTTGGTGTCTACGTTGCACCGAACAATCTCTTTCAGATAAATGACAAGCGCGTCCGTTACTATCACCTACTACCTGGATCTCGATATGCCTTGGCTCCTCGATAAGCTTTTCCATATACATATCATCATTTCCAAAGGCAGCTTTACTTTCTTGTTTAGCAGACTCCCATGCGGCTTGTAGGTCTTCTTCTTTCCATATGGCACGCATTCCTTTTCCACCACCACCGGCACTTGCTTTTAGCATCACAGGATATCCTGTTTCTTTAGCTACTTTTACACAAGTTTCGAAGTCAGGAATAACGCCTTCACTTCCTGGTACACAAGGAACTCCTGCTTTGATCATGGTTGACTTTGCAGAAGCTTTATCTCCCATTTTATCAATCATTTCTGCACTGGCACCAATAAATTTGATTTGGTGTTCTTCGCAGATTTTAGAGAATTTGGCATTCTCTGATAAGAATCCGTAACCAGGGTGTATTGCATCTGCATTTGTAATTTCTGCAGCAGCAATAATATTTGACATTTTTAAATAAGATTCGGTACTGGGGGCAGGTCCAATACAAACGGCTTCGTCTGCAAATCGAACGTGTAAACTTTCGGCATCTGCTGTAGAATAAACCGCAACAGTTTTGATTCCCATTTCCTTACAGGTTCTGATTACCCTCATGGCAATCTCACCTCTATTTGCAATTAGAATTTTTTTAAACATAACTTCTTAAAAATTACAATTGTCCAAAAAGCAAATTCCAGGGTTGTTTACCTTTTGGAATTTGATATTTGAATTTTGGGATTACTTATGATGGGTCTACTAAGAAAAGAGGTTGATCAAACTCTACTGGAGAAGAATCATCAACAAGAACTTTTACTATAGTACCAGAAACTTCACTTTCGATTTCGTTGAAAAGCTTCATCGCTTCAATAATACAAAGTACATCTCCTTCTTTTACGCTATCTCCAACTTCTACAAAAGTAGGTTTGTCTGGAGAAGGTTTTCTGTATAAAGTTCCAATGATTGGAGATTTGATTGTAATATATTTGGAATCGTCTTCTGCAGGCTTTTCAGTCGCCGCAGGCGCTGCTGGAGCAGCTGGTGTTGGAGCAGCTTGTACTGGTGCAGGTTGAGCAGGCACGGCGCTACCAACAGGAATCTGTTGAACGATCGTAGTCTCCTTGCTGTCGTCTGATGCAGTTTTAATGGTGATTTTAACGTCATCCATCTCTAATTTTACTTCGCTGGCCCCTGACTTGGCTACGAATTTAATCAAATTCTGAATTTCTTTTAAATCCATAATATTGGGTATTGTGTGTTTAGTTGTTTAGGAATTATAGGCCCATTTCAGATAAATAGAACCCCATGTAAAGCCTCCTCCGAAAGAGGCAAACACGATATTATCTCCTTTTTTGAGTTGTTTTTCATAATCATGCAACAATAATGGTAAGGTGGCCGAGGTGGTATTACCATATCGCTGTATATTCATAAGGACCTTATTTTCGTCAAGTCCCATTCGATTAGCAGTTGCATCAATAATTCGTTTATTAGCCTGGTGAGCAACCAACCAATCTACATCATCTCCTGTTAGATTGTTACGTTCTAAGATTTTGGTACTGGCATCAGCCATATTAGACACAGCATATTTAAATACTGTTTTACCGTCCTGTTGCACAAAATGCTGTTTATTGGCTACGGTTTCTGCCGAAGCAGGTAGGATAGAACCACCAGCTTCGATTTTTAGGAATTCTCGTCCTACGCCATCGGTACGCAAGTACTCATCCTGAAATCCATATCCTTCTTCGTTAGGTTCGAAAAGTACAGCACCTCCACCATCACCAAAAATGATACATGTAGCACGATCAGTATAGTCTATAATAGAGGACATCTTATCGGCACCGATAAGTAATATCTTTTTATATCTTCCTGATTCGATATAGCTTGCTGCGGTAGACATTCCATATAAAAAGCTGGAACAAGCTGCTTGTAAATCGTAAGAAAAAGCATTAACTGCTCCTATAGCAGAAGCTGCAAAGGCTGCAGTTGCAGCTACCGGAAGATCTGGTGTTGCGGTTGCAAAAATAACCATATCGATCTCTTTGGGATCCAGGTTCCTTTTGGCGATAAGATCTTCGGCTGCTTTAATGCCTAAGTAAGAGCTCCCTTTATCAGTATCTTTTAATAATCTGCGTTCTTTAATACCTGTACGGGTGGTGATCCATTCATCGTTTGTGTCAACCATTGTTTCCAAAATCTGATTTGTTAACACATAATCTGGCACATACGCGCCTACAGCTGTGATAGCGGCTGTGATTTTACTCATATCTTGATTTTAGTTTCATCTGAGCAATTTTGCTTCAGATGGAATTCACCAATTGATGCTTTACACTTCTGTAAAGCAAGGGTTTACCTTAAAAAAATATTTAGTTCATCTCATGAATCGTAGCACAAAAATGAGCTAAAAAGTCGTTGAAATTACTAAATTATATACAAATATGGCGCAAAATAATTGGATTTTGACACATATTCAACTAAAAACAAAAAAACTCTCACAAAAGTGAGAGCTTAGTTTAAAATTTTAACAGTAGCTTTATGCTACTTCCTCTTCGGTATTATCGATTACTACCTGCCCACGGTAATATAATTTACCTTCGAACCAGTGTGCTCTGTGATATAAATGTGCTTCACCAGTAGTAGGATCCGTAGCAATTTGTGGTACAGAAGCTTTATAATGTGTTCTTCTTTTATCTCTTCTAGTTTTCGATATTTTTCTCTTAGGATGTGCCATTGCTCAGCTATTATTTATCGTTTAATAAGTTTTTTAATTTATCCCAACGAGGATCTGTCTCCTCATTATCATTTGTTTCTTTATTTTTTTCCTTTGGACTTAGCTCTTCCAACTTTTCGAGTATGTCAGACTGTAAAGTACCATCTTCAACACCAGGGTGTACTCTTTTTGAAGGCACACCTAATACAATAAGTTCGTAAATATATTGCTGTACATTCACTTCATATTCTCCATGGGGGATAATAAGAAGCTCTTCATTTTCATCATTAAATTCCTGACCAAATTTAATTACCAAAAAGAAATTATCTTCTACAGGTAAATCAAAAGGTTCATTAGTGACATCGCAATTTACATTTACCGTACCGCTGGCTTTAAACTCAAGTTCTAAAAGCGTTGCTTTTTTGTTAAACTCAAGATCAATAGTTATTCCCGCAGCATTAAACTCATCATACTCAAAATGTTCAAAGAACGTATTGTCAATCTCATACTTGAAGCGATGCAATCCTTGCTTCAATCCAACAAAAGGAATAGTATACTCTTTTAGTTGTATCATTCTATCACCAGTTTCAAGCGTTGCCAATTTAATTAAGGCGGGTGCAAAGATAACAAAAATTCGTAATTAAAGTATTTTTGTAAACAAAATTATATCAGAAAGTTAGTGAATTGATAGGTTGCTTACAAAAGTGCTTGGAAATCGATGTACTTCTTTGCTGTTTAAGCTTGTTGTTGATTGTTTTTGTTTTGTGGTTTACGAGGTTGTTTTTTTAATGGATTTTTGGTCAAGTCCTGATATTCGTTTCTATTCTTATAAATTTTTAAAGCGGCAAATACTGCTTCTTTAAAAGAGCTATTGTCAGCTTTGTTTTGTCCAGCAATCTCGAAGGCTGTCCCATGATCTGGAGAGGTACGTACCTTGTTCAATCCAGCCGTATAGTTTACCCCTTTGCCAAATGATAAGGTTTTGAAAGGAATCAACCCCTGATCGTGATAAGCAGCAACAATAGCATCAAAAGCTTTATAATTATCCGAACCAAAAAAGCTGTCGGCTGCATAAGGACCAAACACCAACTTACCAGAATCTATAATCTTTTGAATAGTTGGTTTTAAAACTTCTTCATCTTCTTTACCAATTACGCCATTATCTCCACTGTGGGGATTAATACCCAGCACAGCAATTTTTGGTTTGGCTATAGCAAAATCCTGTTTTAAGGTGTGATGTATCGTATTGATTTTTTGCTCGATAAGCTCTGGAGTTATGGTTCCTGCTACATCTTTTACAGCGACATGATCGGTAAGTAACCCTACTTTTAAGTCGTCTGTAATCATAAACATCAAACTGTTACCTTGTAATTCCTGATCCAGATAATCGGTGTGACCAGGAAATTTGAATTCGTCGGATTGGATGCTACTCTTATTAATAGGAGCGGTGACCAATACATCGATTTCATCATTTTTAAGCGCCTGGGTTGCGGCTTTCAAAGATTTGATAGCATAACTTCCTACTTTTTCATCTTCTTCGCCAAATTTGATGTCCAACGGCTCTTTCCATACATTAAGGACATTAATTTTTCCATCTAAGATTTGAGAGGTCTTATCGATACCATGAAGATTGATATTGGTTTGGTACTTTTTCTTAAGAAAAGAAAGAATCTTTACCGATGCGAAAATTACAGGAGTGCAAAAATCCAGCATTCGAGAATCCTGAAAAGTTTTCAGAACAACTTCGCTTCCTATACCATTTAAATCACCTATAGAAATTCCTAATCTTATTTTTTTTTCTTTCTTCATTATATAAAGTACTTAATCTGTATTTTTGAAGTCCAAAATCAAACCTCAAATAGTAAGGTCACAAATTTAATTAAATAATTCGCATTTATGTTTACTGGGATCATTGAAGAATTAGGAACGATTACTTCCTTGAAGAGCGATCATGAAAATCTGGATATTACTGTACAATCCAATTTTACATCAGAGTTAAAAATCGATCAAAGTGTAGCACACAACGGAGTTTGTCTTACCGTGGTTGCTATCGATGGAGATCATTATACGGTTACAGCGATTAAAGAAACTCTGGATAAGACTAATTTGAATGATCTGAAAGAAGGAGCTATTGTAAATCTGGAAAGAGGAATGAAGCTAGGTGATCGACTGGATGGACATATCGTGCAAGGCCATGTAGATCAGACCGCAGTTTGCAAATCAGTAGCTGAAGCTGATGGG
This sequence comes from Aquimarina sp. AWH4_224, assembly GCF_056160245.1. Lineage (NCBI taxonomy): Bacteria > Pseudomonadati > Bacteroidota > Flavobacteriia > Flavobacteriales > Flavobacteriaceae > Aquimarina > Aquimarina sp. AWH4_224. Next base: position 69,007 of record NZ_JBSWWU010000002.1, on the reverse strand, counting down.
AGCTGGTATTTTACTTTTGAATATGACCCGGGCCTAAATAATATCACCATAGAAAAAGGATCAATTACGGTAAATGGAGTAAGCCTCACGGTGGTGAACTCTCAAAAAAATGAGTTTAGTGTAGCGATTATTCCATATACTTATGAGCATACCAACTTTAATACGTTTACTGAGGGTACGGTGGTCAACCTGGAGTTTGATGTGATTGGAAAGTATGTAAAACGCATTACCGAATTGCAATAGGATTATTGACGTTCGTACCTTGAATAAAACCATAGTTTGGGAGAAAGATTAGGGTCGTCTCCCGAATAATAGCCCCATCCAATAATTTCATAATATTCTTGAGATACGGTTTCTTTGAAGTATTCGATTTTTTGAGGATTTTGTTCGTTGCGTTGCCAAATAATGGTGTTTTTTCCTTCGGTGCTACCACTATGAATAACGGTTTCGTCTGGTTTTCTAACCACACACCATAACTTTCCGTTCTGTATCTTATTAACTCCCTGGCTTACGATTTTTTTGCCAGTATCTGGGTAGTAATCGGTAATCGTTACTTTCTGAAAATATGGAGTATCTGATTGATATACTTGCAAAACATCAATACTATTTACTTGCGTTAATCCTTTTTTTTGAAGGCTGGCTTTGCTGATGTTTTTTAAGTTTATTTGGTCTTTAGACACTTGTTGTTGATCCTCAAAAACCAGAAACTTACCTTTCCAGGTACCATCAAGGATTTTATAGACATTTTGAAGCTCTTGGTCCGCAGCCGTGACTTTTGGTTGAGTTTCAATATTATCAATAGGAACTTTGTTCTGGCAACTACTGTTTATCCAGAACAAGACAAATACATATATGTGCCATTGTTTTATCATATCAATGTCATATACGGTATTTTGGTTTTAAATTAGAAGTGTAGTGTACTGGGGTAGGCAGAAGTAGAAAAGATGTTACATCAATTCTACTTCATTAAATTTAAATAGTGACACTTTGTCCCTTCCGATCTTTAGGAGTACACCTCCCAGATCATTTAAATTTGAGCAGGATTGAAAATCCAATACTTTACCAAAATACTGGCTTTTTGTATCAATTACTTTATACTGCATAACTTACAATTTGATTCGTATTTCCCAATTTCTTTATTCTAGTCGTTCTTTCCCCAAAAAACATACCAGATAATATCAAATTCGTGAGGTAAATGTAATAGGCAATGTTGGGAATCAAAAAAAAACTTATTAGGTTTTATTAACAACATTTCAAGGATTTTGGATGTAAGTGTCTGTTTTGCAGAGATTTTGGGACTGAAAACCGAAATATTAGCTAAATTTAATTTTTGGAATTATTCCAAATTTTGTATCTTTGTTTTGGAATAATTCCAATTATCTCTAGGTAGACCTCAGTTATAATTTTAAGAGATTTTCACCTTTTATTAAGTTATTTTTTGGATCTGATGGCATGCGATTTGCAAAATTAATAGTAACCAAATCGTATGACTATGATAATAGAAGTACCTAATGAAAATGATTTTAGGCTATGAGTGGTATTAATTATGAAATACAAAACAGAAAATTGCAATCGTATAAACATACGTTTGACTATAACTTTTGTAAGCGAAAGTATAACGAGTATGCTTCTATGGACTTAAAGAAGTTTCAGAAGTGTTTAATGGATCCCAAGAAATTGGGTGAGATTGGTCATTTGTGTTCTTTTATTCTATGGGTCAAAAACAAAGAAAAGCATGAGTACCGAGATACCCTTGGGGATTATGGATTAATCCATTTATTGTTTCACTGCTTAGAGAGTGAACATCACGCCAAAATACATGGTGAATATATCCATATGTTGTTTAAGGAAGATATCAAATTGGTGTAATTAATTACAAATTATATAAAAGCTGTTTCTTTTAAGGAACAGCTTTTTTCTTATATGAAATAATGGTTGTACTAACGGATTAGCATTAATGATTTAATTCTTATTTAAGCCTATGTTTTCCTGTTTTGCATAAGCGAGTAATGTTGTTAACATTGTCTCTAAGAATTGACTGTCATTCATTTTTTCTGGATAATTAGGTAAAGTATATCTTCTCTTAATCGAAACTCTAATAAAAGCTAAAATATTGATTAGTCGCTCCTTTTGATTTTTTGAGGTGGCAATTTCATCAACAATGCATTGAAAACCTTCAGAATAAATCTCCCTTTCTGTGATCATCATTGCGGTATTAAAATCTTTTAAATTCTTTAACTGTTCAAACAAGTGAGAGTTGAAAAACGTTTTAGCATTTTGATTTAATTGCTTAATTTGAAAAACTAGTTTCTGAATTTCTGAAGAATTAAGGGTTTTTATGTCTCTTAGTAAACCGATAAACTGCTTCTTGTACAAGTAAAAGACCTCAAATAACATAGCATTTTTGGATGGAAATAACTTGTAAAGGCTTTTTTTGGAACATTTTAAACGTTCAGATAGCTTATCCATTGTTATTGTTTCATTATTGCTTTGCAATAATATACTGTATACATCATATAATATTAGTTCTCTATTCATGTCAAATCTGTTATTTGTTTTTGTAATTAATGATTACCATCTATATGCAGTTGAAAGCGTTATATAAATGTGATTATCATTACTTTCAATTTCCCCTTGATTGTAGAAATACCTTGCTTTAAACATCCAGTGATTTTTGGAATAATTAATTCCGAAAAAAGCATTAAAAATCAAATTGTTAATTTCATCTTGAGTAAAGATGGAATCATCTTGGAAAATATCTCCTTGAATCGTTGCATTATACGCTGAAAGTTTCAACCTCGCTGACGCTTCAATAAAAAATTCTTTTTGCCCTGATTTGGACAGCAACCCATTATTTAATGCGATGGAACGACCGATAGTATTAAATTTTCCCAAACGAAATAAAAGTGCGGGCTCCGTATAGATAAAGATGTTTCCTATTGAGTTATCAATAACCAGACTCAAATCAAATTTTTTACCGGTTTTAAACGTTTTGGCATATTCCATTCTAAAGTTGATTCCCAAAATATCACCAATTTGATTATTCCAGCCATCTAGGGTTTGATCTCCTGATATTTCTCGATGGAACCAGTTTTGAATATTCCCGGCATAGGAATGAGGGCCCAGTATTCCCACATCTGCTCCAAGTTTTATAGCTTTGTTTGGATAGGAAAAACTACTGAAGTACTCGAAATAACTCCAGCCTGCATATGGTCGTTCCATTACATCTGTTTGATCTTCTAAATACCCGGGGGTATAGGCCTGCATATTGAACCCGAAGTTATGATAACTTGCCGTTGAACTAGGGAAGTACTTTTTCAAAAAGTTAGTTTCATCGCTTCTTCTTCTATAATCCAAGTGGATTCCATAAGTGTAATATCTATCCGAACTAGAATGCCAAACGAAAAAATCATTAGATGTGCCTGCTTCTATCTCATGATTATATTTTTGTTCCTGAGAGTACATTTTAGTACATACGATAAGGCAAAATACCCCGAAAAAAGTATTCATTATTTGATTAAAATTATTCATCGTATTAATGTTGTTAAGGCGGGTGATTGATTCATTTTTTTTGCTGAGATAAAGATTATTGCTACTACTGATTTAATAGTTATAATTTAAATATTTTTATGCATGAAACACGGCACTATTCTGGTTTTTTCCTCTCAATTTTAAATCTATCAAAAATGTTGGAGTAAAATGTTTTATGTTTGAAATCGATTCCAAATATTTTTGTGTAAACAAAATCCCTTTATTGTATTTTTTGCATAATTCTAATAATCGTGCTGTGGTGTTAACTACATCACCATGATATGCCAGTATTTTGTTTTTCCTACCTACAAGAGATGAAGCAACAAATCCAGTATGCACAGAAGCTTTAAATTTTGGAGTAATTCCAAACGTAGTTTCATAAAACTCCTGTTTATTTATTAAGCATTCGGTTATACAGTTATACATCAGAATGGCTTGGCCGTTTTTATCAATTTTTGGAGACCAGGTAAGTATAACTTCATCACCTACATATTGATATACATCGTATTTAAAATCTTGTATTGCTGCTAAAATATCACTAAAACATTGCGTGATAAACCTACTGTATTTGGTATGTCCTAAAAATTCTGCTATGTAAGTAGAGTTGTTTAGGTCGATAAACAAGAAGGATCTTTCCTCTTCTCTGACTTGAGAATACTTTCCAACTAAAAAATTAAAGAAGACAGCTTCCCCAAAGTTTTGACGAAGCTGTCTTACAAAACAAACCAAAAAACCAATCATGAAAAAATAACCAATGAATGAGATAAAAATTTTAGTAATTATAAATTGATTACTATAGTTCCAAGCCAGATCTAATCTGATATCGTGGGCAAAATGAAGGAATAGAAACCTTATGAGAATACCGTTTACTATTATGATCGCAAAAATTGCCAAAATCCAAAACAGTTGGAATAACCGTTTATGTAGTTGTTTTTGGAGAAAAAGAGCCAAATAAGTTTGAAACAAAATAATCTGTATACCAATAGCTAATCCTAAAAATGAGACTTCGCTATAAATTTCTTCTAAAGAATAAACCGTATTAGCCTGAGCAATTAATTGGTCTAAGTTTGTGAGCCCTCCTGTTTTTAGAAAAACAAAGAAATTAGCTCCTCCAACAAACAACAGTAAAACGATACTGTATTCAATCATGGTCTGGTATTTTATTTTTTCCAAATTCATTTAAGCTGTTTTAAATCAATTGACATTTGCAAAACTTCTTTTTTTAAAGCTGCTTCCTGTACGGGTTTTATATCCTAAATCCAAAAGCTCAAGAAATCCGGAATAGGTAATAAAAATCAACCCTACAGATCTTAGAATAGCAGGCAAAATAGAATACCAAACTTCACCTGTACCTCCATACCATTTTAACCCACCAAATACAATATGAAAAATTAATGCTCCCAGCACAACAGGTATCAAAACAATACCTCCAAACAAGCGAAGTATTATATTTCTGACTCCAAAAAATAGCAATACACCACCAATGATCTCAATAAATGATATGATCATTTCTATCCATTTTGGTATTGAATACGCCTTAAAAACACCTATAAAATCATCATCCAGTATTTTAAATAATGCCATAGACAAAAACCATAGGCTTAAGAGGTAGCATATTACCATTTTTGAAGTCTTCATATGAAGGGGGGGGTTATGAAATGGATAATTCTAATCGGTTTGCCTCTTTACTTTGTTTCTTAGGCTTGAGCCAGAGATAATACATAAGAGGTATGATATAAAGTGTCATAAACATGGACCACATCAATCCAATACAAAGTACACTTGCCAATGGAGCCCATAAAGGAGACCCTCCTATAATCATTGGTACTACACCAATCGCTGCAGCCGAGGCTGTTAGAAAGATTGGACGCATTCGTCGTTGTCCTGCCAAGATAGATGCTTTACGTATATCATAACCATGATCTCTAACCAGCTCATCAGCATAATCCACCAATATAATCCCGTTACGAACAACAATACCAATCAAACTAATGGTACCCAAAAAGGCTGTAAACCCAAAAGGGTGGCCAAGTCCAAGCAGCCCAATCGCTGCTCCCGGAATAGCAAGAATAAATGTGGATAGCACAATGAGGGATTTTTTAAAGTCTTTAAATTGAAACATTAATGTCAAGAAAATCAGAAGTATACTAGTCAACAATGACATCAATAGATTAGGCATATTACTTTCAGTGTCTTCCTGATCTCCACCATATGCAATAGATACTCCATCTGGAAGATCCAGTTCCTTTATTTTAGGAGATGCGTCCGCTAAAATTTCAGATGCAAACCTTCCCATTTGTGCTTCGGATCTTACGGTTACCGTTCTAAGTCCATTACGTCTTACAATACGACCGGGCATCCATTTTGGTTCAAAACTTGCTACTTGGCGTAAAGGTACTGTTGTACCATGGGGTGTAGGTATATATATGTTTGCCAAATCATCAAAATCTTTACGATAAGTCTCTTCAAGTCTCATAGATACATTTACTGGTTCATCACCTTCCCAATATGTAGTAACAGGAAACCCATTAACGAACCCTCCAATAAAAGATGAAATACTTTCAGAAGTTAGTCCTACACGATTAGCTTCGGTTTCATCGATGTTTATCCCTATACGGTAGTATTTTTCTCTCCAGTCTGTATGTAACCAATTCGCACCTTCTGTTTCTGATAGAATATCGTATACCTGTTTTGCGGCCCATTGTATGCTATCCATATTTCGACCTATGACACGTACTTCTATTGGAGTTGGAGCTTCTTGATAACTTAGCTGACGAACCCTTACGGTAGCTTCCGGAAATTTATTGGCTAAAGTTGTTTTATAACTGTTTAGTAACTCATCCGATTCATGTGCTCCTTTGGTTTTTATAAAGAGTTGTGCATAATTCTCTGCAGGCGGTTCTGGAGCATAAGTAGCGTGAAAACGAGGTGAAGATTCTCCGACAAAACTACTGATACTTACTATACGTTCATCAGATTCAATATAATTCTCAATTTTTCGAACAATTTCTTCTGTTTTTTCCACGGTTGCGCCTTCTGGAAGCCATACTTCTAGGTTGAAAACGTCTCTTTCTAATTTTGGAAAAAATTCCTGTGGTACTTTTGAAAAAAGAAACAAACCAATACAAATAGTTGCTGTTCCCACTAACATAGATACACGCCCATTGCGAAATACCCATTCTAATGATTTATCATATGCACCTTGTACCTTATCAAGAACAGAAGGCTTTTTATCTTCTGTTGGCTCCTCCTTGCTGTGCACTCCTTTTTTAATAAACAAGTAACATAAATATGGCGTAAGAAATATGGCTACGACAAATGACATACCTAAGGCCAAGGAAATTACTATTGGCATTGTAAAAATGAAATCAGATGTAATACCATCCAGTAAGAACGCTAAAGGCATGAAGGCAAACACAATAGCAGCAGTTGCAGTCATTATTGGAACGAATAATTGTGTAGCACTCTTCCATGCTGCTTGCCATCGATCCATGCCTTCATCTAGTTTTTCTATATAATTATCTACAATGATTACCGCATCATCCACAACCATTCCCAAACAAATAATCATTCCTGCCAATGTTACGCTATGAATGGCTAATCCCATAAAATTAAGAAAGGCAAATGTGATAAGAATAGAAACGGGACTGGCTATGGCAGATACGGTGGCCATTCGCAATGGTAGAAGTATCATAATAACAACAATTACTGCTATTACTGCTATGGCAAACTCTAAGAAAAAGTGATTTACTGCAGAGGCCACGATAGTAGGTTGCGAATGTATCATCTCAATTTTGGCATCTTCCGGGATTCTATTTTTGGCCTTAGCTATCGCTTTATCAAGGTCATTTCCAAAATCTACAATGTTATACCCTGGTTGCATTTCGACTGAAAGAGCCAAAACATTTTCATCATTTTTGATTATTTTTTGCTGCAAATCTGCATATCCTCGTATTAAGATTGCTATGTCTTTTAATCGTACAGTCTTTCCGTTTGGTTCATAATACACTATTTGATTTTCTAATTGTGATACACTTTTGTATAGTGCATTTGTGTTTATAGGTACGTTGAACTGGTTGGCGTTTAATTCACCTGTGCCTTTTATGGTATTTTCTTGTTGAATAGCATTGGCGATTTGCTGGAAACTTAAACCATAACGAGCCATTTTCTCGGTACTTGTGGTAATTGTAATTTGCTCTTGTTGTACACCTAGTCTATTTATTTTTGAAGCTTTTGAAAGTGTTTTTATTTCATCTTCTAGTATTTCTAAAAACTCTTTTTTCTCTGCATAAGAATGTCTTTCTGATGAAACAGAGACAATTATTGCCGTAGTCTCTCCAAAATCACTATTTAATATAGGGCCTACAACACCTTGGGGTAAGTTTCTGCGAAAAGTAGCCAAACCGCCCCTTATCTTAGACCAGACGATATCCAAATCCTCGTTCTTTATATGATCATGTACATCTATGGTAATAACAGATCTTCCTTCACGAGTTACCGAATAAGTATCTTCTTTGTCAATTTCTTCAAAACTAAAAAGGAATTCTTCCAGTTTTTTAGTCACTTGTTCCTCTACTTGGGTAACATCTGCTCCTGGATATAAGGAATACACTACCGCTTGTTTGATGTTGATTCTTGGATCCTCACTACGTTCCATTGTCAATAGTGAATAGATACCAAAAACTAGAAATAGTCCGAATATGGCAAAAGTGACTTGCCTGTACTTCATCGCTAGTTCGATGATATTTGGTTTTTTATTTTTATGTTCCATGATTTTTAATTTGAAAGTTTTCCTAATGTTCTCAAATAATTTGAATGGCTTAGTTGCTCTTGAACACGTGCATTGATATAATCAAGTTGTGATTCTTGATAAAGTGCTTCAGCTTCGAGTACTTCTTCGGATGTTATTGTCCCGGCATTATAATTATCATTAATAATGCGAGCATTTTCTTCGGCTTGAATTTTCGATTTTTCAGAAAGGGTTACATTAATTTTGGCCTCGTCGATCTTATCAATGGCTTGCTGCAATTCAATTGAAATTCCTTTTTTAGTTTTCTGTTGGTTCAATTCCAATTGTTGTGTTTCAATGCTATTTCGTTTTAAACGGTGCTTTTTCTGGCCCCAGTTAAAAACCGGAATATTAAGACTTACGAAGGCTGCACCAAACCCTTGATCTGTTTCGATGGCTCTAGGGTCTGTTTCTTCTCCTGTATAATAGTAGCCTCCCAGGCTAAGATTCAACTGTGGTCGGTAATCAGATTTAATTAATTTTTCTTCAGTCTTCTTTGCTTTTAAGGAATTTCTTAGAACTTCAAGCTCTGGTCGTAACAGATACGAGGTTTCTTTATCTTCAATAAAGTTATATTGGACTAAAGGACTACTAAATTTTTCTACAACATCAAAGTCAGTATTGTCTTTTCCTATGGCATACGCTAGCTGCAACTTTGCTAAATTTTTGGCATTAGTAGCTACTTCTACATTGTATTGTGCTCGATTTTTTTCAACCTGAGTTTCCAGTAAATCTGTTTTGTTAACAATACCTGCTTTGAAGTAATTATCAATTTTAACTTCAAGGTCACTTAGAGTTTTTAAGTACTCCTCTGCAACAACGATTTGTTGACCTGTAGCAACCACTTGCCAATACAATTGTTCGACGTAGTACAACAACTGTTCGTCAGAAAGTTTCTTTTTATTCTGACTAATCTCTTTTTGAATTTTTGCCAGATCCAATAGTGCTTTAAGCTTCCCGCCATTATAAATAGGTTGGTCAATGGATACGTCACCAATAACACTGTATCTTGCAAAGCTGGTAAGAACAGGGTTGTCTGTAAACCCTGATCCGGTAGAAGAGGCAGACACAGATGGTAAAAGACGCGTCTTACTTTCTTTGATAGCCTGTTCTTTGGCCTTTATCTCTGCAGAAGCTATAATAGCATCTTCATTATTAAGTAATATTAATTCTTTACACTCTTCAAGAGAAATTCTATTCAGATTAAGTTTCTGTGCAGCGATTTCATTGATAGAAATCATCATCAATGCAAGAAACAAAAGGCCTCTCACTTTTATATGTATTCTAGTGTTCATTATTTCAAAGTATTTTGAGCTGTAATTGAAGATTTACTCTGACCAACATCGCTTACCAAACTTCCGTCTTTTAAGTGTTGATGCCCATCGGTAATAATAGTTTCGTTTCCATTCAATCCGTCAACGACTTCGACTGATGTTCCTGTAACTTTTCCTACTTTAATACGCTTTTTTAATGCTCGATTATCCGATGCACTATAGACAAACACATGAGGTACATTTTTGGCAGACATTACAATTGCATTTCCGGGAACGATGATCTGCTCTTTTTCTTGAAGTGTTTTAACATTGATAGTCACCAACATTCCATCTTTTAAAATTCCCTCTTTATTATCGATAATCGCTTTTACCTGGTATGATCTTGTTCTGGTATCAGCTACGGTAACAATTGATGATACTTGAGCTATCACATTTTTATTGTTTAAAGAAGTTACGCTTGCGTTTACTTCATCGCCTACACGAAGGTTGTTTATTTCGTTTTGAGGAACAGAAAAAACAATTTCAAGATCAGACAGATTAGCAATTTCATATACGGGTTGTCCTTGTTGGACAATAGTACCTATCTGCTGTGCTTTTTTGTATATAATTCCATCAAATGGAGCGTATAATTTAGCGTCAGAAACCTTTTTTCTTGCAATTTTAACTAATGCATCTGCACTTAAATAACCTGCTTTTGATCGGATGTAGTCGCTCTCGGGAATACTGTTTTTTTGATACAACTCTTCCATTCGCTGATAGGTGTCTTTGGCTTCCAAAAGTGTTGCCTGACGAAGTAATAATTCATTTTGATAATCCGTTGCATTCAATGATGCCAAAAGCCCTCCTTTGCGCACTGCTTGTCCTTCTTTTACATTCATTTTTTGTATCATTCCTCCGACTAAAAATGAAAGTGTGGATTTTTGATCTGATATAATTTGCCCGCTATATGAGAAATGAGCAAACCCTTTGTTTGGTGAAATTTTTTGTGTATTCACATTTGTCGTTACACTTAATTCACTCTTGTCTTCTTTGTGATTGCAACTTTGCAACCCAACTAAGACGATTACGATAATAATTCTTGATAATAATTTCATGATATTAACTTTTATATGACTAACAAATAAGTGAAGCTTATAAAGCCTATGTATTGATTCAAGCGACAGCTTTACAATACCAACCTATGATCTAATTGTTTAGAAATGTGTGACATTTATCAAATTCAGCCTATTGACTAAAACAGGGTTTTGTTCATAGTTCATTTCTGTTTTTTTTGCATGACATGCAGTTTTCTTTATTTCGATATTTTCCATGATTCCAGATTGTTTTTTATCGTTTATAGTATTTGATTTTTAATGTGATTTTATCAACAATGATGTTGATGTGACTTTCACTATTTCAAGATTATGAAGCAAAATTACCATTCAAAAGGCTCAATAAATGGTATTAAACTTCATTAAAATGGTAAATATGAAACATTTGATTTTTTTACCTTTTTTATGGTACTATTCATGTCTATATTTGTTTTATAAAAATTTTGAACAATGAAAGACATACCTTTATTAAAACTGAATAGTGTAGTTCTCAATATGGGAGAGAGGGTTAGCAATGGAGATAACTTTTCTATTTTTGAAGTAAAAGACACCCCTGAACGTCTGAAACAACAAGATCCTTTTAGAAATGACTTTTATGCGATAATCTTTATTTTAAAAGGAACACTTAAACTTTTAGTGGACTTCAATCATTATGCGATCACACCAGGAATGATTTATTTTGTAACCCCAGGGCAAGTACTTTCTACTATTAGTGTTCCTGAAGAGGGTTTTGGAATTATGTTTAAGAAAGATTTCATAATGCGTCAGGGCGCAGCAAAATGGCTTCAAGGACTACCAATGTTTCATAGAATTCACAGTGCGCCTCATTTAAATATCTCACTTACATCTGATGAAAGATTGACATTCTATCTTCAAGAAATGCTCAATGAATATCAAAATAATGAATCTTATAAATATGATATGATTAAGGCTAACCTGATATTAACCCTAGTATACTTATCGCGCCTTTATAAGATAGAACAGGGGGAAGAGCATAAGGAGAGCAATCATGTTATTTTGCGTTTTGAGTCCTTAATAGATGAACATTATCAAGATATAAAGTCCGTCAAAGAATATGCAGAAATGTTATATATGACACCACAGAATCTAAACCGGGTTACCAAAAAGATTACAGGGAAAACCGCGAGTGATTTGATTAATGAAAAAGTATTGATAGAAATTAAGAGGCATCTGCTTTATACTGATAAGAGTATTGAGGAAATTGCATATCAACTTAATTTTTTTGATAACTCTTATTTTACCAAGTACTTTAAAAAAGCAACAGGGATGACTCCTAAGAATTTTAGAAATACAAATCGTAATCAATGATCAAAAGCACAGTTAAAAACCATAGTTTTTTAGAATTTATAGTTATGTGATAATGATTATTAGTAAGTTGAGTAAGCGGTGTGAATCAGTAATTAATGTTGTTAAGGTACTTTTTTTGTAGTACGAAATAATTTCTTTGGTAAGGAAAAGTAGACAGTATCAAAAAATGAAACTGATAGGTTTTATCTTCACATGATAAACTCGTTTATCATGACCATAAAAATCACCCAGCTTTTGCTAAGGTTTTGTTATAAAGTGGTCCCACTTGGGCTCCCTTCGGCTCGTTACCTCGCTCGGGATGAACTTCTCGCCCGAATTAAGTTTATTCAAACAAAAAAGCTGCTTCTATAAAAGAAACAGCTTAATTTACTATAGGTGGTCCCACTTGGGCTCGAACCAAGGACCCCCTGATTATGAGTTGGTTTTTAATGATTTGATATTTCTGTAAAAAACTTGAAAACCTTTGTTAATAAAGGGTTTAAGAAAGTTTAGTCTTAATTTTTCTTGCGGTTTTGTATGCATATTTTGTAAGTTTGTATGCAAATCGTATGCACATTATATGCACAGCAATTATGACAAACGAATATTCAATATCTATATATCTAGATAAGAGAAGAGAGAAAACTAATGGTAAATTTCCAGTAAGGTTAAGAGTTTTTGTTTCGAATCCTAGAAAACAAAAATTGTACCCAACTTCATTCGATTTTACTACGGAAGAGTTTGAAAGTATTTGGAAGACAATAAGGCCAAGAAAAGATCATAAAAATGTAAAATTGAAATTACAGGCTATTGAAAATAAGGCGAATGAAGTAGCAAGTAAGATTAAGCCTTTTAGTTTTTCAGAGTTTGAAAAGAAGCTTTTCAGAAAAAAGCATGATGGAATAAAGATAGATTACCATTATAAAGAACGAATAGAAGATTTTAAAAAACAAAATAGATTATCTACGGCAGATTCTTATAATTGTAGTAAAAATGCATTAAAAAGGTTTGTTGAAAAAGAAAATAAAAGTTTTAAGAATCTTACGTTGTTTGATGTCAACAAGGAGTGGTTGGAGGGTTTTGAGAGATATATGAAAGATGCTGGTCGATCTGTTTCTACTGTTGGAATTTATTTAAGACCACTTAGGGCAATTTTTAACAAGGCAATTGATGAAGGAGAGATTGAAAAAGAGTTTTATCCTTTCGGGAAACGGAAATACCAAATCCCAACATCCAAAAAGGTTAAAAAAGCACTTACTAAGGAGCAAATGAAAAAGATGTTTAATGCTATACCGAAAAACAAAGAACAGGAAAAAGCTAAAGATTTTTGGTTCTTTTCGTATAACTGTAATGGGATGAATATGAAGGATATTGTAGCTTTAAAGTATAAAAATCTTACTGATAATACGATTGTTTTTTATAGATCAAAAACATTATTCACGTCAAAAACAGCGTTAAAGCCAATTACAATATACCTTAATGATTACACCAAATCTATAATAAGTAAATATGGGAATCTCAATAAATTATCGGATAATTATGTTTTCACAATTTTGGATGGAAATGAAACTGAAGAGGAAAAACAAATAAAGTCTAAAAATTTCACAAGGTATGTGAATCAACACATAAAAAAATTGTGTGAAGATAATGAACTTCCTCAAGAAATCTCTACATACTGGGCTAGGCATAGTTTTGCGACACTATCCATACAAAAAGGAGCATCTATGGAATTTATGCAGGAAAGTCTGGGGCATAAAAATATGGCTACTACCCAGGCATATTTTGCAGGGTTTGATGATGAGACAAAAAAGGAATTCGCACAAAATTTGATGTACTTTGATTAAGTGAGCTTTTCCGTTTAATTTTTCAGTCGACTTGCGACATATGCTAATATGTTACCAAAGATTCTTCTAATTAGGATAATTGTTAATTTAGAAAAGTAAAGAAAGCATGACTTTTTGTTTTTGGAGAAGGAATGAAAAACGATAAAATAATTTGTACTAAATATTAAATAGCCTAGTTATCCAGAAATAACCAAAACTGTTTTGATAGACTCATCAAAAAATGTTTCGATATGTTTATTTAGTTTTGATTTGTATGTTAATGTTTAGAAAAAAATACGAGGTAAACCCGTAATAAGAATTTGTTACTTTTTATTTACTTTGCCTAAGTAACTAATATGACTAGCTTTACCCCAATTGTCATAATCCAGAACGATATGTTTAGATTTTAAATCTTTGTTTCAATTATATTTTAACTAATCTATAATTGGTATTTTTAGTTAATAACCATATAGATTATTCGAATGAACAAAGTATTTTATTTTTTAACAGTATTGTTTTTTGGTTTGATTTTGAGCAGTTGTGAACAAACAGATTTAAGTGATGAAACCGGAATCAAACTCGCCATTGACAAAGAAGATGTCGAACCACCAGGGGGACAAGGTAGTGAATCAAATTCAGAAGAAACATACCTTCAGAAAATCGACAAAGAAAACGTGGAGCCACCAGGAGGACAAGGAGGTAAATGATATTGATTATAGCAAAAAAGTTGATAAACTTTATCTAATAGAAAGAACCGGGTATTTCTTGATCTTAGCTAGTGGGCTACTCCCATTTTTACACTCATTTGTGAAATTTGAAAAGCTAGAAGAAAGATTATTTGGTTTTACTAGTGTACAATCTTTTTTATACTCATTTGGGGTGCATCTTAGTATTTTATTTTTGACTATAGGTGTGCTCCTTGTGATCTCTCCTGTTTCCAGTCCGCAAAAATACAAAGCAGTACAGCATCATTTAAAATACGCTTTAATTTCTCCATTTATTTCAGCTATTTTCTACGCTTCTTGGGTGTTTATTCCAAATGTAAATTATGACTTACTAGCTTATATCTTCTTGTCTTTATTCTTATGTGTCATTTCTGTACTGATCTATAAAAAAATCAGTAATTACATTGAAGCTCTTAAGGTTCTAAGTAAACATAAAGAAACGGTACTAAACAACGGGCTAAGTTATCTGAAAACTAAGCTTAAAAATTAAACCTCTTGAAAAGAAAGGACTTTATACAATACAAAGGCGAGCCCAAAAATGTTAAACAGGATAATAAAAAGAATAAGGAATCACAATGATTTTGTGTCCAGACATAGGAAAGGCGAGATTAGTAATGAGGAATTTGAAAACTTTTTGATTGATGAAATCGAATATCTAGAACGAGATCTCGAAGAAAAATTAAATGAGAAACTTCTAGAAGAAGAAAAAAGGCTTTTGAAGACTATTACTATAATTCGAAAAATTATTGAAGAAAACGATATTGAAAAATCTGAATTGATAAATTTGATTCACTCCGAGTTTAATTCCTTATACTTGAAAAAGTACATCTTGTAGATTCCATTTTTAAGATTTGGATTTAGTGCTGTAAATTCTGTCTATTAACTCCGGAAGTTTATCGTTAAGCATTATAAGTGCATGTCGCTCAATCATTTTTCTGATTTTTGGTATTTCCATGAGTTCATCTTCATATTCAAGTACAGCATTAGCAAGGTCATTTAGTTGATTTTGAGGTGTGAAACTATTCTTTTTGTCACTATCAAAATCCTCAACAAAAGGCTCTCCAATTCCTTTGAGTAGCCAATTATAATCCAAATAAGGAACTACTTCACATATCTCTTTTGCAAAATCCGGAGTAATATCATTTCTACCTTTAATGATATGATCCACTTTGGTACTGGCAGAAAGTCCCAACATTTTAGTAGAAAATTTGTTTTTCGAAACTTTTAAATGATCAATAACAAATAAAATTCTTTCCCCCGGAGTCATAATTAGTGTGCGTATGATAAGATTTTAAAAATCTTTAGATTTATTTTGAAATGTTTAGATATGTTTTGTATATTTGGATATGTTTAGGTTTATTTGGTATATCGACCTGCAAATTTACCAAATAAAATTACAAAAAATTGATCAATTAAATGAAGTTACCAGAATTGGCTCATGCGATACGAAAAGAACTTAACTCCAATGAAATTAAAGAGGCGGCAAAAGAATTTGGGTTATCTCATTTTTACTTTACACAAAAGATAAAATCAGTGGATACTAGCAAACAAGAATTATTAAGAGCAGTAGAGTGTTTACTGAAGATTCATAACGATAAAAATGAAAGAGTTCAGATGCTTTATCAGCAATTTTTGAATGTATACGACAATGAATAAAATAAAAGATGTATTAACCTCAAAATTAACTTTCTAATATGGAGACCTTTGCTTTAGAAAAGAATAAAACAGAAAACGTTTTGTTTTCCACATATTTTACAGCTACCTGCATTAAAGATAATCAAAAGGCAATAAGAAAATATAACAAAATAATTGCCGAGCTAGAATCAAAAAGTGTGTATGAATCCTTGGAGATCAGCGAAAAATTAAGGATACAAAATACGATTATTGCCTTTCTACAAACAAGACTCTACCCGTACCCCCAAATTGTTGCCTTCGTTGTTAAACTGATAAACAATAAAAAACATCAAAACAAGGATATCAGAACAAGTTAAAACCCCTTGAGGTCCAATTCCTTTATTGATTTAAGTTAACATAGCATAATAGAAAACATACCCAAAATGAAATTACTTTATAACAATACAGTTTAGTTTGTGTACCCCATTAGTAAAGAGATATCTGGCATTTTTTAAGGAGATAAACCATACTTTGAAATCGCTATTTTGGCTCGTCAAGTTTCTGCCTGTTTTTAGTGAACACCCCATTTGTTATTATTTCAGAGTATAGAAGAAAAGTGCCAGTATATCTTCTTTAAATACTATCGTCATATCCTATGCATATTACTAATCTATAACCCTTTTAGTATATGACTACTTATCAGGATAAAATTTTAAAGAAATGCGTGAAGCAATTTGATGGCATGACCAAGATAGATGCCTATGATATTCTCTATAAAATAGAATCATTACTTATCGAAGAGAGTTCTCCCATTGAATATAAAAGTATAGAAAGGACTATTGAAAAGGCGTATGACATTAAAAATGTATTACCAGTGGGTAGTCATTCGTATTGTTATCTAGAGGACCAATGTCATTATATGCAGATCTATACCTTTAGATCTGAGTACCCAACTTTTCTTGGAGGAGAGCGCACCTACTTTACCATTTATAATGATTATCAGATGATGCCTTTTGATAACAAAGCAGTTAAAGAGGCTTTTAAGGATACTAACATTGGCTATATCCTTGATGATTTTCTAAGAGACAATCATGTAAAGAAGCGGAATACGAAAACCAATCGATTCGTTTTGTTGGAGTTATTTGATCAGATCGATCTGCCTTATAAAATGGTAGATTCCAAATAAATACAGTACAACATAATATCACTAAAGTAAGTCTCAAGAAAAGTAAACTTCAATCCCTGTTTCTATGATTACAGATTTTTTATATGACGATATCGTCCCATTTCGGGATGTCCCGATCCCGGATCCATAACTCAATTTATGCTTTTTGTAATGCTGGGTGTTTGAGTATTTTTTTACTAGTTGTAGTTTAATGAGATCTATTAAAGAAGCTAGGTTATCGATCTAAAAAACAAGACTTACTATGTCCCTGATCTAATAGATTGTTCCTTTTGTCGAAAAGGGTATTTTTCCCCTAATATAATCAAAGAGAATCCATTAGGTTTGCACGCGAAAACAAATAAAGAAACCCAAAATAAAATTTGAGATTGCTATGCAAGGACTATCCCTTTTTAAGAGGACTACTCTGTCTGTACCAGTGATTGATGAGCTAATTTCTAGCACTTTGACGAAAGCTTACCGACACATTTTTTATAAAAAAATACTGGTAATACAGATTTCTGTATTGCGAAAAGAAGGTAAGATGATAGTTTTGTCCTTGTCTTTGATAGCAAGGGAAAAATTATCAAAAACTTTAACATTTCAATAAAGCAGAGTTTCAAATTTTGAAACTGGCGCGGTGTAATATTGCATTACAAAAAGGAAAAATTGAATTACAATTATTTGTGTTTAGATAATGAATCATAAGGGATAAGTTTAATTAGGAGTAGGCACCAAAAGAGAAGATTTCTCTGCTTATCCCTTCCCGGTTCATTGGCACATGGTAATTGGTTTAAATATTATGGGATTAATACAGTAAAACAAAAATTAAGTAACTAAATCAAATGAACATTTCAACAATGAAACAATTAATCATACTGTTTCTGATGGTGGTATGCTCCATAGCTACTGCTCAGGAATTACCAGATGTTACTCCAGTCTCACCAGAGGCTGCATCCATTGCCCGTTATGGTCAAGTACCAGTAGGGTTATTTACAGGAACTGCACAGGTAAGTGTTCCGATATACACATTTACTTCAGGACCATTATCCATTCCTGTGAGTTTGGATTATAGTTCTAATGGAATCCGAGTAGACGAGTATTCGTCTTCAGCTGGTTTAGGCTGGAATCTATCCGCAGGAGGAGCGATTACTAGATCAGTATATGGGAAAAAGGATGAAAATCAGTATCGCCCTGCAAAAGATGTAGATTTGAATATAGGTGAAGACCGATATTTATATGCATCCGCTGCTGCTGATCCAAGTCCTGATGGGATCGATATCCAACCGGATATTTTCTCTTTTAGCTTTAATGGTTTTAGTGGTAAGTTTTATCTAGATGACAATGCGCCTTTTATAACAGAGCGCAATGTAATTTTCTTAGAACCTTCCCCAGTAAAAGTGGAAATCCTGAATGTAGGTACAGAGCATCATTTTAAAATTACTGATCCTAGTGGGATTGTTTATTATTTTGGAGGTGCTAATGCGATTGAAAAATCCAGATATTCTTCTACAAATCAGGCTAATTCTGGTGATGTAAGGCCGCTTGTGCCTTCTGCATGGTATTTAACCAAAATTACACATCCATCAGGAGAAGAAATCACTTTTTCTTATACTTCTACATCAAGTACCTATAAACAAAGTATTTCGCAAAGTGTAACTCGAGTAGATGGTTTTTATCGGGATTCTGATGCTTGTATTTCAAGTGGCAGTGATAGTGCATTTTTAAATATTGCACAAGGGAATACTTCTTACCTTTCACAAATTAGTTCTACAGATTCGGGAAGTATTACTTTTAATTATAGTGCCAAAGCGAATATGCCAACTGGTTTTAATAAACTGGAAGAAATCGTAATTAAAAACCAGCATGATACTACCATTAAGAGCTTTTCTTTGGAGTATGATATGGTATCTAGTACAAAAGCTAATTTAGATTTTACGCAAGAACCTTATTTTAATACAAGATATTATCTATCCAAGGTAACCGAAATTTCTTCTAGTGGGACACTATTATCACCATATACTTTTGAATATAATAACCCAGAAAGTTTACCTGCACGTTTTGTATATGCTCAGGATCACTGGGGATTTTATAATGGTAAAGATGATAATCGTAATTTGATCCCTACTGAGGCGATAGATAAGATAGCAGCGAACTTTGTACTCTATAATGCATTAAGTGGTTTGGAAGCAGCAGATCGCAGTCCTAGTTCTACGCATGCAAACTTTGGAATGATAAAAGGGATCACCTATCCTACCAAAGGAAAGAATGAATTTAGTTATGAGGGGCATGGATATTACGGAGAAGTGACCACAAATCCATCTTACGTAGATCAAATCGCAAATGTCACCAATACCAATCCAAACGGTAGTTTTGATACACCAGTTATACCCCACACGCATAAAGGATGGTTGAGTTTTGGTGCTAATCTGGATGATTTTAGCCAGGGTATTGGAGATACAACAAATCCGTTGAATTTTAATATTGCAGTAATTGATGTATTTGATATCACTACAGGTACAGAAGTGGGGGTTTCTATTTTTGATGAGTCTGATGTTCATGGTAATAGCCCTATACCGGGAGTAGTCTACGGAATTACCAATCAAAACTTTTCAAAGAGAAAATACGTGCAATTGCAAAAAGATCATCGCTATCGATTCAAGATCAGATTGAATAATGGCTATACACTTTCTAATATCAAGCTCACTTACTTTGATCAATTACCTATAGTGACTACACAAAAAATACCAGTTGGTGGGATGCGTATTGCTGAAGTAAAAACATTGGATGGTAATGGAAAGGTTGAAACCAAAAAATACCATTATGGGAATATGGATTGTCTGGATTGTGATTCTGGGGTGGCTATTGCCAGAAACATAGAACCACATATCAATACCAATACTGTATTGTTTAATGATGCTGATAGTAAAGCAACTCTTTGTGGTTCTACTACCATATCCTCAAACACCGCTTTTCCTTTGTATGGAGTACAAGGATACCATATTGGGTACAATAAAGTAATCGAGGAATTAGGAGAAGATTTTAAAGGAGGGTTAAAACTACATGAGTTTGAGAGTGATTTTTTGCTTGTTCCTAACGTCGCTGTTTTCGGAGAAGAATATATTGCTGGATTACCATACAGCAATTTCTTTGGATTTGGTCGTAAGCTTTCAGAAAAGACATATAAAAAAGAAAACAACGGTTTTAAAATCGTACAGGAACAAGCGAACGAATATACGCACAAAACAAACTTGGATAAAGAAACAATAGTGTATTCGGTACGAAAAGCAAGGAGTATCTCAGTGGGATTTGCAGATGATCCAGGATATACCCTACAAAATACTCAATATCATATTGGTCAATATTCATTATTGCGCCAATGGCATACGATGAGTAAACGTACTACTAAACAATACAATAGTAATGGAGAAAACCCATTAACCACTACAGAGAAATTTTTCTATGATAATGCGGATCACTTACAACAAACCAGAACAGAAGTGACCGATAGTAAGGGTAGAATCATTAAAACCCAGACCATTTATCCTCAAGATATAGCAGCTCCTAATCGAACCGTTACAGAACAAAAACTAATCGATCAACATCAAATTGCAGCAGCTATCGATGTGATTACTATAGAACAGATGGGAGGTGCTGAAGAAGTACTTTCTAAAGTACATAACGAATATAAAGATTGGGGGAATAATGTATTACTTCCGGAAGAAGTGCTAACTGCCAAAGGAAGCAACGATTTAGAGCTTAGAGTAAAATATACATCTTACGATAACTTTGGAAATCCAACCGAGGTGGCCAAGGCAGATGGGATACCTATGGCTTATATCTGGGGATATGATCATCAATATCCGGTAGCTAAAATCGAAAACATGACCTATAGCGGGGTATCGGCATATGTTGGTGAGATTCAAAATAAATCCAACTCGGATACCGATCATAAAATGGGTGGAGAAGGTAGTGAAGGCGCGTTACGCACCGAGCTCAATAAACTACGGGTAGAATTACCAGCGGATGCTATGGTAACTACCTATACCTATGATCCTATGGTAGGAGTGACCAGTATGACAGATCCAAGAGGGTACACGGTATATTATGAGTATGATGATTTTAATCGTCTGCAGTATGTACGAGATGCCGATGGCAATTTGATTTCAGAGAACAAATACCACTATAAAAACTAATCCTAAAAAGTAAGAAGACATGCAAAACAAGATATATTTAATTGTATTCCTATTACTTATAGGATACACTGCGCAAGCACAATTAACTGATGAGCCTATTGATGGGGGCGGTGGTACCACCAAATATTATTATGATGGGGATAGAGATGGGTATGGTAATCCTAATTCTTCCTATGTAACCACCCCTACTACTAATTATGTGCCTAACAATACCGATTGTAACGATGGTAGTGCGGCAATCAATCCTACTACCCGTTGGTATTATGATGGAGATGGTGATGGTAGAGGGCGTACCAGTCCTATGAAGATCCAGTGTACTAAGCCTTCTGGTTATGTATTGTATAATGACGATCGGGATGATAACAATCAGTATATCACTCATATCGCTCCACGTTACTTTTACAGAGATGGGGATAACGATACTTTTGGTAATCCCAACAACAGGGTATACCGCAGTGTTCGTCCTGGGGGTTATGTGACCAATAATCTGGATTGTAATGATGGTAATGCATCGATTAATCCCAACAAGGTTTGGTATAGAGATGCCGACAAAGATGGTAGAGGGAATGCGAACTCGACTACCAAGAGTTGTACGCAACCATCAGGTTATGTAAGTAACAATGATGATATCAATGATGGAGACAAATGGATTACTAATATCCCACCCCGTTATTTTTATAAAGATGGAGATACCGATACTTATGGTTCCCCTGCAGCAGCTACACGAGTATACCGTAGTGTTCGTCCAAGTGGTTATGTAACCAATAATAGCGATTGTGATGATGGAAATATCAATATCAACCCCAACACGGTTTGGTATAAAGATGGGGATGGAGACCAGAGAGGAAATCCCTCTATTACCAAAACCCAGTGTGGCAGGCCTCTAGGTTATGTGCTGACCAATGATGATATTAATGATGGTAATGAGTTTATTACCAATATCCCACCTAAGAATTTCTACAGAGATGCGGATAATGATACTTTTGGGAACCCTAATATCAAATATTATCAAAGTTTTCCTCCATCTGATGGGTATACTTATGTGACCAATGGTAATGATCGTAATGATAGTACCGAGTTTATCACCAACATTGCACCTAAGAACTTTTATAGAGATGTAGATACGGATACCTATGGAGATCCCAATGCTCGATTTTATTATAGTGCAGCACCAACAGATGGGTATGCCTATGTACTTAATGGAGATGACTATAATGATAATGATGAGTACATCACCAATGTAGCTCCCAAGAATTTTTATAGAGATGCAGATACAGATACCTATGGA
This sequence comes from Aquimarina sp. AWH4_224, assembly GCF_056160245.1. Lineage (NCBI taxonomy): Bacteria > Pseudomonadati > Bacteroidota > Flavobacteriia > Flavobacteriales > Flavobacteriaceae > Aquimarina > Aquimarina sp. AWH4_224. Next base: position 46,206 of record NZ_JBSWWU010000002.1, on the reverse strand, counting down.
AATCCAAATGTCAAATATTATCGTAGTGCTGCACCAGTAGATCAGTACACTTATGTGTTAAATGGAGATGATCATGATGATGGTGACGAGTATATCACCAACATTGCTCCTCAAAACTTCTACAGAGATGGGGACAATGATACTTTTGGGAATCCAAACATCAAGTATTACCGAAGTGCACCACCAGTAGATGCATATACTTATGTGCTTAATGGAAATGATTGTAATGACAACAACCCTTCTATCCATCCAAATACAAAATGGTATAAAGATGTTGATAATGATGGTTTTGGAGATCCTGCCGATATCCAAACCAGTTGTACAGCGCCAACAGGGTATGTAGCTGATAATACCGATAACTGTCCTGGAGTATTTGGAGAAAATCAAGGATGTGAATATTCTCCTTATACGTTAAACTTATCGGATACAGAAACGTATGTATTTACTCGTACCTACCAAACAGAAATGGAATCTCCAAGTGAGATACAGTACAACAAAGATGTTACAGAAACCGTCACTTACTTTGATGGGTTAGGAAGACCTAAACAACAAACGGCGATTAAAGCCTCACCAACAGAAGCAGACATCATCACCCATATGGAGTACGATGAGATCGGTAGACAAGCCAAGGAGTATTTACCTTTTGCCAAGACAAACAATGGTAGTTATACTTCAGTAAATGTTACTAACGACATCAACCAATATTATTTAGACACCTATGCTGCAGACTTTGCAGGGATTACGAATCCGGCACAAGTAAATGCCTATAGCGAAAGTATCTTTGAAGATTCACCTTTAAGTAGAGTATTAGAACAAGGAACCCCGGGTAAGGATTGGAAAGCAGACCCTAATAGTGATGCTGATCATACCATTAAATTTGATTGGAGGCAAAACACGGCAAATGAAGTAGTACGTTTTGATGTTACTTTTACAAATAATGATACCGAGAAACCAGAGCTATATCAAAACGGATATTATGCAGCTAATGAGTTGTATGTAAGTATCACCAAAGATGAAAACTGGACACCAACCGATGGAGATAATCACACTACCAGAGAATACAAAGACAAACAAGATCAGGTAGTATTAAAAAGAAACTATAATAACGGAGAAGCACATGATACGTATTATGTCTATGACAAATACAATAATTTAAGCTTTGTACTACCTCCAAAGGTGACTATTACAGATGGTGTCTCTGACACCGAGCTTGCCGAGTTGTGTTATCAGTATCATTACGATTACAGAAATCGATTGATCGAAAAGAAGATCCCAGGTAAAGGATTAGAATCTATTGTCTATGACAAACAGGATCGTCCTATCTTAACTCAGGATGCTTTATTAGCAGCAGAAAATACCTGGCTGTTTACCAAATACGATGCTCATGGTAGAGTGGCTTATACAGGAAAGTATATCGATACAAGATCCAGAGCTACAATACAAACAGAGATCAATAATAGTTCTGCTCCTGTAACCATAGAAAAACGAGGAGCAGAAACTACCGTAAATGGAGCAAAAATCTCATATAGTAGTAATGCGTTCCCAACGAATAACTTAGAACTATTAACGATCAACTATTATGATGATTATAGTTTTGATGTGGTAGGGATTACAGCACCATCGGCAACAGTATACGGTCAAACAATAACTAGTAATACAAGATCACTAGCTACTGGAAGCAAAGTGAGAGTATTGGGGACTGATGATTGGATTACTACAGTAACCTGGTATGACGGTAAAGGAAGACCAATCTATGTAGTCAATAAAAATGACTATCTGGGTGCTACGGATATTGTAGAAACTCAATTGGACTTTACGGGTAGAGTAGTACAAAGTAAAACCACCCATACCAAAGGTAGTAATGCAGCTATTGTAACGATCGATACTTTTACCTATGATCATACTGGTAGAGTGACCAAACAAAAACAATCCATAAATGAACAAGACGAAACCATTGCAGAAAACAGCTATGATGCCCTTGGGCAATTGATCACTAAAAAAGTAGGAGGTGGATTACAAGATGTAGATTATAAATACAATATTAGAGGATGGCTTAAAAGTATTAATGAAGGTACAACCAGTAATGGAGATATTTTTGGTTTTGCTATTGATTATAATACGGGGACCAATCCTTTATATAATGGAAATATCACAAAAACATCTTGGAGAACAGCTAATGATAATATTACCAGAAGTTACAGTTATAGTTATGATGATTTAAATCGTATCCTTAGTGCTACAAGTAATGATGGTAAATATGATCTAAGTAGTGTTTCTTATGATAAAGTAGGAAACATCCTAACATTAAATAGAAAAGGACATACCAATGCTGCAGCTACAACATTCGGGAATATGGATATGTTAGCCTATACCTATAATGGAGGTAACAAGCTTAAAAAGGTGACAGATACGGCTAATGATAATTTTGGGTTTAAAGATGGAACTAATACTAATGATGATTTTGAATATGATGAAAATGGTAATATGATTGTTGACCGTAACAAAGGGATATCATCAATCACTTATAATCATTTAAACTTACCTGAAACAGTTTCCATTAGCAATAGTCATGGTACAGGAACAATTGCTTATATTTACAACGCCGCTGGAACGAAACAAAAAAAGATCGTAACAGAGGGAAGTTCTGTAACTACTACAGATTATGTAGGGAGCTATACATACGAAAACGGAAATCTTAAGTTTATTGATCAACCAGAAGGGTATATTGAGTCAGCTGGAAACGGTTACCAATATGTATATCGTTTACAAGATATTTGGAAGAATACTAGAGTTTCTTTTGCTGATACCAATCTCGATGGTGCGATTACAACCTCTGAAATCAAAAGGGAACAACATTACTACCCTTTTGGTATCGAATGGAAAGGAATTAATCCTACCATTAGAGGAATTAAGAACAAATTAAAAACTTATCAAGGGCAGGAATTAACCGAAGATTTAGACCTAAATATTCATGAATGGAAATATCGTATAAGTGATCCTAGTATTGGTAGATTCTGGCAAATAGACCCGTTGACAGAAGATTATATGTATAACTCAACTTACGCATTTCAAGAAAATAAGTTAGGAATGGGTGTTGAGTTAGAAGGTGCAGAGTTATTAGATTGGGCAAAACAAGCTCTTATAGGTGATGCTGTCCAGAACCCTAATGGTTTTGGAGCCCATGCAATTGGTATAGTTCAAGGTGTTGCTAATAATGTAAAAGGAGCAATCGATGCTATCACAAACCCAGTGCAAACAGCTAAAGGATTAGGTAATTTAGCTATTGCTAGTGCATTACAAGGGAACCCTGGAATGATGTCTCAAGCAGATGCTGCATTAGGAACAAACTCTTTAGAAACAGCAGTGGCAGTTGGAGAATCTGCGGTAAAAGGAGCTAAAGACTTAATAAGTGGTAACGGTGTACAGAGAGGAAACGTTATAGGAAACGTTGTTGGATCGGTTGTTGGGGCTAAAGGAACAAATATAGCTACAAAAGCTATTTCTAATGTCATAAAATCAAACAAGGCAACGACTTTATTTAGAGCAGTTTCTCAGGCTGAATTAGATGATATATCTTCTAATGGTCTAAGAAATACTCCAGGTCAATATGACACAGGGAAGTTATTTACAGAAACAGCACAAGACGCAGCACAACATGCCAAAAATTTCTTTGGATGGGATAAACTGCCAATGACAATAATAGAGGTTAAAGTTCCTAAATCAGTCATGAAAAATGCTACAAGATTTTCGGCAGATAATATGCCAGCAGTATCTATTCCTGCAAATCAACTTAAACAAATAAAAAAAATAAAGTCATTAGATAGCAGCCCAATTCCTAATAATTAAATTATGATTAAGATAAAAGCAAGATTATACTTATACAAGCATAAAGGAAGAAAAACACCTTTTTATAATGGTTATAGACCTGCATTCTGTTTTGATAACAGAAAGGATAGAGTTTATACAGGCCATATAGAATTGATAAATCAAGAATTCTTTGAAAGAGGAACACTAAATGAGGTTTTTATAACTTTTGTTGACAGAAAATTAGTAGAGAAATTTATTAAGATAGGAGAAACTTTTAGTATTAATGAACCACCAAACGAAATAGGAGAAGGAGAGATTTTAGAAATAATAAATGTTTGATAATAAAACCACTCTGTTAAGAGTGGTTTTATTCGTTTATTTTTAGGATCTCTCCATTCATTTTACGAGTATCATCAAAGGCTGTATATGTATAGGTGTTACCATTAACGGAATTAATGTCCACATTAAAAGAAGTTCCTATAATCATATTATAAGCTGGGTTATTCACTTCTTTATAAGTAAGTGTATATTGGCAATTAGATATCCATTTTATAGTACCCACTATTTTGATATTAGTGTTTTCATCGATTTCTATTTGTATCGAATCATTACGTATTATTTTGTGGTATTGCAAATTTGGATTAGTATACTTGAAAGTACCTGTTTTAAATTTAGAGCAATCTGTTGATTGTGAGTGTACTCCAATAGATAGTGCTAGGAATATTATGTAAATAATTTTCATAATTATAAATTTGCTTTTTTAGTTTTAGTATCTCTAATAATAGTAACAATAGGACGAAACATAATGTTTTGATGTCATCATCTAAATCTTGTATATCCTGTAATCGATGTACGGTTTTTTTGTCAAAAATTGCATTGATCCCTTCATCTACTGGATAATCCAAAAATAAACTTATTTTGTCATAATTTTAACTTTAGTTAATGAGATTATGGATCTGAATATTGGTGCAATATTTATAAGCAATAAAATTTTAATTGATAAAGAAGCTCCAACCTGGATGTATCGCGAAAAGCTAAGTAATGAAGGAGATAGTGGTTGGAGAGTTTTTTCGGGGAACGAGGATGATGAGTATCTTAAAAATTATGACAATTTTAAACTGGTTTCTGCAGATCAATTAATAAAAATTGATGATGAAGTTAAGGTTAATTTATTAGCGCCTTATGGTTTTTCTTTTGAAAAAGATCTAGAAACTAACGAGTAGATAATAGTTGATGAGGTAGAGTAAAATAGAATTGTAAGTGGATTACAGAAAATTGAATCGTATAAATAAGGTCATTTTGACTCAGGAAGAAGACAATATTTATATATTGTATCTTGTGAATGATTTAAATGAGGAAGATTCCTTTATGCTTCAATTTCAATCTGATCTATCTAATGAAGGGAAAGAGCTAGGCTGGACTAAATATTATTTGGGATATGCAGATGGTTCAAGGGGCAATTACAATTGCATAGAGTCTATAGATTTAAGTAAAAAACAAATAGATATTAAACTTAATTCCATAGGAAAATCAACCTTCGAATATTCTGACCTTTCCTTTAACTTTAGTCAAATTTTGGATGACAATATTTTATCATTTATAAAGGATAGGTTCAGTGAAGAAGATGTTATATTAAATGTTTAGAATTGTGCATCCAAAACAAACAGAAAATTTATTAAAACTATCTAATGAAGAAAGAGTTGAATATTTCATTAGATATTGTGCAGATTTCGAGGAGGTATGGGGTCTTTGCACCGAAAAATATAGCTGGATAATATTTAAAGACGCAGAAGGAGATGAAATATTCTCTTTATGGCCTCACAAAGATTTAGCAGATTTTTGTGCCTTTGATGAACATAAAGAAATGGGGGCTAAGCCAAGTTCAATTTCTATTTACTCATTTATAGAAGAGTTTATTGGTAATCCAAGTTTGAAAGATGTTTATTTTGGTATCTTTTATAACAAAGACAGAGAAGCCTTAGTTTTAAAAGGAGAAACTTTAAAAGAGGAACTGGAAGCAGAATTAGATGAACATGAGTAAGAGTACTTACAGGGATAATTCACGTTCCTTCTAGTCTGTGACTCGTGTGGGATAAGATACTTCTAATCTCACCAGTCTTTTATTAATGCTGGATAAGAACAAGAAAAAAATAACAAGCCAGTTTCATTTTTTGAAACTGGCTTGTCGTATTTTTGGATGACTTACCTAGTTTTGAGAGAGGTAATAGTTGCAATCTAGCCCATGGGGGCTATGGATAAAGGTGAAGTTTAAGTTCTATCCCCAAAGGTAAACACGTCGTCATTTTAATCAATTAATAAAATGAAAAGAAATAACAATGACATTTTAAAAGTTATAGTATTTATAATTTTTATACTCTTCTTTTTGACCTTGTATATTTTAGAAGAAAAAATGTAAGCAACTGGAGTTTCATGGTAAGCAATATCAAATTAAAGATATCTTATCAAAACAAATACGGTTTTCCGTAACATCGTTAGGTATAACTTTCTGAACTTACTCTTAAAAAGCAAAGAGTAGGTTATATGAACGATTTATTTTTTAAGTACAAAGAGCTATTGTTTCGTGCAGAAGTAGGTGTTTTAAAAAAGAAAAATTTGTTGAATCACCCAAGAAAGACATATCAGGTAAAGGGTAAACAGAAATACGGTAGATTAATTCAGGATGAATTTCTAGATCATAACAATACTGCAATTTACCATGTAGAGTATTTTATTTCTTACGATCATACCTATCAATACATTTCCATAAAGGATGTGGAGCAATCTGTTGATTATGAACATGAAGAGCTAATATAGTAACTAAAAAGCCTAACAAAATAGCTTTTTATCGATGAAAATTGATTTTTGTCGATAAAATAACTTCTTGTGCATTTATAATTTGAGGTAAAACCGTAATTGTATTGTATATTTGTGTATAGAATTAGATGATATAGCATTGTTTATATATCGCTCGTCAAAATACGATTACTTTTACCCCCAAAATTACCCTGAATTTAACTTAACAAAAACCTCTTTTAAATAAAGGAGGTTTTTTTATTGATTGAATTTTTCCGTAGTGTTAATCTGGTAGTTAGTTTACGAGGATTAAAAAACTTTTACAAATTGCTAATACTCAATGCATATATGCAACAACTCGATTAAGTTGTTTTTTAACCCGTAAAAACTTTGTGGGATAACAGTTTGCAATTTTGTTTTGAATTCTTTTATATTGCTATTGTTTCATATATCTCATCGTTTATTTTAGTCATCCCTGATAATTTTCGCACTTCTTAAAACCCTGACTAATTACAACGATGAGATTTCTTCTTTAAAAGGGATTTTAGTAGAATGCCACAATAAAAAGGGGAAGTAAAATCCCAGATGGTTATAGATTATTAATAGAATAAAAGCAGTTACATTGCTAAGGATAAGATGATTACTTTTTTCTGTCCTTAGTTTTAAAGTAAATTTCTGTGGTAGTTTTGGCTATCCCTACTAAAAGAGAAACTCCAAAAATCACTTTCAGTGTTGTGGTCAAAGCATCAGGTCTGGTGATATCTTTTAAAAGAGATTTGTTCATTGTTTGAAGTTTTTGTTAGGATTTTCCATGCATCACGCACCTTTTTGCAGGATTCAATCATACCGGCTGTAGCACTAAGAAAATACTTGGAGACATACAGAAAGACAAATACTGTTCCAGCAATGACTACTGTTTTTGTAATGGTTTTTACAAGAGGCTTATCAAAAAACTCATCGCTTGGACTGGTTAGAATTCTTTGATAAGTCTTATCACTGGAGATTTTTCTTTTGGTTCTTCTTTTTTCCATAGTTTTTGATCATATGATACACGATATAGAGACAAATTCCAGAGCCTGTAACCATCAATGCATTTTTAAACAATTGATTTTGATTTGCCAATTGAATACACTGATTTTTATAAAACAAAAGCTCTGTAGGTATATCTCTTGCAATTTGTAATTCAGAACAATCCAATAGATTTTTGGGCAGTGTCATTGAGATTTGTTTTTATTAGGTTTTTCTAATGATAAAAGCTTGGTCTTGAACATCTGTAATTCCATATTCATATACACAGTTCCAGAGTATACCTTCAATTTTTATGTTATGGGTAAACACCCCAAAATGATATCCTGCCCCAAGTAGGAAGTCACGACTTCGTTTTACACTTTCCTGCTCACCAAGAATGGTCCGTAATACTTTTCGGTTTTTATCAAGCGCTCTGTTAATAGAAGCCATCGCATTTCTTTTTTGCCTGGCTCTTTCATTGTTAAAACGTATTTGATTTTCTTTGCACTGAAATTTTTGATTGCTTCGGTGCTTGGTAAATTCTTGATTGGTCCAGGGGTCGATTCCTTTAAGTTCCATAGTTTTGATTTTAGGGCTAAGATATCCGAAAAACCCTTGAAAAAAGCAGTTTACCTTCAAGTGAACGTCATACAACGAAATATAACACGATCTAACATAGGGTAGGATACATCCAATCATATTTCAGAGACAGATAACGAAAAGAATAGCGGCTAAAATGTGATAATCTATATTAATTTGGATTTTGAGCACTTTCTTTGGCATTTTTACACCTCTACACCCTGGTAAAGTAATATATATTACTTTACCAGGGTGTAGAGGTGTATGCCTTGAACCCGAAAATTTCCAAGTTTTCAAAACGTTTTTAAGAAAATTTCATTTGCGAGGTTGGGTTTTCAATGGGCTGCAAACGATAAAAAATTTCTCTTCCGTTTTGAGTTTTTACTAATTGGCAAGGGACATCATTGGCATCTGGAATTTCATAATAGTTGCTGCACAATTCTTTAAGCCGTTCTCGGATAGTACGATCCCCACAAGAAAACGTTTGACAAAGATCAGCAATTAAGGTTTTCCCAGAAACTTTTCCGGTAACATAGGAAGATAGAAATTCCTTGATTTCTCCAAGATTCCCCTTTTTGCTTTGAACTACTGTAGATACAGGCAAAACGTTGGAATTTGCCAGGATCAATCGTTTGGTGGTTTCACAAAATTCTACTGTTGCTGGCAAAGGTCTTTTTCCATTTCGGTTTTTAGGGAAATGAATCAGGATTAAATCGGAGACTTCAGGTTGTTTTTCATTCTCGAAAGCGGTTCTGAAGGTAAAGGTAGATTTATTCCCTATTTCGGTTCCCAAATGCCCTCTAGGTTTTCCTTCGGTTTGTGTTGGGTTTTCGTGAATTACAGCGATAAAAGAAACTTGTTTTTCTCGCTTATTGATCTCGTCATTAAGTTTGTCGTTAATCAGCAGGCTATCTTGAGTGCTATTAAAATCCATCACACAGTCTGATATCACATCAAGTATGACAACCAGGTGTTCATCAACAAGTTTTTCTTGTACATGATCCATGAATTCACATAGTGCTTCAAAGCGTTGAGGGCGTGGAGTATTCACTAAGGAAGTATAGTGGAAATTCCATGGTTTTTCCATAATTTCATAACCAGCATCTAGTTGAATTTCTTGTAGTGCTTTTGGCAATTGATGTGCAAGGTTCCGCTCGGTATCTACATAGCATACATGACAAGGAATTTCTGGATTATGAATAAACCCTAATAGTTCATTGGTACACGCTTGTTTTTTAAGTAAAGCGCTACATAAGGTTTGTGCTAGCCTGCTTTTGTGTGTTCCCGATTTTCCTTGTATTAAATGAATACTTTGAGCGAAAATCACACCTTCTCCCTTATGAGTAACTAATGAAGGAATTTCCTGAATTTCAGAAGCGATAACCTTACTGAGTTCTTGCTCAACCTGGCAAAGTTTTGTCAGATACTTACCTGTTATTGTTTCCTCTTTTTCGGGAGGTGGAAATAGTTGAAAAGTATCATTGGAAACTGCTTTTCCACTTTTGACAAAATCGGAAAAATCTTTTCCATCATAAGCAGCAAGTTGTGGTAGTGTCGCTCGATATAGCTGAAACTTTGCAGCGAGTTTTTGAGATTGCGCTTCTCCGGTATCATCGTTATCATAGAGTACAATGACTTTATCAAACCTGCCTTTTAGTTCTTTTATTAAATCGGGATGAGGAAGTGAGGTTTCACTATTAAAACAGATGGCATAATACCCTTTAGTAAATAAACTCATGACATCCTTTTCACCTCCGGTAATAAACAATTGCTTTCCCTTTTGAGGTAATTGTGTATATCCGAAGACATAATCCTGGGGTTTATCCCCGATCCATGAAAATTTATATTTTTTGGATAAAGGTTGATATATCTTATAGCAATCTTTAGTAACCTGATAGGCATAGATAGGATTTTGGGGTATAGTCCGTATAGCAATAGGATCATTGTTTTCTTTATACCGAGTCATTTTTGCTACAGGAAATACCCTAAAGTGATGTAGGTGTTTGGGAAGAATATCATAAGATTTCCAATACGCCATATTTTGGTTATTCCACGAGGTATCTAATTCAATTTGTGGTTTCTTTTTAGGACTAGCGGATACCAACCCTAAATTAAAATCGGCGTTAATTACTTCTAAGGCTTGTTTAAAAGAAATGTTTTTAAGCTTCATAATCAGATCAAAAACACTTCCGTCACAGCTGTCATCTGCAAAGTCTTTATATCTCCAAACACCACCTTTAGACGGATAGATATTAAAAGAAGGGGTTTGTTGCTTTTCTAAGAGAAAAGGATTGGAAATATGCTTTCCCTTCTTAAGAGTGCCGTAATTATGGTAAGGTTGTAAATAGTGATTTATTAAAGTATATGAATCTGTAAGTTGGATAATATTCTCTTTATTTAAAAGGTTATGTGAATTCATAATTTTTCTTCGTTTATGATTAATAATTTGCAAGAGGCCAAAGCACTATCATATTGGGGGAGTTACTTAAGCAGGTATATCCATTGATAGGAATACCACTCTGATTAGTAAACTCTTCAATATGATAGGCTCCTTTCTTAGGCGGACAGGTTTTTACAAGGGTTATAGCGCAGTATCCAGATCATAATTCATATCTGTTTCACAGAGTTGAAGGATCAGTAGGATAACATAAGGTTTGTAGTAAAAAATACTACCCTCAATTCTTATGGGCACCAATGGCAGTTTCCCGGACTTTTGAAGTCTACCCAATTTTTGTCTGGAGATAGGAGGGCTAAAGAGTTTCCCCACCTCACTGATACTTAAAAACAAAGCCCCTGGATTGATTAGTTCATTTGGATTTTTCACGACCTGGGCGATTTTAAATAGTTAGAGGCTTCTAGTTCATCGGCAACAGCAGGTTTTCCATCATGAATCCACTGGATCAATGCTTTCTTTGAAAAGGTAAGTGGTTTACCGCGAGAGAGTGTGGGTATTTCATATCGGCTGATCTTGGAATACATCGTTGGTTTGCTATATCCAACCAAGGCGCAAGCTTCATCAATAAATATGATATCCTGATCAACCTTGGGTTTAGATACTCCTTGATGTAGTAAGGCATCTTGTACTTCTCTTTTTACAATTTGTCGGTTTAGTTCTGTAAACTCTTCTACGTTAAGAGCATACAATGGTTTTAATAAATTGCTCATTATCTACTTTTTTTGTGATTTATAATGAGCATTGCGCAATGCTTTGTTTTATTAGATATCTGGTGCTAAATAACAGAAGATATCAAAGCAAAAAGAAGGATGGCTAGGCATTGCATAGCATGCATGGTGCATGGATATGCTAAATGCTGAAAACATGGGCGCTTTGAGGGTTATGCTACCCGTAAAAAGTTACAACCATGCATGAAGTATAATGGTAATACTTTTTGTATTTATGGAAACAAGGCGACAATTTTCCTGAATTCCCTTTTTGTATCTTCTGATGGGATACTATTTCCTAAGTTTCTGGGATTAAAATCTTGTTTGTTTTTGTCTATAAAACAGGCAGTAGTAAGTTTCCATATTCCTGAATACGGTTTTTCTATTTTATGTTGATCACAAAGGGTGACGATAAAGGCTTTTAAGTCTACTTGTTTTGCAATCCAATGAATACGGTTTTCTGGCAGTATAACTTCTCTGGAGAATACTTTTTTAAATTGAGTGTACGAAGTATTGGTATGAATATACTCGCTTTCCAATAACTTATGGAATATATCCAAAAACTTTGGATTGTTTCTATTAAAGAAGAGGGGATCTGATTTAGAGCCTATAAGAGTATAAGAATTTGAAATGTTGCTCCTATTCTTATTCTTGTTTTTTGATGTAGTGGTTTTAATTTTTTCATCTTTATGATTTGATACATTGGTTTCTAATTCTTCCGATAAGAAATTGACATATTCCAATGCAGTTAGAGCTACTTTTTTAGTCAACAGCAGATCTTTATATTGCCTTATCATCAAGGTTAGAAAGTTAGCATATTCTAGAAGATTATTTTTGAAGGTCTCTTTCAAATGATATTCTAAAAAATTATCAATATACTTGAGAGTGGCATCGAATTGACTTAATTTGAGTGCAAACCAGTAGTCATAAGAATCATCATTATTTGGGATGAGCACCTTTTGGTTTAAGTAATATAAAGCACCTTTAAAATCAAAGAAACCAAGTTCTATTTTATCCTTAAGTTTTTTCTTGTTTTTATAGATGTTTTGAAAATTTAAATAAACACTATCATTTGGTTTCTGGGTCAAATAGCTTGTGCCGTATTGTATACATATTGAGCACGTGTTTTCATACAAATGGAATAAATGCTCATATTCATCCCTGGTATATTTTTCTCTCTTTGTAATTTTTAATTCTTGATATATGAGTTCAAGCTCATACCTCCAAATATCCGATAATTCGATATCAAAATGGTCAAGATGATCTATATTCATTATCTACGTGATTTCCCCAATTGTATTTCAATAGTAAAGAAAAATAAATTTTTTTCCTATTTCTAGCTATTGATCTGTGCCAAAATAGTTGGGTCTTTTATTTTATCATCTTCAGATAATAGCTTCATTTTAGAAATAATCTCAGCTGATTTTGGATCATCATCTATGAAAGGTAAAAATAATCTACCCCTATGCTGACTATGAACAGGTATGATAGACAACTTCAGGCCATTTTTACTTACCAAACCACTTCCTAAATGAATACTGTAATTAGAGAGTTTTCCATTTATAATTATATGACGTTCTTTTACAGCAACATTATCAGCGTTGAACAATCTCGCAGTTTCTCTGGCCAGTGCTGCACGCATTTCCATGGTTGAATGGCTTGCTTCAGGATCCACGCCACCAACATGAGCAACACTTACCACTAGGTCAATATCCCGCATTATTTCACTAAAAGTAACGGGATCAATTTCTTTTAGAGGAATTGGTTTGTAATCTTTTCGAGAATAAAAACTGATATACTCTAACGTAGGAGCTTCAATATCTGCTGGAGAAAACCAATCTGCCATGGCAAACATAGTTGCGATATATCCCTTTTTATGATATACCTTTTGCAATCCTTCTTCATGATTTACTGTCCACCCTCTTGATCTTAGTAATGCAATCGTCTTTTTAGGTTGTATTTGATGTCCCTGATATCTTTCAGACCGAGTAGCTGTCTCGATCTCATTTTGAGTTATGATATACAACTCTCTAAAAATCTGTTTAAATGGTTGAATTAGTTTATGATCAAAAGCATGTTTCTGGTATAAATCCCATTCAACATTTTCGTATAAATGTGAAGGGTGAGCGATTACGAAAGTATCGTCACTTTTAACTTCAATCTTTTTACCACCCAGATCTTCTAAATAACCTTCTTTCCAAAATCCGGACTTCTTATTCTTTTTATCAAATAAGACCAGTTTAGACAACATCGACTTTACAACAGGATGAAACATAATATTTACAATTTCCTCGGCACCAAATTCTTCTTCCTGTAACATTGCATTTTCCAAAGAAACTCGTGTTCTGGAATATTGCTTTTTTAAATAGGTCTTGTTCTTTTGTAGTTCAACTATTCTTTTGTCTTTCTTATATTTTGCGGGGATGGACTTTTGAGTTTTTCCATCCTTAGTGATTTTAATATCTGCTTTTCCATGTTCATCTACAACAAGCTCAAGGGTTACATTATCAATTTCTAAGACTGCCTTTTCCATGATCTTTTGGGTGGCTTGTCCTTCCATCGCCCAGGAAAACCGAATACTATCATCATACCCTGCATTACGGGCTAAGTTATCCAAGGCAATACTTACTGCATTTTTTTCACTTTCCTGTCTCTGAGCACCAAATTGCTTGCTTTCCTTTAAGAATTCCTGTAAGATATTATATCGGTTAAGTAGGTCTTTTTGTGGATTTGCTTTACTTAATGGAATTAATCCAAGAGCTCTAACATAATCTTTATCCCTTTTCTCATTTATTTTTGCAAGAGTTTCTCGAATCTTTACTTCTCCTAGCATTACACCGGAGTATAATTTTACTAAGCGGTGTCCATTACCATCGGAAATGTATTTTGCAGCATCGTGTAAGAGTTTCCAGTTTTGTTTGCCAACTCCTAGATATACATCGTGAAACCAATTAATATCTATGGCACCTTTGGCAAAATCCATTCGTTCTACATTGGAGTATCTTGAGATCAAGGTTTCTTTCTCGGCATTCATGTAATCTGCAGCATGGGCATGGAACCACCATATAGCATCTTCTAATTTTTTAATTCCTAAATGTTCTTCTATCCAATTAGCCCATTGTGGTGCGTATAGCGCCGTTTCAATCCATCTTTTTTTAGATATTTTGGATTCTTTAGCTTGCGAAAGGAAACCTGAAATTTCCTCGGTTTCATTAGGAATACACTTTTTGATCAGGCTGCTAAATGTATTTTTTCGGGAGTCATTTCCGCTCCAGAAGTACCCTCTATGGAATGTTTCTTTTCCTAATCTTCCCAAAAGCTTAAACAGATACGAACTTCCCTCTACTTTTCTAAAATGGTCCATATAAGAGGAAGCCTCAGTTGGAAGATCTCCACGTTCTAACTCAATATTCAAAAGGTTTTGTTTGATTTCATCAATCAATCTTGTTGGCAATTCTTCTTGTTCCAACATTTTTGTCCTGTAATCAAAACTACCATCTAATGCCCTAAAGAGTTCTGGATTTACCAAAATTTGATATTTAAGATCATCTTCATTAAGGAATCCTTTTTTAAACAAATCTACCGTGGTCCATACAGGGGGTGGAGTCGGTTTTATTGCATGTGGGTTGATTTGAGCAATAGCTTCCATATTTTCTGGAGTTTTTGGATGTATTAACTTACTTGCCAATAAGTACATTCTTAAATCCCAGAACCTCTCCATTAATTTTTTATTTACCTCTTGCCCTAATAATTCCAAATCAATTGCTGATACACCCATACCTAAATTCTCAACAATATCACACCAATGGGTCACTTCCTGATTCCAGTGATCTTTATGAACAATTTTGGTCTTTAATTGATCAGACATTCGGGCAATCATATCTTCCAATACATCAATTTTGAATTGGATGATGGTATTGTGATCGATATAGGCATCATACAAAAAACTTAATATTCTATGGATTTTTTTATTGATGCTATCCCATTTCCATGTATTGTCAAGTTTTAACCCTTTGAGATCGGGAATATATTGTTTTACAAACGGAATAAAGTGATTGTGTCTGGTAAAAGTTTCCGGAAAGTGATAACAATAATGAATCATAGCAAGCATTTCAAAATCATTGAGGCGAGATTGCTCGTACCATTTTTTCCAAACATCAGTCAATGGAACATACTTGATCTTTTCTTTTGGATCCATCTCATAGGCTTCAATATTCATTAAACTAATTGTGTTCCCTAGAAGTACAGTTTCTTTTACACCACTTGCATATACAGCCTCATATTCAAAGTTTTGATGATTTGTGAATATATCAACAAGGTCGTTTATGGCGTTCACCAATTTTTTATCATCGATTAAGTCTGCAAAGAGAAATCCTTGTTTTTGAGATAGTTTTGAAACGACACTTGATAGGAGGGATTTTTTGCCATTTTCAAAAATAATCTTAGGAGTCACCAGAGGTTTTAAATTCTTATAATCCACAGCACCAAACCCATTTTCAAAAGAGAATTCTTGATTGTTTTTAGTGAACTTGTCCAGGAAAACCTGTTCGTTTTTAGAAAGTTTGGGCTTTTTCTGATAGGTGTTTATTTTGTCAGTCACGAATTCTGACATGCGATTCTCATCATGCAACACTGTCAAAATCTCTAATGCGGCCAAGCGCTGGTCGATTTTAGAAGAATCGATAAGGGTAGTAGTGGTATTTTGTATTTTGTGCTGATTTTGTTGTAGTACTAAACGAATAATACTTTCTCGCAATATTTTACTTTTTCTGGATAGTAGATCTTCTAATACGTGCATATCATCAGCATTCAAATCCATGGATTCAAACAAGCGAATACCTGTTCCCATAACAGATTCATTTCTGTCTTTGATGGCTTGATAAGCCAAACCTCTTTTCCAGGGTTCTTTTTTAAGATCAATCTTAGGTGGTTTTTTATTATTACGGTAATTATAGGACCAGGTATAGTGATCTGGGAAGATCTTATTAAGAAATGTTTGTCTTTTTTCTGACGGGATCTTGCTAATATCCTCTGCCAACAACTTTGTTTGTTCTTTATTAGCATATTCTACCAGAAAATCATAAAAAAAGTCTGATTTGATAGTATATGATACCCAAGAGAAAATTTGACCTTGTATAGATTTTCCCTTTGTAGGTAAATCATCGCCGTATTGTTTAATTTTTTTAAATAACTGGTCATCTATACTAGGATTCTGAGGAACTGTTTGTAATATCCAAAAGTCAATCTCGAGGTCTTTTCCAAAATTAGGATTAATCCAATCCCAAATCTTGTGGTGTGTCCTTTCTGTTTGTGTGATGAACATGCATGCAAGTATTTTCTTGTCTTTTTTACCAGTATTGATAAGGTCAATGGCTTTTAAATTAGCTTGATCCACATCTTCTAATCCAATACACCACAAGGCAACATATACTTCAAGATTATCTTCGCTTTTTAAGGCATTTTCAATTAATGATTTGTCTTCAAAGAATAAAATACATAATTCCAACACCCTTCTTATGGTTGCGCTTTTTGGAGCTTCCCATCCAAAACCAAACCAGGTGTCAACAGCTCTTATGACACTACTAAAACGCATTAAGTTATGGTCTAAGATGACCTTTATAAAATACCGAAGTGCTCTAACCGAGGTTTCATCGAGTGATTCTAATATAGTTTGTCGTAACCCTTCTTGTCGCTGTGCAGCAAGTAAAAGATCTTCTACCAGTTTCCAATTTTTTGGACTATTAGTTAATAATAATCCTTTTACCAATGCCCTTGTTACGCCACCTATCTCGTCTTCTCCTTGAAAGATATCTCGAATGAGGGTATACAGATTTTCTGAATGTTCTTTGCTACTTAAAGCCGCGGCAAATAGATACGCATTATTACTATAATAGGCTTCGTTGTATGCATCATATTGGGCAAGCTCCATAATCGTAAGTCCAGCATATCCTAAAGTTCCTGTTTGGTATAAATTCTGAAAATAGGTTATCTTATTTACTGTGTAGTCCTCATTTGGTTTGGAGCGGAATGACCTTCTATTATAGCTATTTTGATAAGGGGCGATAAGGATTAAATCCCAAACTTGTGAGATAAAATGAACTTGTGTCTCTCCAAAAAGAAGTTTAGCTAGTTTTTTACCCTCTGATTTTTTCCATGGATTTACTAAAGGATCCTTCCCGAATTGTTCAGTAAAGGGTTTGACATTGATCTTATATGAATAATAGCTTCTTTTATACTTTTCATGTAATTGGGTTGTAATTAACCCAAGAATTCTATATTTTTCACTAAAACTGTTAAGATCACTAATTTTTACTTTGGGTAATTTCTTACTTTCTATATAAGCTTGGGCTTGCTCCTTTTTTATCATAGTTTTTCGTGTTTTACCAATAAGTGCCTGTTAAAAATGTCATTCTTAAAAAAGTAATGGTGCTATCGGGGCTGAGTATAATAGGATTATCCAGTGATTGGATCTCTTGATCATCAATAAATACTAAAAACTGTCCATCTTTATAGCCTTGTAGTGCTATTTCGATACTTTGTTCGAAACTTGCCTTGTCGAGGTTATGTATATCGCCAAAACTTATTTTGCCGGTTTTAGACTGTTCTTGGATCTCAGACGGTGTCAAAAAAGGGAGTAAATGATTGTGCTCTCTTTCTTTATTAAAACGATTAACTTCACTTTTTACACAGGCTGTAATCAAATCTTGCAAGGTATTAATGGTACCCGTTATTGAGATGTTAGTAGTGTGTACTTTCTTTTTTCCTAGGCGTTTCAGGCGGATGGTAAGTTCTTGCATTTCATTATGCTATTTGTCCTCATAAAACTAGAGAATTTTGATCTACAAACTTATTTTTATTAAAAATTATTCTATTCCCGAGCTCAATATTGAAATTGTTGAGATTGTTTCTGTATGTTTTTTTGTTCTTGACTACAAATAGTAAGTGTCAAGAAAAGATGAAATGTTACCTTTTTTGGAGTATTACAGAAATTCTCAATGGCTTAGGAGTCTTTTTTAATAAATTTGAGAGTAACCTTCTAAGACCATAGTAAATGAATAAGATAATACTCATATTTCTTCTTTTTGTACAGAATGTTTTACTATCCCAAATTGACACAATCAAACTTGTTTCATGGAACATTAGAGATTTAGGACAGACAAAAAATACCGAGGAGTTAGAGCAAATAGCCGATGTAATTAGGCATGTTGATATTGTGGCTATTCAAGAAGTTGTAGCAGGTTATGGTGGAGCGCAAGCTGTTGCAAGGTTAAGTGATATATTGAATAGAAAAGGTGACAAATGGGACTATATAATAAGTGATCCTACAAATAGTCCTCCCTATATGACAGAACGATATGCATTTATTTGGAAGACGAAATATATTAAAATTAAAAATAGAGGAAGATTATTAAAGGAACTAGATACAGAGCTTGATAGAGAGCCACTATTAATTGATTTTTATATTAACCGAAAAAAAATTACGATAATTAATTTTCATTCACGTCCTTTTAAAAAAGATCCTAAACCTGAAATTAAAAATTTATCAACATATATAATAGATTCATTACAAACACCTCTTATTTTGACAGGTGATTTTAATACTAATGAAAATCACAATGTATTTTTATCGCTAAAAAATAAAGGGTTTAAATCGACGGTGCAGGATACAAAGACTACCTTAAAGTGGTCTTGTACGGGGGGTAACTACCTTAATTATGCTATTGACAATATTTTTTATTCCGAGAAAATTTTAAAAATTAAAGGAAAAGTTATTGATTTTGTAAAGCTATGTGATCATCTTAATGAAGCTAGGAAGCTTTCAGATCATTTGCCAGTTTACTTAGAATTTCAATTAAAAGAATGATTTAGAATCTTAAAAACCCCTTCTTATTTTTCGATTTATCATCTTTTCCCTAATCAGGAATGCAATCTGATACCAACATATTTACTGAGTTTTCTGTTACAGCATCAATAACATGTCCAAATATATTTTGAAGTTTTGATGACCTTCCTCCTAAAATAGTTCCTCTTCCTAGTTGATCATGAAACAGTTCTTTACCTTGTATATGTTTCCTTGGTTTATTATTAACAGTATAGATCTGTAATTAGAAATGGTATAACATCTTTGAGGGGATAATTCCCTTTGATATTTGAATTAACATAACCCTCCATATTAACTGGGGTTTCTAAAAAAATGATTTTTTCTAAATCTGTTTTTTCTGAAGGGGCTTTTTATAAGGAGTAAATTCATATTTTAAAAATTTTGAGTTACAACGTATAATTGACAGGGTAATTAGACTGAACAACAATAGCTTTATAAATATGCTGTTTTCGTTATTGGTATTCATAAGTGTTTAGATTTTAAGATTCTAGTTGCGATTTCTGTAAAAGGGAATAATTCATTGTTAGCAGAAATCAACATTTTTGTATTATTGATATAGATGATATTGTAACCAGGTCTACAGTTTTTGTATCTATACCGTAAAGCTATAATACCCTTGCTTAGACCTTTTTCTTTAGTGATATCAAAGACATAATGAGAACAACTTTTTTTAAAAATGCATTTTCTTCGTTTTGATTTAGGAATGAGCACCCAATACATTTGAATAATGGTTAAAAGGAAAATTCTCATTCTTTTATTTTAGAAAAAACTACCATTTGTCTAGAGGTTGTATAACCAGGTCTTCCACCAAATCCAAAACATCCACTTTCGGGTTGTACAAATGTGGTAACACTCTCTAATCGAATGTATTTCCACCCATAATTTGAGTGGTGTTTAATAATTTCTTCTAATTGTTCTGCAACTTGTTTTGAGGCAACTTTATTTTGAGTTACAGATGCCACAAATGGGATTACTTTATATTCCATAGTTGATTATTTTAGTTATAATCAAAGCTAAGGAGTAAGCAAATCAATCTATTACGTAAATTCGTAATCACTAAAAAAAAGAGCAATATAAAACTGCTCTTTTCATAACTAATTAGAAGTATTAGTCCTCCCAGCCACAAAGAGTTCTACCCATTTCCCTGGCTTTTGATATGGAAACTTCATAAATTTTGGTAGAGCATCTAGATAATCCTCTACAATCCTTTCTATAATGATATCTTTTACTATTTTTCCCTCTACATATGTAAACCTTAGGATCATTTTGATACCCTACTAACATTAAAGAAAACAGTAGGAGTATAGACTTTATGCTATTTATTTGAAGAAGAGATTTATTCAACAGGAATCCTAATTTTATTTTCCGAAACATTCATTCTAATTTTATCTAATGTAACAAACTTGGGTTGCTGTATTTCTTCTTCATAAGGTATATCTTTCCATACTTTATGAATTTGAGCAACTATGATTTTGATATCAACATCAATGCCTTTGGTAAAATTATCATTGTATAATTCAATTGTAAAACCTCCTTGTAGTAATTCGATATTTCTTCCAGAATCTGAAGTTCCATTACCATTGTTAAACACATAGGTATCATCATTTTTTTGTGTCATGAATTTGTAATGAACATTATCTCCTAAATTTGTATTACTAAATAAAGAAATTCCGGTTATTGCTAATTTAGACAAAGCTTCATAACCCGTCACTACTCCTAAAATATTTAGACCTTCAGATATATTATCATTTACAGCGTTATAATCTTGCTTAGCTTGTTGCCCAACACCTAACCAATGTGACCAGGCTATTACTTCTATAGACTCATAAGGATGCTGAGCATTAGGAATATATTTGTTTTTGGGGAGGTACACATTGATAAGGGAATATTGGGATTTACCTATTGCTGTTTCTGAATGTACACGTTCACTCTTGGATAATAAATTGGTAAAAATTGTATCAATCTTGACTAATTGTTTTTTAGTTTTCTTTATAATTTTAGGGATGTAACCAACAAGGCTATCTTCTTGATACCTTGTGTATGTGGTGTCACGGATAGTCTTCCATTTCCAATTAGTATTAAAGTTTTTGGTTTTAGGGCTTATTGGAACTCTTTTGATAGAATACTTAAAAATTCTATTCGTCAAAGAACTATTATAAAATCGAAACTTGTAAACGCCTTTATTTTTTATTGTGATTCCCTTATTATTTAACCTTGTCACTTTGTATTCTGAAAATAGAGTTTGATTTGGTAATGATACAATTTCAAGCTCTTTAAGGTGTTTTCCTTTAATCATTTCAAAATCAAAAATGATTTCGTCCCCTTTCGTAAAACTATAGTAGATTTCTTTTGTTTGATCGAAGGAAAGTTTAACTGTTTCAGTTGTTATATGGATGGGAGTCTCTTGATTATAAACAGAAATAGCTTTTAATAAGAATAATAAAAATATAGTTTTTTTCATCTATTGTTTTTAATGTAGATTTTAAGATTAAGGTGTTTCAAGAGTTTAGCTTGTTCTTGCAACAAGCTAAACTCAATAAATGGTTAATCGCTAATTAATTGATGATTTTAGGTCTAGGCATAAGCGATTAACTTCCAAACAACACTTTTGTTATCATAAGGAGGAAAGGTTTCTCCTTCGGTTAAAGGGATTGTTGTAGATGGATTACTTTGAGATTCCCATACTCCTGATTCTGGACATTTTTCTCCTGTCTTTCTTGTTGTTCCTAACGGTACTTTTGCCATAATTTTAAATTTTAAAGTTATTATGTTTCAAACTTAAAACCGTTGCATTACAATTCCTTACGAATATTCGTAAGGAAGAAATGTTTTACAAATGATAGGTGATTAAAATAATAACACCTCACATTTTACTATATGAGGTGTTAATTATCTTTTTAATTTGAATTACGATATCTTTTTCAGTTTTTATTATAAAAAACCAAGATCTTTGACCATGGCAATTAAGTGAGTTGTGTTTTTTGCTTTAAAATCATCAAATAACTTTCCTACTTTTTTATCTATAGTGCTTTCACTATTGGGAGACTTTTTTTGCTGCTTTAATTTCTTTGAAATTTCCTTTTTTGTAAGCCCATTTGCTAATTCTTTTAAAATCAGAATGTCAAAATCATCAAGGTTGATAGTGTTATTTTTATTCAATTTACCTGATAGTTCAGAAGGAATGTAGATGTTGTCTAAATATACTTGTTGAAGGGCTGATGTTAATTGTTTTATAGAATCTTGACCTTTGCATACATAACCGTTTATTTCCTGCTTATCAAAAAGTGTACTAACTTTATCGGGTTTAGTTTCTTGGGAATAAACTATGGTTTTAATACTTGGCTGTATTTTTTTGATCGCATCAATAAGTTCTATTCCATTTTTAGGGTTTCTTTCTCGATGGTCTTTTTTGAATGAGAGGTCGGTGATCAACAATTCAAAAGGCTGATCATCCTGATGTGCTTTCCTAAATTTGAGATAAGCATCATAACAATATTGAGTATCACAAATATTTGGAATACCTATCTTTTCTTTTAGGTGATTGACTATACCTTGATTGGCAAACTCATAATCCTCTGCAATTAATATTTTTTTGAACATATTATATCCTTTTTAACTCAAAATCTGTATTTTGACTTTGAAGCCATTTTCCTTTTCTAGATCAAATATAATTGTTCCGTTAATGGCTCGAATACGCTTTTCCGTATTCCGAAGTCCATTTTTATGCTCCATACTTTTTTTAGAAGCCCCAATACCATTATCTGAATATGCAATGGTAAGTTTATTTGCTTGTTGAGTAAATGTAATACCAACAAGCGTTGCTTCACTATGTTTTTCCATATTAACCATTAATTCCTGCAAAACCTGATATAAGGTGATCTTAATGGCTTTGCTCATTTTTTGCCAATTAACAGTATAGAAGTTTCTTAGTACTAATCTAGTATGATCAGAATTAAAACTATCAAGCATACTATAGAGTTGAATGTCGTATTCCCCTTCTATGTCAAACCCACTATATTCTTGTGAGATATCTCGTGCTTTATCATAAATTTCGTTTAATTTTTTGAGAATTATAGGGTCTGTGGGATCATTTTTAACCTGCATCATAACCTGGAATACATTATTGCCAAGGTCGTCATGGATTGTTTTAGAAATTTGAGTCTCCACCTCATAAGCAGTTTCAACTACCTTAATTTTCGCTTCTTGCTGACTACGTCTAATACGTTGTATTGAAAAATACAAAACAAATATGATTCCTATTATTAAAACTGTAATACCAAAACTGTATTGTATATTTTTATTTTTTTGCTTTAAGATCTCTGATTCTTTTTTAGAATTTTCCTCGCTGAGTTTTTCATTCTCATATTTAGTAACAGCATATACTTCTTTATTACTTTGATTAATTCGCTTTAGTTTTTCATTTACTTTATGATAAACTTTAGCTTCTTGATTAGTATTTTCTTTTAACTGGAAAACAAAACCTAATGCCTCTAAAATGGCAGTCATACTATTTCTTTTTTTGGCATTTTGATAAGCATTTTCAGCATATAGCAACGACTTTTCTTTATCAATATTAAAATAATATTTTGTAAGATGAATATTACTTGCAATTAGTCCTTGTACATCATTAAGACCTTCCCTAATAGATAATGCTTTTTTTAATAAGGAATCGGACTGAGTATTATTTCTGTTTTCAAGCCACTTTATATGACCTAAATTACTAAGTACTCGAGCATATTCTTTTTTACTTTTTAACACAATAGAATCCGACAACAGTTGATAAAGAACAGAGATTGATTCATTGTATTTTTTCTGATCTGCTAAAATATTAGCTCTTGAATTCTTTAACTTTAGAAAGTTATTCTTTCCAATCTTATAAATTAATAAAGAATCTGTTCTTAAACCTAGTGCTTTTGAGTTGTATTCAAGAGCTTTTTTATAATTTTTTTGAGCACGATAGGAAATCGAAATATTAAGATATAGCCCAGACAGTTTTTTTAGTTCTGAGCTATTTTTCAAATATTTTAATCCATCAATTGCAGTCGTTTTACTTCCTATGAAGTCACCTAAACTCTTTTGGATGTTTGCCATATACAGTAAACTATTGCCAGCAGAGACACTATCTTTAATTTTTCTAGATAATTTAAAAGCTTCATCATGATATTTAAATGCTTCGATTAGTTGATTGTTATTTTTATGATATATTCCTAGCTTAGTTAATGCTTTTTTAACATATAAACTATCGTGGTTTTTTTCTGACAAATCATGTAATTGGTATGAATATACAATTGCACTATCATACATTTGTGCTTTACCTAATAACCAAGTTTTTTGCAGTAATCCTTTATAAATTAATGAGTCCTGTCTATAACAATAAACACCGTTAAGATATTTGTCTAAATTCTTCAATCTATCAGAAATCGTTAAAGATGTATTATTGCTAGCGTTATAATAATTTTGAAGATTACCTAGTGATTCTTTTAGTTGGCTTTTATTGTTTTTTATTTGAGGCGAAGCAATCTGAATTACAAGTAAACAAAAAATAAAAAAGAAGGATTTAACAGAAATTTGTTTCATCCTTCTAATTTAAAAATAAAAAAAGTCAATATTTAAGAAATGATTATATTATTGACCTCCTCCTTCATCTTCTTCTTCGATTTCCGGGTCTTCACCTTCAGTAGCTAATACATTTGTATATACTTCTTCGGATTCTTCCAGATTATCAATAGAGCAAGAAGTAAGGTTCATGCTCATAAAAAGAGCTAATATTATATAAAATAAAGTTTTCATTTTTTTCAAAATTTTCACATTAAACAAAGTGGATGCTGTCCGGGGATTTGGCCCAGATATGTTTGCTTTGCAGCATCCGTTAGAAAAGGGAGTACTCCTTTGTTTTTTGGAAAGTGAAAATTCCCAGCAGTCACATTTAGCTACTTTCCAATTGGCTGAATACCAACTGCATTACGGATTTTCGTAATAACTAGTTTTGTACATTTACTATGTTAGCATGACATCGTAATAACTAGCTGTTGAGACAAATGTATTAGATAGTTTAGGAGTTAGTATAGCCAAAAGTTAGACTTGTTTTAACCAAGTTTTAGACACTTGTAAACATTAGGTTTTCGACGGGATTGTCTAACATTTGACTAACAGATTTTTTTAGATTTTTAGTAATGGATCAGAAAATTGTAGGTAGAATTGTTAAGGAAATGTTTGAAAAAGCAAAAAAGGGAAGCGCTTCTCATACGAAGTATGCATTATCAAGTTATATCTCTAAAGAAATGAATGAGGTTTTTGGTTATAGAACGCCTGAAAGAGCCTATGAAAAATATATTGAAGGTAAAAAAAGAAGTAACCCTAATGGAGATAGTGTTGATTTATTCTGTAAATACCTTGGGTATGAAGATTATAAGGAATACGTCGAAAAGAATAGTAATATTACAACAGAACCTAAACCGCCAATAAGGCTTTATATTAAGATATTTGTAGGGGTTAGTGTATCCATAGTACTATTAATGTTTATAGGTTCGTTAGTGAAAAAAGATGGTACTAAAATTAATAATTCAAGTAAATGTATGGCTTGGGTGAATGATCATTATGAAGAAATATCTTGTGATCTCAATTTTCACCCTAAATCTGGGGAAAAGATAAAACCTTACGATCCCAAGTTAGTTACCAATTTTAAAAAAATTGAAGTGACTATACTAACCAAGTTTTTCTCTGAAGAAACTCGTGAACCTTTAATATGGTATTATAAGAATAAGAAAGGAGAGATAGAATATTTTACAGCATCCGGATTACACCCAACCACAGGAAAAACCTTAGATGAAATTACTCCATATATTATAGAGAAATATGTTCCTAAGCACATATATAAGCCAAATTCTTTTATAAGTAATGATGAGAAAAATTAGAGATAGGAGATGTTTTGAATTTTGTATGGATTTTAAATAGAACTTAAAAAAACATGAAATAACAACAGTTTTGGCTTGTTGAGTTTAAAGATATTGTATGCAAATCATATGCACATTAAAAAAGGCTTTGTGAGATTAAACTCTACAAAGCCTTTTGTTTAAAGGTGGTCCCACTTGGGCTCGAACCAAGGACCCCCTGATTATGAGTAACTTCTTAATCAAATCTTATTTAAACTACAAAAGACTTATATGTTTGATAATCAAAAACAAAGGAAAAGTAAGATCTTAATAGGGTTTTAATAAAACCATTTAAAACCGAAAAAAGTGGGCAAAAAGTGGGCAAAAAAACTTTTGTAATTGTCTCGTTACATGTAACTTAGACATTCAATAAATACAAATTTTATTTATGGCTAAAGTCTTCTTTTTTCTCGATAAAAGAAATAATAATTCAGATAAATTTCCAGTAGTATTAAGGGTAAGTCATCAAAGAAAAAGAAAGGATTTAAGAACTCCCTATATGGTTTCTAGTAAACTATGGAATGAAAAGCAAAAGGTATTTAAAAGCTCTTATCCAAATTCTGTAAATGCAAATGCTAGATTGAGTAAGCGAATTAGTGTAGCGAAAGAGGTGATATCTGATTGTGAACCTTTTTTGAAAGAGATGTCCGTTGGCAAGCTTGCGGGTCTAATTCAAGAACGAATAGATGAAAAAGGGAAAGACAAACTTAATGAGATAATAAAAACCAAAATAATTAGTAATACTCGATTACAGGAATATAGCAAAATAGTAATTAAAAGGTATAGAGACGCCAAACGTTTTGGAATGGCCAATGCTATCGAAGATGCAGTTGTAGCGGTTGTAAAGTTTAATGATGATAAGGATCCTTTACTTTCTGATATTGATGAAACATTTTTGGAAAATTTAGAAGCTTATTATTTAAATAAAGGAAATACATTAAATGGTCTAGGAGTACGATTAAGATCAATAAGACGAGTCTTTAATTTAGCAATTAAGGATAGTAGCACTGAAATTAACATAGAGGATTATCCTTTTGGCAAGAATGGATATTCTATAAAACAACAACGTACCAAAAAAAGAGCGGTAGGTTTAGATATAATTGAAAAAATAAAAAATCTTAAATACCCAGAGGATTCTGCACTATGGCATCATAAGAATTATTTCCTGTTCAATTTTTATATGCGTGGGATGAATTTTATGGATATGGCCTATTTGAAAGTTGGGTCCATAAATAAGGGTAGACTTCAATATAAACGAAGAAAAACTAGAAGAGGTAATAATGTCAAAGAGTTTGATATTTTGATTCCTAAAGAGATAATAGCTATGCTCGAATTTTATACCAAAGGAAAGTCAAAAAACGATCTTGTTTTTCCAATTCTATCTGATGTTATACATACAGAATCCGATAAAAGAATTCATGAAGTATATAGTAGTAGATTAAAAAATCACAATAGAAGATTAAACACAATTAGCAAGGAATTAGGATTGAGTACTAAACTCACAACTTATGTCGCCCGGCATACATTTGCTACTGCAGGTTTACATAAAGGTGTTTCTAAGGCCCAAATAGGAGACATGCTCGGTCATACCAACTATTATACAACTGAAGCCTATTTTGCAGATTTTGAAAATCAAGTTTTGGATGAGGCCGCAGAGAAGATTTTCGAATAACAATTGTTTTGTTGATTTGTAATCTTATTTGAATTTGACAAAGCCAGATAGGAGTAAAGTTTTAAGAGTATTTCAAGGCCAGTCATCCAGAAATAACCCAAAACTATTTTGATAAACTCAGTAAAAATGTTTCGATATGTTTATTTAGTTTTGATTTGTATGTTAATGTTTAGAAAAAAATACGAGGTAAACCCGTAATAAGAATTTGTTACTTTTTGTTTACTTTGCTTAAGTAACTAATATGACTAGCTTTACCCCAATTGTCATAAACCAGAAAGATATGTTTAGATTTTAAATCTTTGTTTCAATTATATTTTAACTAATCTATAATTGGTATTTTTAGTTAATAACCATATAGATTATTCGAATGAACAAAGTATTTTATTTTTTAGCAGTATTGTTTTTTGGTTTGATTTTGAGCAGTTGTGAACAAACAGATTTAAGTGATGAAATCGGAATCAAACTCGCCATTAATAAAGAAGATGTCGAACCACCAGGGGGACAAGGTAGTGAATCAAATTCAGAAGAAACATACCTTCAGAAAATCGATAAAGGAAACGTGGAGCCACCAGGAGGACAAGGAGGTAAATGATATTGATTATAGCAAAAAAGTTGATAAACTTTATCTAATAGAGAGAACCGGATATTTCTTGATCTTGGCTAGTGGGCTACTCCCGTTTTTACATTCATTTGTGAAATTTGAAAAGCTAGAAGAAAAATTATTTGGTTTTACTAGTGTACAATCTTTTTTATACTCATTCGGGGTGCATCTTAGTATTTTGTTTTTGACAATAGGTGTGCTCCTTGTGATCTCTCCTGTTTCCAGTCCGCAAAAATACAAAGCAGTACAGCATCATTTAAAATACGCTTTAATTTCTCCATTTATTTCGGCAATTTTCTACGCTTCTTGGGTGTTTATTCCAAATGTAAATTATGACTTGCTGGCTTATGTTTTCTTGTCTTTATTCTTATGTGTCATTTCTGTACTGATCTATAAAAAAATCAGCAATTACATTGAAGCTCTTAAGGTGCTGAGTAAACACAAAGAAACGGTACTAAACAACGGACTAAGTTATCTGAAAACTAAGCTTAAAAATTAAACCGCTTGGAAAGAAAGGACTTTATTCAATACAAAGGCGAGCCCAAAAATGTTATACAGGATAATAAAAAGAGTAAGGAATCACAATGATTTTGTGTCCAAACATAAGAAAGGCGAGATTAGTAATGAGGAATTTGAAAGCTTTTTGATTGATGAAATCGAATATCTAGAACGAGATCTTGAAGAAAAATTAAACGAGAAACTTCTAGAAGAAGAAAAAAGGCTTTTGAGGACTATTACTATAATTCGTAAAATTATTGAAGAAAACGATATTGAAAAATCTGAACTGATAAATTTGATTCACTCCGAGTTTAATTCCTTATACCTGAAAAAGTACATCTTGTAGATTCCATTTTTAAGACTTGGATTTAGTGCTATAAATTCTGTCTATTAATTCCGGAAGTTTATCGTTGAGCATTATAAGTGCATGTCGCTCAATCATTTTTCTGATTTTTGGTATTGCCATGAGTTCATCTTCATATTCAAGTACAGCATTAGCAAGATCATTTAGTTGATTTTGAGGTGTAAAACTATTCTTTTTGTCACTATCAAAATCCTCAACAAAAGGCTCTCCAATTCCTTTAAGTAGCCAATTATAATCTACATAAGGAACTACTTCACATATCTCTTTTGCAAAATCCGGAGTAATATCATTTCTACCTTTAATGATATGATCCACTTTAGTACTGGCGGAAAGTCCCAACATTTTAGTAGAAAATTTGTTTTTCGAAACTTTTAAATGATCAATAACAAATAAAATTCTTTCCCCAGGAGTCATAATTAGTGTGCGTATGATAAGATTTTAAAAATCTTTAGATTTATTTTGAAATGTTTAGATTTGTTTTGTATATTTGGATATGTTTAGGCTTATTTGGTATATCGACCTGCAAATTTACCAAATAAAATTACAAAAAATTGATCAATTAAATGAAGTTACCAGAATTGGCTCATGCGATACGAAAAGAACTTAACACCAATGAAATTAAAGAGGCGGCAAAAGAATTTGGGTTATCTCATTTTTACTTTACGCAAAAAATAAAATCAGTTGATACTAGCAAACAGGAATTATTAAGAGCTGTAGAGTGTTTACTTAAGATTCATAACGATAAAAATGAAAGAGTTCAGATGCTTTATCAGCAATTTTTGAATGCATACGACAATGAATAAAATAGAAAATACATTAACCTTAAAAATCAACTTTCTAATATGGAGACTTTTGCTTTAGAAAAAAGCAAAACAGAAAACGTTTTGTTTGCCACAAATTTTACAGCTACCAGCATTAAAGATAATCAAAAGGCAATAAGAAAATATAACAAAATAATTGCCGAGCTAGAATCAAAAAGTGTGTATGAAACCTTAGAGATCAGCGAAAAATTAAGGATACAAAATACGATTATTGCCTTTCTACAAACAAGACTCTACCCGTACCCCCAAATTGTTGCCTTCGTTGTTAAACTGATAAACAATAGAAAACCTAAAGACAGGGATATCAGGACAAGTTAAAACCCCTTAAGGTTCAATTCCTTTATTGATTTAAGTTAGCATAGCATAATAGAAAACATACCCAAAATGAAATTGCCTTACAACAATACAGTTTAGTTTGTGTACCCCATTAGCAAAGAGATATCTGGCATTTTTTAAGGAGATAGACCATACTTTGAAATCGCTATTTTGGCTCGTCAAGTTTCTGCCTGTTTTTTAGTGAACACCCCATTTGTTATTATTTCAGAGTATTGAAGAAAAGTGCCAGTATATCTTCTTTAAATACTATCGTCATATCCTATGCATATTACTAATCTATAACCCTTTTAGTATATGACTACTTATCAGGATAAAATTTTAAAGAAATGCGTGAAGCAATTTGATGGCATGACTAAGATCGATGCCTATGATATTCTCTATAAAATAGAATCATTACTTATCGAAGAGAGTTCTCCCATTGAATATAAAAGTATAGAAAGGACTATTGAAAAGGCGTATGACATTAAAAATGTATTACCAGTGGGTAGTCATTCATATTGTTATTTGGAGGATCAATGTCATTATATGCAGATCTATACCTTTAGATCTGAGTACCCAACTTTTCTTGGGGGAGAGCGCACCTATTTTACCATTTATAATAATTATCAGATGATGCCTTTTGATAACAAAGCAGTTAAAGAGGCTTTTAAGGATACTAACATTGGTTATATCCTTGATGATTTTCTAAAGGACAATCATGTAAAGAAGCGAAATACGAAAACCAATCGATTTGTTTTGTTGGAGTTATTTGATCAGATCGATCTGCCTTATAAAATGGTAGACTCCAAATAAATAGAGTAGCGCATAATACTATCAAAGTAAGTCTTAAGAAAAGTAAACTTTAACCCCTATTTCTATGATTACAGATTTTTTATATGATGATATCGTTCCTTTTCTGGATTCCCCGATCCCAGATCCATAACTCTACTTATGCTTTTTGTAATGCTGGGTGTTTGAGTTTTTTTTACTAGTTGTGGTTTAATGTGGTCTATTAAGGGACTTGCTTACTATCTAAAAAAACAAGACTAACTGTGCCAGTGATCTAGTAGATTGTTCCTTTTGTCGAAAAGGGTATTTTTCCCCTAATAATATAAGAGAGAATACATTAGGTTTGCACGCGAAAACAAAAAAGAAACCCAAAATAAAATTTAAGATTACGATGCAAGGACTATCCCCTTTTATAAAGACTACTCTGTCTGCACCAGTGATTGATAAGCTAATTTCCAGCACTTTGACCAAAACTTATAACAATACATTTTATAAAAAAACACTCACAATACAGATTTCTGTATTGCTAAAAGAAGGTAAGATGATAGTTTTGCCCTTGTCTTTGATAGCAAGGGAAAAATTATCAAAAACTTTAACATTTCAATAAAGCAGAGTTTCAAATTTTGAAACTGACGCATAGTAATATTGCATTACAAAAAGGAAAAATTGAATTACAATTATTTGTGTTTAGATAATGAATCATAAGGGATAAGTTTAATTAGGAGTAGGCACCAAAAGAGAAAATTTCTCTGCTTATCCCTTTCCGGTTCATTGTTACATGGTAATTGGTTTGAATATTATGGGATTAATACAGTAAAACAAAAATTAAGTAACTAAATCAAATGAACATTTCAACAATGAAACAATCAATCATACTGTTTCTGATGGTGGTATGCTCTATGGCTACTGCTCAGGAATTACCAGATGTTACTCCAGTCTCACCAGAGGCTGCATCCATTGCCCGTTATGGTCAAATACCAGTTGGGTTATTTACAGGAACCGCACAGGTAAGTGTTCCAATTTACACATTTACATCAGGACCATTATCCATTCCAGTGAGTTTGGATTATAGTTCAAATGGAATTCGAGTGGATGAATATTCGTCTTCTGCAGGATTAGGCTGGAATCTATCGGCTGGAGGAGCGATTACCAGATCGGTATATGGCAAAAAGGATGAAAATCAGTATCGCCCTGCAAAAGATGTAGATCTAAATGATCCTGTGGCTCGATTCTTCTATGCATCCGCTGCTGCTGATCCAGGACCTGAGGGGATCGATATCCAACCGGATATTTTTTCTTTTAGCTTTAATGGTTTTAGTGGTAAGTTTTATTTAGATGATAACGCACCTTTTTTTATAGATCGTAATGTGATTTTCTTAGAACCTTCTCCAGTAAAAGTGGAAATATTAAACGTAGGTTTAGAGTATCACTTTAAGATTACTGATCCTAGTGGAATTGTCTATTATTTTGGAGGAACTAATGCGATAGAAAAATCCAGATATTCTTCTACAAATCAGGCTAGTTCTGGTGATGTAAGGCCGCTTGTGCCTTCTGCATGGTATTTAACCAAAATTACACATCCATCAGGAGAAGAAATCACTTTTTCTTATACTTCTACATCAAGTACTTATAAACAAAGTATTTCGCAAAGTGTAACTCGAGTAGATGGTTTTTATCGGGATTCTGATGCTTGTATTTCAAGTGGCAGTGATAGTGCATTTTTAAATATTGCACAAGGGAATACTTCTTACCTTTCACAAATTAGTTCTACAGATTCGGGAAGTATTACTTTTAATTATAGTGCCAAAGCGAATATGCCAACTGGTTTTAATAAACTAGAAGAAATCGTAATTAAAAACCGGCATGATACTACCATTAAGAGCTTTTCTTTGGAGTATAATATGGTATCTAGTACAAAAGCTAATTTAGATTTTACGCAAGAACCTTATTTTAATACAAGGTATTATCTAGCCAAGGTAACCGAAATTTCTTCTAGTGGGACACTATTATCACCATATGCTTTTGAATATAATAATCCAGAAGAATTACCTGCACGTTTTGTATACGCTCAGGATCATTGGGGATTTTATAATGGTAAAGATGATAATCGTAATTTGATCCCTACTGAGGCGATAGATAAGATAGCAGCGAACTTTGTACTCTATAATGCATTAAGTGGTTTGGAAGCAGCAGATCGCAGTCCTAGTTCTACGCATGCAAACTTTGGAATGATAAAAGGGATCACCTATCCTACCAAAGGAAAGAATGAGTTTAGTTACGAAGGACATGGATATTATGGAGAAGTGACCACAAATCCACCTTACGTAGATCAAATTGCAAATGTGACCAACTCCAATCCAAACGGTAGTTTTGATACTCCAATGATTACCCATGCTCATAAAGGATGGTTGAGTTTTGGTGCTAACTTGGATGATTTTAGCCAGGGTATTGGAGATACCACAAATCCGTTGAATTTTAATGTTGCAGTAATCGATGTATTTGATATCACTACAGGTACAGAAGTGGGGGTTTCTATTTTCAGAGAATCTGATGTTCATGGTAATAGTCCTATACCAGGAGTTGCTTACGGGATTACCAATCTTAACTTTTCAAAGAGAAGGTATGTGCGATTAGAAAAAGACCATCGTTATCGATTTAAAATCAGATTGAATAATGGGTATACACTTTCTCATATCAAGCTCACTTATTTTGACCAATTACCTATTGTGACTACACAAAAAATTCCAGTTGGTGGGATGCGTATTGCTGAAGTAAAAACGTTGGATGGTAATGGAAAGGTTGAAACCAAAAAATACCATTATGGGGATATGGATTGTCTGGATTGTGATTCTGGAGTGGCTATTGCCAGAAATATAGAACCACATATCAATACCAATACTGTACTGTTTAATGATGCTGAGAATAAAGCAACTCTTTGTGGTTCTACTACCATATCCTCAAATACAGCCTTCCCTTTGTATGGAGTACAAGGCTATCATATAGGGTATAATAAAGTTATCGAGGAATTAGGAGAAGATTTTAAAGGAGGGTTGAAATTACATGAATTTGAGAGTGATTTTTTGCTTGTTCCTAACGTTGCTGTTTTTGGAGAAGAATATATTGCTGGATTGCCATATAGTAACTTCTATGGATTTGGTCGTAAGCTTTCAGAAAAGACCTATAAAAAAGAAAACAACGGTTTTAAAATTGTACAGGAACAAACCAATGAATATACTCATAAAACAAGCTTGGATAAAGAAACAATAGTGTATTCGGTGCGACAAGCAAGAAGTATCGCAGCGGGAGTTGGATTCGCAGATGATCCAGGATATACCTTACAAAATACCCAATATCATATTGGTCAATATTCGTTACTACGCCAATGGCATACGATGAGTAAACGTACAATCAAGCAGTACAATAGTAATGGAGAAAACCCATTAACTACCACAGAGAAGTTTTTCTATGATAATTCGGATCACTTACAACAAACCAGAACAGAAGTGACCGATAGTAAGGGCAGAATCATTAAAACTCAGACTATTTATCCTCAGGATATTGAACCTGCTAATCGTACTACTACAGAACAAAAATTGATCGATCAACATCAAATTGCTGCAGCAATCGATGTGATTACTACAGAGCAGGTGGGTAATACTGAAGAAGTGCTTTCTAAAGTGCATAACGAATATAAAGATTGGGGGAATAATGTATTGCTTCCTGAAGAAGTGCTAACTGCCAAAGGAAGCAACGATTTAGAACTTAGAGTAAAATATACATCTTACGATAATTTCGGTAATCCAACTGAGGTAGCCAAGGCAGATGGTACGCCTATGGCCTATATCTGGGGATATGATCACCAATACCCGGTTGCTAAGATTGAAAATATGACCTATAGTGGAGTAGCTGCATATGTTGGTGAGATTCAGAATAAATCAAACTCGGATACCGATCACAAAATGGGCAGCCAGGGTACTGAGGGTGCTTTACGTACGGAGCTCAATAAGCTACATGTAGAATTACCAGCAGATGCGATGGTGACTACTTATACTTATGACCCAATGGTAGGAGTCACCAGTATGACCGATCCACGAGGGTACACGGTGTATTATGAGTATGATGATTTTAATCGTCTGCAATATGTAAGAGATGCTGACGGCAATCTGATCTCAGAGAATAAATACCACTACAAAAACTAACCAACAAAGCAGAAAAAGATGAAAAACAATAAATATATACTAACAGTATTGGCATTGCTATGCTCGTTTGTAGCTTCAGCTCAGATTGGAGTTGGTTTAGATGGTGATACCAGATATTACTATGATAATGATGGTGATGGATTTGGTAATCCCAACAGCGCTTGGTTAACCTCTCCTGCCACGGGTTATGTATTGGATAAAAGAGATTGTAACGATAATGATCCATCTATTCACCCTAATACGGTTTGGTATCGTGATGTTGATGGTGATGGTAGAGGACGTACGAGTCCCACCAAAAGACAATGTACCAAGCCTTCTGGCTATGTGCGTTACAGTGATGATAGAGATGATAACAATCAGTACATTACTCATGTAGCTCCTAGAAACTATTATAGAGATGGGGATAGGGACGGTTTTGGAAATCCTAGTATCAAGTATTATCGCAGTGCTCCCCCTAGTGATGGGTATACCTATGTCACTAATGGCAACGATTGTAATGATGGTAATGCTTCGATTAACCCTAACAAAGTTTGGTATCGTGATGCAGATAGAGATGGTAGAGGGAATAGAAACTCCACCAAAAAACAATGTACGCAGCCTTCAGGTTATGTAAATAACAATGATGATATCAATGATGGTGATGAGTATATCACCAATATTCCACCACGTTATTTTTATAAAGATGGAGATACCGATACCTTTGGTTCCCCGGCAGCAGCTACACGAGTATACCGTAGTGTTCGTCCAGGTGGATATGTGACCAACAATCTGGATTGTGATGATGGAGAAGGCGATATCAACCCCAACACGGTTTGGTATAAGGATGGGGATAGAGATGGTAGAGGAAATCCCTCAATTACCAAAACCCAATGTGGTAGACCGTTAGGATATGTACTTACTAGTGATGATATTAATGATGATAACGAATATATCACAAATATTCCACCTAAGAATTTCTACAGGGATGCGGATAATGATACTTTTGGAAATCCCAGTATCAAGTATTACCGCAGCTTCCCACCTAATGATGGGTATACTTATGTGACCAATGGTAATGATCGTAATGATAGTACCGAGTATATCACTAACATTGCACCGAAAAACTTCTACAGAGATGTAGATACCGATACCTATGGAGATCCTAATGCTCGATTTTACTATAGTGCAGCTCCAACAGATGGGTATACTTATGTACTTAATGGAGATGACTATAATGATAATGATGAGTACATCACCAACATAGCTCCTAAGAATTTTTATAGAGATGCAGATACAGATACTTATGGAAACCCTAACATTAAATACTATCGTAGTGCTGCACCAGTAGATCAGTACACTTATGTGTTAAATGGAGATGATTATGATGATGGGAATGAGTATGTCACCAATATTGCTCCTAAGAATTTCTATAGAGATGGGGATAATGATACTTTTGGTAATCCTAATATCAAGTATTACCGCAGTGCACCGCCTGTAGATCCATATAACTATGTGCTTAATGGTGATGACTGTAATGATGACAATCCTACTATCCATCCAAATACCAAATGGTATAAGGATGGGGACAATGATGGTTTTGGTGATCCTGCGGATATACAAACCGGGTGTATAGCTCCAACGGGATATGTAGCTGATAATACCGATAACTGTCCCGGAGTATTTGGAGAAAATCAAGGATGTGAATATTCTCCTTATACGTTAAACTTATCGGATACAGAGACCTATGTATTTACACGTACCTATCAAACAGCCATGGAATCTCCAAGTGAGATACAGTTCAACAAAGATGTTGCCGAGACAGTTACTTACTTTGATGGGTTAGGAAGACCTAAACAACAAACAGCGATTAAAGCCTCACCAACAGAAGCAGACATCATCACCCACATGGAGTATGATGAGATCGGTAGACAAGCCAAGGAGTACTTACCTTTTGCCAAGACAAACAACGGTAGCTATACTACAGTAAATGTTACTAACGACATTAACCAGTATTATTTGAATACCTATACAGCAGACTTTGCAGGGATCACGAATCCGGCACAAGTAAATGCCTATAGTGAGACGATTTTTGAGGATTCTCCACTCAATAGAGCATTAGAGCAAGGAGCACCAGGTAAGGACTGGAAAGTAGACCCTAATAGTGATACTGATCATACGATCAAGTTTGATTGGAGGCAAAACACGGCAAATGAAGTAGTACGTTTTGATGTTACTTTTACAAATAATGATACAGAGAAACCAGAATTATATCAAAATGGATATTATGCTGCTAATGAGTTGTATGTAAGCATCACCAAAGATGAAAACTGGACACCAGCCGATAGAGATAATCATACTACTAGAGAATACAAAGACAAACAAGATCAGGTAGTACTAAAAAGAAACTATAATAATGGAGAAGCCCATGATACGTATTATGTCTATGACAAATACAATAATCTAAGCTTTGTAATCTCTCCAAAGGTGACTATTACAGATGGTGTCTCTGACACCGAGCTTGCCGAATTGTGTTACCAATACAAATACGATTACAGAAATCGTTTGATCGAAAAGAAGATCCCAGGTAAAGGATTAGAATCTATAGTGTATGACAAACAAGATCGTCCTATCTTAACTCAGGATGCCTTATTGGCAACCGAAGGTACTTGGCTGTTTACCAAATACGATGCCCATGGTAGAGTAGCTTATACCGGAAAGTATACTGATACTAGATCCAGAAAAACCATACAAACAGCAATCAATACCACTTCGGATCCAGTAACCATAGAAAAACGAGGAGCGGAAACTACCGTAAATGGAGCAAAAATCTCATATAGTAGTAATGCGTTCCCAACGAATAACTTAGAACTATTAACGATCAACTATTACGATGATTATAGTTTTGATAAGATTGGGATTACAACACCACCAGCCAGTGTATTTGGTCAGGCAGTAACTAGCAATACAAGATCACTAGCTACAGGAAGCAAAGTACGCGTATTAGGAACTGATGATTGGATTACCACGGTAACCTGGTATGATGGTAAAGGAAGACCAATCTATGTAGTTAGCAAAAATGACTATCTGGATGCTATCGATATTGTAGAGACTAGGTTGGACTTTACAGGTAGAGTAGAACAAAGTAAAACTACACATACCAAAGGTAGTAATGTAGCTATTGTAACGATCGAGACTTTTACCTATGATCATACAGGGAGAGTGACCAAACAAACACAATCCATAAATGGACAAGAAGAAATCATTACGGAAAATAGCTATGATGCCCTTGGACAATTGATGATCAAAAAAGTAGGCGGTGGATTACAAGATGTGGATTATAAATACAATATAAGAGGATGGCTTAAAAGCATTAATGA
The DNA here is from genome assembly GCF_056160245.1 of Aquimarina sp. AWH4_224. Classification (NCBI taxonomy): domain Bacteria; kingdom Pseudomonadati; phylum Bacteroidota; class Flavobacteriia; order Flavobacteriales; family Flavobacteriaceae; genus Aquimarina; species Aquimarina sp. AWH4_224. The sequence continues at coordinate 7,428 of NZ_JBSWWU010000002.1, read as the reverse complement.
GGGTACAACCAGCAATGGAGATATTTTTGGTTTTGCTATTGATTATAATGCTGGTACCAACCCTTTATATAATGGAAATATCACAAAAACATCTTGGAGAACGGCTAATGATAACATTACCAGAAGTTACAACTACGACTACGATCATTTAAATCGTATTCTTAGTGCTACAAGTAATGATGGTAAATATGATCTAAGTAGTGTTTCTTATGATAAAGTTGGAAATATCCTTACGTTAAATAGAAAAGGGCATACCAATGCTATCGCAACCACATTTGGGAACATGGATATGTTAGCCTACACTTATAATGGAGGTAACAAACTTCGAAAAGTAACAGATTCTGCTAATGATAATTTTGGGTTTAAAGATGGAACCAATACCAACGATGATTTTGAGTATGATGAAAATGGTAATATGATTGTTGACCGTAACAAGGGAATTACTGGTATTACCTATAATCATTTAAACTTACCTGAAACAGTTTCGATAAGCAATAGTGAGGGCACCGGAACAATTGCTTATATTTACAATGCCGCAGGGACGAAGCTTAAAAAGATCGTAACAGAGGGAAGTTCTATAATAAATACAGAGTATCTAAGTAGCTACGTTTATAGAAATAATGTATTACAATATATATCCATACCAGAAGGATATGCAACACCTAGCGGAAACAATTACAAATATGTTTATCGATATATTGACCATTTAAAAAATACGCGAGTAAGTTATACTAAAAATGATCTTGGATATGCAGAAATTATTCGAGAAAATAACTATTATCCTTTTGGACTTGAACATAAAGGGTACAATAGTTTGATATCCTCGGAAGGAAACTCGACAGCACAAAGTTTTAAGTTTAATGGAATTGAACAAGAGAAAGCTCTTGGAATTGATTGGTATGAAATGAATTATAGACAGTTGAATCCTGAAATTGGAAGATTTACTTCTCTAGATCCAATTACTCATCATTCAATATCAATGTACTCTTCTTTTGATAATAATCCTGTATTTTTTGCTGATCCTAAAGGGGCTGATGCAGAGACATTTATTATGGACTTGTTTAAAAAATCCGGAGAAGGAAAAAAAACCGTTTGGACTAATAATAATGATAATAGTTTTTCTGATGAAAGTGGTAGGAAAGAGGAATGTGATCAATGCAAAGATCTTAAGGACAAAAAAGAACGATTAGTCCAAAAAATAAATAATCTTAGTAAATCATTAGATAGAGCTAACCGAATTAGGAGTATAACCAGTAAGCTTACTAAAAATGCGGCCATAAAAGGTATTGTAGAAGAGTATGCTATTGATATTGCCAAGTTAACTAAGGAACAAGTTCAATTTCTTTTAGATAATCCTGATAAATTAGAGGAAACCGTTCAAAACAATGTTGAACAATTTATTGAAATTATGGTAAAAAATGGAACAAGTCCTAATCTTTCGACTAGAGAAGGCAGGCTAAGTTTTGCCGACGGTTTGGGTAACCGAGTTGCTTTACTCGCTAATATGAATATTTATTTGAATAGCGCTATTAAAGCTGCAAATGGAGCTGCGCAGTTGAACTATTATGGCACAGAATATAGCTTAAAAAACGCCAAAGAAGAACTTAAAAATGTGCAGGTTAGATTAGATGAGTTACAATTACCTTCTTCAATGGCTCCGGCAAAAGGCTTCAATGGTGGCTTTGGGAATGGACGTTTCGGTGGAGGAGGCTCGGGAGGAGACTTTTAACGAAAACTAATTGCGATAAATTAAATTTGAAAAGGGATGTTTTTTAAGCATCCCTTTTTTACTTTTGTGTTATGTCAGTTAAAAATAAAAAACTGCTGATTGCAATTTTAATTGTAATAGCAATTATCGCTGTAGTGTTGTTTTATATGCAAACAAACTCTAATACCTTTGGTGGTGGCAAATTTGGAGGTAGCGGAGCTGGTGGTAGTTGGTAATCCCTATTTTGTTAGATAGCCAATAGGTTTTTTATTTAAAAACAGACTGTTGTAAATATTATTAGGAAATATTCTCACAGCAGTATTGTAATCGTTTGCAAGCCAATTATATTGTACTATTTTAGGATATCTGCTTTCTATATCTTTTTGCTGTCTTAACTGAGCAATCTCTTCTCTTTTTTGATCTAGTTCTTCAAGTAGATTATTTTGTTTTTTACTAACTGTATAGATGTTTATTGCTATAATAGCTAGTATTAGTACTAAAACTCCAATGGTCACATTTTTTTTATTCATAATCTAAGAAATATAAGCTTGTTTAGTTTTAAAATCTCTTATCAAGGCATCAACTACATAGTATATTTTATCTTTTTCTTCTCTAGGTAGTTGTTGTATTTGTATGATACGTTCTTTAGCGTCTTTGTCCAAAACATATTCCTCATCATCTCTACTTACTAAATAGTCCAAAGATACCTCGAGGGCTTCAGCTATTCGTTTGGCGTAAAATACAGAGGGTATAGAATCACCACGTTCATATTTAGAGATGGCATCACGCGAGATACCTGTAACATTTGCAAGTTGAACTTGTGATAAGTTTTTAAGTTTTTTTAACTTTTTAAGTTTCTCTCCAAAATTCATAAGAAATACATTAGTAACAAAAATACGTAAAATAATATTCAAAAAGGTGAATAAAGCAAAAAAAAATAGTAATATATTATAGTTTATAACAGGGAACTGGTTTTTAAAATTGTTAGAGATATGTAACCTATTAATTGAAATACGGTTCTCCGTAAAATCCATAAGTATAACTTTCTGAAATTACTTTTAAAAAGCAAAGAGTAGGTTATATGAACGATTTATTTTTTAAGTACAAAGAGCTATTGTTTCGTGCAGAAGTAGGTGTTTTAAAAAAGAAAAATTTATTAGATCATCCAAGAAAGACATATCAGGTAAAAGGTAAACAGAAATACGGTAGATTAATTCAGGATGAATTTCTAGATCATAATAATACTATAATTTACTATGTAGAGTATTTTATTTCTTACGATCATACCTATCAATACATTTCCATAAAGGATGTGGAGCAATCTGTTGATTATGAACATGAAGAGCTAATATAGTAACTAAAAAGCCTAACAAAATAGCTTTTTGTCGGTAAAATAATACATCAAGATTCGGAATCAGACAGTTATTTTGTGTTTTTAGTCAAAAATAAATGCCAGTTTCATTTTTTGAAACTGGCTTGTTGTAATTTTAACCGATTGACTTGGCCTTAGACATCAAACTGTAAAATAAAAGAGAGATTAACTAAAAACTGTAAATATGAGCAAATAACTACTTAAAGAAGGGAAAACAAACTTAAAACCAAATTGTCTATGGAGCATATGAATGTATTCCACCGGATATTTCATGAGGATCTACATCCATTGACCGACCAAAAAAGTAGGGAATACTATGTTAACTATTTTAAATCAAAAAGTAAAGATGAATATATCAATCCACATTTAAGACAGAAAAACCTAGAAAACTTTGATGATCAAGAGTTGAAGTTTTTTTACTACGAGGATCTTTTGAAGAATTCACTAAGGAATTTTAAGCGAGACTTAACAGGGAAGCTGTTTTTATTTTTAGAACAGAACAAGAGTATCGAAAACCTGGTAAAGAGCTATCAAATGTTTGTGTTGGGTTATATGAACATTATTGATCAGGATTACTTATTTGGAGAGGATAAACAATCGGTATTTCAAATCTCAGAGGCACGATCAAATACCGATATTTTTAAGATGATATACCGAACCTTGGATGCTATATTATTGTACATCGAACAGATATTCCCAAGATATCTGGATCAATCTTTATCTATTCCTTACCAACAACAATTATGGTTTGTAAATAGATATCAAGAAACAATATCTGGTTTGTTAAGGGAACTAAATAAGCTGGAGGCTCCAGAGATTATAGTGAAGGAAATTTCCAAAGTGTTATCTCAAATAGGTAGTAATACTTTATCTGATTTGACCTATGAATCCAGAGACTATTATAAGATATTGATAAAAGTACTGGATCATTTGTTTACAAAAGAGAATCAACCTACACTAGATAAATTATACTCGGTTTTGATTAGCTTAGATTATAATACTTTTAAAGTGTTTTTCTTTATGACAAAGCAGGTTAAGGATAGTATGAAGGACTACTATACCAATGAAGAAAAACTTCAGATCTGCCAGCAATATCATAAAAAAGTAAAGACTACAGCTGTTACTGTTTTCTTTCGTTTGAATCCAGAACTTCCTTCATTAAAGGAGAAATTAATAGAGTGGGTGAGCGAAGAAATACTGTTCTATAAACAACTAACAGTCTTAGAAAATGATATCGAAAAAGGAAATTTTTTCAAACGGAAGTTATTAAAAATGTCTGTCCCGGAAATGTCATTGTTGACAAAGCTTTTATATGAATGTAAGTTAATAGATGGACCTAAGAAAGAAGTGTTTACTTTTCTTTCATCAGTGTTTAGAACTCCAAAATCAAGCGTGATTTCTACCGAGAGTCTTAGTAATAACTATTACTCGGTGAGTGAGAGTTCTAAGAAATCTGTAAAGAGTAAATTAAGTGGAATGTTATTGCAGTTAGATCAGATGAAAGGAGATTTATAATCATTGTTCTTTAAAAAGGTGCAGTCCGTTGTGATCATTCAAATAGTCCAACAGACTTTGTAGTATTCGATAAGAAAACCCTTTCATGTTTACTAATTCTGAGCCTTTGATTTGTAAAAGTTCATCTAGAGTTTGAATATGGTGTATCTTTGCAAATTGTTTGATTTCTTGTGATAATTCTGATGTAAGTATAGCTATTTCTAATATAGAAGAATGCATTAAAAAATAAGTTAAATATGTGTTTGTGCTTTGTAGCAAGATACTAATATTTCCCTCAAAAATAGAATTTTTTTATTTTTTAAATCATTGAAATACAATAAGTTAATTTAAATACTTGAGGGTTGTAAACCCCTTTACCACTGTTTTGGTATTATCAAAATGCTTCTCTTTGTTCCCATAAGTTTTAATCAAGGGAATATGTCAACAGAGCAACAAATAAAATGGTATAAATTAGAAAGAAATGAACTACCATTTGGGGATTGGATTCAGATTAATAGTAATGATCAATACCCATCCATTTTGATCTCTCGAGATAAATTCCTTGAACAGTTAGAAATACATGTAAACAATTAATTTTATGGAAATTATCGTATTTGAATCGGAAGCCTATCATCATTTACAACGAGAGATGTTACAAATGGTAAGAACTACTATCCGCGAGGCCAAAGAAGAAGCTCTAGCAAATATGGACCCTGCAAATGATTGGCTTTCTACGGAAGAGGCCAAGAAATTATTAGGTGTAAAAAGCAAAACTAAAATGCAGGAGCTAAGAGATTTTGATGAGATCCGATATTCTAAAGCAGGAAAGGTAATCCGGTATTCCAAGAAGAGTATTTTAGAGTACCTCGAGAGAAATATACCTATGTAAACCGATGTAAACATTACCTTTTATGCTAACCCTAGAAGAACAATTGGTATTTTTAAAGCAAGAGCGGCAAGATATGATCCAAACCTTAGAAAATTTGAGGAGTCAATTTGGAGAACGCAACAGTGAAATCTTCAATGAAAAAATAAGTCATACGATCTTTTGTTATGATTCTGTGCTCACTTCCTTGAAAGAATTACAACACCTTAAAAACAGATCTCATGGCTGATAAGGAAGCGCTAGGATATATTGATTTCTCTAAGGTTTTTAAAAGCACGAAGGCATTTATTGATACCCACAATGAGAAACATTTTGATTTAAAAGTAAAACTAAATGCGAGCCATAGAGCTACTGCAGAACTGATTATTAGAATGTATGTTAAACAGCTAAATCAAGCTATTAGTTTAGGAGATTCTTTTAAGAAGGAGCTTCCAGGGTTTAGAACCTATAATTCTAGCCTTGCCAGTTGTAAAGGATGTACAGTGAAAACGATCTTAAATCATAAGAGAAGATTGAGGCAAGCAGGGTTTATTAGTTATGAACAAAACAGAGGTAAATCAGGGATCGAATTATGGGTTAATATGGATGTTTTTGGTCAAAGAGTGAAAAATTTACACCCATTAGTTCATGTACAACAAGAACAAGTAAATAATAATAGGGGTGTTGATAAGTTGATAACTTCAAAAAAAGGAGTTCACCTATCGGTTCACAAAACAGATGATAACTGCGTTACAGGAACTGAACAAGAACAAGACATGAACACGGAGGAAAGCCGGATTTTTGATTCGAAAAAACAAATCAAGGATTTGAAAAACGAGTCAGATTCGGCTTTTTCTTTACAACTGGTTCGGGACTTCTGGAGATATGCCAGAGTGATTTTGTATACCCATAAACTGTATAGTGAGCCAGAGGAGGCGGAGATTCTTAATCACATTTGGTCTTCAGTATTCCTAAAGTTCAAGATAGAAGGAAGCAGAGAAGATTGGAAGGAGTATCAAGATATTCTCTACAAACGCATTAATATGGTATCAAGATGGCTAGAACGAGATTCAAATCGATGGATCCCACCAGCACATGTATACTTTCATCCAGAAAATCAGAAGAACAGTTTTAGAGAAACTTATAAATGGTTTGTAAAGCAAGAGGTTTTAAAACAAGAGATCAGAAATCAATTATTGATTCAGCAAACAGAACAGGAATGGAAAGATCACGATAAAGGAGTAGGTAAACACAAAAGCAAAACTCGATTTGAGCTTTTTTGTTTACACCATAAAAGGTTGTCGGCATATAATGATGTAGCCTTAATCAAGGCTTATAAAGAGAGTTTACAAAGAAATCTTATCAAGTTGTTTACATGATGATTTTAAAAGATTTACCTTTTAGGTCACTTACCAAGTGCATTGTATATTTTAAGGATGGAAACTCTCGAACTTTTTATTCTTACGATAAAAGTCATAGAAACTCAAAACCTAACAAAGCTTTAGGTATGAGAAGACTAGAGAGAATGCTGATGCGACATTTTAAGGATCGATGGGAAACTGCCATTATTTATGAGAATTTTACTAAAGGAAGAGAACTGGCTAAGTATAAAAATGGGGTAAGGGTATATTAATACATAATAAAGGAATATGAATTTATATGAGTTATTAGAAAAAGTAGATTCAAAAGAGTCTTTCTTTAAATTTATCAAGGCATTAAAAGAAAACAAAATGGATGAAGATGAAAAAGAAAAAACAAAACCTTCATCTCCATATGACCCTGGTGCAAACGGTTGGGAGAATGGAACAATTGCTTCCTTTTTAGAAGCAATGGAAAGCTATGGAGAAGATAGCGAGTCAATAGGTGAAAAAGCGAGTTGGAAGAACTTTGCTCTGCTGCTATATGCAGGGAAGTTCTATGAATAAATAACTACAGATTTGATGTCAGACTATATGGTAATATACAATAACATGTAGAGTTTCAAAAAAT